>NZ_CP029481.1:2400000-3000000 GCF_003151255.1 Microvirga sp. 17 mud 1-3
GGCTCGTCACCTTGAGGATCAGGCGTCCGCCCCGGCGGGCGAGGTCAGGCAGTGCCTCGAGAGCGGCGGCGGCACCGCCATAGCGGTTGACCAGGGCGCGGAAGGTCCGCGGCCCCACATTCTCAGATCGGATCAGGCGCAGCCAGTCGAGGCGCTGCTCGTCCGTGAGGCGGGTCCCGCTCATCCCTTCTGCCCGATCTTGCCTTCCGTGCCGGCGACCAGGCGGCTGATATTCTCGCTGTGTTTCCACCAGAGCAGGACGACGAGGATCAGGATGACGCCCGCCATCCTGGGTTCGCCCAGAGCCCAGAGCACCAAGGGCGTCGCAGCCGTCGCGGCGAGGGCCGCAAGGGACGAGTAGCGCTTCAGATAGGCGAGCGAGAGCCAGATGAGCGCGAAGATGAGGGCTGCGAGCGGCATGAGGCCGATGAGGACGCCCACGAAGGTTGCGACCCCCTTTCCGCCCTTGAAGCCGAGCCAGACCGGGAAGAGATGGCCGAGAAAAGCCCCGAGCGCCGCGATGGTGGCGAGATCCTGCCCCCAAAATCCGGCCACGAGCACCGCCACCGTGCCCTTCAGGGCATCGCCCACGAGGGTTGCGGCCGCGATGTCCTTGCGGCCTGTGCGCAGGACGTTCGTGGCGCCGATATTGCCGGAGCCGACCTTCCGGATGTCGCCGAGGCCCGCCAGGCGGGTGAAGATCACGCCGAACGGGATCGAGCCGAGGAGATAGCCGAAGACCAGGGCGATCAGCAGGTGGAAAAGGTGCACGTCGTCGGACATTCGCGTCTCTTCAGTTCAGGCTGCGGTCGAAGACGATCCTGCCCGCAACGACGGTCATCGTCACCTGTCCTTCCAGACGGGCCTCGTCGAAAGGCGTGTTTTTCGACAGCGAGCGCAGGTCCCGCTTGTCGAGGACGTAAGGCGCCTCGGGATCGAACAGGATCAGGTCGGCGGGAGCGCCCCGCTCCAGCCGTCCGCCCGGAAGCCCAAGGATTTCCGCCGGTCGCGTGGACATGGCGCGTAGGAGTTTCGCAAGGGAAATCTGGCCGGAATGGACGAGCCGAAGGGCGGCGGAGAGCAGGGTTTCGAGGCCGACGGCCCCGTTCGCCGCCTCCGCGAAGGGCAGGCGCTTGGTCTCCACATCCTGTGGATTATGGTCGGAGACGATCACGTCCACGGCGCCCTCGGCCAGGGCCTCGATCATGGCCTGCCGCTCGTCCTCGTGCCGGAGCGGCGGCGAGAGCTTCAGGAAGGTGCGGTAATCCCCGATATCGTTCTCATTGAGCGCGAGATTGTTGATGGACACGCCGCAGGTGACCGGCAGCCCCCTCGCCTTCGCGGCGCGCATGATCTCGACCGAATCGGCGCAGGACAGCATGGCCGCGTGATAGCGCCCGCCCGTCAGGCGCACGAGGCGGATGTCCCGCTCCAGCATCACGGTCTCGGCCTCATGCGGGATGCCCGGAAGGCCAAGGCGGGTGGCGAACTCGCCCTCGTTCATCACGCCGGCGGCCACAAGGTCAGGATCCTCCACATGGTGGACGATGAGGGCATCGAAATCCCGCGCATAGGTGAGCGCCCGGCGCATCACCTGCGCGTTGGTGACGGAACGCAGCCCGTCCGTAAACGCGATGGCACCGGCCTCGCGCAGGAGGCCGATCTCGGCCATCTCCTGCCCCTTCAGGCCCTTGGTGAGCGCAGCCGCCGGGCGAACATGGACGATGGACGTGTCCCGCGCCCGCCGCATGACGAAGTCGATAATGGCCGGGTCGTCGAGGACCGGATTGGTGTCCGGCATCGACACGATCGTGGTGACGCCGCCCGCGGCGGCCGCCTCGCCGGCGCTTTTCAGGGTCTCCCTATGCGCCGCTCCCGGCTCGCCGATGAAGGCGCGCATGTCGATGAGGCCCGGCGCAAGAACCTGACCGGCACAATCGACCACCTGTGCGTCCGCTGCGGCTGCGACCTGGGCGCCGACGGCCGCGATGAGGCCGTCCTGCACCAGGGCGCCTCCCCGCTCCTCGCGCCCGCTGGCGGGATCGACGAGGCGCGCATTCGTGAACAGGATGGGACGGTCGGAAACCATTACGCAATTTCTCCTTTCCCTCTCCCCTCTGCGGGAGAGGGTTCTTCCCTCACCTGTTCGGCAGGTGGCTTGCGAGAGCTTCGAGCACGGCCATGCGGACGGCGACGCCCATCTCGACCTGCTCGCGGATGAGGGACTGCGCCCCGTCCGCCACCTCGGAGGCAATCTCTACGCCCCGGTTCATGGGGCCCGGATGCATCACCAGAGCGTCCGGCTTGGCATAGCTGAGCTTTTCCTGGTCGAGGCCGTAGAAGCGGAAATACTCCTTCACGGACGGGACGAAGGAGCCGTTCATGCGCTCGAGCTGGAGGCGCAGCATCATGACGATGTCGGCACCGTCGAGGCCCCGGCGCATATCCGTGAAGGTCTCGAAGCCGAGCCGGCCGATATCCGGCGGCAGCAGGGTCGAGGGCGCCACGAGGCGCACCCTTGCGCCCATGGCGGCGAGCAGGATCATGTTGGAGCGCGCGACGCGGGAATGGAGGATGTCGCCGCAGATCGCCACCGTCAGGCCCTCGATGCGGCCCTTGTTGCGGCGGATCGTGAGCGCGTCGAGGAGCGCCTGGGTCGGGTGCTCGTGAGCGCCGTCGCCGGCATTCACCACCGAGCAGTCAACCTTCTGGGCGAGGAGATGCACGGCGCCTGCCGCGTGGTGGCGCACGACGATCAGGTCCGGCCGCATGGCGTTGAGGGTCGCGGCGGTGTCGATCAGCGTCTCGCCCTTCTTCACCGACGAGGAGGCCACCGACATGTTCATCACGTCGGCGCCGAGACGCTTGCCGGCGATCTCGAAGGAGGATTGCGTGCGCGTCGACGGTTCGAAGAACAGGTTGATCTGGGTCCGGCCCCGCAAGGTCGATTTCTTCTTCTCGACCTGGCGGCTGACCTCGACCTGCGCGTCCGCGAGATCGAGAAGGGCCTGGATATCCAATGGGGAAAGCCCCTCGATGCCGAGCAGGTGTCGATGGGGGAAAACGGGTGGGGGCGCGTCATTCATCTTAAAAAGATGGCTATAGGCGCAGTCGCCAGGAGCGGCAAGCGAAGTCTCGTGCGGCGCACACGAACTCCACACCCGCCAGACGGATCCTCCGGCCGTTGACAGGCGGGCAATGCAGCCCGATCACTGCGCCATGCACCGCCACGCTTTCCTTCTCGTGGGTCTCCTGGCCCTCCCGCTCCTGCCTGCAGCGCCAGCCGCCGCCAAGGACAAGCCACACCTGTCCGTCACGATCGACGTCGCATCGCTCGGCGCGCCGCCCGACGAGGCGGCGGGTCCAGCGGATCTCGCGGCTGTCCTGTCTGCGCAGGAGTCTCGGAATCCCGCTCGGCAGGAGAGCGCCGTCCAAGATGCCCGCCAGACTCTGGCGCGCTTCCTCGAAGGCATGGGCGCGCCGGTGGACAAGGACGAGTTGAAGAAGGCCCGCCGGCTCTTCAAGGACGCGATGGAGGTTCTGGAGGCGGCCCTTGCGCCCGTGAAGGAGCGATTCGACCGGCCCCGCCCCTTCCGGGCAAGCGATGAGGTCAGGCCGTGCCCGGTCCGGCTGCCCCGGAGCAGCTCCTTCCCGTCCACCCATGCGGCCACGGGAACGCTCTTCGCGGCCCTGCTCGCCCATGTGGCGCCCGAGCGGAGGGCCCTGCTGGAGGAGCGGGGCCTCGATTACGGCTGGAGCCGGGTGGTATGCGGCTTCCACTACCCCTCCGACGTGGAGGCGGGGCGCGCAGGCGGACGCCTGGTCGCCGCGGCCCTCCTGAAGGACCCGGTCTTCGTCGCGCGGCTCGATGCGACGGCTCCCCGGCTGCGGAAGGCTCTCGGCCTCTAGGCCGATCCCGATGTCCCCTCCTGGCCGATCTGCCCTATAGTCTGGGACGATATCGGCGGGACGCTCCATGACCCAGCAGACTCACGACGTCTTCAACCAGCCTCCGCCCTTCGGCGACGTGAACCTGATCGCCGCGCACCGGGCACTCTGCGACACCCTCGCGGCCAACGGAGTCGAGGTCGGGCCGGAGAGACTCGAAACCTTCGGCGCAGCCTGGGGCACCGCGGGACGGCTCGATCTTGGGCGCCTTGCCAACGAGAACCCGCCGAAGCTCCGGACTTTCGATTCCCGCGGCTTCCGCATCGACGCCGTAGAGTTCCACCCGGCCTATCACGCGCTGATGCAGGCCAGCATCGCAGACGGCCTCCATGCTTCCACCTGGGACGGCGCCGACCCTGCGCGGCCGAGGGGCCGGGGCCATGTGGCGCGCGCGGCCCGGCTCTATACGGTCGCGGGGGTGGAGAGCGGCCATGTCTGCCCCCTCACCATGACCCACGCCTCGGTCGCGGCGCTTGCGGTCTCCCCGACCCTCTTGAAGGAATGGCTGCCACGGATCGTCTCACGGGCCTACGATTCCCGTTTCATCCCGTTCTGGGAGAAGACAGGCGTGACCCTGGGCATGGGCATGACCGAGAAGCAGGGCGGCACGGATGTTCGGGCCAACACGACCCGCGCCGAGTCGAAGGCCGGGGACGAGTACCTGCTGACCGGCCACAAATGGTTCATGTCGGCGCCCATGTGCGATGCCTTTCTGGTGCTGGCGCAGGCGCCCGGCGGGTTGACCTGCTTCCTGATGCCCCGTTTCCGGCCGGACGGCTCCCTCAACGGGATCCATCTGCAGCGGCTCAAGGACAAGCTCGGCAACCGCTCCAACGCCTCCTCGGAGGTCGAGTTCGAGCGGGCCTTCGCCTGGCGGGTCGGCGAGGAGGGACGCGGCGTGCGGACCATCATCGAGATGGTGCAGCTCACCCGCCTCGACTGTGCCGTGGCTTCCGCCGGGCTCGTCCGGATGGGACTGGCCCAGGCCCTTCACCATGCCCGGCACCGCAGCGTCTTCCAGAAGAGGCTGATCGACCAGCCGGCCATGCGGGCGGTCCTGGCGGATCTCGCCCTGGAGAACGAGGCTATGACGGCCCTCGCCTTACGTGCCGCCCGCAGCTTCGACGACGCGCCGGAGGACGAGCGCGAGGCCGGCTACGCCCGGCTCGTCACGCCGGCAGCCAAGTTCGGGATCTGCAAGGCCGCGCCCCGCCTGATCTACGAGGCGATGGAATGCCTGGGCGGCAACGGCTACGTGGAGGAAAGCCCTCTGCCCCGCCTCTACCGGGAGGCGCCCGTCAACGCGATCTGGGAGGGCTCCGGCAACGTGATCGCCCTCGATATTCTCCGGGCCGAGACCCGGGAACCGGAGGCGGCCGCAGCCGCGCTCGACCATCTCATGGCCGGAATCGCCGACCTGCCGGGCGCCCGGGACGCGGCCCGGGACATTCTCCTGGCGCTCCATTCCCCGGACGCGGAGGCCAAGGCCCGGCTGATCGCCGACCGGCTCTATACGCTGGCCGCCACGGCAGCTTTGGCCGAGGCCGCTCCCCCCGAAATCGTCGAGGCCTATGCCCTCACGCGGCTCGACCGGCCGGCCAGGATGATCGGCGCGAACGAGGTCGGGAGTGCCGCAAAAACCTTGCTGGACAGGGCCTTGACCACCATATGACAAGGGTGGGGAGCGGCCGGATTTGACTTGTCGGCGTTCATCCACCACTTATCCCGCCCCGCGACGGTCGAGGGCCGACCGTCGGTTTTGCCGTCCCATTCGAGCTTTGGCTCGCGGCTACGTAGGAAGTCGCACATGAAAGTCGTCGTCGTCGAGTCGCCCGCCAAGGCCAAGACGATCAACAAGTATCTCGGCAAGGATTACGAGGTCCTGGCCTCCTTCGGGCACATCCGAGATTTGCCCGCCAAGGACGGCTCGGTCGACCCGGATGCCGATTTCCGCATGGTCTGGACCGTCGAGGACCGGGGCTCCAAGCGGGTGAACGATATCGCCAAGGCGATCAAGGGCGCCGAGAAGCTCATCCTGGCCACCGACCCGGACCGGGAGGGCGAGGCGATCTCCTGGCACGTGGTCGAGGCTTTGCGTGAGAAGCGCGCCCTCAAGGACCTGCCGGTCGAGCGCGTCACCTTCAACGCCATTACCAAAGACGCCGTACAGACGGCGCTTCGCCAGCCGCGCGAGATCGACCAGGCGCTGGTCGATGCCTATCTGGCCCGCCGCGCCCTCGATTATCTCGTCGGCTTCACGCTCTCGCCCGTGCTCTGGCGCAAGCTGCCCGGCGCCCGCTCGGCCGGCCGCGTCCAGTCGGTGGCGCTGCGCCTCGTCTGCGACCGCGAGCTCGAGATCGAGACCTTCAAGACCCAGGAATACTGGTCGCTCATCGCCACCCTGGCGACGAAGGACGGCGGCATCTTTGATGCCCGCCTCGTGGGTGCTGACGGCAAGAAGATCACGCGGCTCGACATCGGCAGCGGCGAAGAGGCCGAGGCCTTCAAGCGGGACCTGGAGCTCGCGACCTTCGCGGTGGCGAACATCGAGGCGAAGCCCGCCAAGCGCCACCCCTACCCGCCTTTCACCACCTCGACCCTGCAGCAGGAGGCCTCCCGCAAGCTCGGCCTGGCGCCGGCGCAGACCATGCGCATCGCCCAGCGCCTCTACGAGGGCGTCGATATCGGCGGCGAGACAGTGGGTCTCATCACCTATATGCGAACCGACGGCGTAGACATGGCGCCCGAGGCCGTGCAGGCCGCCCGCCGGGTCATCGGCAAGGAATATGGCGAGCGCTACGTCCCCGGCGTGCCGCGCAAATACACCACGAAGGCCAAAAACGCGCAGGAGGCTCACGAGGCCATCCGCCCGACCGATATGGGCCGCCTCCCGAAGCACGTCGCAAAGTATCTCGAACCCGAGCAGGCGAAGCTCTACGACCTGATCTGGACCCGCACGGTCGCGAGCCAGATGGAATCGGCCGAGCTGGAGCGGACCACGGTCGACGTGACCGCCCAGGTGGGCCCGCGCAAGCTCGATCTGCGCGCCACCGGCCAGGTGGTAAAGTTCGACGGCTTCCTGACCCTCTACAACGAGAGCCGGGACGACGATCCCGACGACGAGGAAGGCCGCCTGCCGCCCATGAAGGCGGGCGATTCCCTTGAGCGCCGCCGCATCGTGGCGAACCAGCACTTCACCGAGCCGCCGCCGCGCTATTCCGAGGCGAGCCTCGTCAAGCGCATGGAGGAGCTCGGCATCGGCCGGCCCTCCACCTACGCGGCCGTGCTCCAGACCCTGCGCGACCGCGAATATGTGCGCATCGAGAAGAAGCGGCTCATGCCCGAGGATAAGGGCCGCATCGTCACGGCCTTCCTGGAGAGCTTCTTCCGCCGCTACGTGGAATACGACTTCACGGCGGACCTGGAGGAGCAGCTCGACCGGATCTCCAACAGCGAGATCGACTGGAAGCAGGTGCTGCGCGATTTCTGGCAGGATTTCTCGGCCGCCATCGGCGAGACCAAGGAGCTGCGCACTGCCGAGGTGCTGGAAGCCCTCAACGAGCTTCTGGGCCCGCACATCTTCCCCGACAAGGGCGACGGCTCGAACCCCCGCACCTGCCCGACCTGCGGCACGGGGCAGCTCTCCCTCAAGCTCGGCAAGTTCGGCGCCTTCATCGGCTGCTCCAACTATCCCGAGTGCAAATACACGCGCCAGCTCGCGGCCTCAGGGGTCGATGGCGATGGGGAAGGCTCGTCCGAGAACGGCGGCACCCCGGGCGTGAAGGTTCTGGGCGACGACCCGGAGACGGGACTGCAGGTCACCCTGCGGGACGGCCGCTTCGGTCCCTTCGTGCAGCTCGGCGAGGGCGAGAAGCCGAAGCGCTCCTCGATTCCGAAGGGCATGTCTCCCGCCCTGGTGGATCTGGAGAAAGCCCTCAAGCTCCTGTCCCTGCCCCGCACGGTGGCGATGCATCCGGAGACCGGAGAGCCGATCCTCGCCAGCATCGGCCGCTATGGTCCTTACGTGCAACACGGCAAGACCTACGCCAATCTGGGCAAGGACGATGACGTGCTGGAGATCGGCGCGAACCGCGCCATCGACCTGATCATTGCCAAGGAGAGCGGCGCCGGCGGTTTCCGCCGGGGTGCCGCCGATCCGGGCCGGCCTCTCGGGGAGGATCCGGAAAGCGGAAAGCCCATCGTCGTGAAGGCGGGACGCTTCGGCCCCTACGTGACCGACGGCGAAACCAACGCCACCCTGCCCAAGGCCGTCGCGGCCGAGGCCGTGACCCTCGACGAGGCAATCGGCCTCCTCAATGCCCGCCGGGCCATGGGCGGGAGCAAGAAATCCGCCCGGGGCCGGAAGACAGCCGCTAAGAAGGCGCCTGCCAAGAAGGCTACCGCCGCCAAGGCTCCGGCAAAGAAGGCCGCTAAGAAAGCGGACGGAAAGACTGCCACAAAGGCAGCGGTTGCCAAAAAGCCCGCAACCCGCAAAGCTTCCGGGAAGGCCGCCAAGGCCTCCTGAGGAGCGCGATGGAACAGCTGATGGCCTTTCTCCCGCCCGAGACAGGCGAGACGGTGCTCCGTCTCGTGGTCGCGACATTGGCGGGGATGGCCATCGGCCTGAACCGGGACCTGAAGGACAAGCCCATCGGGATGCGCACCCTCGGGCTGGTATCCCTCAGCTCCGCCATGCTGGTGCTGTCGGGCTCGGTCTATGAAGGCCTGTTCTATGGTGAGGATGCCATGAGCCGCGTGATTCAGGGCATCATGACCGGGCTCGGCTTTCTCGGAGCGGGCGTGATCCTGCGTGATCGCAGCCGGATGGAGGTTCAGGGGCTGACGACGGCCGCAACCGTCTGGGTTGCGGCCGCCCTCGGAATCGCCGCAGGCCTCGGTGCCTGGATGATTACGGGCCTCGGATGCACCCTCGCGCTAGCGCTGCTCGTGCTGGGTAAACCCGTGGAGTCCTTCGTGAATCGCCTCTTCGGCAGCCGCGATCCTGGCAAAGAAACGAGCGGCTAGCCGACCAGGGCGTAAAGAGCCACGAGTGCCACGGCCGCAAGGCCGGCCAGGAACAGGCCGAGGGGCAGCCCCGTTCGGGATTGGGGCGCGAGAGTCTCCGGCTCGTCGAAGGCGAACGCCTCCCCGGCCGTACGAGCTGCACGGCTCAGATGGAGCTGTTGTGCCGTCCCCAGGGTCGTCCGCATCGTCACTGCGAGCCTCCGTTAAGCGTTCGCTAAGCCTAACCGTCCAACGTGAACAAGAGCTAAACTGTTCCGATGTCTGAAGGGAAGATGTTCTTTGGGCGAGGCCCCGGCCACGAAGGGTCTTCCCCGTTGGCGCATTTTGTGGCTTGTGCTTCATGATCGCACTTCACGTTTACGTTTTGTTCTCTTATGAATTAAAGAATGAAAACCAATGCCAAGAAACGCGAATCAGCACGGACGAAAGTCCCCATGACCGATAACGACGATCTCTTCGGCGGCGGGTCGGCACCTGCCCGGCGGGCCGCCCCTGCTTCGGCACGGAGCGCCGCGAAAGTCTCCCGCAGCGCTCCCGAGGGCACGCCCGGCGAAAGCGGCTACGATGCCTCCACCATCGAGGTGCTGGAGGGGCTGGAGCCCGTTCGGCGTCGCCCGGGCATGTATATCGGCGGCACGGACGAAAAGGCCCTCCACCACCTCTTCGCCGAGGTGATCGACAATTCCATGGACGAGGCGGTCGCGGGCCACGCGAGCTTCATCGAGGTGGAGCTGGAGGAAGGCAACTGGCTCTCCGTCACCGATAACGGCCGCGGCATCCCGGTCGACCCGCACCCGAAATTCCCGAAGAAATCCGCGCTCGAGGTCATCATGACCACGCTTCATGCGGGCGGAAAGTTCGACTCGAAGGTCTATGAGACCTCGGGCGGCCTGCACGGCGTCGGCGTGTCGGTGGTGAACGCGCTCTCGGATACCCTGGAGGTGGAGGTGGCCCGCGGCCAGACCCTCTACCGGCAGGTCTTCTCCCGGGGCATCCCGAAGACGAAGCTCGAGACGGTCGGGCGGGTCCTCAACCGGCGGGGCACGAAGGTGCGTTTCCGGCCGGACGTCCAGATCTTCGGTAAGGACGCCCATTTCCTTCCGCGCCGCCTGTTCAAGATGGCGCGCTCGAAGGCCTATCTGTTCGGCGGCGTCGAGATCCGCTGGAAATGCGCCCCTTCCCTGCTGGAAGGCGTCGACAACGTTCCGGCCGAAGCGACCTTCAAGTTCCCGAACGGGCTGAAGGACTATCTCGTCCACGACATCGAGGGGAAAGAGCTGGTCACCGACCAGATCTTCTCCGGCAAGATCACCAAGCCCGGCAGCCACGGCTCGCTGGAATGGGCGGTCGCCTGGATGACGAACGAGGACGGCTTCTCGATCTCTTACTGCAACACCGTTCCCACTCCCGAGGGCGGTACTCATGAGAACGGCCTGCGCATCGCGCTCCTGCGCGCGCTCCGCGACCATGCGGAACGCGTCGGCCAGCAGAAGCGCATGGCGGCGGTGACCACCGACGACGTGATGGCGACCTGCGCGTCCATGCTGTCGGTCTTCATCCGCGAGCCGGAATTCCAGGGCCAGACCAAGGACAAGCTGGCGACCGTGGAAGCAGGCCGCATCGTCGAATCCGCCATCCGCGATACCTTCGACCACTGGCTCGCGGCTTCGCCGCAGCAGGCCAACAAGCTGCTCGACTGGGTGATCGACCGGGCTGAGGAGCGCCTGCGCCGGCGCCAGGAGAAGGAGGTCGCCCGCAAATCCGCGACCCGCAAGCTGCGCCTGCCCGGCAAGCTCGCCGACTGCACCAATGCGGGCGCCAAAGGCTCGGAGTTGTTCATCGTCGAGGGTGACTCGGCCGGCGGCTCGGCCAAGCAGGCGCGGGACCGCGCCACACAGGCCGTGCTTCCTCTGCGTGGCAAGATCCTCAACGTCGCTTCGGCCGGCCGGGACAAGCTGCACCAGAACCAGCAGCTCTCCGACCTCGTCCAGGCGCTGGGCTGCGGCACGGGCTCCCACTACAAGGACAGCGACCTCCGCTACGACCGGGTCATCATCATGACCGATGCGGACGTGGACGGCGCCCATATCGCGTCGCTGCTCATCACCTTCTTCTACCGGCAGATGCCGCGTCTCATCGACGGCGGGCATCTCTATCTCGCGGTGCCGCCCCTCTACCGGCTCACTCAGGGCACCAAGTCCGCCTATGCCCGTGACGATGCAGATCGGGACCGGCTGCTCAAGACCGTGTTCAAGGGCAACGGAAAGGTCGAGATCGGCCGCTTCAAGGGCCTCGGCGAGATGCTGCCGAGCCAGTTGAAGGAAACCACCATGGACCCGAGGAAGCGCCTGCTCCTGAAGGTGGTGGTCGAGGCCGAGGACAAGCCGGAAGCCAGCGATGCGGTGGAGCGCCTGATGGGCAACAAGCCCGAAGCCCGCTTCGCCTTCATCCAGGAGCGCGCAGCCTTCGCGGACGAGGCAGCTCTGGACATCTGACACGGCGCCCCGAAAGGGGCGCCTGTCTCTTAGGCGGAGACCTCACGGCACCTTTCCGGCCAGGGTCAGGTCCAGCCAATCCAGCACGCGCCGGTTCAGGAGCGAGCGGTTCTGCATCTCGCAATGGTCCCCCGCCCCCTCGGCCGCCGTGAAGCGGATAAGGCTCTTCGGGCATTGCAGTGCCGCGAACAAAGCCTCGGCTCCGGCCGATAACGGATCGTTCTCGGCGGCCGTGAGCAGGGTCGGGCAGCGGATCTTCTCGACCCAGCCCTCCAGCGTGAGCTGTGAGGCGACGCGTATGTAGTCGCGCAGATTGTCGACCCCATGGACCCAGAAGCCGCGCTGGACGATGCTCCAGCGCATCTTCGGATTGGTGTCGATGACCTCCTGCATCCGGTCATAGACGCCCTGATCCAGCGCATTGAGATTGTCGATGTCCGCAGCGCTCAGGCCGAACTTTGCCGCAAAGCTCTTCAGACCCGGCCCGATGCCCCAACTGCCGGGATCGGCAATGCAGGCGGCAAGCCGAGGCTCGCCGGCGGCCGCGCGAGGCGCCAGGAACCCGCCCAGGCTCCACCCGCTGATCACGATGCGGTGCGGATCGACGATGTCCTGGTCGAGGGCGAAATTGACTACTTCCCGCACGACTGCATCCCAGTCTGGGCGCATCCGCATGCCGTGCTCGATCAGCATCTCGCCCTGGCCAGGGCCGTCGAAGATGAGACAATGATAGCCCCTCCGACATGCGGCCACCGCCGAGGCGAAGTACATCTCGGTGACGGTCGCGTCATAGCCGTTGGTAAGGATGAGTAGCGGGCAGCGCTTGGTTTCGTGGCCTTCCGCCGGGATCAGATAGGCTGGAAGGCTCGTGTCCTCGAACGGAATCCTGACGGACCTCACCGGAACGGAACGGAGGCGCAGTCCCTCGTTGAACGCGGCTATCTGAGTTCGGAAGGCCGAGACGAGCCGGGCATCGACCGGCTCGCCGTAAAGGGGGTGATAGGACGTCGCGTAGAAGCTGCTCGCCCTCAGGAAGAGTTCGCTGGCGCTTGCCCGGAGCCCCCGCTCCAGCGCGGCCTCGGCTTCTGCCCGCAGCCGGTCACCGGCTGCCATCCAGGCTTCGAAATAGGCCGTGTCGTCGCCGTCCCCCACGGCCTCCGCCACTGCAATGATCTCGCCGACATCCGCGCCCCCATAGGCCGTGTAGCCCAGCGGCCAGGTGCCGAATTCCTCATGCAGATCGTTCCTGAAAAACCGTCCCACCTGCCCTAGCGTCCGGGGCGGCGATAGGTGCTCTTCCGGGCAGGCTGGGCATTGCCGCTCGCCGTCTGAATACAGGTGAGCACTTCCACGTAGCTTGGATATCCGCCGATACTGGTCTCCTCGACGCAGCGTTTCCGGAGCGGCTCCGAAAATCCACTCCATTGCTTCCCGAGCTCGTCGCGGGCGGCCATCTCCTCCCGCATGCAGTTCGCCTGGGGCGACTTATCATTGGGGTCAAGCGCGACGGCGGCCTTGCAGGTGGCCTGCACCTCGAGACGGGGAACCTCGGCCGCTGCGGCCGGGAGAGCGAAGAGAAAGACCGGGACGGCGATGAGGCGCACCATGGCGAGCCCTCTGACGGCGCACGCGGAAACTCGGCATGCCCCGCATGCGAAAGCCCCCCGCCTGCTCTTCTACCACGTTCCAGGCGCCGCCGGGAGACACAGGGCAGCCCCGAGATCAGCCCCTCGCCCCGGTCACTACCCCCAAAGAGACATCGCAAAAAAAATTTGAAACTTGCGGAACCTTTCATCATGCCTCAACGTTGAAGGGCATCACCGGCTCATTCTGCCCCCACGGGCCGGTCCCTCAAAAGGTCCCGCAAGGGGCCTTTTTTTTGGCTGGGGCTCAGCCGGGTGTGGTGGGAGAGGATGCTCCCTAGCGACATGGCACGACGCATTCCCCTCCCCCTTGTGGGGAGGGTCAGGGTGGGGGTGCCGGCACTGAAGTCTCAGAACGTAGCGCTCACACCCCACTTCCACCTCCTCCCCACAAGGGGGAGGAGAACAGGTTGGCGCTTCCTGAGAACACCTGAGATACGGCGTAGCGGAGAGAGTCTCTCCCCTTCTGGATCCAAAGCCGCGCTTTGCGCGTCGTCATGGATGGGACCCGGGCTAGCCGCGCCCGGTTCCACATGCGACAAGACCCCATGAACGCGAAGAGACCCTTCCTTGGCTAAACGCTCCAAATCCTCCCAGGCACCGCTTCCCACCCGCGAGGATGTGGTCGCCTTCATTTCCAAGTCCCAGGGCAAGGTCGGCAAGCGGGAGATCGCCCGCGCCTTCAATGTGCAGGGCGGCGACCGGATCTGGCTCAAGCAGCTCCTGAAGGACCTGGAGATTGAAGGGATCGTCGACCGGCGCGGCAAGAGCGTCCACAAGGCGGGGCAGCTTCCCCCCGTGGTTCTCGCCGACATCAAGCGCCGGGACCGGGACGGGGAACTCGTGGCCGAGCCCACCGAATGGGACGAGGAGGAATACGGGCCGATCCCGACCATCGTCATCACGCCTCCCCGAAAGCCCAGGCCCGGAATGCCGGTGCCGGGCGTCGGGGACCGGGCGCTGCTGAGGGTCGATCCGCTAAAGGCCGGCGACATCCACCGCTATGCGGGCCGGGTCATGAAGATCGTCGCCAAGAAGCAGGCGCAGGTGCTCGGCATCTTCCGCGCCCTGCCCGAAGGCGGCGGCCGGCTGATACCGGTCGACAAGAAATCCCGCGACCAGGAACTCCTGATCCGCCCCGGCGACGAGGCCGAGGCACTGGACGGCGACCTCGTGGCCACCTCCGTGGTGAAGCACGGCCGGTTCGGCCTGCCCCATGCCAAGGTTAAGGAGCGGCTCGGCTCTGTGAAGTCCGAGAAGGCCGTCGGCCTCATCGCGATCTACGCCCACAACATCCCGAACGAGTTTCCCAAAGACGTGCTGGCGGAAGCCGAGCAGGCGCAGCACGTCACCCTCGCGGGCCGGGAGGACTGGCGGGACGTGCCCCTCGTCACCATCGATCCGCCCGACGCCAAGGATCATGACGATGCCGTCCATGCGGTGCGCGACGAGGATCCGGACAACGAGGGCGGCTTCATCGTCACGGTCGCCATCGCCGACGTGGCGGCCTATGTGCGGCCGGGCTCGCCCCTCGACCGGGAGGCCCTGGAACGCGGCAATTCCGTCTATTTCCCAGACCGGGTCGTGCCCATGCTGCCGGAGCGGATTTCCAACGATCTCTGCTCGCTGCGTCCTCACCAGCCTCGCCCTGCGATGGCCGTGCGCATGGTGCTGGGCGCCGACGGCCGCAAGAAGAGCCACAGCTTCCACCGGGTCATGATGCGCTCGGCCGCCAAGCTCTCCTACCAGCAGGCCCAGGCCGCCATCGACGGACGGCCGGACGAGATCACCGGACCGATCCTGGATCCGATCCTCAAGCCTCTCTGGGCCGCCTACGAGACCGCCCGGAAGGCGCGCGACATCCGCGAGCCGCTTTTCCTCGACCTGCCCGAGCGCAAGATCGTGCTGAAGCCCGACGGAACCGTCGACCGGGTCTTCGTGCCCGAGCGGCTGGAGGCCCATCGGCTCATCGAGGAGTTCATGATCCTCGCCAACGTGGCGGCGGCCGAAACCCTGGAAAAGGCCGATTCCGACCTGATCTACCGGGTCCATGACGAGCCTTCTCTCGAGAAGATGCGCGCCTTGAGCGAGGTTCTGGCCTCCATCGGCCTCAAGGTGCCGGCCCAGGGCGCCCTGAAGCCGGCCCTGTTCAACCGGATCCTGCGCCAGGTCGAAGAGTCGGAGCACCAGCTCTTCATCAACGAGGTGGTGCTGCGCTCCCAGTCCCAGGCGGAATACTCGGCCGAGAATTACGGGCATTTCGGCCTCAACCTCAGGCGCTATGCTCATTTTACCTCCCCGATCCGCCGCTACGCGGACCTCATCGTCCATCGGGCGCTGATCAGGGCGCTCAAGCTCGGGCAGGACGGCCTGCCGGCGGACACGACCCGCGCGGAGTTGATCGAGGTTTCTGCGCGCATCTCGGCAGCGGAGCGGCGCGCCATGGCGGCCGAACGTGAGACAATCGACCGCCTGATCGCCCACTTCCTTGCGGACCGGATCGGCGCCACATTCGAGGGGCAGATTTCCGGCGTCACCAAAGCCGGCCTCTTCATCAAGCTCAGCGAGACCGGCGCGGACGGCTTCGTCCCGGCTGGCACGATCGGCGCCGACTACTACCGCTACGACGAGAGGTCCCACTCCCTTCGTGGCGAGCGCACCGGCGAAACCTACAGGCTTGGAGATCCAGTCCAGGTGAAGCTGGTGGAGGCCGCACCCGTCGCCGGCGCCCTGCGCTTTGAGCTCCTCTCCGAGGGGCGCTATACCCGCAAGACCGCGGGCGGTACGAAGACACGCGGGCCTAAGGCCGCCAGGAAGGCGGAGAAATCCGGGCGCCGCGCCGCGCCCAAGGTCAGAGTCAAAAGGCGCGGCCGCGCCTGATCCGAGGAAGAGCCATGACCTTCGTGCCCCAGCCTGTCCCGCCCGAGCCCGTCAGCCGCATGGAAGCCGTGAAACGTGGCTTCCGCTGCCGGTGCCCGGCCTGCGGCGAAGGGAAGCTCTTCCGCAGCTTCCTGAAGGTGGTGGACAGCTGCGAGGCCTGCGGCACCGAGATGCATCATCACCGGGCCGACGACCTTCCGCCCTATATCGTCATGGTGATCGTTGGGCATATCGTCGGGTACGGAATCCTGATGTCGGAGACCCGCTTCGAATGGCCCCTGTGGATCCATCTTGCCATCTGGCCGGCGCTCACGCTCATCCTCAGCTTCGCCCTGCTGCAGCCGGTCAAGGGTGCTGTCGTCGGGCTGCAATACGCGCTAGGCATGCATGGATTCGGCGCGGTCCGTGCCCGCATGGCCAGGACAGGGGAGATCGAGCGTGACGGTGACACTGGATCAGATGAATCGCCGCGCCTCCGAGGCGCGTGATCCCGCCTACGCCAAGGTTCTTCCCAAGGACGCCGCGACCCTCATCATTGTCGACCGCAAGGGCCGGAGCCCGAAGGTGCTGATGGGCCGCCGGCACATGGGGCACCGGTTCATGCCGGGCGTCTTCGTGTTTCCGGGCGGGCGGATCGAGGCGGGCGACCGCTCCATGTCGGTGGCCGGAACACTCCATCCTCGTGCAGAGCAATCCCTCATGGCGCGGGTGCCCCGCCCCTCCGCGCAGCGCTGCCGCGCGCTGGCGCTGGCGGCCATCCGTGAGACCTACGAGGAGACTGGCATCCTCCTCGGCACCAAGGATTACGGCCCACCCGAGCGCGCGCCGGACGGAACCTGGGCCGCCTTCCGGGAGCGGGGCGTCCTGCCCGATCTGGAGACCCTCCAGGTGGTCGCCAGGGCGATCACGCCGCCCCGCCAGGTCAGGCGCTTCGACACCCGCTTCTTCGCCATCGACCGCACCGCCATCGCGGACGAGATTGAGGGCGCGGTCGGACCCGAATCGGAACTCGTGGAGACCACCTGGGTCACCCTGGAGCGAGCCAAGGCGCTCGACGTGCTTCCGATCACCAAGGTGATTCTGGAGGAGCTGGAAGCCCGGATTGCCAATGGCTTTGCCCACGAACTCCCCGTCCCGTTCTATTACCAGAAGCGCGGCCGCTTCGTCCGGGAGGAACTTTAGGAGCCGTTTCGGCCAGTCAAGGCATCATAGGACACCAGCCCGGAACGCAGGACGAAACGCCGAAATTGGCTCGCCCGGTCCTCTTAACCCTTGACGAAACGGGCGCAATCGGGCATGGAGCGGAAGGATTTTCGGCCGGGTTCGCCCGGCCTTTGCGTTTCGGCCAAATTCACTTCGCCGAAGCACCGGATTTACACGAGGTTTGACCATGGCCAAAGCCGCAACCATCAAAGTGAAGCTCGTCTCCACCGCAGACACGGGCTATTTCTACGTGACGAAGAAGAATTCGCGCACGATGACCGACAAGCTCTCCATGAAGAAGTACGATCCGGTCGCGAAGAAGCACGTCGATTTCAAGGAAGCCAAGATTAAGTAATCCGGCTTCTGGATCTCCCGGAATGATGAACCGCCTCCGAAAGGGGGCGGTTTTCTTTTGGCTAGGGGCACCTCGGCCGGAAGGAGCCGGAATACCGAAAGGTCTCAACCTGACGGGCGAGACCTCACGATTGGACGATGGATTGGGGAGCGTCTGGGGACGGGGAGCCCGGGAGGGCAGTTCATCCGTGCCTCTCCCGGGACTTGTCCGCTGCGCTGCAGAAGCAGCAGAATGACAGCGTGCGCCCGCTGGCCCAGGGACGCAACGGTGATGGCTGGGTAACCAGAACGGGCATCGGCCCGAAAGCATGAGCGGCGGGAGACAAAACTCTCCCGCCAGGAAGAAATGGGGAGGCCTCAGGCCACCTTTTCCATGGGGGCAGCCAGGGCTGCGGCCTGCTCGCGCTTAGTCTCCCGAGCCCGGAGCTGGGTGAGCTGGCCTTCGATCATGTGAAGGAGCGGCAGGTGCTTGTCGCCATGCTCCGCGACCACGGAGGACAGAACCTCCAGGGCCTTCGTCAGGCGCTCTTCCGTAATCGTATCCTGCGATTTCCAATGGCCGTTCATGAGGAGCCCTCCTGTCGCTGGCGCAGACATTGCGGGATGACCATGGCCTCCGAATAGTAAAGGTTTCGTGGAAATCACCCGCACTCGCGAAATCGACTTGGCCAACGGCAGTGGATGACCGCCCCACCCCATTCCGATGTCAGCCTTTACGCTGGGCGCGAAGGGACAACGGAGGATGGTGCCGCAAGTAACGTAAGGAAGACTTAAGCATAACCGGAGATTTCCACGGCTATGCTACGGGAACCGCAGCAACACCGCCGATCCCGATCGTCAGAACGCGAAGCGCCAGGGCTGAGGACTCATCTCGACCTGCTGGGGTTCGAGGCTGACAAGAGCAGCAATCTGCCCCCTCGCGACAATCTGCACCCGGTCGATCTCCATCCGGTTGTCCGTCGCGTCCGGCACCGAAGCGTGGCGGACCTCTACGACGGCCGGCCCATCCTCGACCGAGGGAGTGGCCGCCGTCATCTCGACGCGCAGATCGCTGCCCCCGGCACCGAAGGTTGGAAGAGGCATGTAGGAGTAAACGGGCTGCATCGCTGTTCCGGAAGAGATTCGCTCTCCGGAAGGCTAGTAAACAATTCCTTAACGCTCAAGGAGCATGAGCCTCGGGACCCCGCCTCTGTCGAAGTGCGGGGCGGATCCGCTAAACAAGGCATGCGCATAGCCGCCTCGCCAGACCCGGCAGGGCGCGCACTGAGCTCTTACATTTTTAGACAGGAAAGGTGGCCAGCTGGCGACGGTGTTGAGGAGGCAACGGTCCGTCTCCAGCTGGCCGGCCTACGAAGTCCCAGGAGATGCGGCGGACCTGAGCATCCGTAGGGCATGCACGCTCCGCCCTTGGCGGATGAATGACATGAACATATAGGAAACATTTGGCAGCACAAGCGCACAAAGTCGCCTAAATGCGGGAATTTCGCGAAGGTTATCACGAGACCTGTGGAAAACAAGAATCGTTTTGCCGGAAATTTCGAAGCATCCGGAAACAGGCACGAGGGTGGACCGGCACGTCGTCAGGCGGGAGGCGTATCCGCGTCGAGATAGGTCTTCACGGTCGCGAGGAATTTGGCCACCGAGATCGGCTTGGACAGATAGGCCTCGCAGCCCCCTTCCCGGATCCGCTCCTCGTCCCCCTTCATGGCGAAGGCCGTAATGGCGATGACGGGGATCGATTTCAGCTCCTCGTCGGCCTTGAGCCAGCGGGTGACCTCGAGCCCCGACACCTCGGGAAGCTGGATGTCCATGAGGATCAGGTCGGGCTTGTGGGCCCTTGCCAGCTCCATCGCCTCGATGCCATGCCCGGTCTTGAGGGTGGCGTAGCCGTGCGCCTCGAGCAGATCGTTGAAAAGCTTCATGTTGAGTTCGTTATCCTCAACAATGAGCACGGTCTTCTTCATTGCCGCTGTCCCAGGACTCCAAACCGGCTTTCCCGGTCCGCCACTTCATCGGATGATGACCGTAGATTGAAACCTATTGATGAAATGCAAACCCCGAAGATGAAACCATCCACCAAGAAAATTTCCGTAGAGGAAGCTGAGCGCTTGGCGCTCGACGTGTTCTCGCGCATCGCCGCCGACGGAGGGCGCCTCACCCGGTTCCTGGCCGTATCGGGGCTCGATGTGCAGACGATCCGCTCGGCCGCCGCGCTGCCGGGCTTCCTGGCCGGGCTTCTGGACTATGTGGCAGCCGACGAGCCGCTCCTGATTTCCCTGGCGCAGGAGATGGAGACGAAGCCGGAGCGGATCATGGAAGCTCATCGGACGCTGTCGCCCTCGGAGTTCGAATAGGAGCGCCGATGAGCGGGATCCTGTGCCGCGACTGTCTGGCGGAGACCGCTGCTTCCGTAGCGGAGCGCTGCGGCGCATGCGGGTCCCCTCGCCTGCTCCGGCATCCGGAGCGGGACACGCTGGCGATCGCCCATGTGGATTGCGACGCCTTCTTCGCGGCCGTGGAGAAGCGGGACGATCCAAGCCTCGCCGACAAGCCGGTGATCATCGGCGGCGGCAAGCGTGGCGTGGTCTCCACCGCCTGCTATGTGGCACGCACCTATGGCGTGCGCTCGGCCATGCCCATGTTCAAGGCCCTGCAGGCCTGCCCCCATGCGGTGGTCATCAAGCCGAATATCGACAAGTACCGGGTGGCCGGGCGCGCCGTGCGCGAGATGATGCAGGAACTGACCCCGCTCGTGGAGCCGGTCTCCATCGACGAGGCCTTTCTCGATCTTTCCGGCACCGAGCGCCTCCATCACGGCAGCCCGGCTTTCACGCTCGCGAAATTCGCCAAGCGGGTTGAGGCTGAGATCGGCATCACCGTGTCGGTCGGCCTGTCCTACAACAAGTTTCTCGCCAAGATCGCGTCGGATCTCGCCAAGCCGCGCGGATTCTCGATCATAGGCCGGCAGGAGGCTGCTGACTTCCTGGCCGGAAAGCCGGTCTCGATCATCCACGGCATCGGCGCCTCGGCCCAGAACCGCCTTGCCAAGGCGGGCGTCACCACCATCGCCCAACTGCGTGAGGTGGATCCCAAGCTCCTCTTCGCCGCTCTTGGCCGAGACGCCCAGCGCCTGTCGCGCCTCGCCGTAGGTCGGGACGACCGGCCCGTGAAGCCGGAGCGGGAGACGAAGAGCATTTCGGCCGAGACCACCTTCGACACGGACCTGCGTGCCTTCGAGGATCTGGAGCCCATCCTGTGGCGGCTCTCCGAGAAGGTATCCCGGCGCCTGAAGGCCGCCGGTTTCGCCGGGCGCAGCATCACGCTGAAACTCAAGGATTCGGAGTTCAGGCTCCTCACCCGCACGCGCTCGGGCCTGCCCGCGACCCAACTCGCCCAGCGCCTTTTCGATACCGGCCGGCAGATGCTGAAGACGGCCTGCGACGGCACCGCCTATCGTCTCATTGGCATCGGCGCAGCGGATCTCTGCGACGGGGCGGAGGCCGACAGGGGCGACCTCGCGGATCAGACCGTGGTCAGGCAGGCCCATATGGAATCGGCCATAGACCGGATCCGTGAGAAGTTCGGCACCGATGCCCTTCAGAAAGGCATCGTTCTGCGCAAGGGCCCGCCGAAACCTCAGCGCTGACAGGTGCTCTGCTTCTGGGCCGCCTGGACCTGGAGATTCTGAAGGTCGCCCTTCAGGGTGAAGTCGCCGTAATCGAGCCGGAGCGCCCGGCTGACGCCGTTCTCGTAGAGTTCGAACGAGACTCGGTAGACAGGCGTCCGGTCGGCCGAGCCTTCGGCGAAATAGCTCACGGTCATGGGCCAGCGCGGCACTGTGGCCAGATCGCCCTGACGGGCAGCTTCCTCGAGATTGGCCCCAGCGCCGCCTTCGATCCGATGGCCGATCACCGCCAGGGTATCGTAGACCTTCTGCCCGTTGTCGGATCCGTCATAGACCTTGGTGCTCAGGGTCGTCTCGCCGTTGCGACCCGCCTCGATCAGCCGCTTGAGATGCTCGGTCGGAAAGATCGCCTGTCCACCGGCCGAAAAATTCGCCTGCTTCGGCTGCTTCAGGGTGACGTCGAGGGACCCGTCGGGCTTGAGCCGCGCATTCCCGTCCACCCCGTCGCCGCCGCGTCCGCCCACCGACGAGACGGACCTGAAGCGCATGGAGCGGCCGTCACCGGTCTCGAATGTGGCGGTCTGCGTATCGAGGGTGCGCGAGCCGGTCTCGCTGCTGTCGAGCACCGTTACCTGGCGGTATTTCAGCGTATAGCCCTCACAGGCATCGCCGGCGAAATCCATGGCGATCCGACCCCGGGCGCTGTCCAGGCCACGGGAGCCTTCCGACCGCACCAGGGAGAGATCGTAGACCGCCCGGTGCGCCACGAGCGTTACAGGAGGCTTTGCCACCTCCGCGAAGGCCGGGAACGACAAGAGAGCAAGGGTCAGGCTCGACGCCGTCAACAGGGTGCGCATGGGTCCTCCTGGCTTTTGAAAGACAAAGATAGAAGCCTCCTGCGCCCACGGCAACGTTCCGGCTTGCGTCTATCGGGCTCATCCGCCACAACTCCGCCGGACCATCGCAAACCGAGGCTTCCATGAGCACCGTTGAAAAGAAACTCGAGGGCATGGGAATCACCCTGCCGACTCCTGCCGCGCCGGTGGCGAACTATGTGCCGTTCGTCCGCACGGGCAACCTCATCGTCATCTCCGGCCAGCTCTGCCTCGGTCTCGACGGCAAGCTCGCGGACGCCCACAAGGGCAAGCTCGGGGCCGAGATCGCCCCTGAGGTCGGCCAGCAGGCTGCCCGCCTCTGCGCCATCAACCTGCTCGCCCAGCTCAAGGCCGCCGTCGGCGACCTCGACAAGGTCGTGCGCTGCGTGCGCCTCGGCGGCTTCATCAATGCGGTTCCGTCCTTCGCTGGTCTCGCGCCCGTGATGAACGGCGCGTCCGACCTGATGGTCGAAGCCCTGGGCGACAAGGGCCGCCATGCCCGCTCCACCGTCGGCGTCGCCGAACTGCCCCTCGATGCCTGCGTCGAGGTCGAAGGGATGTTCGAAGTCCAATGAGCACGCCCTCCTGGCTCGTCGCGAAGCCCATCGCCCATCGCGGCCTCCACAACAAGGCCGAGGGAATCCTCGAGAACACGATCTCGGCTGCGGAGGCCGCCATCGCGCGCGGTTTCCCCCTCGAACTCGATGTTCAGCTCACGGCCGACAACGAGGCCATCGTGTTCCATGATTTCGAGCTCGACCGCCTCACCGGGCAGACGGGCCTCGTTGCGGAGCGCAAGCTCTCCGAACTCGTCGGCATCGACATCACGGGCGCCAAGGGCGGAGATAGGATCCCCTCCCTGAAGGAATTTCTTGCCAAGGTTGCCGGGCGCACGCCGCTGGTCGTCGAGATCAAGAGCAAGTTCAACGGCGACATGAGACTGACGAAACGCACCATCGAAGTGCTCGCCGATTATAGCGGCCCGTTCGTGGTGAAGTCCTTCGATCCGGACATCGTGGCTTATCTTCGCCAGCACGCGCCGAACATCACCCGCGGTTTCATCGGCGAGCTGGAATACGCGTCCAAGTCCGACAACTTCCTCTCCCCCGAGCAGAAGCACCGGATGGCGAACCTGCTCCACTTTGATGAGACGCAGCCTCAGTTTCTCTCCTGGCGCGTGAAAGACTTGCCCTGCGCTTCGACCTATCTCAGCAGGCTTCTGGGGCACATCCCGGTCATGACCTGGACCGTCCGCAACCCGGAGGACCGGGCGCGGGCCGAAAAGCATGCGGACCAGATGGTCTTCGAGGGCTTCCTCCCCTGAGACGGTCCGTCCCGATTGCAACGACCCCGCCGGGCCCCTAGCTTAAAGGTGCACCGGCGGGATCCTCCTCCATCGTGACGCTTCAGGCCCAAACACTCCAGGTCAAAGCCGCTCCCAGCCTGAAGGCCGTTCCGGCCTCCGCATGGGACGCCTGTGCCATGGGCGGCGCCAATGCCTCCGGCGATGAGGACCCGTTCAACCCCTTCGTGTCTCACGCCTTCCTGTCGGCCCTCGAAGAGGCGGGCTGCGTCGGCCCGAAGACCGGGTGGACGCCCCTACATCTCCTCGTAGAAGACGATGGCGGCACCCTTCGCGGCGCCGCTCCCTGCTATCTCAAGTCCCATTCCATGGGCGAATACGTGTTCGACCATGCCTGGGCCGACGCCTATGACCGGGCGGGCGGGCATTATTATCCCAAGCTCCAGGTCTCCGTTCCCTTTACGCCCGTGAGCGGCCCTCGCCTGCTGGCGGCGCATGACCCGGGCGGAGAGGTCCGGGCCCATCTGGTCGCCGGGCTTCGGGCCCTGCGTGACGAGACCGGCGCCTCCTCGATCCACGCTACCTTCCTCCAGGAGCAGGACCTGTCGGCCCTCGCGGCGCGGGGCTTCCTGCGGCGGGACGATCAGCAGTTTCACTGGTTCAACGAGGGTTATGGGAGCTTCGAGGATTTCCTGGGCGCTCTCGCGTCCCGCAAGCGCAAGGCGATCCGCCGGGAACGGCGCGACGCCCTCGCGAACGGTATCACGGTCGAGTGGATTACCGGCAGCGAGCTCCGGGAGGCGCATTGGGACGCGTTTTTCGCCTTCTACATGGATACGGGCTCGCGCAAATGGGGCCGGCCCTACCTGAACCGCCGGTTCTTCTCCCTCATCGGGGAGCGCATGGCGGAGCGGATCCTCCTGGTCCTGGCAAAGCGCAACGGGCGCTACATCGCCGGGGCCCTCAACCTCATCGGCGACCGGCGGCTCTACGGTCGCAACTGGGGCTGCATCGAGGACCATCCCTTCCTGCATTTCGAGGTCTGCTATTACCAGGCCATCGACTTCGCGATCGCCCGGGGCCTCGACCGGGTCGAGGCCGGCGCCCAGGGAGAGCATAAGCTCGCGCGCGGCTACCGCCCGGTCACCACTTCCTCGGCCCACGATTTCGCGGACCCGTCCCTGAGCCGGGCTATCGAGGCCTATCTCCAGCGAGAGCGGAGCTACGTGTCCGAAATCGCAGGAGAGCTCGCGGCCGCTACCCCTTTCCGGAGCGGCACGCGCGAAGAGGACTGAGCCGTCTCAGAGGGTCGATCCCAAAACGAAGACCCCGCCTCCTTTCGAAGACGGGGTCGATTAAGTGGGTCCCAGGTCCCGCGCCTCAGAGAGCGTGGAGGATGAGCCGAGCCCCGTCGATCAACGCCGACGTAGAGGTTCCCAAGGCATTCATGGTGAGTTCGAACGCCCAGTAGCAGCCAATGACGATGATCGGCACGAGGATCCAACCGAGGATTTCCTCGAACCAGATCCGCCGGCGACGCCGGATCCGGCGCTGTTCGCGCCAGCTCGGCTTCGCCTTGGCGATGGTCGATACGGCCTCGAGGGGGCCTTGGTGCAGCTCTGTGGTCATGCCTTAACCAGGGGTACCTTTGGAACGGTGCGGATGCCTCCGCCCCCATTACCACCGGACCCTTTGGGCTTCACGGACTTTTTTGCCTTCGTGCCCGAGGCTGACTTGGCCCGCGGCTTGCGCTTGGTTGTCACGGCCTTCTCGGGCTTCGGCTTTATCGGGCCCTCAAGGTACTCGAAGCCGAGCGTCTGGAGCCCGATCTCGTCCGTCTTCACCACGACTCGCACCGCGCCGCCGTCCTTCAGGCGTCCGAAGAGGACGTCGTCCGCGAGCGGCGTCTTAATGGTCATCTGGATCAGGCGACCCATCGGGCGGGCACCCATGGCCTCGTCATAGCCATGCTCCGTCAGCCACTCGCGGGCCTCGTCGGTCAGCTCGATGGTGACGTTGCGGTCGGCGAGCTGAGCCTCGAGTTGGAGAACGAACTTGTCCACCACCTTCTGGACCACTTCCTTCGGCAGGTGGCCGAACGAGATGATGGCGTCGAGACGGTTGCGGAACTCCGGCGCGAAGAGCTTGTTCACGGCCTCCGTATCGTCGCCCTCCCGCTTGGTCCGGGTGAAGCCATAGGCCGGGCGGGCCATGTCGGCGGCGCCCGCATTCGTGGTCATGATGATGATCACGTTGCGGAAATCGACCTGCTTGCCGTTATGGTCCGTCAGCTTCCCGTGGTCCATGACCTGGAGCAGGATGTTGAACAGATCCGGGTGCGCCTTCTCGATCTCGTCGAGCAGGAGCACGCAATGGGGATGCTGATCGATGCCGTCGGTCAGGAGGCCGCCCTGGTCGAACCCCACATAGCCGGGAGGGGCGCCGATGAGCCGGCTGACCGTGTGGCGCTCCATGTATTCCGACATGTCGAAACGCAGGAGCTCCACCCCGAGCGACAGGGCGAGCTGCTTCGCCACCTCGGTCTTGCCGACGCCTGTCGGACCCGCGAACAGATAGGCGCCGATGGGCTTCTCCGGGTCGCGCAGGCCGGCCCGCGCCAGCTTGATGGCCGAGGTCAGGGACTCGATGGCCTTGTCCTGCCCGTAGACCACCCGCTTGAGGGTCTCCTGCAGGTTGGCGAGCACCTCGGCGTCGTCCTTGGACACGGTCTTGGGCGGAATCCGCGCCATGGTCGCGATGGTGGCCTCGATCTCCTTGATGCCGATGGTCTTCTTGCGGCGGCTCTCGGGCAGCAGCATTTGGGACGCACCGGTCTCGTCGATCACGTCGATGGCCTTGTCCGGCAGCTTGCGGTCGTTGATGTAGCGTGCCGAAAGCTCCACGGCGGCCTTCACGGCCTCGTTGGTGTAACGGAGCTTGTGGAACTCCTCGAAATAAGGCTTGAGCCCCTTCACGATCTCGATGGCGTCCGGCACCGTCGGCTCGTTCACGTCGATCTTCTGAAAGCGACGGACGAGGGCCCGATCCTTCTCGAAATACTGACGGTATTCCTTGTAGGTGGTCGAGCCGATGCAGCGGAGCGTGCCCTGGGCCAGGGCCGGCTTCAGGAGGTTGGACGCGTCCATGGCGCCGCCCGAGGTGGCGCCCGCGCCGATCACCGTGTGGATCTCGTCGATGAACATGATGGCGTTGGGATGCGCCTCGATCTCCTTCATCACCTGCTTCAGGCGCTCCTCGAAGTCGCCGCGATAGCGGGTGCCCGCCAGGAGGGTACCCATGTCGAGGGCGAAGACCGTCGCGTCCTTCAGGACCTCCGGCACCTCGCCGCGCACGATCTTGCGGGCAAGCCCCTCCGCGATGGCGGTTTTGCCGACGCCGGGATCGCCCACGAGGAGCGGGTTGTTCTTCTGACGGCGGCACAGGACCTGGATCGTGCGCTGCACCTCGGCCTCGCGGCCGATGAGCGGATCGATCTTCCCGTCCTTCGCCTTCTTGTTGAGGTTGACGCAGTAAGCCTCTAGGGCATCGCCCTTTTTCTTGGCCCGCGCCTCCGGCTCGTCGGAGGTCGGACGCTCGGACGACTCCTCTTCCGCGCCCCGGGGGGGACGACCCTCGCTGAGACCCGGACGCTTGGCGATGCCGTGGCTGATGTAGTTGACCGCGTCGTAACGGGTCATGTCCTGCTCCTGCAGGAAATAGGCCGCATGGCTCTCCCGCTCGGCGAAGATGGCCACGAGCACGTTCGCGCCCGTCACCTCGTCTCGGCCGGAGGATTGCACATGGATGACCGCCCGCTGGATGACCCGCTGGAAGCCGGCCGTCGGCTTGGAATCCTGACGCCCGTCAGCGACCAGGTTCGCCAGCTCCGTGTCGACATATTCCACAAGGTTGCGGCGCAGAAGCTCGATGTCGACGTTGCAAGCGCGCATCACCGACGCCGCGTCCTGATCGTCGATCAGGGCGAGGAGCAGGTGCTCCAGGGTCGCATATTCATGGCGGCGCTCGCCCGCCAGGGCGAGGGCCCGGTGGAGGGCTTGTTCAAGACTGCGAGAAAAGCTCGGCAACGGCTTATCCTTTAAGAGATGGTGATCCCGGCTAATTCTTTTCCATTACGCATTGCAGGGGATGCTGGTGCTTGCGGGCGAAATCCATCACCTGCGTCACCTTCGTCTCCGCCACTTCGTAGGTAAAAACTCCACATTCTCCCACGCCGTTCTGATGAACATGCAGCATGATGCGGGTGGCGTCTTCGCGGTTCTTGTTGAAGAAGCGTTCCAGCACATGCACCACGAACTCCATGGGCGTGTAATCGTCGTTCAGGAGGAGAACGCGGTAAAGGTTGGGTCGTTTCGTCCGGGGCTTGGCTTTCGTGACGATTGCAGTCCCCGTGCGGCCGTCATCCCCGTCGCCCGGCGACTGGGATCCGGCTCCGGCCATGGAGAATGCATGCGCGCGAACCGAAGCGCCCTGAGGTATCCGCAGCATGGTTGTCAGACCGACCCTTTTCATCTGGTTGTTTCCCCGCGGCCGCCGGATCTCGTGTCCGGGCTCCGCCTGCCGCGACGTACCTCCAAATGTATAGTCGCTCCGTTCGGTTCGCTAGATCAACCAGATGGGTCGTCGCAGCCCTGTCCGAAAGAGCGACATCTTGGCCTCCCAATAGAACGAACGCCGCACGCAGAGAGCAGGCTGGGCTGTGGCATCACTCGGCGCCCCTAGAGCAGGCACAAAAAGAAAATGCCCGGCGCGGAGGCCGGGCATCGAAACTTCAGATCGAAGGAGTATCGATCAGGCGGAAACCGCCTTGGACATCCAGCCCTCGTAGGGGCGCAGGGCCTCGGACGCGAGGGTGGAGTAGAACTCGTTCAGCTTGGCCGAATGGCTGACGAAGCCATCGTAGGACTTGCGGACGAAATCGGCATGGATCTCCATGACCTTGTCGGGGGTCCGGGCGCCGAGCAGCTGCTCGACGGCCGAAGAGCCGTGCTCGAATGTCTTCTTGGCAAGCTCCGCAGAGTCGACCGTGAGCGCCTGAGCGCCCTGCGACAGGGTGCCCAGTACCTTCACGGCGGCCTCGAATTGCTCCTGGCCGAGCTTCTGAATCTGGTCGAAAGGCTGGATCATCTTGAACCTCAGCTGTTAACTTTTCGCTGGCGAAAAGCTCCGCCAGATGCGACAAATAGAAATATATGCACCGCACAAAAAATGTCAATAGAAATTGTGCATCGCACAATTTCGACTCCAAGGACCAGGCCTCGTTAACCCCCCCGTAACCGCATCCTCTTACGGTTCATGAGTGTGTTGCGCCGGCAACGATCTCCAAAAGGAGCGGTCGGCGTGGAGCCTGAGACCAGTGAAGACAGGGACGGTAACAGGATGAACTCGGTTCGCGTTTGGGTTCGAAATCGGAAATGGGTAGCGCTGGTCGGAGTGGTCGCCTCCGTCGCCGTTGCGTTAAGCTCCCCGGCCGAAGCGGCCCGCCGCAAGTCCAAGGGCGGCGGCTACAGCCCCCCCTATGCGTCGATCGTTGTTGATGCCAAGACCGGCAAGATCCTCGACGGCGAGAACGTCGATGCTCCGCGGATTCCGGCTTCCATCACCAAGGTGATGACGCTCTATCTTCTCTTCGAGCAGCTGGAGCGCGGTAAGCTTCGCCTGGACACGCCCTTGGAAGTCTCGGCCTATGCGGCCGCCCAGGCCCCGACGAAGCTCGGCGTGCGCGCCGGCTCGACCATCGAGGTCGAGGACGCCATCAAGGCGATGGTCACCCTCTCGGCCAATGACGTCTCGGTGGTGGTCGCGGAGAACCTCGGCGGCTCCGAGGAGGCCTTTGCACGGCAGATGACCCGCAAGGCCCGGGAGCTCGGCATGAACTCCTCGACCTTCTATAATCCCCACGGCCTTCCTCATTCGCCGCCGAACATCACGACGGCCCGCGACCTTTCGGTGCTTGGTCGCGCGATTCAGGACCGCTTTCCCAAGTATTTCTCCTATTTCCAGACCACGTCGTTCCAGTACGGCTCGCGTACGATCCGTGGCCATAACCGCCTCCTCGGCCGTGTTGACGGCGTGGATGGGATCAAGACCGGCTATACGCGCCTCTCGGGCTTCAACCTGCTGACCTCCGTGAACACGCCGTCGCGCAGCATTGTCGCGGTGGTGCTCGGCGGACGCTCGGCCGCCCTGCGTGACAGGCAAATGGCTGCCCTGATCGAGGAGCAGCTGCCGCGGGCCTATGCAGGCGCTCGCACCACGCCTCCGGTGACCGAGACTGCGGCAGCCGCGCAGCCTGTGCCTCAGCCGGTGGTGGTTGCCGACGCCTCGCCGACCCCGAGCGTGAGGATCGAAGCCAGTGCCGCTCCCGAGGTGGCCGCAGCACCGCCCCCGCCTGCCCGCAAGCCTCTGGACTTGAACAGCCTGCGTCCTGTCGTCGCCTCCGCGGCCGGGGCCAGCAGCACCACGACCCCCTCCTCCGGACCCAAGGTCCGCTGGCAGAAGGGTCCTCAGCCCCTTCCTCAGAACACCCAGGCCTATGCGGCCCTCGACACGGATGACGGCCCGTCCGACAAGGAAAAGGCTGCCCTCCTGGCCAAGATCGAGAGGGCAGCTCCGGCCGCCGCCGCTCCCTCGGCGCCTCCCCAGAAGACCGCCGCACGGCCGGCCACCACGGAATGGGTCATCCAGCTCGGCGCGACTGACGACGAGGACAAGGCCCGTGCGATGCTGGAGGCCGCCCGCGCCAAGTCCGGCCGGCTTCTCGCCAAGGCCTCGCCCTTCACCGAGAAGGTCGTCCAGAAGGGTAGCACCCTCTACCGGGCCCGTTTCTCCGGCTTCGACGAATCCGGTGACGCCGAGAAGGCCTGCAAGGCTCTCAAGAAGAACGGGTTTGCCTGTTTCGCAGCCCGCAGCTCCTGACGGAGCAGCTCATCTCGTCCGCGGCGGTGCATGTATCGTACCGCCGCCCCGCCTACCGGATCGCGCGTGGAGTATCAGCGATGTCGGCTCAACAAGATCTCTCTGGCTTCGTTTACCCGCGCCGCCAGGTGCGCCGTCCCCCCTGGTCGGGATGGAGTTTCTTCATGAGCGTCCGATACGCATGTCGGATCTCATCGACGCTCGCGCCCGGCTGAAGCCCCAGGACCTGATAGGCTTCATCTTTCGACATCGCGCCCGTCTGCGCATGAGTGCGCGTCCGCGTGTCGCCATCGCGCTGAGCGTGTTCACGCCAGCCGGAAAACCGGCGGTCAAGATAAGCCTCTAGGAGCGCCACGCCTTCGGGATCGAAGGTGCAGCATTCCTCGTAAACCTTGCGAAGGCCCGATTGGTCGAGGTCTGACAGGCTGCGCCCCGCGTGGGACCCGGCCAGGACGGAGCCGCCGAGAGCCCCGGTCGCATGGTCGATTTCCATCTCGATCATGGCAGAACGGATCCGCGAGAACCGGCCGTTCGATCTCCCGGCCCGCCGCCAGGGCAGAGCGGCGCCGTTCCACCAGCCGAGAGCCCAGGCACCGAACCCGCCAAGCAGTAGAGCCATATCGAAGCGCCCGCGCGCCGCCAGGAGCGCAGCTGCCCCGAGGGCCAGGATGCCACCGACGATCTTGACCGCCTTGGCAACCGCTGCAGCGTCGGTCCGCACGAAAACCTTGGCAAGCCACCAGACGAGGGCGGCGAGAGCAATCCCATAGAGCAGCATCATGTTCTTCGTTCCCGCTCCTCATGTGGGCGGCGTCCGACCGGATGTAAATGACGAGTCAGGAGCCTCGCACAGCTTCCGGCGTTTCGGCCAGGGCCATGCGGCAATGAGAAGCTCGCTGAACCGGGTCGCCGTGTGGAGGCGTCCGCTACAGGCGAACGAAGACTTTCTTATCAGGCGGGATCAGTTCTTGCCGCTACAGCATCGGACCCAAAAGTGGACCCACTTTTGGGATCAATCCGATGCTTCTTCTCTGGGCTGGAGCATCGTTCGGGGCGGAAAACCGGGTCCACTTTTCCGCACGATGCTCTAGGGTGAAGTCTCACCACTTTTCCAGGCCGCAGGGTGAACACCAAACGAGTCTCTGTGCGCACCCTGCGGACAGCGGTCTTAATGGAGGAGGCGGACAGTGGTGAGCTGCTTCTCGCGCTCCCAGGCCTGAACGGCGATGCCGTTGATGCCCACGTCATGGAGGCGGTCGCTGAGATCGATGAAGTGTCGCTCCGTCGCTTCCACATCGAACTCGATCTGTTCGTCCTCCACATGCTCGATTTCGCACGCGGCAAAGCGCTCGTACGCAGCAGACATCTCCGCATAAGCGAAGGCTACGGGAAGGGTCCGGAAGATTGTGGAGAACTCCTCGTCCAGGTCGCCGGTTTCCAGATCGCGCATTTGGACGAGATATCCATCCGCATGCTCACACACTTCATAACGCCAGTGCCGGCCTTCAGATGCGGTCAAAAGCATCGCAACCTCCACTCAACCGAACTGCAAAGCCAATGCGAATCGCGGCTCTGCGGTTCCATGAGGGAGGCTGGGTCGAAAGACTAATACCGGAAGCCTGCTTCGGCACGGACGCGGCCGCCGATTCGCACCTGCGTTCCGCTCCCGAGATCGATGAAGCCGTTTCCGCTTCGCAGGTGTTCCGGCGATCGGCTCGTGTCACGCTTCGCGGCTTCGGCCTGCTGGCATTCCGGCGGCACCTGAAGCGCCACGCCGGGCGGCGCCTTCGGCATGCGGCATTCCTTTGCAGCCGCCGGTGCATTGCCGGCCAGGGCGAGGATCGTCAGCGACCCGAGGGTGAAAGAAAGTCGTCCCAAGCCCGTCATCGTCACAGAAGCCCCAGTTCGGCCAGTTCACGGCGCATATCCTCCGGCATCGTAGCCAGGTCGCCTGCCCGGCTGTCAATGTCGCGGGGCGCTTCCTTGACCGCGAGATATCGCCAGCCCTGGAAGGGCCGATACGGCCGCGGCTCGACCGGCACGATCTTCGTTTCCAGAACGAGCCGGCAACGGCCGATCCCATCACTATCCGTGAACGGACGGATGTCGAGGAGCCTCTGCCGGCAAGCTACCTGCCCCCGAATGACCCAGTAAAGCGAGCCGCTGTCGAGCAGCTCCTCCATACGCTTGGGTACCATGCGGGTGGTGTGGGTCTGCTCGTAGTCGCGGCCCAGGCGCCGGTGATGCGCCCGGTTCTCCTCGATCCATTCCTCGAGATCCGAGATCGAATCGCAACCAACGCAGAGCTTGATCAGGTGAAGCGGCATAAGCCTATCGAACCATAAGGGCGCCGTGTCGAGAATCGGACGTGCCGCCGCATCCTACTCTTCCATCTTGAGAACGATGAGCCGTGCGCCCTCAGCCACCTGCATCCCTGGCTCGGCGGCGATCTCTTCCACCTCGCCGTCGGCAGGCGCCACAAGTGCATGCTCCATCTTCATGGCTTCGACGATGGCGAGCCGCTGGCCCTTCCCCACACGCTCGCCCGGCTTCACGAACAACGCGACGAGCTTACCGTGCATAGGTGCCTTGACGGCATTGCTGCCATTGAGGTGCTCGAGATCCACGTTGAAGGGATCGTAGGGAGAGACGCGGGTCTGTCGGCCGGCGCGGACCACGATCACGCCCTCCTCGGTCGGCACGAGGCCGCGCATGTCGGACGACAGGTAGTCGGAGACCATGCCCGAGGCCTTGCCGCCCCACGAGACGACCAGCTCCTCGTCCGTATGAGCATCGCCGGGTACGGGCCATTGCACGGCCACGTCGATCCGCTCACCGTCCACATCCACGGGCAAACCCTGTTCGCGCGCTCCGCCGAGTTGAAAGCCGTCTTGCTCGTCCCAGGGCGAGGATGCCGAACCATTCCTCATGAGTGCATGATAGCCTCTTGCATCGAGCTCCATGTCGATGAGCTTCAGCACGCCGAGGCGGACCGCCTCCGCATCCACCCCGTGCGGGACAGCGCCGAGCGCATCGAGATTCCGGTCGATGAAACCCGTGTCGAACTGCCCTGCCCCGAACTGCGGCGCCTCGCAGAGCTTTTTCAGGAACGCCACATTGGTCTTCGGGCCGGCGACGAGGGTTTGCCCAAGCGCTTCAGCCAGTTTTTCCAGCGCCTCCCCGCGCGTCGGCGCGTGGGCGATGACTTTCGCGATCATCGGATCGTAGAACGGCGTGACCTCGTCCCCGGCCTGCACGCCCGTATCTACGCGAAGCCCCTCATGTTCAGGAAAATCGAGCGCCCAGAGCTTGCCGGTCGAGGGCAGGAATTCCTTTTCGGGGTCTTCAGCATAAAGGCGTGCCTCGACCGCATGACCGTCGATCCCGAGATCACCCTGCCCGAAGGGCAACACCTCGCCGGACGCGACGCGGAACTGCAGCTCCACGAGGTCGAGGCCGGTGATCGCCTCCGTGACCGGATGCTCCACCTGCAGGCGCGTATTCATTTCCATGAAATAGAAGCGGTCGGATCGAAGCCCTTCGCGCCCGTCGGCAATGAACTCCACCGTGCCGGCACCCACATAGCCGACCGCGCGCGCCGCCTCGACGGCGGCCTTGCCCATGACGGCGCGCATCTCGGGCGTCATGCCTGGAGCAGGAGCTTCCTCGATCACCTTCTGGTGGCGACGTTGCAGGGAGCAGTCACGCTCGAAGAGATGCACCACGTTGCCGTGCCGGTCGGCAAAAACCTGGATCTCGATATGGCGCGGCGAGAGCACATATTTCTCGACGAGGACGCGGGGATCACCAAAAGCGCTCGCAGCCTCCCGCTGCGCGCTTTCCAGGGCCGCCTCGAAATCGGCTGCGCGCTCAACCCGCTTCATGCCCTTGCCGCCGCCGCCCGCGACCGCCTTGATGAGTACCGGATAACCGATCTCGTCCGCCTTCAGGCGCAGGAAATCGGGCTCCTGCTGCGCCCCATGGTAACCCGGCACGACCGGAACGCCCGCCTGCTGCACCAGCGCCTTGGCGGCGTCCTTCAGGCCCATGGCGTTGATGGCGGATGCGGGCGGGCCGACAAACACAATGCCGGCCCCGGCGCAGGCCTCGGCGAACTCGGCCCGCTCGGATAGGAAGCCGTAGCCCGGATGGATGGACGCCGCGCCCGTTCGCTTGGCGACATTGATGATCCTGTCGATGCGCAGATAACTGTCCCGGGCCGGAGCCGGACCGATGAGATGCGCCTCGTCGGCCATCTGCACGAACAGCGCTCCGGCATCCGCCTCCGAATGGACCGCGATAGTCCGCATGCCGAGCCGCTGCGCTGTGCGGATGATGCGGCAGGCGATTTCGCCGCGATTGGCGATTAGGACGCTCTCGAGCATGGACACTCTCCACATCGCGGGCCGGGCCCGTTTATGCCATCACCTAGAGCAAACCCGGCGGCGCTTGTCACGCCCCGAAGAGGCACGGTGCGGCCCACCTCCCCGCCCCCGGAGAGCTGCAGATCTGGCCAGGGAGCCTCCGGTTTTCGTTTGGTCAGATCCCAACATGACCAGTTTCACGGACGTTCTCTTCAAGAATCATGGCTCTCCCAGAAAAAGCCCCTTGTCGGGAACAGGAATGCCCGCTAGCTTTTTATTGCAACTAATTCGCAACTGCAGAAAGAAACAGATGGACGCCCAGCGCCCCTCCTCCCTCGCTTCCGATAGCGGCTGGCGCCGTGAGCGGCTCGTGCCTCCCCTGCCGGAGGTAAGCCGTTCGATCGCAGTGCGTCCGGGCTCCAAGTGGCGCCGTGCAGCGGCTTTCCTCGGGCCGGGCTACCTCGTCGCCGTCGGCTACATGGATCCGGGCAACTGGGCCACCTCCTTGGCTGGCGGCTCGAAATACGGCTACGCCCTTCTCTCAGTCGCGCTCATCTCCAACATCATGGCAATCCTGCTCCAGGCCCTGTGCGCGCGGCTCGCCATTGCGTCAGGACGGGATCTCGCCCAGGCGTGCCACGATGCCTATCCGAAGCCGGTCTCCTGGGTTCTCTGGGCTCTGGCCGAGCTGGCGATTTGCGCCACCGACCTCGCTGAGGTCATCGGCACCGCCATCGGCCTCAACTTGCTCTTCGGGCTTCCGCTCGAGGCGGGCGTGGTCGTCACGGCGCTCGACGTATTCCTTATCCTTTATCTTCAGAATCTCGGCTTCCGCTGGGTCGAGGCCTTCGTCATCGCCCTGCTCGGCGTGATCGCCCTGTGCTTCGGCATCCAGATCGCCCTGGCGGATCCCGAATGGGGCGGTGTTCTGCGCGGGTTCGTCCCTACCACGGACATCGTCACCAACCCGGATATGCTCTATCTCGCCCTCGGCATCCTGGGTGCGACCGTGATGCCCCATAACCTCTACCTGCATTCGGGCATCGTCCAGACACGGGCCTATGGCGACAGCCTGCCGGAGAAGCGGGAGGCGCTTCGCTATGCGACGCTGGATTCCACTATCGCGCTTATGTTTGCCCTGACGATCAATGCCTCCCTACTGATCCTCGCGGCTGCGGCCTTTCATAAGACGGGGCGGACCGAGATTGCCGAGATCGGCGAGGCACATACCCTGCTCGAACCGCTCCTAGGCGCTGCCATCGCGCCCACCCTGTTCGGAATCGCCCTGCTCTGCTGCGGCCTGAACTCCACCGTTACGGCGACCATGGCCGGCCAGATCGTCATGGAGGGTTTCATCGACTTCCGGATGCCCCCCTGGCTGCGCCGCCTCATCACCCGCGGCATCGCCATCGTCCCAGCCGCTGCCGTCACCATCGCCTATGGAGAAAGCGGCACGGCCAGGCTCCTGATCCTGAGCCAGGTGGTTTTGAGCCTCCAGTTGCCCTTCGCGGTCATCCCCCTGGTGGCCTTCACGGCCTCACGGCGCAAGATGGGCGCCCTCGTGGCCCCCCGCTGGCTCACCGCCGTCTCGGTTCTGATCGCAGCCGTGATCGTCGTGCTGAACATGAAGTTGCTGGTGGATTTCGTGCTGGAGTAAGCGGCAGCCGGGAGAGAGCCACCGTCATTCCGGGGCGCCGATGGCGAGCCCGGAACCCACAAACACCAGCGTTTCAGAACAATACATCGCGATAGCCGCAGCTCCCTTTTCTGAACTGTCAGCGGTTATGGGTTCCGGGCTCCGCTGCGCCGACCCGGAATGACGGTGTATGATCTTCCGACCTTGGCACTCAGAAACGCAAATCCCCGGGACGAGCCCGGGGATGATACGAGACAACGGCTGAGAAACAACCTCAGGCCTCCTTGAGGCGGTTCAGGGCCTCTTCCATCTTGGCCTTGCGGGTCGCGGCGTCCTCGCGGCGCTCGCGCTGCTCCTCGATGACCTCCTCGGGGGCGCGCTTGAGGAAATCCGCATTGCCGAGCTTGGCGTCGATCTTGCCCATCTCGGCGTCGAGCTTCTGGATTTCCTTGGCGAGACGGGCACGCTCCGCCGCGAGATCGATCACGCCCTCGAGCGGAAGCGCCGCCACTTCACCGCGAATGAGGAGCTGGATCGAGCTCTTCGGTGCGGCGTCCGCGAATGCGATGTCCGACAGGCGTGCAAGGCGCTTGACGATGTCGCCCCAGCGCCCGGCGCGGGCTCGCACATCCGCCGAGGACGCGACGAGGACGAGGGGGATCTGCGCGCCCGCCGGCACGTTGGTTTCGGAGCGGGCGGAGCGGATCTCCGTGACGAGGTCCACCACCCAGCCGATCTCCGCCTCGGCAGCCGGATCGACGAGATCGTCGAGGCGCGACCAGGGCGCGAGCGCCAGGATGGTCTCCCGCTTCGGCCCCTCCTGCCCCTTCACGTCCCAGAGCTCCTCGGTCAGGAACGGCATGAAGGGATGCAGGAGCTTGCAGATCTCGTCCAGGATGAACGCGATGGTGGCGCGGGTCTCGCCCTTGGCGGGAGAATCAGGCCCCTGCAGAACGGGCTTCGCCAGTTCCAGAGTCCAGTCGCAGAACACGTTCCAGACGAACCGATAAGCCGCAAGCGCCGCCTCGTTGAACTTGTAGGCCTCGATACCCGCCGCCACCTCGGCGATCCCCTTGGCGCATTCGCTCAGCGCCCACTTGTTGAGCGTCTCGGTCACGGCCTTCGGGTCGAACCCGGCAACGCGGCGGCACTCGTTCATCTCGGCGAAGCGGGCCGCATTCCAGATCTTCGTCGCGAAGTTGCGGTAGCCCTCGACGCGCTGCAGGCTGAGCTTGATGTCGCGGCCCTGGGCCGCCATGGCCGAGAGGGTCATGCGCAGAGCATCGGCGCCGTACTGGTCGATGGCCTCGAGCGGATCGATGACGTTGCCTTTCGACTTCGACATCTTGGCGCCCTTCTCGTCACGGACGAGGGCGTGGATGTAGACCGTGTCGAAGGGCACCTCCTCCATGAAGTGGAGGCCCATCATCATCATGCGGGCGACCCAGAAGAAGATGATGTCGAAGCCCGTCACCAGAGTGTTGGTGGGATAGTAGCGCTTGAGTTCCGGCGTCTCGTCCGGCCAGCCGAGCGTGGAGAACGGCCACAGGGCGGAGGAGAACCAGGTGTCCAGCACGTCCTCGTCGCGCCGCAGAGGCACGTCCTTTCCGTGCCGGGCGCGGGCCTCGGCCTTCGCGTCCTCTTCGCTGTGCGCCACGAAGACGTTGCCGTCCTCGTCGTACCAGGCCGGAATCTGGTGGCCCCACCAGAGCTGGCGGGAAATGCACCAGGGCTCGATGTTCTCCAGCCACTGGAAATAGGTCTTTTCCCAGTTCTCGGGGACGAACTTCGTGTCGCCCTTGCGCACGGCCGCGAGCGCGCGGTCCGCGAGGGGCTTCACGTTCACGTACCACTGGTCCGTGAGATAGGGCTCGGTCACGACGCCCGAGCGGTCGCCGTGCGGGACCATGTGAGTGTGCGGCTCCACCTCGACCAGGACGCCGCGCTCCTCCAGCAGGGCCACGACGCGCTTGCGTGCCTCCGTGCGGTCGAAGCCCTCAAGAGCGAGGACCGCATCGAGATCCGCCGAGGCCGGTAGATCGGCGAGGAAGGACTCGTTGCCCTTGAGCGTCAGCTGTGCCTCGGTGCCGAAGATGTTAATCAGCGGCAGCTGATGGCGCTTGCCTACCTCGAAATCGTTGAAGTCATGCGCCGGCGTGATCTTGACCGCGCCGGTCCCCTTCTCGGGATCGGAATATTCATCGGCGACGATCGGGATGCGGCGCCCGACCAGGGGCAGCACGGCGAACTTGCCGATCAGATCCTTGTAACGCTCGTCCTCTGGATGGACCGCGACGGCCACGTCGCCGAGCATGGTCTCGGGACGGGTGGTGGCGACCGTGATGGAACGGTCCGGCATCCCGTCGATTGCGTAGCGGATATGCCAGAGGTTGCCCTTCACCTCGACCTGCTGGACCTCAAGATCCGAGATCGCCGTCTGGAACTTCGGGTCCCAGTTCACGAGGCGCTTGTCCTTGTAGATCAGACCCTGCCGGTAGAGATCCACGAAGACCTTCAGCACGGCGCGGGACAGGCCCTCGTCCATGGTGAAGCGCTCCCGCGACCAGTCGCAGGAGGCGCCGAGGCGCTTGAGCTGGTCCTTGATGCGGCCGCCGGATTCCTCTTTCCACTCCCAGACGCGCTTGATGAATTCCTCACGGCCCAGGTCGCGGCGATGGATCTGGCGCTCCATGAGCTGGCGCTCCACCACCATCTGGGTCGCGATGCCCGCGTGGTCCATGCCCGGCTGCCAGAGCACGTCACGCCCGCGCATGCGCTCGAACCGGCACAGGATGTCCTGGATCGTGTTGTTGAGGGCGTGCCCCATATGGAGCGAGCCCGTCACGTTCGGCGGCGGGATGACAATCGTGTAGGGGGCAGCATCCCGGCGATCCGCGCGGCCGGCCTTGAAGGCCTCGGCCTCGTCCCAGCGGGCGGAGATGCGCGCCTCGACGGCGGCGGGATCGAACGTCTTGTCCATCATGGTGAATACCGGCAGTTTGGCGCGAAAGGCGCGCGCGTCATGACGGCTACAAACCGGACGGATCGGGCGAAGTCAACCGACGGGTGGAAATCTCAGCGGCGTCCGCGTGAAACGCGCTCGATCTCAGCCTGGACGAGCCGCTCCACCAGGGACGGCAGATTCTCGTCGAGCCAGTCGCGCAGGAGCGGGCGCAGCAGCGCGGCGACGAAGTCCTCCATGGTTTGAGGACTTTTGTCGGACAGGGTGGCGCCGAGACGGCCGAAGGCATCGGCCACGCAGGCACCGGCCGCGCCGGAGAGAAGATTGTCCTGCGGATAGATTGGCGCTTCCGCAACCAGAGGAGCAGCCTCCTGAGTTTCATGCTCTCCAGAGGATATTTCCGCCCTCAGATCACCCCGCGGAGCAGCTCTGTCGGTCGCCATGGGCGCTACGGTCTCAGCGGTCGGAGCCTCGTCGTCCGATGATTCAGGGTCGATCGCGAAAGGCTCGGGAGCGTCACGCTCATCGGAAAAGGCGAGCGGGATCACCTGAGCGTCTGGGGCATCGCGCAAAGTGCGAAAGGAGGTTGACTCATTCCGCCGAGCGGTCTCGACGATGCGCAGCTCCTCCTGATCATCGGCGATGATGCGCCGGATGGACGCCAGGATCTCTTCCATCGAAGGCTCATGGACCTTCGCATTGACTGCACTCATACGCCGCATCCGCTCGAAAAGTTTAGAATCAAACGCTTTCAGGTGCGTTCAGTATTTCACGGGCACGGGGAGAAGCAAGCGAGGCCGCATCGATTGGTAGGGGATGCGGCCCGCCTTTTCGCGGCTTGATCAGCGGCCGTCAGGGGTCGTCAGGCCACCCCACAGGTCCTTGACCTGATCGTAATGGATCTTCGGGCTGTAGTGGTTCACCGCAAGGCCGAGGCTGCGCGAGGTGAGACGGCCCATGGCCTGGGCGACCGCATAGGAGGCGACCACGCGGTCACGCTGCGCCGTGATGAGGTTCACGCGGGCGGTCAGGAGCTCCTGCTGTGCGTTGAGCACGTCGAGGGTGGTGCGCTGGCCGACGCGGGCCTCCTCGCGAACGCCGTTGAGCGCCGTCTCGGAAGCGTCGATCTGTGCCTGGGCCGCCACGATCTGTGCGCGGGCAGCTTCGAGCTGCCCCCAGGTCGAAACCACTGCGGCCCGAACCTGATCTCGGATCGAATCGGCCTCGAGGCGGCGCTGGCCCACGGTTTCCTTGGACTGCCGGGTGGTCGCATAGGCGACGCCGCCGTCGTAGATCGGCACCGTCAGCTGAGCCACCACGGAGGCCGACAGGGCCCTGTCGTCGCTAATTTGATTGTCATAGCGCTGGGCCACCGTACCGCGCACGCCGACCTGAGGCGCGAGAGCGCCCTGATCGATCTTCACCTGCAGCTCGGCCACATCCACCCCGTGCTCGGAGGCCTTGATGGCCGGATGCTCGTTGAGGGCAACCTTCAGCGCCGTCTCGACCGACTTGGGCAGGAGACGGTCCAGGGGACGGCCGGGCGCCAGGGAGCGCGGCTCGACGCCGACCACCTGTCGATACTGGGCGATACTGGTGCGCAGGTTCGATTCCGCGAGGCTGACCTGGGACCGGGAGGCTGCGAGGCGGGATTCCGCCTGGGCCACGTCGGTCCGGGTCACCTCGCCCACGTTGAAGCGGTCGCGGGTCTGGCGCAGCTGCTCGTCCAGCACTTCAACGTTGTTGCGCTGGAGATCGAGGATCGCCGTGTCGCGCAGGACGTTCATATAGGCGGTCGCAGCGTCGAGCAGGGTGTTCTGCTCGTTGTTGCTGAGGGTCTCACGGGCGCCGAGAACCGACGATTCGGCCTGACGGACCGAGTTCACGGTCCGAAACCCGTTGAAGATCGACTGCTCGATCTCGATCCCGTAGCCGCGAGGCGTCAGAAAATTCTCCCCCCCGGGTGTACCCGTCCGCGCGGGGCGGTTCACATTCGAGTAGGAACGGCCGATATCCGCGGAGGCGTTGACCTGGGGGCGGTAGCCCGACTTGGCGCGAGCCACATTCTCGTCCGTCGCCCGGACGCTGGCGCGCTGGGCGTTCAGGGAAGGATTGTTGCCATAGGCGCGAGCGAGGGCACTATCCAACGTCTCGGCCGAAGCGCCCGAGGCGGCTGCCAGCACGAAGACAGAGGCCATGGCGCCGAAGAATGCTCGGCCCTTGTTCCAAAATCGCTTCTCGTTCACGCCCACCTGCCTGTCGGTCAAATATAGCGGTTCGACCCGCCAACCTTAGCATTGAATTTCTTAACCAAAACGACTCAAAGCGAAACAATACCGATGGCAGGGCTCACGGCAATCGCACCGAAGAGTTCGCAAGGTGATTATTGGGGATGTGGCGCAAAAATGAGACACTGTTCGCGCCATGGAGGAGACTTAGAAAACGAAGCCCGGCTTTGCCTCGAAGGCCGCCAGCATGGGAGCGGCCGCATCGAAGAGGGCGCGCTCGCTGATGGCGCTGTCCGAGCGCACATAAAGCGTCGCCCGTCCGGCACGCCCGCGCCCCTTCACGCAGACGAGACGTCCGCCGTTTGCGAGCTGCCGCAGCAGCTCCTCCGGGCGCACATCCACGGCGCCGTTGATCAGAATGGCATTATAGCCACCCTCGACCGGAATACCCCTGTCGAGAGGGCCCGCTTCGACCGTCACGGATCCGAATCCGGTCTCGTCGAGAATCTGCTTGGCCGTCTGGGCAAGCGTCGCGTCCGCCTCCAGAGCCGTCACCTTGGCGCCGAGCTCGCAGAAGACCGCGGAGGAATATCCCCGGCCGCAGGCAACATCGAGCACCTTCTCGCCGGGCTCGATTCGCAGCTCCTGGATCATCCGAGCCAGAACCATGGGGGTGACCATGAAGCGGCGCTCGGCGCCGTCGCTGACGAGAATGCTCTGATCGATATAGGCAAGCTCTTCGCGGCCCGGGATAACGAAGCGCTCCCGGGGAACGCTCCCCATGGCATCCAGCACTGGGACGTCATTCACATCGAAAGTGCGCAGCTGGCTGTCGACCATCGTCCGGCGCGCTTGCGAGAAATCGACCATGGATTGCCTCAGAAGATGGGATGGAGGCCTCGCCCGGAATCGAACCGGGGTGCAAGGATTTGCAGTCCTCTGCGTAACCACTCCGCCACGAGGCCATCCGGGGCGTGCCGCGATCGCGACGGGGGCTCCATAGCAGAGCGTGACCCCAAAGGGCAACTGCCCGTTTGACCCCAAATGGCATGGACCCATTTTATGTCACGAGTTCGACGCAAGGGGCTTGCAAGCGGCCGAACCCGTGGTATATGCCACCCCACCTCAGGCCGACGCGGCGTCTGGATCTCCAGAGCTTCCGGCCGGCGAAGGGCGAACCGATCCCTTTCGCAAGTAGGCATGGCATATTCCGGCGTGGCGCAGCGGTAGCGCAGCGGACTGTTAATCCGTTGGTCGTAGGTTCGAATCCTACCGCCGGAGCCAACCTTCCCTCGAAAGCAATTGACTCCCGGTTGGGCGCGCCCGATTTCCCTGGCCCGTTCCTCGAATGGCGCTTCCAGGAGAAAAGCTTGACCGGTCCTGCCCTCGTCTGGTTTCGCGACGATTACCGCTTGGCCGACAATCCGGCCCTGAGCGCCGCCGTCGAGAGCGGAGCCTCCCTCCTCTGCTTCGCCATCATCGACGAATCGTCGCAGGGCCTGCGCCCCATCGGCTCCGCCGCCCGCTGGTGGCTGCACGGCTCGCTCCATGCCCTCGATCGCTCCCTGCGGGGTCTCGGAAGCCGCCTGGTTCTCTTTCGGGGCCCGGCGGAGGGGGTGATGAGGCGCCTTGCCGAGACCGCGAATCCCTCAGGCGTTTTCTGGAATCGTCGCTATCAGGCGGCCGAGATTGCCATAGACAGCGCCGTTAAGGCGGATCTGAGCGGCGGGGGAATCGCCGTCCGCAGCTTCAATGGGCGCCTCCTCCACGAACCGTGGCAGATCCAGAATCAGGCCGGCCGGCCCTATCGGGTCTTCACCCCCTATCTCCGCGCCGTTGCGGCAAGGCCGATCACCGCCCCCCTGCCCCGCCCTAAGGGACTCAAGCCCGGCCAATGGCCTTCCGCGGCTCTCGAATCGAGCGTCTCCCTGGCGGATCTCCGGCTCGAGCCAACCCATCCGGACTGGGCTGCGCCCTTCTCGGCCATCTGGTGCCGGGGCGAGGACGGCGCCCGTGATCGGCTGACGGAATTCCTTGAGGAGGATCTGGGCGGCTATGCCGTCCGGCGCGATTTTCCGGCCGCGGAAGCAACGTCGCGCCTGTCTCCCCATCTCCGCTTCGGAGAGATCAGCCCGCGCCAGATCTGGCACGCCGCGAAGATGCGCGGCGATGGGAGCGAAAGCCATGTGGCGAAGTTCCTGAGCGAGGTCGTCTGGCGCGACTTCTGCCACCAGCAGCTCTATGACGATCCCGATCTCGCAACGGCTCCATCCGACCCGCGCTTTGAAGGATTTCGATGGGCCGACGGTTTGACCTCCCTCATTGCCTGGCAGAAAGGCCGGACCGGGTATCCGATTGTCGATGCAGGGATGCGTCAGCTTTGGCAGGCAGGCTGGATGCACAATCGCGTCCGGATGATCGTCGGATCCTTCCTCGTGAAGCATCTCCTGACCGACTGGCGGCATGGGGAGGCCTGGTTCTGGGACACGCTGCTGGATGCCGACGCTGCCAACAATGCCTTCAACTGGCAGTGGATCGCCGGCTCGGGGCCGGATTCCTCGCCATTCCACCGCATCTTCAATCCCGTAACCCAGGGCGAGAAATTCGATCCCGACGGGGCCTATATCCGTGCCTATGTGCCGGAACTCGCGGGCCTGCCGGCCCCGCATATCCACAAGCCCTGGGAGGCGCCGCGCGAGATCCTGCAACAGGCGGGAATCGTGCCCGGCAAGACCTATCCTCTTCCCATAGTGGACCATGCTGCAGCCCGTGAGCGCGCCCTCGACGCATACCGGGCCTTGCGCGCATTGCAGCCCGGAAGCGGCGATTCGGCTTGACCGAGCTCGCCTCTTGGGCCCAGCATCTCGCCCCTGCCGCTAGGGCGGCGACCCTGACACTTAATTCCGGACCTGCCATGACCGAGCTCCTCTTTCGCGACGATGCCTATGCCAAGACCTGCCAGGCCAAGGTCGTCGGCGTAACGCCGGAGGGCGGCATCGTTCTTGACCGAACCGTCTGCTACGCGCAGGGCGGAGGCCAACCCGGCGACGTGGGCCTGCTGCGCCATTCGGGCGGGGAAGCGGCCATCACCAACACGGTCTATTCCGCGGATCGCACGCAGATCGTCCATCTCATCGGGGCGGAAGCTGCCGCCGGCCTCTCGCCTGGCGATTCCGTGGAAGTCGCCCTCGACTGGGAGCGTCGGCTCAAGCGCATGCGGGTCCACACCGCCCTGCATCTCCTGAGCGTGGTCCTTCCCTACCCGGTCACGGGCGGAGCCATCGGCGACGGCGACGGGCGGCTCGATTTCGACATCCCGGACGGAGGCCTCGACAAGGGTGAGCTGACCGACAAGATGAATGCGCTCATCGCCCGTGATGCGGCCGTGACGGAAAGTTGGATCACCGACGAGGAACTCGACGCCAATCCGAGCCTCGTGAAGACCATGTCGGTGAAGCCGCCGCGTGGCTCCGGCCGGGTCCGCCTTGTCGCCATCGAAGGCATCGATCTCCAGCCCTGCGGCGGCACCCACGTCCGTCGGACTGGTGAGATCGGAACTGTCACGATCACGGACATCGAGAAGAAGGGCAAGCAGAACCGCCGCGTCCGCCTTTCGCTGGTTGACTGAAACCCCTCTTCATCAAGGCCGAGCTCCAGAATGTCCGCCTCCTTCGTCTCCGCCGCCTGGCTGAAAGAGCATTTGAACGACCCCAACGTCGTGATCATTGACGCATCCTGGTATCTGCCCGCGCAGAAACGGGACGCGGATGCGGAATATCTTGCCGAGCACATTCCCGGCGCCGTTCGTTTCGACCTCGACAAGGTGAAGGATGGCTCTTCGCCGTTGCCGCACATGCTTCCGTCCGAAGCGGATTTCGCGGCCGCGGCCGGCGCTCTGGGAATCGACAACCATATGACGGTGGTCGTCTACGACGGCCTCGGTCTGTTTTCCGCGCCGCGCGTTGCCTGGACATTCCGTATTTTCGGCACACAGGACGTGCGGATTCTCGAAGGCGGCCTGCCCGCCTGGAAGGCTGAAGGCGGCCCGCTCACGCAAGGTCCGCAGCCCTTGCGCAAGGCAAAGACCTTCTCGGCGAGGCTCGACCGGAAAGCGGTTGCCGATGCCGATCAGATCCTGGGCGCCTTGCAATCGGGCTCGGCCCAGATCGTGGATGCGCGCGCGGCGGATCGGTTTCGGGGCGAAGCGCCGGAGCCACGGGCGGGGCTCCGTGCGGGACACATTCCCGGCTCCCTCAACCTCCCATGGGGCGACATCGTCGAGAATGGTCGCCTCAAGGATGAGGCGTCGCTCAAGCAAGCGGTAACAGAGGCCGGGATCGACCTGACCAGGCCCATCATCGCCAGCTGCGGCTCAGGCGTCTCGGCCGCCATCATCGCGCTCGCCTTCGAGCGCCTCGGCCACCCACCTGAGGCGATCTACGACGGCTCCTGGTCGGAATGGGGCGCACGCGACGACCTGCCGATCGAGACCGGTCCCGCCCGTACGCGATAAGGGATAGGCCTCCTCCCGCTCCGTCCCGGCTATCCACACGCTGGCAACCACGGCGCTTCAAAATGAAAATCCCCGGGACAAGCCCGGGGATGACAAGGAAAGCCGCGCTCCTGCTCTCGCGGAGAAAGGCGGCAGAGCGTTTCGCCGAATCAGTGCAGGATCTGGGCGAGGAACTGCTTGGTGCGCTCGTGCTGTGGGTTCTTGAAGAACTCGTCCGGCGTGTTCATCTCGACGATCTGCCCGTAATCCATGAAGATCACCCGGTCCGCCACCTGGCGGGCGAAGCCCATCTCGTGGGTGACGCAGAGCATGGTCATGCCCTCCTCGGCGAGGCCCACCATGGTGTCGAGCACCTCCTTGACCATTTCCGGATCGAGGGCCGAGGTCGGCTCGTCGAAGAGCATGATCTTCGGGTTCATGCATAGCGACCGGGCGATGGCCACGCGCTGCTGCTGGCCGCCCGAGAGCTGGCCCGGATACTTGTTGGCCTGCTCCGGGATCTTCACCCGGGTCAGGTACTTCATGGCGACCTCCTCAGCCTCCTTCTTGGGCATTTTCTTGACCCAGATCGGCGCGAGCGTGCAGTTCTCGAGGATCGTCAGATGCGGGAACAGGTTGAAGTGCTGGAACACCATGCCCACGTCCCGCCGCACCTCGTCGATGCGCTTGAGGTCGCTGGTCAGCTCTGTGCCGTTGACGATGATGCGTCCCTTCTGATGCTCCTCGAGCCGGTTGATGCAGCGGATCATCGTCGACTTGCCGGAACCCGAGGGCCCGCAGACCACGATGCGCTCGCCGCGCCGCACATCCAGGTTGATGTCGCGCAGGACGTGAAACTCGCCGTACCACTTATGAACGCCGATCATCTGCACTGCGGATTCCGCGGCGGGATCGGCGGCGGGGCGGGTCTGTTGCATTGTCATTGTCGTTGCCATGATGTCACCGTTTCTGGCCTGCCGCGAGCCGCCGCTCCACGCCGATCGAGTAGCGCGACATGCCCCAGCAGAAGACGAAGTAGAAGAGCGCCGCGAAAGCGTAGCCCGTGTAGCTGATGGTCGGGGCGGCCCAGTTGGGATCGATACGGGATGCCTCGATGGTCTTGATCAGGTCGAAGATGCCGACCACGGAGACCAGGGACGTATCCTTGAACAGTCCGATGAAGGTGTTCACGATCCCGGGGATCACGATCCGCAGGGCCTGCGGTAGGATGATGAGGACCATCATCTGCGGGTAGTTGAGGCCGAGCGACATCGCCCCTTCGTACTGGCCCTTGGGCATCGCCTGCAGGCCGCCGCGCACCACCTCGGCCATATAGGCGGAGGCGAAGAACGCCGTTCCCACGAGCGGCCGCAGCAGCCGGTCGACGCTCGTGTCCGGCGGCAGGAAGAGCGGCAGCATGGTGTTCGCCATGATCAGCACGGTGATGAGCGGCACGCCGCGCACGAACTCGATGAAGATCACGGAAGCGAGCCGCAGGATCGGCAGCCGAGAGCGCCGCCCGAGGGCGAGCAGGATGCCGAAGGGCAGCGAGAATACGATCCCGACCGTTGCGACGATCAGCGTCACCAGGATGCCGCCCCAGAGCGCCGATGGAACCGGCAGGAGGCCGAAATCCCAATCGATCGCACCTAGGGTCAGGCCGATGACAGCGACGATACCGATTCCGACGATGAGCGCCGTGCGGACCGAGGCATTCAGCATCCGGGCCGCCGCTACGAGAACGCCAATCAGAATAGCGCTTGCAACCGCAAAGATCGTCCAGAAGCGCAGACCGAAATCAGCGTTTCCGCCAGTCAGCAGGATGTAGGACGCAACCGGGAAGACCCAGAAGAAATAGGCGGCGCCGAGGTCCCGCCGCGGCGCCCGCAGCCACAGCAACCAGCCGACGCCGATGGCGAGCAGGACAAAGAAGACATTGACCCGCCAGCGTTCCGCCGCCGGATAGGACCCGTAGGTGAAGAAATTGATCTTGTCCCAAACGAAGGCCCAGCAGGCGCCCACCGGGTGCCCCACCATGTCTTCACGGCAGACGCTGCGATCCGTCCCGGTCCAGACCGCATCCGTGATCATGAAGCGGACAATGGGCGGGACCATCACATAGAGGAGGTAGAGGACGACCAGAGTCAGGATCGTGTTGACCGGACCCGAGAAGAGGTTCTCGCGCATCCAGGCAATCGGCCCCCGCGCCAGCTTGGGCGGCGGCAGGGCCTCGATCTGATCGGAGCGGACGAAATGGGACATGTCGACGGAGGTGCTCATGCCAATCTCCTACCGTTCGACGATCGCCACACGGCGATTGTAGATATTCATGACGAAAGACGTCACGAGGCTGATGGTCAGGTACACGCCCATGGTGATCACCACCACTTCGATGGCCTGCCCCGTCTGGTTGAGGACAGTGCCCATGAAGACCTGGACGAGGTCCGGATAGCCGATGGCAACGGCAAGTGACGAGTTCTTCGTGAGGTTGAGGTACTGACTGGTCAGCGGCGGAATGATGACCCGCATTGCCTGGGGCACGACCACCAGGCGAAGGGTCTGCCCCGGCTTGAGGCCGAGCGATCCCGCGGCTTCGGTCTGGCCCTTCGAAACGGCCAGGATGCCGGCCCGCACCACCTCGGCGATGAACGCCGCCGTGTAGGTTGTCAGCCCGACCAGCAGGGCCACGAATTCAGGCAGGATCTGCATGCCGCCCTGGAGATTGAAGGTGCCCTTCCGGGGCATGTCGAAGGTGATCGGATTGGTGGCCGTGAGTGCCAGGACGAGCCAGGTAACGAGGGGAAGGCCGAGAACGAGCGCCAGGGTGACGCGCCCGACACGATACTGCCTGCCCGTCGCCTCCTGCTGCTTCTTCGCCCAGCGGCGGAAAAGCAGGGCCGCGACTGCGCCGACGACCAAAGCCACGAGAACGGCCGAGATGTCAGAGGCGAAAAGCGGGCGCGGCATGAAGAGGCCGCGGGAATTGAGGAAGAAGCCCGCGCCCATCTCAAGGGAGTTGCGCGGCTGCGGCAGCGGCCCGAGGACCGCGATATACCAGAACAGCAGCTGCAGCAGGAGCGGGATGTTGCGCAGCAGCTCCACATAGACCATCGCGACCTTGGCCACCATCCAGTTGGACGACAGGCGCGCAATGCCGATGATGAAGCCCAGAATGGTCGCGAACACGATGCCGATGGCCGACACCACGAGGGTGTTCAGGAGCCCGACCAGGAAAGCGTCGCCGTAGCTCGACCCCGCCGCGCTGAACGGGATCAGCGTCTGGCTGATGTCGAAGCCGGCCGTGGTCTCGAGGAAGCCGAATCCGGACGCGATCTTAGCCCGCTGCAGGTTCTCGATGGCGTTCGTCGCGGCGGCATAGAACAGGTACGTGACAATGACGACGAGAAGGATCTGATAGAAAGCGGCACGGATCTTCGGGTCGTAGAGAAATGATTTCTTTGGCGGCGACGTCTGACTGACAACAGTGTTCACCGGACCTATCCTCTAGAAGCTTGTTGTTCTTGGGCCGTTTACGTCCGCATCCGGTGGCGGCCTGTCCTTATCCGGAACGGCACGGCAGAAAGGGGCGCCCGGATCGCTCCGGGCGCCCTGCCCCGCATTCGCTTAGCGGATCGGGAGGCCGTACTGCAGGCCGCCCTTGGTCCAGAGAGCGTTCTGGCCGCGCTTGATCTTCAGCTTAGAGCCTTCGCCCACGTTGCGCTCGAAGCTCTCGCCGTAGTTGCCGATATGCTTGATGATCCGGTAGGCCCAGTCGTTGGTGAGACCGACCGCCTCGCCGAATTTGCCCTCGGAGCCGAGCAGACGCTTGATCTCCGGGTTATCGGAGCTCTTCATCTGATCAACATTGGCCTTGGTCACACCGAGCTCCTCAGCGTCGAGCATGGCGTTGAAGGTCCAGCGGACGATGTCGGCCCACTGGTTGTCGCCGTGACGCACTGCCGGCCCGAGGGGCTCCTTGGAGATGATCTCGGGCAGCACGATGTGGTCGTCCGGGTTCGAGGCGCGCAGGCGCTCCGCATAGAGGCCCGAGGCGTCCGTCGTGAAGGCGTCGCAGCGGCCCGCGTCATAGGCCTTGAACGTCTCGTCCGAGGTCGCGAAGGCCACCACCTCGTACTTCATGTTGTTGGCGCGGAAATAGTCCGCCAGGTTCAGCTCGGTCGTGGTGCCCTGCTGGGTGCAGATCGAGGCGCCGTTCAGCTCCTTGGCGGAGGAAACGCCGAGCTTCTTGCGCACCATGAAGCCCTGGCCGTCGTAGTAGTTGACGGCGGGGAAATCGAGACCGAGCTGCGTGTCGCGGGACATCGTCACGGTCGAGTTGCGGGACAGCACGTCCACTTCGCCGGACTGGAGAGCCGTGAAGCGGTCCTTGGCGGCAAGCGGGATGAACCGCACCTTGGTCGGATCGTCGAAGATCGCAGCCGCGATGGCGCGGCAGAACTCCACGTCGAGACCGGTCCAGTTGCCCTGGGCGTCGGGCAGACCGAAGCCGGCAAGGCCGGTGTTCGAGCCGCAGGTCAGATAGCCTTTCTGCTTCACGCTCGCGAGGGTCGCCTGGGCCGAAGCGCCCGTCGTCATCAGGCCGGCCGTCAAGAGGCCGAAGGCGATCGATACGATGGCCTTTTTCATGTCGATATAGTCTCCCAAATTGTACCTGGCTCGGCGATTTTTCCGCAGCCCAGCCGAGTTCCCTGTCGTACCGCTCCGCCCGTTTTCCGGCGATACGGTATCCACCCATCACATTCCATGATTGATCACCGGTCAAGTCTTGATAGGTGCCACTTTCGGCCGGGGTTGACGCAGACCTTAGGGCAGCCTCACATCGGAAGACCTTTCACCAAGCGCCTGGAACCATGACAAAATCTCCCTCACGCCCTGCCGATCTCGGCGAACGCACCCGCCTCGTCCATGCCGGCCGCGACCCATCTGAGCAGCACGGTTTCGTGAATACGCCGATCTACCGCGGCTCGACGGTTCTCTATCCGACCACGGACGATCTCCTGCGCCGGCGGGGCCGCTATTCCTATGGCACGAAAGGGACTCCGACGACCGAGGCGCTGGAGAAGGCCTGGACCGAAATGACCGGCGCGGCCGGCACAGTGCTGGCCCCGTCCGGGCTTGCGGCTGTCACGGTCGCGCTCCTGTCCTGCCTTAAGGCAGGCGACCATTTGCTGATGACGGATTCGGTCTACCTTCCCACCCGTCAGTTCTGCGAAGGGATGCTGAAGAAATTTGGTGTGGAAACCACCTATTATGATCCGCTCGTCGGGGCCGGCATCGAGACCCTGATCCGCCCGAACACCACCGTTGTCTTTACGGAAGCGCCCGGCTCGCAATCCTTCGAGATGCAGGACATCCCGGCCATCGCCGAGGTGGCGCACCGCCACGGCGCCGTGGTGATCATGGACAATACCTGGGCGACGCCCCTTCTGTTCCCGCCTCACGAGCGTGGGGTGGACATCGCCATCGAGGCCGGCACCAAGTACCTGAGCGGCGGTTCGGACCTGCTCCTCGGCCTCGTCTCGGCCAACGACCGCTGCTTCAAGGCGCTGCGCGAGACCTACGATTCCTTCGCCATGTGCCCGGGCCCGGAGGACGTGTTCCTGGGCCTGCGCGGATTGCGCACCATGGCGCTGCGGTTGCGCGAGCATGAGAAGCAGGCCCTCGACATGGCACGGTGGCTACAGGCCCGTCCGGAAGTGGCACAGGTGCTCCATCCGGCCTTGGAAACCTTCCCCGGCCACACCATCTGGAAGCGCGATTTCAAAGGCTCGTCGGGCCTGTTCTCGGTCATCCTCAAGCCCTGCTCCGACCAAGCCCTTGCGGCGATGCTCGATGGGCTGAGCCTGTTCGGCATGGGTTATTCCTGGGGCGGCTTCGAGAGCCTGGTGATCCCATTCAACTGCGCCACCTACCGGACCGCGACCAAGTGGGCGCCTGGAGGCCACGCCCTGCGCTTCCATATCGGCCTGGAAGACCTGGACGACCTCAAGCGCGATCTCGACGCCGGCTTTGCCCGGCTGCGCGATGCGGACGCAAAGGCTGCGTGAAGAAAGACAGCGCGGCGGTTGAGTCCGCCGCGCCTAGCCTGCCGCCGTCTCGGCTTCCGTCTCGGCCTCGGCAACGGCTTTCGCTCTCGCCTGGGCCTTGGTCTTCGCTTCCTTGGAGATCAGCATCAGGTTGCGGACATAGATGAAGATCGAGAAGAGCTGACCGAGGATGATCACGAGGTCGCGGCGGGCGAAGCCGTAGATGAGGGTCATCAGGCCGCCCGAGATGGACAGGAACCAGAACCCGACCGGGATGACGCTCCGCTCCGCCTTCTCGCTGGCGATCCATTGCACCAGGAAGCGGGCGCCGAAGACGAACTGCGCCAGCACGCCGAAAGCGGCCCACAGGTCGAAGCGCGCCACGACGATGTCGTAGAGATAGAGGCCGAGGTCGTGCGACAGGCGCATCAGCATCAGAGGATCTCCTGGGCAACCGGCACGCGGCGCCGGCGGCGGATCAGCCACCAGACTCCCGCAAGGTCGAGAATGCCAACCCAGAGCCGGTCAAACAGCCCATATTTGGATTGGCCCGCATGACGATGGCGGTCCACAACGTCCACATGGGCAATGGCATAACCCTCGCGCTTGACCAGGGCCGGCATGAAGCGGTGAAGGGCATCGAAATACGGCAGGCGCAGATAGATGTCGCGACGGAACGCCTTCAGGCCGCAGCCCGTATCCCGCGTTCCGTCCTTCAGAACGCGGCCGCGCACCCCGTTGGCAATGCGGGATTGCCATCGCTTCGCGGCGCCCTTGCGCCCCACGCGCTGGCCCGCAACCAATCCGGTAGCAGGATCGTCGAGAGGCGCGACCAGCTTGGGGATGAAGGCCGGGTCGTTCTGGCCATCCCCGTCGAGGGTGACGATGATGCCTCCCCGCGCGGCATGGACCCCTGTCCGGACAGCAGCGCTCTGGCCGCAGCTCGCCTCATGTTTCACGAGACGCAGCCAAGGCCGGGTCTGGCGGGCCTTCAGGACCACGTCCGCCGTATCGTCCGTCGAGCCGTCGTCCACATAGATCAGCTCGAAGGCTCCCAGCGGCGTGCAGGCGCGCTCGATCTCCTCCACCAGAGGAAGGACGTTGGGCGCCTCGTTCTTGACGGGCACGACGACGCTGATGCGCGGGGCCGAAGCGGGATCGGTCATAACTCTATGGCCATCGGCCACCTCTGGTAAATGGAACCGGCGTCACGGCTCGACCGCGTAGGCCCCGATATCGAGCCTGCGCCCGCTGTTGATATTGAAGCCTGCAACCCGGGTCGAGAGGGCAGGCTTCAGCCCGAGTCGCTCGTTCTCGGCCCGGAAGGCCTCCTCGAAGCGCTTCTCTACGAACACCATCCGGCAGCCGCCCTGGCCAAGGAAGGCCGAGGCCTCCTCGCCGGTCTCGAACATTTCCAGGTTCGTGCCGGTCAGGAAGACGAGGCTCGGCTCCCGATAGCCCAGGGTCGCGACCGCAGGGTTCTTGCAGGTCATGTTGCGCGCGGCCTCCGCGAGGCGCGGCGACAGCTTGAGGGAGCGCAGGTCGAGCTGGACGAAGCCGAATACCCCGACCGACAGACAGGCAGCAGCCGCAAAGCCCAGCCAGAGGCTCTTGAGCACCTCGTTCCGGACGAAAAGACGCCAAGCATAGAGCGCGATCAGGGACGAGGCGACCATCGCCGGCAGGCCCCGGTAAGGCAAGGTGTGGTCAAAGGACCAGTTCACGGCCGACAGGCCGATGGTGAGGCCGACCGGGATGAGCGGGATCAGGATCGTGGCCGGCTTGGCGACCGGACGGTGCGGGCCTACGAAATGGCGCAGGATCGCCAGCACCGTGATCACGCCGATCGCCGGATAGAGCGGCATCACGTAATGGGGCAGCTTCGTCGGCACCGCCTCGAAGATCAGCCAGGAGGGCACGACCCAGGCGAGGCAGAAGGCCACTGCGTCCTCGCGCCGGTGGATCCAGGCGAACGGGACCGCGATGGCCGCGAGGATGGCGCCCGGCCAGTAGGTGGCAAAGAAGGCGAGCAGGTAGAACCCGGGTGGCGCCCAGTGGTAGCGCTGCGCGGTGCCGACCTTGCCCAGCATGTCGTGCCCCACCGCCTCCGCGTAGAAGGCCCCGCCGCTCTTGAGCGCAATGGCCACGAACCAGGGCAGGACGACCAGAAGCGTGAAGACAGCCCCGAGGCCAGGCCTGAGCGGCAGGAGCCAGCGAAACGAGCGCTCCCGGTAAGACAGGATGGCGGCCGTGAGCCCGGCGAACATCAGCACGAGCGGCCCCTTGATGAGGATGCCGGCCGCGAAGCCAAGCCAGAAGATCGCGAGCGTGCGCTTGGGCAGGATCCCGGCGCCCCGGCCCAGATAGGCCCGCGCCAGCCCTCCCAACACGGCCACCGCGCAGGCCGTCAGCGCCGCGTCCGTCTTGGCGAGGCGCGCCTCGACCATGAGGATGATCGAACTCGCCATGAGAGCCGCGACCAGGAAAGCGCCACGCCGCCCAAGGAAAGCCAGGGCGGCCCAGTAGGTGAGAAGAACGGTCGCCAGCGCTCCGAACAGGGACGGAATGCGGTAGAGCGCAATGGTCGTCCGGGCCTCCGGCACGCCGAGGGCCTCGCCTATCGAGACGGTGGCGCTCTGGAGCCAGTAGATTCCTACCGGCTTTTTATGTCGGGCCTCGTCCTGAAAGCGGATATCCACGAATTCCCGGGTTTCGAGCATCTGCTTGGAAGCCTGGGCATAGCGCGGCTCGTCCCGGTCCATGGGATGGAGCGACGCAAAGCCCGGCAGGAAGCAGACAAGCGACAGGAGCACGAGAACCAGACAGAGCCTGAAATGGCTCCGCTCGACTGCGTTCGCCGCCTGCGCCATAGAAAAATGGCGCAGCGAGAGGCGCTGCTGGGGGACCATACCGTCCATTCAAAGCTCCGGCGGCGAAATGTCTTATGGTTCGAACGACTTCGCAAGGGGTCGGGCCCCTCGAAAGGCGCTCATGTCTCTCAAAGCCGGGGGGAAGTCAAATGGACGGAAGGTAGCGGCCACTCGGCCGCCACCGGTCCGGGGCAGGTCCGAATCAGGAGCAGGTCTGGCCCTAATCCCTATGCGGCAGGACCGTATTGAGCACCTGTTTGGCGGTTCCCAGGATCACGCCGCCCTCGTCGGGATCGCCCTTCAGGAGCGTCGAGGCGAATTTGCGGGCCTGTTCCAGGGTGATGTGGGACGGAAGCGGAGGCACGTCCGGGTCGGTCTTCACCTCCAGCAGGACCGGGCGGTCGCTGGCGAGGGCCTCGTCCCAGGCAGCACCGAGCTTCTCGGGGTCGTCCACATAGATCCCTTTTAGGCCGATCAGCTCCGCGAACTTGTGGTAGGGCACGTTCGGCAGGTCCTGGGAGGCCTCGAACTTGGGATCGCCCTGCATCACCCGCTGCTCCCAGGTAACTTGGTTCAGGTCCTCGTTGTTGAACACGCAGCAGATCCAGGTCCGGTTCGTCCAAAGCTGCCAGTATTTCGCGACCGTGATCAGCTCCGCCATGTTGTTCATCTGCATGGCGCCGTCGCCCACCAGGGCTATGACCGGCCGGTCCGGATGCGCAAATTTGGCCGCGATGGCGTAAGGAACCGCCGCTCCCATGGAAGCCAAGCCGCCCGACAAGGAGCCCATCATGCCGCGCCGGAATTTGAGATCCCGGGCGTACCAATTGGCGCAGGAGCCGGAATCGCTGGTCACGATCACGCGCTCCGGCAGGCGGGGCGAAAGCTCCCAGGTGACCCGCTGCGGGTTGACCGGGTTTGCGGACGCCATGGCCCGGGCCTCCAGGTCCTTCCACCACTCGGCGATGTTCGCCTCGATCCCTTCGCGCCAGGACCGGTCGGCCTTGTGCTTGAGGCGTGGGAGAAGAGCCTTCAGAGTCTCGGCGCTGTCGCCCACCAGGTTCACCTCCATGGGGTAGCGCAGGCTCAGCATTCCGGGCTTCAGGTCGATCTGCACCCCCCTCGCCTGCCCCTCCTTGGGCAGGAACTCCGCATAGGGAAAGCCGGAGCCGATCATGAGTAGTGTGTCGCACTCGTTCATCATGTCCCAGCTCGGCTTGGTGCCGAGGATGCCGATAGAGCCCGTGACGAAGGGCAGGTCGTCCGGAACGGCCGCCTTGCCGAGGAGCGCCTTTGCGACGCCCGCCCCAAGGGCCTCTGCGACGGCCACGACTTCGTCGGTGGCGTGGAGGGCCCCTGCCCCCACGAGAATCGCCACCTTCTCGCCGGCATTGAGCACCTCGGCGGCGCGATCAAGGTCCCGGTCATAGGGAACGACCCTCGGGTCCGTATAGCCGACGCCGGAATGCACGGTGCCGTGCTTGCGCGGCGGCTCCATGTAATCCTCCTCCTGGAGGTCGCTCGGCAGCACGATGGCCGTGACGGTCCGCTCGGCCTTGGCGATGCGCACCGCCCGGTCGACCAGGTGGCGAACCTGCGGAGCAGTGCTCGCCTGGTGGACGAAGGCGCCCGCCACGTCCTGGAACGTCGCCTCGAGCTTCAACTCCTGCTGGTAATGCCCACCGATAGCGCTGCGCGCCTGTTGGCCCGCAATGGCCAGGACCGGCTGATGATCGAGGCGGGCGTCGTAAAGCCCCGTGACGAGGTGCGTTGCGCCCGGCCCCGACGTGGCGATGCAGACCCCGAGCTCGCCCGAGAACTTGGCGTAGGCCGAGGCCATGAAGGCCGCCATCTCCTCGTGTCGGGCCTGAATGAACGTGATGGCTCCATCGGCTCGGTTCATGGCGCCGAAGACCCCGTTGATGCCGTCTCCGGGATAACCGAAGACGAGACGCACGCCCCACTCGCCCAAGCGCTGAACAATGAAATCGCCGACCGTTCGAGCCATGGTGCACCTGCCTATTGCCGTTTTGCCGTGGGACCGCCGGGCGGCAGCCTTCCGGTGAACCGCGTCACGGACGGGATGTTCCGGCCTGCGGCGGAACGGCGGCTGCTCCCTCCGGTTGTCCCTCCGCGACCGAAGGGCAAAGCGACGATGGAGCAGGCGCATATTCTCGGCTTCCTGGCCCTTGGCGCCATCGTCCTGGCCACCGTGTGGCTGCCCGTGGTGCTGCAGCGCTTTCCGTTGTCCCTCCCCATGGTGGCTTTTGCGTTCGGCTATGTCTTTTTCAGCCTCTCCCCCATGGGCCGCTTCACGGCGGAGGAAAGGAACGTCGCCGAAATCCTGCTGGAATTCGTTCTCGTGGTGGCCGTCATGGGGGCGGGTCTCAAGATCGACCGGCCCTTCGGTTTCCGGGCCTGGGCCAGCACCTGGCGGCTCCTGGGGCCCGGAATGCTCTTGACCATCGCAGGTATTGCGATCGCGGCGGTCGTCGTCCTCGACCTGCCGCCCCCGCTGGCCCTGCTGCTCGGCAGTATCCTGTCACCGACCGACCCGGTCCTCGCATCGAGCGTGCAGCTGGGCCCGCCGGGCGCAGGCGAGGAGGGAGAGGTGCGCTTCGCCCTCACGTCCGAGGCAGGTCTCAACGACGGCCTCGCATTCCCGTTCGTCACGCTGAGCCTCCTCTGGGCCGGAGCGCCGGAGCCGGGATGGCTCACCCACTGGTTTCTCGTCGAGCTTATCTGGAAGCTCCTGGCCGCCGTCGCCGTCGGGCTCGTCGTCGGCGGCGGGATCATGGCTCTCAACCACCGCCTGCCGGCGCCGTTTCGCATTTCCCGGTCGAAGAACGCTTATGCGGCCCTCGGTGTAGGGCTCCTGGTCTACGGACTGGCCGAATGGGCGCATGCCAACGGTTTCGTGGCGGTGTTCGTCGCCGCCGCGACCATCCGCAACATGACCCGCAATCTCGACTACACCCGCACGATCCACGGGTCGGAAGAGCAGATCGAACAATTGGTGATGGTCCTCGTCCTCATCCTCTTCGGCGGGTCCGTCGCCGAAGGCCTGATCGGCCCCTTGAGCGTTTCCGAGATCGTGTTCGCCACCGTGGCCCTCGTGGTGGTCCGGCCCGTGGCGGTCCTCATCGGCTTCGCGGGCTCGCGAGAGCCCTTTCCGGTACGGGCTGCGACAGGGTTCTTCGGCATTCGAGGACTGGGAACGCTCTATTATGCGACCTATGCGGCCGAACGGCTCAGCCATGACGCTGCCGGGCAACTTTGGCATGCGGTCGGCCTCGTGGTGCTGATGTCCGTCTTCCTCTACGGCCTGAGTGCCACGCCGATCATGCACAGGCTCGATACGCTGCGACTGCGGCCTCCCTCGTCCGCCGAATAGTCGGGCCTTGCGCGGGATAACAACGCTCATGCGCCCAGCGAAGGGCCGCGACACGGCTTCCGACGTGTCATGCGTTTCGGTTTTGCTGTAGGGAATCAAGGAACGGCCCGCCCCAGGCCCTCCCGCTCCGGAGAGACGATCCATGCAGAGCTCTGCCCAACAGGTTACCGCCCCCCTTCCCGCCTCGCCGACCTACGAAGACGTGGTGGTGGCAGCCCGACGCATCGAAGGCATCGCCCATCGCACCCCGGTGCTCACCTCACGGACTGCAGACGCCCTTACGGGCGCAACCTTGTTCTTCAAGGCCGAGAACCTTCAGCGGGCAGGCGCCTTCAAGTTCCGCGGAGCCTACAACGCCATCGCGCGGCTCTCCGAGGACGCGAAGAAGCGGGGCGTCGTGGCCTTCTCGTCTGGCAATCACGCCCAGGCCATCGCCTATGCGGGCCAGCTCCAGGATGTCCCAAGGGTCATCATCATGCCGCAGGATGCGCCGGCCATGAAGGTGGCGGCCACCAAGGCCTATGGCGGCGAGGTCGTGCTCTTCGACCGCTATACGGAAGACCGGGAGGCCATTGGGCGGAAGCTGTCCGCCGAGCGCGGCCTCACGCTGATCCCTCCTTACGACCACGACGACGTGATCGCCGGCCAGGGAACGGCCACGAAAGAGCTCATCGAGGAGACTGGCCCCCTCGACATGCTCTTCGTCTGCCTTGGCGGTGGAGGCCTGCTTGCGGGGTCGGCTCTCGCCGCGAAGGCATTGTCGCCGCAATGCCGGATCTTCGGCGTCGAGCCGGAAGCCGGGAATGATGGCCAGCAATCCTTCCGAAGCGGCGAGATCGTGCGGATTCCCGTCCCGTCCACCATCGCCGACGGCGCCCAGACCACTTATCTTGGCAGCAAGACCTTCCCGATCATCCGCACTCTCGCGGAAGACATCGTGACGGTGTCGGACGCCATGCTGGTGGATGCCATGCGGTTCTTCGCGGAGCGCATGAAGATCGTCGTGGAGCCGACCGGCTGCCTTGCGGCCGCAGCGGTTCTGAACGGAGTCGTGCCGTGCCGCGGACTGCGCGTCGGCATCATTCTGAGCGGGGGCAATGTGGACCCGAAAGCCTTCGCGCGTTTCCTCGCCTGATCCATCCAAGCTTCCGATTCGCACAGCCCAGGAGACACGGGACATGAGCCTTGAATCCGTCCGCGCCTTCTTCGCGAAGAACGCCCCGGAGATTCGCATCATCGAGAAATCCACCAGCACCGCGACCGTTGCGCAGGCGGCCGAAGCGCATGGGGTGGAACCTGGACGGATCGCCAAGACCCTGTCCCTACGCGTGGGCGAGCGAAGCTTTCTTGTGGTCACCCGAGGCGATGCGCGGCTGGACAACCGGAAGATCAAGGCGGCCTTCGGCGGCAAGGCTTCCATGCTCGGTGCCGAGGAGGTTCAGGCTCTGACGGGTCATCCGGTCGGCGGCGTATGCCCTTTCGGGCTGGCTACACCCCTGCCGGTCTATTGCGATATTTCCCTAAAAGCCTTCGACGAGGTCGTGCCGGCAGCAGGCGCGGTTCACACGGCGGTGCGGATCGCGCCGCAACGCATGGTGGAACTTGTCAATGCAGCCTGGGTGGATGTCTGCCAGGATCCACCCGCGGTGGGTGAAACTGGGAACTAACCGCCTGCAGGACAGACAATCGACACACATCTTCCGTAGGGGCGTCGATCCGACGAAAAGTGCAACGCTTTCGTGGAATTAACGAAATATAAGCGTCTCCCAGTGTCCAATTGTCTCGGTTGATGCAGGTTGCAGGAACTGGGTTCTTTCAACGGCTGCGTTATAACTTCAGATGCATGACGTTTCCTGCCGGTCGAGAATCCGAGGACCGCATATGACGGAAGATGAAGTCGAAACGGTCGCGGCGGAGCTTGCGAAGGCCGGCGGCCATTCCTGGTATCCGGGCCGAGAGCGGGGGCCCTTCAAGGTTGTAGCAGACAGGTATCGAGACCGCGCCCGCCTCGCCATCGCGGCTCTGGACCGCCTGCGTACGAGCCGTCACGCTTCACCGAATGGTGGCGCGCAGGAGCCGATCGAGGGCCTCGTTTTCCACGACGCAGAGACGGCCTCTCGCAGCGACGCATTAACGGTCGGCACGACAGTGCTCTACCGCCCGCCTGGGGACCAACGATTCTATCGGTGCCGGGTCGAGAAGATCGATGGACGCCGAGCTTATCTCGTGCCCGACATTAAAATTTGCACGGGCTGGGTCGACATCGACAATATTTCTCCTGCGGCGAACGAAGAGACGCAGGCGCTCTGACCTAAGCGGACAGCGGAAAGCCGAAGAGCTTGGCGGCAATTCTTTCCTGGCGCTTTAGCGTTGCAGTTCCAGCATTTCGTTGACAGATGACAGCCACTTGTTTTTAAGCGACAAGTCCATCCGCGCTGGTTCTGGCTGTGCGATATTATTTTCATCTGACAAACGGCCACGATGCCATTCGCGACGAAGAAGGCACGGAGGTCTCCGACACCCAGGCCGCCCTTACGTCCGCCATGGAAGCCATCGAGGAACTGCGCGCATCCGACCCGTCCTATTCGGAGGACTGGCAGGGATGGCGCCTCGAAATCGTCGATTCGGCCGGCCGACTGATTCAGGCCCTTCCGCTTGTCGATTCCGCCTCTCATTGAATGAGTCGCACGGCGAGGTGCGGTGCGATCTCTCGACAGCCGGGCAAGCTTGAAAACTCTGTGAGTCAGATGGGAGCGGTTAGGAAACGCCGACTTGCCGTCGGGAACCTGCACGTTCCCATCCTCCGGGCAAAATCATCAAAGCCTTGCAGTTTCAGTGGCTTGATGGTGAGCGCGCTGGGACTCGAACCCAGGACCCTCTGATTAAAAGTCAGTTTTTACGTGGTATCGTGTCATCACGCTGGTTCATTCTGGATAACCGTAAATCGTTGTTAAAAAACAACAAATCAGGATGGAGCGGCGCAAGTGTCTGGCCTACAAACAGGCTTTCACTTCTGACAAACCGTTACCAATACCGATACCAAATTAGGGAAACCGACATGCTGACAGACCGGCAAATCCAGGCGGCCATCCGGGGCGCGCGGGGCGAAACAATCCTGAACGATGGCGCGCGCGGGAAAGGCGCCGGAAGCCTGCGCCTGCGCATCAGGCTGGGCGCCAGGGGCGTGACTGCTACATGGTTCGCCTGGTGGCAGAAGGACGGCAAGGCAGCCACCATCACGCTGGGGCGATACCCGGAACTGACGCTGGCCGAAGCGCGCGAGAAATGCGACCAGGCCGTGGGGCAGGCAAAGAACCCGGCGGCCGCCCAGGTTCCAGCCACGGACCGGACCGTGGCCAAACTGTTTGCCGGGTACATCGCCAGCATGCGCCAGGATGGCCGGCGAAGCGCGGACGAGGTGGAAGGGCAGCTGGACCGCGCCATGGCTGTCCTGGGGGCGGATACACCAGCTGGCGACGTGACGCCGGCGGACATCGCCCTGGTCCTGACTCCGATCTATGAGCGCGGCGCCCGCGTCATGGCCGACCGCATGAGGGCCTACCTTTCCGCCGCGTTCAACTGGGGCATCGAGGCCGGGAACGACTACCGGGCGAAGGTGCGCCAGGACTGGGGCATCAAGTCGAACCCGGCCGCGCAGGTGAAGCGAGACACGGCCGCGAACGTGGCGCGGGACCGGAACCTGTCTGCCGACGAAATGGCCGCGCTATGGCATGCCGTGGACGGCGAAGGGTTCATGGACGGCACCGGGGCCGCCATCAGGCTGCTGCTGTGCTGCGGCCAGCGGGTCCATGAAACGATGCGCCTGGAAGGCCGCGACGTGGACCTGGACGCGGCCGTGTGGACCATGCCGGCCACCAAAACGAAGGGGGGCAAGCCGCACGCCATCCCGCTGCCGCGCCAGGCCGTGGAAGTCCTGCGCCCTCTGGTGGACAAGTACGGCCGCGGGGCGCTGTTCCCGGCGCGGTTCGGGGAATCCGAACGGCAACTGGCGTCATCCGTGGGAAAGGCCATCAGGCGCTGGCTGGTGGGCAGCGGGGCCGAACGATTCCAGGCGCGCGACCTGCGCCGCACCTGGAAGTCGCGCGCCCACGATGCCGGCGTGGACCGGTTCACGCGCGACCTGATCCAGCAGCACGCCAAGGGCGACACTGGCAGCAAACATTACGACCGCGCCGAGTATATGCCGCAGATGCGTGATGCCATGGACAAGTGGGAAGTGTGGCTTGATTGCAACGTTGTTAAAACGCAACATAAGCATTCTGTTGCGGCGTGATATAATGCGCGACACGCCTTAAAAATTCGATGCCCGACGACGCCGCAAACCGGCACCAGGGCGCGAGGCGGAAACCGCCGAAATGAGAAACCCCGGCCATGTGCCGGGGTTTTCTTTAGCCTGCCTAGAACGGAATATCGTCGTCCATGTCGGCCATATTGCTGGCAGGTGCCGCAGCCGGGGCGGCTGGGCGCGGCTGCTGCTGCTGCGCGCTGGTCCCGACATCGCCGCCAGCACGCGGCCCAAGTTCAACGTCGATCACGCGCGCCGCCAGTTTGTGGCCTTGGCCATTCTTGCCCTGGAACGTTTCGATGTGGATTTCGTCCAGGGTGAAGCAGTGCAGGCTGCCTTTCACCAGGTACTGCGCGAGGGATTCAGCACGCTTTCCCCACAGCGATGCGTCAATCCATTGCGTAGGCCGGTTTCCGTCCTGCCCTTTCTGTCCGTAACTGACTGCCAGCGACAGATTACACACGGCATCGCCGTCTGGCGTATAGCGCACTTCGGCATCCCGGCCCAGGCGGGCCATTCCGATTGTTTTCATGATGATGTGTTGCCTATAAAAATGCAGCCAGCACGGCGCCGGCCGCAGTGTTGAAAATCACTTTCTGGTGACGCGCGCGTATTCGTCGGCGCATTCTCGCCCGCAGAAAAGCCGCTGGCTTTCATCCGGCCCGAACGGTTCGCTGCACAGCGGGTTCAGACAGTGACCCATCGGCGTGGGCCTGGGAGTGGAGGCGGCAATCGCCGCCTGCGCCGCCAGCGCGTGTTCGCGTTCCAGCATTTCCACGTCCGTGGCCTTGTCGTAAATATCAGCCATCGTTTTGCGCTCCATGGTGCGGGGTATTGTCATTCGCCGCATTATTGGCCGCTGCGCAGCGTTCCATGGCGATGACCGCGCCGGCCAGGTAATTGATGGCGCCCAGCAGTTCACGGACGGCAGCATCACGCTGCAGGCGCTGGGATTCTTCGGATTTCTTGAACGCCTGACCAAGCAGCGCGCCGACGCCGAAGCGCCGCGCCGTGTCCTGCATCACTTGGCTGTCGAACGGTTCGCCTTGCGCGTGCCGTTCGTGACCCTTTCCATGCGCTGCCTGGTGAAACGCGCGCCCCAGCACGCCGGCCAGGCTTTCGTATCCTGGTGCGTCCAGCAGGACGCCATTGTGGTGATGTTCCATGTTCATGATTTCGCGGTTTCTGGTTCTGTGTCGTTGTCGTTTGCGGCGCGCAGGTGCGCGGATTCCCATTGTTCAAGCTGGCGAATCGGATAGCGCACTCTGCTTCCGAACTTGATAAACGGCGGGCCTTTGCCCTGCGCGCGCCAGTTTGCCAGCGTGCCGACCGTCACCGCAGCGCCCCATCGCGCCACGACTTCGGCCGGCGTGAGGTTCACGGCTGGCTGTCCCATGGTTTTTTCCTTTCCTTATTCAGCGGCCTGGGCGGTATTGCCCAGCACCTGTTCGTTCAAGTCCGCCAGGTTCTCGCCACCCGGCTGGGCTTGCGTGCGGGCCTTGTCGAACGCTTCGGCGGACGCCTTGATTTCGTCGGGGCAGCTGCCGCCCAGGGCCTTGCGGATGTCGGCCGGCAGCACTTTCCACGCCGCCGTCAGCGCGGCCATTCCCTGTTCTGCGGTGGTTCGCAGCGTGTTGCGCGCGTGTTCCACCTTCGGGTCCAGGGCCACGCCACCGCGCACCCATTCGCGCATAGCCAGCCCTTGCTTGGCCGACAGATAACCCTGGTGGATTTCACCCGGGGCGCCGAACACCGGCACCAGGTCGGCGGGGCATTTCATCACGTCGCGCGACTTGCCGCCGTCCCACATCATGAGGCTGGCTGTCATTTCGAACATGAAATTTTGTTCCTGGACTGGCATCACGCCCTGGGGGATGAATTCGGTTTTCCCGTCGCGTTTTTCTACCTTGACCTTTTCGCGGGCGCGGATGCAGACGATGATGTGCATGTCGCATTGCAACATCACGTTCATGAACCGCTTGTGTTCGGCCTTCGCGTCGTTCCAGCGCGGCACTTTCAGGTTCGTTCCTGGGGGGCTGGCGATATCCTGGCACCCGCCGGTCCCTTCCCATTCGTGCGTCACGCTGTCGATCACCAGGACTTCGACGCCCGCGTGCTGGAACTGCATAATGGCATCAATGTACCGCTGCGGGGAAAACGGCGCATCAAGATCCCCGATAAGGAACTGGTCCACGCTGCCGTCCCGGCGTTTCAGGATATCGGAATAGAGCGACCCGCGCCGGTTTTCCGTGTCGATAAATCCCACCTTGCTGGCGTCGCCCCCGGCCAGGCCCCAGGCCAGCTGCAGCGCGCTGTACGTTTTCCCGCTGCCAGAAATGCCGGCAATGCCGACCACCAAACGCGCGCCCGCTCGTTCCGCCTTTCGAATGTTCAATACGGCCATGATTTTCCTTTGAAGTTATGCTGCAGTGAGTAATTCGGGATTGTTGTTGAACGCCCATCGCGGCACCGTCAGCGACTGGATAGTGTCGCCATACCCAGGCCAGACACCAGTGGCGCAGCACTGCGCATATTGATCCAGATCGCGGCGGTATTCAGCCCGCCCAAGCGCAACGCTTTCGCTGTCGAGCATGTACACGGCCACGCCCTTGGCCTGTCCATCGACCACGCAGGCGTCTTTTTCGACGGCCAGAAAAACGAATGCGCGCGCTTCGGCTGGAACGGACGGCGGAAATTCAGCGTCCGCGCTGGCTGCCTGCAACTGTTTGCGCATCGTATTGATGCCGTCGAGGTAATACGGGTGCTGAACATGATAGCGCCAGTTCGCAATCGACTTTGCGAACCCTGTCGGGCTGGCGTCCAGCGTGGTTTTCACGTCCACCACAATGCCGTCCTGGCGCCAGAAGTCCGGCCGGCAGCGGCACAGCTGGCCGGTGGTTTCGTCAATCCAGTACACCGACCGCTCGGCCACGCCAGGAACGGCAGTCAACAGCGCGCTGGCTGCCGGGTGCGCCATCACGGCATCGCGCATCCGGTGCAACTGGTCCCAGGCGTCCGCGTCCAGCACGGTGCGGTGGCCGTTGTTTTCCAGCCACGACTGTTTGACTTCGGACCACAGCGTGATTTCGCGGCCGTTCGCGCGCAGGATAGCGGCCAGTTCTGCCATGGTGCCCTTGTCGGACAGCAGGCCGGGGCGGTGTTCGTTGATGCGTTCGATACGCTGTTTCAGCAGCGCCGCCGTTTCGCCCTTGAGCGCGTCAACCGTCACGCCGTCGTTACTGTCGTGGAATTCCGGCGCGTCCATGATGCGCGCCACCAGTTCGTCCTTTGCGCCGCTGGTGGACAGTTTCGGCAGGCGGCCGGCGTTCAGTTCGGCCACCATCGCCAGCAGCGTGTCCCTGTCCGCGATGGCGTCCGGCACGTCCGCCTGGCGCAGCGCCAGACAGTAATCCTTCGTGAATTCCGCCGGTTCCAGCAGCAGCGCATGGAACGCGGTTCCAAGGGCCTGGGCCGGCGTGGGCTGGCGTTCGTTTTCGTTCGCCGCTTCGACCACCGCGCGATAGTGCAGTGGGCTGCGCGCGATCAAATCAAGGCCGGACTTTGATATGCCCGGCCCGCCATGGTATTCGGCATTAGCAATGCCATCGTAAAAACCTGGTTTCATGGTTTCCCCAAGTGAAGATGAACGATAATTGTACATCATTAGTGAGCAACCGTGAGGATCAATGAGGCGCGATGATGTGTAAATACATCACCGTTTCTTTAGTGTCACCGAATGGCGCGGCGCGGGGCAATGCCCTTACTGTCCATTTTGGACAGTTTGCCAGCCGCCTTGTGGATAAGCCGCGCCGCTTCGGAAATCATGGCGCCGCGCCCATAGAACGCATGTGTGCGCGACATCACAAAACCGCCGCCGGCCGTGCGTTCGATTGCGCCGCATGCTTCCAGTTCTCGCAATTTCCTGATGACCGTGGGGCGCGGCATGCCAGCGTAATCGGCCAGTTTCGACGCCGACATGGGCCGCCCTTCGGCGTGTCCGACGTGTATAGCGCAGCACAATATCACGGTGTCGGCGTGTGTGCCGAACCGTTCCTGGTTCAGAATGGACCGCGATATTTCGCACACCAGCGCCAGTACCAGGCGCGCAACAACGGGTTCGCGTTTTGGCATTGCATCACCACCATGCGCCCCCGTTCAGTTAGAATATACGTTTGTAATCAGCCCACGCCACAACCATGACAGTAACAATTCAGCTGCGCGACTACCAAGACGACATGATGGCGCGCGCCAGGGCAGCCATGCGCAGGTGCCGCAGGGTGCTGCTGCAGGCCCCGACCGGCGCCGGGAAAACCGCCCTGGCAACGTTCATGGCGGGAGGCACGGCACAGCGCGGGCGCATCGTGTATTTCATCTGCCACCGGGCTGAACTGGTCGCGCAAACCAGCGCAACGTTTAAGCGTTTTGGGCTGCCGCATTCGTTCATCGCCGCCGGCCTGCCCTATGATGCGCGCCAGCTGGTGCAGGTGTGCAGCATCGACACTTTGAAGGTGCGCGCCCACATGCTGCCGGAACCATCCCTGGCGATCTGGGACGAATGCCACCACATCGCGGCCGCCGGCTGGCTGGCGGTGATGAACGGCTGGACGCGCGCGTATCATGTCGGCCTTTCCGCCACGCCCACCAGGACGGACGGCGCAGGGCTGGACGGAATGTTTGATGACCTGGTGCTGGGTCCGGCAGTGGCCTGGCTGATCGAGCATGGCCACCTGGCGCCATACCAGGCGTTCATCCCGCACGGCGGCATGGACGTGGGCGGCGTGCACACGCGCATGGGCGATTTTGTGGCCAAGGAAATCGAAGCGCGCGTGGACCGCCCCAAGCTGGTGGGCGACATCATCACGCACTGGCGTAAGCACGCGAACGGCCTGTGCACGGTAGGGTTCGCGCCATCCCTGGATTTTTCCATGTATATGGTGGGCGAGTTCAACGCGGCCGGCATCACGGCGGCGCACCTGGACGGCAACACGCACAAGGCCGAGCGTCGGCAGATCATCCAGGCATACGCGGACGGACGCATTCAGGTGCTGTGGAACAGATTTCTGTTCGGTGAGGGGTTCGACCTGGCGGCCATCGCGCAGCGTGATGTGACCATTGATGCGGTAATCGACTGCGCCCCTACGCAGGCGCTGGGGCTGGCCATGCAACGCTGGGGGCGGGCGCTGCGGCCGGCACCAGGCAAAACCGCCATCCTGCTGGACCACGCCGGAAACATGCTGCGCCACGGCTTCCCTGACGACGAGCGCGAATGGAGCCTGCAGGGGCGCGAGAAATCGGGGCGCGGCGGCGACAATGAGGGGCCGCCGCCGCCGATCATCTGCGATGGCTGTTTTAACGCCATCCGCCGCCCCGCCCCACCGACATGCCCGCACTGCGGCAAGCTGCTGCGCAAAGAGGCGCAACAGATCGAGGTGGCCGAAGGCGAACTGGTGGCAGCGAACGACAACGACAAGGCCGCCATCAGGGCGCAGCGAAAGCGCGAACAGCAAGAAGCACGAACACTGGGAGAACTGGTCGCCCTAGGGCAGCGGCGAGGATACCCAAGCCCGCAGGCGTGGGCTCTGAAAGTATGGTCCGCCAGAGGTCTGAAACGGAGAAACGCAGCATGACAGACAACGATATCGAGCGCATCGCGCAGCGGGTTGCAGAAATAGTTTCTGCAATGATTGATGAACAACTTGCCGAGACAGCGGGCATTCTAATTGAGGCGGCCAAATCTTCCGGGGCAAGAAATATCCGGCCAGATGACAGCGCAGTTTCAGACAAATGGGAAATCCCTGTATCGAATTTCATTACAGGCAAACCAGAAACAACGGTTCCTGAAGTACTGTGTGGAATCGGTGTTCCATCTGAAAAGCATGGCAAGGCAGAACAAATGAGGATCGGAAAAATACTGAAAAGCTTGGGCTATCAGAGGAAAAAATTAAGGAGGGACGGAAAGCCGAAAAATGTATGGGTGATTGAAGAAAGAAATTATGAGCAGTGACGCGATGAGGAAATGGGCGAACAGTCCGTGGCGGCGCGAGATAGCAAAACGCAAATCAGGACTGGCGGCGTGATAGGAAAATACAATAACGCGACCGATTTACTTATGTATAATTACTTCACCATCAACGCAACGCGCTACGGCGCACAAGGAAAGGAAATGGAATTCAAAACTGGACAGGTATGGAGAACGCGCGACGGCAAGATCGTGACAATCGAATCAATCGAACCTTCGTCAGAAGCTATTTTCATTGTTCAAGGAAGTGACAAAGGATGGAGAACAGCCGAAGGGTTCTATTTTGGCGCCTGGATGGAAGATGGCAGGGATCTGGTGGCGCCCATTACTGATGTTCAGGACGAGGAACAGCAATCCTCCGTCGAATCTGGCGCGGAGCGTGATGGCGCGCCCATCAAGATTGCCAGCAGCGAACAGCGAAACGAACATATCGCCAAGATCATACTTGCCGGGATTGGCGATGGCATGAAAGCCATGGATATAAGCGAGTTCATCGGCCTGTACGACGAGGCCGTAGGATGGACCAACTGATGACCCGCGCCGACTGGTACGCGCAGCACAGCGGAGGCGGATGGCGCACAGCGCGCACCGCACACCGATGCGACCGCGTGGGCCGCGACGGCCTGCGGTGCATGGGGCGGATGGCACCAGGGCAAAAGTATTTCGACAGCAACCAGCACAACCAGCGCAGCAGCAGCCAATGGGGCACCATCAAGCTGTGCGAGGCGTGCGCAAATCAGGAAATCCAATCATGAAAAACCAGGACCACAACACCACCGCGCGCCAGGAATTCATCCGCAACATCCCGCGCGAAACCGAACTGCAGCAGCGCATCGAACAGCGCAAGGCGGAAATGGGCGAGAAATATATTTGCCACCCGGCGAACCACGTCAAGCGCCTGGACGTGCCGCTGCCCCGGTAACATGGCGCGCTACCATTGCCGGTGCCGCAAGTGCGAGGCCAGGCGCGTGCTGCCGCGACATCCAGACGACTACCTGCGCCCGCCGCGCTGCGCATGTGGCGCGAAGTCCTGGCGGATAGACCGATGGATGAACACGCGAGACACCAGCATGCACGGCGCAGGGTGTAATTGCAGTGGATACTGGTTCACGCACAGACGCGGTTCTAAGTTCTGCTGGTATCGTAAAGACGGAACCGCCCGCGTTCCTGGTGATCCAGATTTTTCCGACAGGGAACTGTCGGCCGATGAAATAGCGGCAGCAGCCGCACAGATAAAGGATGCAGCATGACGACGTTTAAACAGAAAATCCTTTCCGGCGAAATCAAGCGCGCCGACGCCATGAAGGTTCGGTACGAAGATTTGCACGTCGAGCCTGGTTTCAACTTGCGCGCCGACATCGAAAGCCTGCGCGGACAGGCACGCGAGGAAGCCGAAGCCGCCGAAGAAAACCTGTTCCGGCACATCATGGCTGGCGGCCAGTACCCGGCCCTGGAAGTCCGCCCGCGCGCCGAAGGTGGCGTGTGGATCGTGGACGGCCACCGCCGGCACCGGAACATTGGCCGCGCCATCGCAGCCGGCGCCCCGCTGCAGGACAAGGACGGCGTGGTGTGGGTGCGCGTGGAAGCGTTCAGCGGAAACGATGCGGACCGTGTGGCGCGCGTCATCACCAGCCAGGAAAACCGCAAGCTGGCGCCGCTGGAAATCGCGGAAGGCTACAAGCGCCTGTCCGCGTTCGGCTGGGACAATGACCGCATCGCCAAGACGGTGGGCAAGACGCCGCAGCACGTCGCGCAGCTGCTGATCCTGGCCAATGCGAACAGCGACGTTCACCGCCTGGTGGCCGAAGGCACCGTGTCCGCAGCCATGGCCGTCGAAATGGTACGCAAGCACGGAGACGAAGCGGGCCAGGTGCTGGCGGGCGAGGCCGACAAGGCCAAGGCCCAGGGCAAACGGAAGGTTACGGCCGGCACCATCAAGGGCAAGCCGCTGCCGCGCGTCGTAGTGGACCGGACGGTGGATGCCCTGGAAGGGCTGGCGGAATCCCTTGGCGCCGACGCCCGCGCCGATCTGGCGTATGTCGAGGCGCACGCCGATGATGCCGCAGCGCGCGAAAAAACCATCAGCGTACCGGCCTGGGCGCTGCTGGACCTGCTGGCGCAGCACCAGGAAATCATCGACGCCAAGGCCGCCGAAGCCCAGCGCGTGCGCGATGCCCAGGCGAAGGCTGCGCAGCAGGAAATCCCGCAGGCGAACGACAACCAGCCCATGGAGAATGCAGCATGAGATATTTTGTAACACTTCTGGCCGCGCTGACGATGTGCACGACCGTACAGGCCGATGAAGCCGTGGACCTGAAATGCAGCCAGGCCACGAACGTGGCGGTGGCCACGTTCAACGCCCGCAAAGACGGCCTGACCGAATCCCAGGCCATGGGCATGCTGCGCGAACAGAAGATTTACAGCGGCATCCTGGTTTGGGCCGTGAAACAGGGGCTGCGCGCGCCGGCTGATGCTGCGGAATGGGTGGTGCGCGGTTCCGTGTTTGGGGAATGCGTGAAGCGGGGGGCGGTGTGAAAGAACACGCCATCCAGAACACCATCCGCAACGCCCTGGCCGGCGAATGCCTGCTGTTTCGCGCGAACGTGGGGCGGGCCTGGACGGGCGACAGCGTGCACAAGCTGCCGAACGGCGACCTGGTGATACGCAATCCGCGACCGTTCTATACGGGCCTGCCGCCTGGTTTCGCGGACACGTTTGGCTTGGCAACGCGCATCATCACGCCGGCCGACGTGGGCACGAAGCTTGGCGTGTACATCGCAGGAGAAATCAAGACGGAACGCGGGCGCGTGTCCGACAAACAAGCGGCGTATCTGCGCGCCGTCAATGACAACGGAGGCGCTGCAGACGTTTGGCGCACTGTTGACGATGCCAGGGCCACGGTGGCCAGGGCCAAAGGAAAGGTATGAGCATTGCACGACAAAAGAACGAATGGGGCTATGAAATCCCCACCGAACTGAAAGTTAAACGGGTTCACCCTGACGCGGTGCTGCCGGCGTACGCCACGGACGGCAGCGCGTGTTTCGACTTGCGCGTGGTGGGCCTGACGCGGCCAGTAAAGGTTTTCGACAGCCAGCCCTTGGCGCTGCGCACCGGCCTGGCGTTCGAAGTCCCGAATGGTCACGCGATGCTGGTTTTCAGCCGCAGTGGGCATGGGTTCAACTACGACACCAGGCTGGCGAATTGCGTCGGCGTGATCGACAGCGATTACCGGGGCGAAGTCATGGTGCGCCTGACCTGCGACAGCAACCGCGTGGACCTGCTGGAAATCAAGCCCGGCGACCGCATCGCCCAGGCAATGCTGGTGCCAATTCCGCGCGTGCAGCTGGTGGAAGTGGACGGCCTGGCGCCGACCGCGCGCGGGGAAGGCGGGTTCGGTTCGACGGGGGCGTGAAATGAAACCGTTTTACGTCCTGCACCCCGGCATCGTGGTGAGCCGGTACGATGGCCAGGAACACTACATCACCGCGCAGCAGCTGGCGGGCCTGTACCGCGTCAATCAGAACGACTGCGCGGTGTATCGTTCCGAAAACGATCAATACCGCACGCCGCGCCCATTGGTGCACCTGTACCCGCGCGATGATGGCAATTACACCCTGCCGCAGTATGCCGCCGGCAAGATGCTGCGCGAATCGCTGGGACGGCATATGTCCGGTTTCATCGGCAAGCCCATAACGCCCATAGCGCTGGCGGAAGTGCAGGCGGCAGCAACCCAGGCCCTGCGCGAAACGGCGGCGGCATACCCTGATCTTTTCGAAGAAACGGTGGAAGCCGTACCCTGTGGGAGCAACCGCATCGTGCTGGCATGGGGTCCCCGCGCGCAGCAGGCGCTGGAAGATGACGCGACAAACGCGGGGACACAATGAACGCCCGCGATTTCGCCCGCCAGCGCGCCATCATCGAACGCCGGTTCAGCGCCAAGCCATCCAAGCGTTCCGCCGCCATGCGCCGCCTGGTGCGCGATTCCGGCGCCGCCGTCATGGTTTCAGGAACCAAGGCCATGGGCTGGCGCCTGCCAGACGGTTCTGTGGTGTGCGTGAAACACAGGTTCCGCGACCGCGACCGCGCCGAAACGGAACTGCAGATCATCGCCGCGAAGAACTGGAACCATCATCGGGTGCCCACCAGGGTTTACGCCTGCCGATTCTGCAATGGCTGGCACCTGACCAGCCAGCCATCAAGGTTCGACGCGGCTGAATAGTGCTGTGCGGTGATGCCGCGTGAACACAAAGTATTCGGCGGTAAATTTTCAAAAGTATATTTGCGCGGTATAATCACCGCACAGTATTTTTTCTGGACGACGTTATGAATATTCGATACGGCAGCGTGTGCAGCGGCATAGAGGCCGCGACCGTTGCGTGGCACCCGCTTGGCTGGAAGGCCGCATGGTTCGCGGAAATCGAACCGTTCCCCAGTACGGTGCTGGCACACCATTACCCTGACGTGCCCAACCTGGGCGACATGACGAAGATTGCCGAGCGCATACGCGCCGGTGAAGTGCAAGCCCCCGACGTGCTGGTGGGCGGGACACCGTGCCAAGCGTTCAGCGTGGCCGGTATGCGTGGCGGGCTGTCTGATGCCCGTGGCGCCTTGACTATTTCTTTTGTGGAATTGGCTGATGAAATCGACAGAACAAGAATTGCAGCAGGGAACGAACCCTGCACCGTCGTGTGGGAAAACGTACCAGGCGTTTTATCGTCCAAAGATAACGCTTTTGGATGCTTTCTTGGGGCACTCGCCGGCGAAGCTGACGCGCTGCAGCCACCAGGGGGAAAATGGGCGAACGCTGGTTATGTGCGCGGACCCCAAAGAACAATCGCGTGGCGCATTCTGGACGCCCAATATTTCGGAGTGGCCCAACGACGCCGCCGTGTGTTCGTTGTCGCAAGTGCTGGTGCGCGGTTCGATCCCGCAGCAGTACTTTTTGAGTTCGAAGGCGGCCGCCGGGATTCTGCGCCGCGCCGAGAAGCGGGGGAAGAAACTGCCGGCACTCTTGCATCACGCACTGGTGCAGGCGGCTTTCAAGGGACAGACGAAGCCTGCAGCGGATACGTGCAACCCGTTGCCGTTGCCCTGCGTGGACGCGACGGGGGCGCAACCGCAGAATTAGGCGACGATGTGTCGTTTACGCCGCGCGCGTGCAGCGGTGGCGGTGACAAGCCGCACGTTATCGTGCCTGTCGCGTTCGGCGGGAACAACACCAGCGGCCCCATCGACGTTTCGCCAGCCCTAAACGCATGCGGCAGTGCCAGCGGCCGCCTGGATTTCGAATCCGAAGCGTTCCTGGTGCAGCCTGTCGCTCATGTCGAAACCATGCCGGCCATTACGTGCGGCGGTGGTCATGCCGCCAGCCACAACCAGACAAGCGGCCAGATGCGGGGTCAGTACATCCTTCCCGTTCTGGCGTTCGACATCCTGGGCACACCGGCATCCGAAGTAGCGAAGCCCACGGACGTGCACACCCCGCTGCGCGCACGTACCCCTGGCCAGTTCGAAAACAGCACCGTAACGGTGATTGCCCACTATTACGCCGTGCGCCGACTGATCCCGATGGAATGCGAACGGCTGCAGGCATTCCCTGACGGGTACACTCTGGTGCCGGTGCGAGGCAAACCAGCGGCCGACGGCCCGCGCTACAAGTCGCTGGGCAATTCCATGTGCGTGAACGTCATGCACTGGATAGGCAAGCGACTGGACCGCGCGCTGCGCACGGCAGTGCCCGCGAACGACAACAAACTGAACGCCACCGACGTGGCCGCATGACTATGAACAAACGCACGAAACGCCTGCATCAGCTGATGGCGCGGCACGAACTGAACGCCGACCAGGTGGCCGCTCTGCTGGGGCGCGCATCCACCACCGTGGCGATGTGGCGCGTGGGCAAACCGCGCACGATCCCGGCGCACATGCTGCAGCTGCTGGAAATGAAGCTGGGCGCGAAATGAAGGCGCCAGCGTGCCAGCGCGACCGCACAGTAACGCTGCAAGTCAGCGGCGAAGCGGTGTGCGCCTGGTGCGAACAATACCGCCACGAATGCGAGGCGCGGCACGTCATGGCGCGCAGGACACTGGCCGAACGCAGGGAATACCTGGCGGGCGTGGAAAAACACAGGGGTGCGGCAGAACGCCAGCGCCTGGAAAAAACAATCATGGCGCTGTGGAAGCAGCGTAAGCAGAAAAATGAACCCAGCGGAACGTGATTTACCAGAACACGAAATCATCGAATTGTTCCGCAAGTCCATGGCCGAAAACGGCCTGGAAACGCCGGACAAGATCGAGCCGACCGCCGGGGAAATCCGCCGGTTCCACGTCAAAGGCGACGGCCCGAACACGCGCAACGGATGGTATGTCCTGTTTACGGACGGCAAGGTGCCGGCGGGCGAGTTCGGCACATGGAAGGGCGGGCAGACCGTCACATGGACAGCCCGCGATGCCCGCGCGCTGACGCCCGAAGAACGGCGCGACGTGCAGGACCGCATCGATGCGGCGCGCAAGCAGCGCGAGGCAGACCAGCGCGCGCGCGAGGGCGAGGCGGCACGCACGGCGAACCTGTACTGGAACGAGGCAGACGAGGCAGACGACAGCCACCCATATCTGCGGCGCAAGCAAGTCCCGGCCCACGGCCTGCGCATCGGTTCGTGGCCGGTGACACGGCGCGACGGAACCGTGTTCCGGCACATCGACAACACGCTGCTGGTGCCGGTGATGGATGCCAAGGGCAAGATCATCAGCCTGCAGGGAATCTTCCCGTCGCGGGATGAAGGGTTCGGGCGGGATAAGGATTTCTGGCGCGGCGGACGCAAGCGCGGCGGGTTCTACATCATCGGCCGGCCGGCGCCTGGCGGAACTGTAGCGATATGCGAGGGATACGCGACTGGCGCAACGATCCACCAGGCGACAGGCTGGTGCGTCGTCGTCGCGTTCGACGCCGGCAACCTGACGCCGGTGGCGGTGGCGATGCGCGAGGCCATGCCGGACTGCATGATCGTCATCACGGCCGACAACGACCAGTGGACCACCGAACCGGTGGAAAACCCAGGCGTGGTTTACGCACGCCAAGCGGCGGCCGAAATCGGCGCGCTGTGCGTCGTTCCGCAATTCGCTGATGTCAGCACCAGGCCAAGCGACTGGAACGACCTGGAGGCCCTGGAAGGCATCCAGGAATGCCAGCGGCAACTGATGGCGCATCAGGCGCGAAACGTGGTGCCAGCAGCGGCAAACGACAATGCGCCGGCGACCGTGGACACGTTCACGCCGCTGCCTGATGCTGGCGGCAGCGGGAAACCCCTGTCCACCATCGAAAACCTGGCCGAAGTGTGTCGGCGCCTGGGCGTGGTGGTGCGGTACAACGTCATCAGCAAGGAAGAAGAACTGCTGATCCCAGGCCATGCGTTTTCCGTGGACAACGCGGCGAACGCCAGCCTGGCGTGGCTGATGTCCTGGTGTTCGCGGTTTCGCATGCCGACAGGAAACCTGGGCGATTTCGTCACGTTCCTGGCCGACCAGAACCTGTACAACCCGGTGGCAAACTGGATCACCAGCAGGCCGTGGGACGGCACAAAACGCCTGCCTGCGCTGTACGAAACCGTGACACCGAAAGAGGATAAGCGCCTGCAGGACGGGACCAGGCTGCGCGATGTGCTGATTAAACGCTGGATGGTTTCGGCCGTGGCAGCCGCGTTTCAACCGAACGGCGTTTCCGCCCACGGCATCCTGGTGCTGCAGGGCGACCAGTACCTTGGGAAAACCAAGTGGTTCAAGAACCTGGTGCCGCAAGAACTGGGCGTGCTGAAAGACGGCATGATCCTGCGGCCGGATGACAAGGACAGCGTGAAACAGGCGTGTTCATTCTGGCTGGTGGAGCTTGGCGAACTGGACGCGACGTTCAGGAAATCCGACATCGCACAGCTGAAATCATTTATCACGAACCAGTCCGATGTCCTGCGCCGCGCCTACGCCAGGAAGGAATCGCATTTCGCGCGCCGCACCGTGTTTTTCGGCAGCGTGAACCCGCGCGAATATCTGCACGACCCGACGGGAAACAGGCGGTACTGGACCATCGAGGCGGCCGCGCTGAACATGGACCACGGCCTGGACATGCAGCAGGTGTGGGCAGAGGTGTACGAGTTGTTCAAGGCCGGGGAATCGTACTATCTGCAGCCCGACGAAATGGCCGCCCTGAACGCGCACAATGAAGCATTCACCGTGGTGGACCCCATCGAAGAACGCCTGCAGACGCGCCTGGACTGGGACGCCAAGCATGACGCCTGGGACTGGAAAACGTCCACGGAAGTGCTGATTTCCATCGGCATCGAAAAGCCTACGCCCGCCGAAGCAACGAAGGCCGCGCTGGTCATCCGCAAGTTGAACGGCGGAACAGGAAAGCGCGTGAAGGGGCGGAATCTGTTGTTCGTGCCGCCCAAGCCGCTGGGCAAGGAAGATTACGACCGGCCGTTTTAGTTTCTGACTATCAGGCCGATAGATAAATACAATCAGCCAGAAGCGCCCAGGTGCGGATTTACATACGTATAATTACTTCATCGACAAACGAACCGGAATGAACGACATGGCCCAAGCAATCGCACGCAAGACAAACAGCAAGGGCGTTACCTATGCGCTGGTTCAGGACGGCGAAACCTTCGGTGTTTACAAGCGCTGCGAGAACTACGCGCCGCATCGCAAAGGCGGTCTGGCCGTGTCGTGGCGCTACGTCGAAAAAGGAATGAACCGCGATGCGGCGCAAAAACTGTTTGACCGCCGCGCCGCTTAACAACCCCGCCCCGGTTCGCCGGGGCAGCACTGGAGAGATGAACATGACCGACATTCAAGAAATGGACACGCTGCAAACGATGGTGGCCGACTATCGGTGCGTTTTCCCGAAGGAATCCGCCAGCAAGTCGGATGCCGAAATCGCTGACATCGTGTTGTGCCAAGAAGGCATATCCCACGAATACATCGACGGCGCGCTGCTGATCGGCGGCGTCCGTATTTACTGACAGCCCAAGCCCTGCCGCGTGACAGGCGGCAGCACCATCAACGAGGAAAGGACGTGAAAAAAATCAACTGGTGGAACGTGTGGGCCTACACGATGACGGGCCTTGCGCTGGCGGTGCTGGCTGTCATCGCGTTCATGTTCGCCATGGCGGAGCCGATTGTTTGATGAATTGCATCACCGCCGCCGGGGCGGTTCCCCGGCGATATTTCAAGGAAAGGAAATGCGACTGACCAACGAAATTCGCAAAATCATCATCAAGGCCGCCATGCACAAGGCGTTCGACGCCCGCGACAAGGCCCACGAAAAGGCGAGTACGGCGCTGGCCGATGCCGCGTACCAGCACGAATACGGGGCCATCGGCAAGATCGCGGCGAAGCTGCCTGAAAACTGGTGCTGCCGGGACAACTATATCAAGATCGAGGCGGCGGGATTCAGTTGGCATGGTGACAGCCTAGCGCGTGACAGCCTGCGCATGTCGAAAACGCGCCCGATGCCGAACTATCAATACAGCAACCCGGTCAAGATCGGCGGCGCACATCCGCTGAACGATAAGGCGCAGGCCGTTGCCGATGAATACCAAGCCATTCAGCGCGACAAAGACGAACTGCGCGCCAAGCTGAACGCCCTGGTGTATTCCGTGACGACGACTGAAAAGCTGTTGGAAGCGTGGCCAGAGTGCGAGGCTTTCATCCCCGCCAGAGTGCCGACGACGCGGGCGCTGGTGCCTGTCGAACTGGTGCCGGAACTGAATGCTGCCATTGGCATCAAGGCGAAGCGCAAGGAGGCGTGATGGACGACAGACTACTGGCCGGCAAGCTGTGCCGCGCATACTGCAGATTCGATAACCTGCGGCTGAATGCGTCGAGGCCGGAAGCAATGAGCATCGTTCAGCAAGACATGACGCGGATCATTGCCGGCACCATCGCGGACAAGCACATCAAGGAAGAACGGGGCGAATTCCAGACAACGTTCGTGCTGGACGTGTACGTGCTGACGCCCGACGAATTTCACCAACTGGTGCAGCAGGAAGCCATGGAACTGACGCGCTTTATGCGCTGACGCATCACCGCTGCCGGGGCGGTTCCCCGGCATCAACGCGCGATAGGCGCATGAAGGAAATGATGTGAAAAACGACGATATCAAACTACCACCACTGCCCAAGCCCATGGTCGATATCGCGGCGTGGCTTGAGGTGAGCAGTGACGCAGAGGTAGCAAGAGACATCCTCAATTACGCCCGCGCCGCAGTCGAAGCCGACCGGCAAGACCATCTTCGTGATGCCGCGAAAATGGTGCCGAGCGATGAGCTTCGCAGCAGGGCAGACGCGGCTTACAGCGCGTACATACAGCAGATGCGCTCTCGTGAATGTCTGGGGTGGGAGCATAAGGTCAAGACGAGGAAATTTGGTGAAGCAGAACTCAAGGCTCATACAAAAGCCGGGGAATTTCTTGGTCGCCATCGCGCCTTCGATGAGTGCGCCAATATGCTGTCCCGCTACAGCAGCGGTCAGCCTGCTGCAAGATCAGCCGATTACGAAGCTACTTTGGCCGATCATAACCGCCTTGTGCGCGAACTGGATGTGCTGCTGAATGGCGAAGATGGCGCGGCCCAACAGGCAAGCCTTTGCGACATCGTGGCCCAGGTGCAGCGAGAAGGATTACGGTCGAAGTGGTACGAGCGACACCACGGCCAGCCCGCCGCAAGCCCGGAGCCGGATGACATGCCCCCGCTGGACGATCGCGCCACATACCCCGCCTCGAGGATCCGCCGCTTGATCCGCGAGGATCGCGCGCGCCGCGCCGCCCCTGTAGCGCAGGAGCCGGTGGCGTATCTCGATCTTGGTGCGGGCGGCTACATCGACGTGGGAACCGACCTGACAGACGAGCAACTGGCTGCACTGCCCAAGGGTCGGCACATGCTGGCGATCATTGGGACGTATGGCGTGGACGGCTACGTAGCCGCCCCCGTTGCCGCCCAGCCCAGCGCTCAGGATCGGGAGGATGCGGAGCGGTATCGGTGGCTGCGGCGTCATGACAGCCGCCGTCATGCTACCGGAATCCTCGTCAAAGGCATCTTGTTCGACGGGGGTGAATCAGCCGAAAAAATCGACGCTATTGTTGACGCCGCCCGCACAGCGAAGGGGGCCGACCAGGCGCAACCAGTCGAGGGCCAATGCGACTACCTGGACGGCGACGAGGAATGCCGCGAAGTGCATGAGTGGATCATGCAGCAGGACCACAGGGGGTATCGGAAACCATGAGCCCCATCGCCCACATGGTCCAGCAGATGCAGCAGGCCGCCACCAGGCCGGCAAGGCGGGCCACATCGGCCAGGATCACGCCGGAACTGCGCCGCGATGTCCTGGCCGCATTGCAGCAAGGTAAGACGGTGCGCGAGATACGCGAAACGTTTGGCATCAGTCACAAATCGCTGGTGAAGATCAGGGACGCGGAACCGTGAACTGAACACCAGGTTAAGGCAGCGCCCGGCCCGCCCATGAGGCGGGTTTTTCATGCCTACACCCAGGATGCACATGACCATGCACCCGCCGTAAGTCATTGATCCATAAGGTGATAGGTGCCCTTTAGGTGTAGGGTGTATGTAGGTGTATGTATGTATGTAGTTAAAAGAGAAGAGTAACAGGGGGGCGCATATACCAGTTACAAACACGTATCCCCTAACTGCAAAATGAAAAAGGGGGCACCCCTACACCCAGCGGCAAGTTATTGATAAATAAGATGAAATAGCAAAATATGCCGGGTGCACCCTTTTTGGGGTACACCCCTGCGGCGCACTTGCGGACATCCATCGCAGAAACGCTTGGGTTTGTGGATTCACACAGTATCCAGCATGTTGTACAATTCCCCCTATTGACACGCCAGGGGCGATTACATGCGATTACCTAGAAGCGTGCAGGAAATAGCGGACGTTATAGGCCGTGAGCGGGCGTTATACTTGATCGGGAAGCTGCCGCGATGCTTTGCGGGCAGCGAGGGGCATAAGTCTTGGCGGCCCATGCTGTACGTTCCCGCCCTGCGCCGGCTGACACCCGATCATGCCCTGGTGGACATCCTGGGATGGAATGATGCCGAACGCCTGTGCCGGCATTTCGGTGGCGAAATCCTGCAGCCCGCGAATTGCGCGGAAATTTACCGTCCGTTCCGGGACAAGGCGATTTCGAAGATTGTTGCAGGCGGAATACCGCCCAAGCTGGTGGCCGAATGGTTTGGCGTAACGGACCGGCATGTGCGGACGGTGCGGCGGGAAATCCCACAAGAGGAATCCCGGCCCGCGAACGACAATAATCGGCAAATCTAAACGGACCTCAAGGCATGAACACAATGGAACCCACATCCACCAGCAGCGCCGCAGGAATTGCGGCGTGGAAACTCATTGGCGGCCTGGCTGGGATCGGCGCCATCGGGGCCGGCCTGGCGACAATCGTGGTGATGTGCGTTTTGCGCCCGCGCACGCAGGCCGAATGGACTGTGGGGATCATTTCCACCGTGATGGGATCAATCAGCGGCGGCGCGTTTGTGGTCCAGTATTACGAACTGCAGGAATGGGCCGCAAGCCCGTTTGGCCTGGTGGCCATGCTTGGCCTGGTGTTCGCCTGCGGCCTGCCGGCATGGGCCATCGTCCGCTGGTCTTTCAACTACATAAACAAGCACGAAAGCGCTGACATTGCGGAAATCGTCAGCGATGCCCGCAAGCTGGCAAGGGGCGAGTAATGGCGGCTGACCTGCATGCGATCCTGAAAAACACCATCGCCCCCGCGCTGGACCTGCTGCCGGAAAAGATGACATCCGGGAAATCCATGGTGATGCTGCTGGCCATCGGGCTGCAGGAATCGAGGTTTGAACATACCCATCAAATCGGCGGCCCGGCGCATTCCTGGTGGCAGTTTGAGCGCGCAGGCGGCGTTCGTGGCGTCATCAAAAGCAAGGCGACCAAAGAGCACGCGCTTGGCCTTTGCTACCAGCGCGGAATTGCCTTGAATGAATCGTCCGTGTTCGGCGCAATGGAGCATGACCAGGTGCTGGCTGCCGGCATGGCGCGCTTGCTGCTGTGGACCGATCCAAGGCCGCTGCCGAAGATCGGTGACGCGCAATCAGCATGGGATTGCTACCTGCGAAATTGGCGGCCAGGCAAGCCGCACCCGCAGACGTGGGGCAAACTGTACGACACCGCGATGTTCGCGGTGATGCGCTACCAGCAGGACGACGCGGCATGATTGCGGCCTGGCCCATCCTGCGCCGCATCCTGCCTTACCTGGTGGCTGTGGTGGCCGTGGTGGCCGTGCTGTTTGGCGCGTATCGGCATGGCGTCAACACCACGACCGATAGGTACGAACGCAGGCTGGCTGATATCAGCACGGCAAACGCCACCGCACTGGCCCAGGCCCAAGCCGACGCGCGGGGCAAGGAACTGGCCGCACAGCAGGCCCAGGCAGACATCGAAACAGCATACCTACAGGGGCAGCGTGATGCGCAAGCTATTACTGATCGCACCATTGATGATTTACGCGCTGATCGTGTCCGGCTGCGCGGCGACCTTGCCAGCGCCCAGTGCGCCCTTGCTGGTGTGTCCGACATTGCCACCGGCACCGGCCAGCGTAATGCAGCCTGTGCAGGCGGACTTCGGAAAGCGGATGCGGAATTTCTTGTTCGATTCGCAGACCATGCCGACGCAGTAGCGCGTCAGCTACAGGCAGCGCAGGCCATCATCGAGTCGGACCGCAAGGTGTGCGGAATGCACCAAGATGGTGCAAAGGATGCACCATGATGGTGCAATGTGTTGCATCAATACAACATTTTGGGTCCTTCCCTGGGCGGCACCCGGGCGGGGGCAACGGCACCGCGAAGTTTGATATCTGCATGTGTTGCGAAAATGCAACTTATGATTACTGAACAGGCGTGAAAGATGGCAAAAGGGCAGACCGTTACCCGTTCTGGCCTGGCGGAAGTGTTCGGTGTGGCGCTGCCGACAGTGGACGGATGGGTGCGCAATGGCGTGCCTGTCGTGACACGCGGCGGCCGTGGCCGGCAGTGGGCGTTCGACACGGCAGACGTGGCCGCCTGGCTGCGCGACAAGGCTGTGGCAGAAGCGACCGGCGACACGCAGGCAGACGAAGCCGAATTGAAACGACGCAAGCTGCAGGCCGAAACCACGAAGGCCGAACTGGAACTGGCCAAGGCGCGCGGAGACGTGGCGCCGGTGCGCGAGTTTGAGCGCGCCCAGGCGGCCGCGTTCGCGCAGATCCGCGCCAATATCATGAACGTGCCGCAGCGCGTGGTGGTTCAGCTGCTGGGAGAAACCGACGAAACGCAATTCAAAACGAAGCTGCGGGCGGAACTGGCGCTGGCCCTACAGGAATCGGCCACGGCCGACCTGGTGATGGCCGACGACGAAGAAGCCGACGATGAATAGCGCGGACACGTTCAGCAACCTGGAAGCCGTGGCTGCTGCCACGCGACGCGCCATGGCAAACCTGGTGCCGCCGCCTGACATGCTGCCATCGGTGTGGGCTGAACAGAACGTCCGCATCCCTGTAGGCAACGCGATACCCGGCCCAATATCGTTTGAAAACGCGCCATACCAGCGCGGCATGCTGGACGCCATCAAGGAACCAGGCGTGCGCCGCGTGTCCTATATGACTGGTGCCCAGCTGGGAAAAACCACCGTCCAGCAGTGCGCCACCGGCTATTTCATCGCGCACGAACCGCGCAGCCAGATATTCGTGCAGCCGACCCAGGGCGACGTGCAGGCGTTCCTGGAAACCAAGCTGCGTCCGATGCTGGACGCGAACCCGGCCATTTCTGACAAGATGGCAAAGCAGCGGGGGCGCGAAGGCGTCAATAACAGCCGCATCATTTCGTACATTGGCGGCTGGCTGATGTTCAGCTGGGCCGGAAGCCCAAAGACCCTGCGCGGCCGTTCCGCCCCGATTGTCCAGGCGGACGAAATCGACGGTATGGAGGCCACGCCGGAAGGCGATCCAGGCGAACTGCTGGCGCAGCGCGCCGCAACGTTTGGCGACCAGGCGCTGCGCACGGAGTCGTCCACGCCCACCGTGCTGGGGGCCAGCAGAATCCATACCGCGTTTCTTGAGGGCGACCAGCGGCGGTACATGGTACCGTGCCCACACTGCCATGAAGCACAGCCGCTTCGCTGGGAAAACGTCACATGGTCCGGCCGAAAGTCCTCCGGCATCAAAGACTTTGAACTGGACCTGGATGGCGAACACAAGCCGGAGACAGCCGGCTATGTGTGCGAGTCCTGCGGTGTCGTCTGGAATGACGGCGAACGCCTGGCCGCCATTAGAAGCGCGGAGCGCCAGGGCCATGGCTGGAAGGCATCGAAGCCTTTTCGTGGCCACATATCGTTCCACGCCCCTGAAATGCTTTCGACGTTCAGGCGCATGCGCGAGATTGTCCAGTCCTATCTGGACAAGATCGCCCTGGGCGACATGCAATCGTTCGTGAACGTGAGCCTGGGCGAACCCTACGAAGAAACCGGCGAAAAGGCAGACCCGGACAGCCTGCAGGCGCGGGCTATCGAATACCCGGAACAGGTGCCCATGGGTGGCTTGTTCCTGACGGCCGGAATCGACATGCAGATGGACCGCCTGGAACTGGAAGTGGTGGCCTGGGGCGAGGCTGAACGCAGCTGGTCCGTGGATTATCGCGTGCTGTGGGGCGACCCGCTGCAGGGCGATGTGTGGGATGAACTGGACGACGTGCTGGCCGAAACGTTCACGCACGAATCCGGCGCGCAACTGCCGATATCGGCCGCGTGCCTGGATACCGGCGGCACCAGCGGATACACGCAGCGCGCCTATGAATACGCGCGAGGGAAAACAGGCCGGCGTCTGTTCGCCATCAAGGGCGTGCCAGGCTGGGGGCGCGGGATCGTGGAAAAGCCGCAGCGCAAACAGTCCGGCAAGAATGCCCGCAAGGTGGATTTGTTCCTGGTGGGAACTGACGAAGCCAAGCTGGTGGTCATGCGCCGCCTGGCCAACGTGGTGCCTGATTCACCAGGGTACTGCGAATTCCCGGCCGGCCGTGACGCGGAATATTACCAGCAGCTGACAGCCGAAAAAATGGTTCTGCGGTACGTGAAGGGCCAGCCTGTGCGCGAGTGGACCAAACCGGACCGCGCGAGGAACGAGGCCCTGGACTGCCGGGTGTATGCACTGGCCGCCCTGAAAATCATCCAGCCATCGTTTAAACGCATTGCGCAGCGCCTGGGAGTGAAGATTCCGGCGCGAAGGGCTGCAGTGGCGCCCGCAAACGACAATGCACCACCCAGGAAGATTGATCCGGCCGTGGCTGCTGCGCTGGCCGCCATCAAGTCCGTCCGTGCGCGCAAGGCAACGGAAATCCCACAAGAGGAACAACAGGCACCAGGCGGCGAAACTAGCACCATAACGAAGCCCAGTCGCACCCTTAAACGACGAAAGGGAAGCTGGGCGACAACGTGGTGATAAATGGCCTGCCCGACAACGAACCGATATCTGCCGGCAACGGCAACCGCCGGCCTGAATTTTTCGGCCAGCGTGTCCGCGCCAGAATATCCGGCCCCTGACTGGGCGCTGGCGCTGTACCTGCGCGGGCCGAATCCCATCAACCTGAATTCAACCCCTGACGGCACCGCGCACACGTTCGCGGCCGCCGCAGCCGCCACGGCCGAATGGGCCGCTGGCGACTACTGGTATTCCCTGCGCGCGACGAACGGCACCGACACGGTGGAACTGGAAACTGGAACCATCCGCGTCCTGCCTGACCTGGTGGCCGCAGGCGCCGGATATGACGGCCGCAGCCAAGCGCAGATCGCGCTGGACGCCATCGAAGCCGTGCTGGCAAAGCGCGCGACCATCGACCAGGAACGATACCGCATCAACAACCGCGAACTGTACCGCACGTCGATTTCTGACCTGCTGAAACTGCGCGCGTTCTATGCGGCGCAGGTGAAGCGGGAAAACGGCATCAAGTCAGGCCGTTCGACATTCGGCCGGCAAATTGCCGTGAGGTTCACCGCATGAAATTCTGGAATTTCGGACGCACAGCAGAACCCGCACCGGCGCCGCTGGCGCCTGCAGAACAGACGCGCACGCGCACCCTGCTGTCCGTGCGCCGTGCTGCTGCGCGCATGTTCAAGGCGGCCAACGTCATGCGTACCGACAAGTGGGAAACGACGCCCACGACGCCGGACGAATTCATTTCTCGCCAGCAGCGCGTCCTGGTGGCGCGTTCCCGGCACCAGTGGGCGAATAACGATTACGTGCGCAACTTCGTGCGCCTGGTGCGCCAGAACGTGGTGGGTCCGCAGGGCATCATCCTGCAGGCCCAGGCGCAAAAAACGCGCGGCGGAAAGCTGGACAAGCCGCTGAACGACGCCATCGAAGCCGCCTGGGAAGAATGGAGCAAGGGCAAGAATTGCGACGTGACCGGGAAGCGCAGCCTGTGGAAAATCCAGCGCCTGGTGATGAACACCACGGCGCGGGACGGTGAATTCATCATCCGCAAGGTGTACGGAGCCGATGCTGGGCCGTGGGGTTTCGCCCTGCAACTGATCGACCCGCAGCGCCTGCCGCCCGATTACGACGTGTCCAGGCTGAAAAACGGCGGATTCATCCGCCACGGAATCGAGTTCAACCGCTACGGCCGCGCCGTCGCGTACCATTTCGGATCGGACGACGAAAGCGACAGCCAGTATTACCATGTGAGCGGGCGCGGGTATATCAGGATTCCAGCCGACGAAATAATCCATGGCTTCCTGGAAGAAATGGTGGGGCAGCGCCGTGGCCTGCCATGGTCCAGCACTTCGCTGTTTCGCCTGCACCACCTGGCAGGCTTCGAAAACGCCGCCGTGCAGAACGCGCGCGCGTCCGCCAGCAAAATGGGGTTCATCGAATACGCGGACGGGTTCGGCCCCGAATGCGAGGACGACGAAGGCGTGGAAATCGACGCGGAGCCGCTGTCGTTCCATGAGTTGCCACAGGGCGCGAAAATCGCGGAATGGAACCCGCAGTACCCCAGCGGCGAATTCGCGGTGTTCAACAAGGCCATGCTGCGCGGCGCTGCCGCCGGCTGGGGCGTGGCGTACAACAACGTGGCCGGGGACCTGGAAGGCGTGAATTTTTCCAGCATCCGCCAGGGCACGCTGGACGAGCGCGACCACTACAAAGACCTGCAGCAGTGGCTGATTGAAACGCTGATGCAAGAAATTTACGACGAGTGGCTGCCGCGCGCGCTGCTGTCCAATCGGATACTGGTGGCGAACAAACCGGTTCCGGCCAGCAAGCTGGACGCCTGCAAGCAAATTTCGTGGCAGGGACGGCGCTGGCAGTGGATCGACCCCACGGCGGACGTGAAGGCGGCCGTGGAATCGAAAAACAATTTGCTGGCATCGCCTGGGCAGATCATCCGCGAATCCGGCCGCGACCCGCAAACCGTGTGGCAGGAATCGGCGCGCGACGTGCGCGCCATGATCGACGCATACGTGGCCGAAGGTATCCCCGAAGCCGCCGCCACGGAAATGGTGATGCTGGCCATGGCACCGGGCCGTCTGCCGACGAAGGCAGGCGAGAAGCCCGCCGACAATCAACCCGACACCAAAAAGGCACCGGAATGAACGAAAAGGAACTGGCCAAGCGGCTGAAAGAAATCCGCGAACGCGGCCTGATGCAACGCGAAGCCAGCGTGGTGGGTGTGGACTTGAACGCGCGCACAGTCGAACTGTCGTTTTCCAGCGAGGAAGAATACCGCCGCTGGTTCGGCATTGAAGTGCTGGACCATTCGCCTGGCGCGGTACGCCTTGACCGCCTGAACGATGGCGCCGCCGTGCTGTGGAACCACAACTGGAACGACCAGCGCGGCGTGGTGGAATCCGCCCGCATAGACAAGGACCGCAAGGGCCGGGCCGTGGTTAGGTTTTCGAAGTCCGAAGATGGCGAAGAAATGCTGCAGGACATTGCGGACGGCATCATCACCAAGGTTTCCGTGGGCTACCAGGTGCACGGCATCAAGTTGAAAGAGTCGAAAGACGACGCGGACGTGTACCTGGTGACGGACTGGGAGCCTTACGAAATTTCCATGGTGAGCGTGCCCGCCGACGCCACCGTGGGCGTGGGGCGCGCTGCGGAAATCCCACAAGAGGAAATGCCCGCCAGCGCGGCGGACAATGGCACCATTCGTAATTCTGAACCGGCGAATAACCCGACCCCTAAAGGCAGGAATATGCACGAAAAAATCATGCGCGATGCGCAAGGCAATCTGGTTCGCGCCAAGGTGGACGACGCCGGCGCCATCCAGGAAATCATCGAAGTTATCGAGCGTGCCGGTGACGGCGAACGTTCGCACGTTCAGCGCGGCGCCGATGCCGAACGCAATCGCGTGCGGTCCATCACGGAACTGGGCACGCAATACGACCAGCGCGACCTGGCCATGGAATTCATCGGCAACGGCAAATCGCCCGAAGAATTCCAGCGCGCGCTGCTGGACAAGATGAACGAGCGCAGCGCCAAGCCGATCAAGGACGCGCCCAGCGCGAGCCTGGGCATGTCCGACCGCGAGGTGCGGAATTTCAGCGTGTTTCGCGCCGTGCGCGCCCTGCTGCCGAACGCCAGCCAGGCCGACCGGGACGCCGCCGCGTTCGAATTCGAATGCAGCCGCGCCGCCGAAAAGCAATACGGCAAGGAAGCCCAAGGCATTCTGATTCCGCAGGACGTGCTGGATCGCGCGTTCAACGCTGGCGGCGCCGCGAACACTCCGACCGGCGCGACCAGCGGCGCAAACGTGGTGGCCACCGAACTGCTGGCTGGTTCGTTCATCGAAATGCTGCGCAAGCGCACCACCATCATGCGCCTGGCGCAGACGATGGGCGGCCTGGTGGGCAATATCGAAGTGCCCAAGCAAACCGGCGGCGCGACCGCGTACTGGGTGGGCGAAGGCGCCGACGCGATCGAGGGCACGCCGGTTATCGGCCAGATCGCCATGACGCCCAAGACCGTGGCGGCCTACACCGACATCACCCGCCGGCTGCTGATGCAATCGACGCCGGACGCCGAAGGCATCGTGCGCCGTGACCTGATCGCCGCCGTATCGCAGGCCATCGACCTGGCCGGGTACTACGGCAGCGGCGCCGGCAACGAGCCGCGCGGCATCAAGAACTACACCGGCATCAACGCGGTGGACCTGGCTGGCGCCTCGCCCACCTACGCCGAAGTGGTGCAGATGGAATCTGAAATCGCCGCCGATAACGCGGACGTGGACAGCATGGCCTATGTGGTCAACGCCATCATGCGCGGCGCGCTGAAAACCACGCAGAAGTTCACCGGCACGAACGGCGCCCCGGTGTGGGAACCCGGCAACACCCTGAACGGCTACCGCGCCGAAGTCACGAACCAACTGGCGAACGGCGATGCGTTCTTCGGCAACTTCGCGGACCTGATCGTGGGCCTGTGGGGCGGGCTGGACCTGACGGTGGACCCGTACAGCCTGTCCAAGTCCGGCGGCACCCGCATCGTGGTGTTCCAGGACGTGGATTTCGCCCTGCGCCGCCTGGAATCGTTCTGCTACGCCAGCGCCAGCGTGGTCCCGTAATGGAAGGCTGGAACGGATAGCAGCACCCTAACAGGCCGCCCATAAACCGGCGGCCTGTTTTACAGCCACCGGAGATTTCCAAGCATGAAAACCTACGAACTGAAACTGACCCGCGCCATGGTGATCGAAGGCGGCGTGGTTCGCGCCGGCACCCGCGTGATGCTGGACGAGGCCGTCGCCAAGGATTTCCTGCGGCGCGGCAAAGCCGAATTGGTGAGCGCGCCGGCCGATGATGGCGATGGCGGCCAGGTGGACCTGGGCAAGCTGAACAAGGCCCAGCTGCTGGAGGTTGCAGAACAACTGGGCATCCAGGACGCCGCCGACATGACGAAGGCGCAACTGGTGGAAGCCATCGAAGCGGCCGGCGGGGCTGAATAATGTCGGCGCCGTCCTGGGAAAACCTGGACGATTTTCTGCAGGACGAAACGGCCGGCGGCTTCGCAGTCCCGGCCGTTATCACCCTGCAGGGCGCCGGCACGCGCACGGTATGGGGGATCTTCGATGACCCGTACCTGAACGCGGACCTGGGGGAATACGAAGCCGACACCAGCGCACCACGGTTCACCTGCAAGGAAGCTGACGTGGACGGCGTGGGGCGCGGCGATTACTGGCAGCGCCTGGATGCCATCACGCGCCAGCCTGTCGGGCCGGTTTACAGCATCATGACGGACCCGCAAAGCGACGGCGCCGGCATGGCCATCTTGCGCATGGAGCCTTAGCGGTGGGGATCATCGAACTGGACCTGGAGGCCCAAGGAATCCAGAGCGCCATCCTGGACCTGCAGGCGACCGAAGCGCAGGTGGCCAAGGCCCTGAATTCGACGCTGGGAAAAATGGCGGCCTGGATGCGCTCCAGATCGGTGAAAGGGCTGTCGTCCGAACTGCAGGTGCAACAGAAAATCATCCGTCGTCGCCTGAAATCGTTTCGGATGAAGCGCACGGCTGACGGGTCCAGCATCACCGTATGGTATGGCCTGGACCCTATCGCGCTGATCTACCTGGGCGCGCGCCAGACGAAGCAGGGCGTGGTCGCCGGAAAACACAAGGTTGACGGAGCATTCATCCGCACAGGGCGAAATGGATCGCGCCAGGTTTTCAAGCGGCGCGGCGCGGCGCGGCTGCCGCTGGACAAGCAGCGCCTGGATATCGAGGACAAGGCGAACACCTATCTGGAAGATAAGGTGATCGGTGACGTTGCGTTTGAGACGCAATTCCAGAAAACCTTTGAGCATGAATTGCAATGGCGAACGCGAACACAGAAATAGACCTTGGCGAATTGCACGCCGGCATCGAATCCGCCATACGGGCGCAATTCCCTGCGCTGAAACTGGTGGAGTTCTACCGCGAGGAAGAAGAACGCAAGCCGCCGACCGTGGACCAGATGCCCGCGTGCCTGCTGGAATTGTCTGAAATGGAACCCACGCCGGACGTGGACCCAGGCACCGAACAACTGGCGGTAAACGCGCGGTTCGAAGCGCGCCTGGTGATCGGGTTTCGCACGCCCCGCGCAAAGCTGGAAATCCGTAAGCTGGCCGCCGCGCTGGCCGTGTTCCTGCGCCTGAAGCGGTGGCCGCATCCGACGATTGCCGGAAAAACGATACCGACAGGGCCGGCCGAAGTGACCAGCATCGTGCCTGACAATTTCAACCCGGAACTGGACCGGTACGAAGTCTGGCGCGTGGAATGGCTGCAGCCGCTGCACCTGGGCACCAGTATCTGGAAAGACGAAGGCGTGACGCCGCAGACGCCGCTGTACAGTTTCAAGCCTGATATCGGCGCGGGAAACACCGACCAATACCTGAACGCAGCCCCTGACGCGGCGGCAAGCGGGGGCGGCGCATGAGTTACGCAGGGACTGACACAGACCGCCGGCTGGGCAACGTCATCAGTATCGGCCGTATCAAGGCAGTGGACCCTGCAAAGGGCCTGGCGCAGGTTGACATGGACGGGCCTGATACTGACTGGATACCGTGGGCGACGGCGCGCGCCGGCGGTGATCGCACGTACTGGTGCCCGGAGGTGGGCGAACAGGTGGTGGTGGCCGCCCCCAGCGGAGAACTGGGTAATGCGGTGATTATCGGCTGTCTGTTTCAGGACGCGCACCCGGAACCGGCCGACAGCGCAGACACGCATCGCACCGTGTACGCGGACGGCACCGTGGTGGAGTATGACCGCGCTGCGCACGCCATGAAAATCGACGTTTCGGCCAGCAGCGGAACCGTGACGGTTATATGCAAAACCGCGACCGTGCAGGCGTCCGAATCCGTTACCATCGACACGCCGGAAACCACCTGCACCGGAAACCTGACTGTGGCAAAAAGTCTGACTATGGGCGGCGGCGGCGGCAGTGTGAATATCACCGGGCCAGTGGCGATAAACGGGCCGACGCTGACGCACAACGGCAAGGAAGTGGGCAGCACGCACACGCACAGCGGCGTCCAGTCTGGCGGCAGCAGCACAGGCGCCCCGAATTGACGGAAATCCCACAAGAGGAAGCGGCCGCGCCCAGGCCGCACAATGCTGCGCATGAACGGGATAAACGCCACCACCGGTAAAAGCCTGGACGGAATCGCGCACCTGCGCCAGTCCATCCAGGACATACTAACGACGCCAATCGGCAGCCGTGTGATGCGCCGCGACTACGGCAGCCGCCTGTTTGAACTGGTGGACGCGCCGACAAACCGGGAAACCATCGTGGACATTTACGCGGCAACTGCCGAGGCCATCGCGCGCTGGGAACCGCGTTTCCAGGTTACGCAGGTGATGATTGCCGGCGCACAGCCCGGCCTGGTGGAACTGGACCTGTTCGGCAACTACCTGCCGGACGGCCAAGAAATCACCATTGACGGCATCGTGGTGCAATAATGGCCGGCGCATTTACCGCTGTTGACCTGTCCAGGCTGCCTTTCCCCGATGCGGTGGAAACGCTGGACTTCGAAGTCATCCTGGCCGACATGCTGGCGGACCTGCAGGCCCGCGATCCGTCGTTTTCCGCCATGGTGGAATCTGACCCCGCGCACAAGATTCTGGAAGTGGCGGCGTACCGCGAACTGCTGCTGCGCCAGCGCGTGAACGAAGCCATTAAGGCCGTGACGCTGGCGTATGCTACCGGCACGGACCTGGACAACATCGCCGCAAACTATGACGTGACGCGCCAGCTGATCGCGCCAGCGAACCCTGACACGATCCCGCCCACGCCGGCCGTATATGAAGATGACGCCAGCCTGCGCCGGCGCGTGCAACTGTCGTTCGAAGGGTTCAGCACTGCAGGGCCGGAAGGCGCGTACATTTTCCATGCCCTGGGCGCCGATCCGCGAGTGCTGGACGTGGGCGTTTACGGGCCGCCTGAAACCCCCGGCGTGGTCCAGGTGGCCGTCCTGTCGCGCGAAGGCGACGGAACCGCGCCGGCCGATTTGCTGGCCGCCGTATCGACCACGCTGTCTGCCCAGGACGTGCGCCCGCTGACCGACCAGGTTCAGGTGCTGGCCGCCACCATCGTGCCGTATGCCGTGGAAGCGACCCTGACATTTTACGATGGGCCGGACCCACTGGTGGCGATCGCAGCGGCGCAGGCTGCGCTGGATGAATACGTGGACCGTCAGCACCGCATGGGCCGAGACGTTACGCTGTCCGGCCTGTACGCGGCGCTGCACCAGGAAGGCGTGCAGAATGTGACGCTGACGCAGCCGGCCGCCAGCGTCGTGATCGCCTGGAATGAGGCGTCATACTGCACCGGAACCACCATCATCAACGGCGGCACAGATGAATAGCGCCACGCTGCTGCCGCCCAGCGCGACCGACCAGGAACGCGCCCTGGAATTGGCCACCGCCAGGCTTGGCGACGTGCCTGTGCTGGTGCGAGAGGCGTGGAACCCGGATACCTGCCCTGCTGAACTGCTGCCGTGGCTGGCCTGGGCGTTTTCAGTTGACGAGTGGCAGGAAAGCTGGAGCGAAGCGGAAAAACGCGGCGTGATTAAAAGCGCGCTGTACGTGCACAAGAAAAAGGGCACGCTGGCCGCGCTGAAACGAGCCGTGGCTCCGCTGGGCTACATCATCCGCATCATCGAATGGTTCGAAGAAACGCCGCATGGCGCCCCGTATACGTTCCGCTTGGAAGTGGGTGTGCTGGACAAGGGCGTGAACGAAACGATTTACCAGCAGATGGAACGCATCATCAGGACGTACAAAAACGTGCGTTCGCAAATGCTGTCCCTGACCATCAAGGGCGAGGTTTCAGGCAAAGCATATTTCGCTGCCGGGATGATGTCCGGCGTGGAAACCACGGTTTACCCTTATGTGGCGGAAGATATTGAAAGCATCGCCGGCATGTACTGGGCGGCCGGCGAACAATCGGCCGACACCGTGGCCGTGTATCCGGTTTAATTCAAAAGGAACGAACAGTGGCCGCGACTTATTACACACTGCTGACCAATATCGGACAGGCGAAGATAGCCAACGCCATCGCGCTGGGGCAGACTGTTGCCTGGACGCACATGGCCGTAGGCGATGGCAACGGCAACCCGACCACGCCGACACAGACGCAGACCGCACTGGTGCGCGAGACATACCGGGCGCTGATTAACCAGCTGACAGTGGACCCTGACAATCCGAACTACATGGTGGCGGAAATGATTATCCCCACCAACGTGGGCGGCTGGTCCGTCAACGAGGTGGGCATTTTCGACGCGGACGGCGACCTGATCGCGGTGGCCAATTTCCCCGCCACGTACAAGCCTCAACTGGCCGAGGGCAGCGGCCGCGACCTGGTGGTGCGGATCGTCATCCAGGTTTCGAACGCAAGCGTGGTGACGCTGAAAATTGATCCGGCCATTGTCCTGGCCAGCCAGAAGTGGGTGGCCGATCAATACGTGAAGAAAATCACGGTGGCAGGCGGCACAACCGGCCAAGTGCTGGCGAAGTCCAGCAACGCGAACGAAGCGTTTGCATGGGTTGACCCTACCGCAGCCGTCAGCGTGCTGGTGGATGCGAAGCCGGAACGGCAGACGCTGGCGGACCTGCAAACCGTGGTGAACCTGGCCGTGCTGACCACGCAGGCCCTGGCCGTCTACATCGAAGGCGTGCGCCTGATCGAAACGATCGACTACACCGTCAATAGCGCCACGCAATTCACGCTGGCACGTTCGTACCCTGGCGGATCGCGCATCCATATGTACCAGAACGACCCCACCAGCGTGATCGCGGACGCCAGCGAGGCGCAGCGCGGTTTCGTTCAACTGGCGACGACCGCAGAAGCGCAGGCGCTGCTGAATGACGCGCACGCGCTGACCCCGAAGAAACTGGCGGATGCGTTCAAGGGCGGCAATCAGTCTTTGGTGACGAGCGGCTATCAGAAGCTGCCGGGCGGACTGATTATTCAATATGGCACAGGAACAACGAACGGAAGTGGAAACCTAGCAATCACATTTCCGGTTGCGTTCCCTGTTGCTTGCCGGTCGCTTGTCGGAAGCCCCATAGCTCCGGGCCAAGGCGTCGCGGTTAGGTTATCTTCTGTGCCTACGCCTACCGCTGGAGGGTTACAAACCTTCAGCACGGGAACCGGTAATGCACAAAGCAACACCGAAGTTTATTGGCAAGCTATCGGTTATTAAAAGAGGAAGAAAATGTTCTACTCTGCAAGCACAGGCGGCTTCTACTCGAAAGAAATTCACGGCAGCAACATCCCCGCCGATGCAGTCGAAATCACGGACGATGAACACGCCGCGCTGATGGCGGGCCAGGCCGCAGGAAAGCGCATCGTGCCCGACGAAAATGGACGCCCGATCCTTGCCGATCCGCCGCCCGCACCGCCATCAATTCCGAAGCGCGTGACGCGGCGCCAGGGCCGGCTTGCATTGCTGGACGCCGGCCTGCTGGACGCGGTGGAATCCGCCATCGACGCCATCACTGATCCGACAGAAAAACGAGCCGCACAAATCGAATACGAGGCCGAAACATGGGAGCGCGGCAACGCATTCCTGATGGGCATGTGGGCGCAGATTGGCGGCACGGACGCCGACCTGGATGCGTTGTTCGTGGCAGCGAACGCAAAATAATTTCAGTTTCAATTACCAGGGAGGCGTATGGCCGAAGCACTGCGCAGCATCACGAACAAAACACTTTCGGGCAGCGGCTGGCAGGAATTGCCTGGCGGGATGATCCTGCAATGGATGCCGATCACGCACACGCTCGGGCAAGGCCAAAACCAAAGCTACACATGGCCAAAGCCTTTCCCGAATGCCGTTCTGCATATCCAGGCCACCGACAATTCGAACCCATCGGCTGGCGCTGTCGTGTGGGCCGTGAATGACCAGGGCCTGGCAGGATTTAACGCATTCTGGAACTACAGCAACCAGACCGGCGGGACGACGAGCCGCGCCGCGTTCGTGTTCGCAATCGGGAAATAACCCAATCCGAACGCCTGTTTACCGCCCATTCGTGGGCGGTTTTTTTGCGCGGAAATCCCACAAGAGGAAACAGGCGGCCACCATGGCGACAATGGGCGCATTCGTAATTTTGTGCCCGCCCGCTAAGGAACGCCATGGCCGTTGACCAATTTCTGCACGGTGTTGAAACCATCGACATTGACACCGGCGCGCGCCCCATTTCGACCGTTCGCGCCAGCATTGTCGGCATTGTCGGCACCGCCCCCAGCGCAGACGCCACCGCGTTCCCGCTGAACAAGCCCACGCTGATCGCCGGCAGTCGCCGCGAGGCCGCCAAGCTGGACACGCTTGGCACCGGCGAAGGCACGCTGCCGTCCGCCGTGGATTCGATCATGGACCAAGCCGGCGCGGTGATCGTGGTGGTGCGCGTCGAGGAAGGCGCCACCGACCAGGAAACGCTGGCCAATGTCCTGGGCGGTGTGGACGCGCTGACTGGCCAGTACGAGGGCGTGCACGCATTCAAGGCCGCCGAATCCATCCTGGGGTTCGCCCCGCGCATCCTGCTGGCGCCGGGGTTCACGCACACCCGCGTGGAAGGCGGCGTTATCACGCTGACCGGCGTGGAAGGCAGCGGCTACACTGACGGCACGTACACGCTGACCGAATCCGGCGGAACCGGCGGAACCGGCGCGATTGCCACGGCCACCATCGTGGGCGGCAAGGTGACGAAGCGCACCATCGTGAACAGCGGCAGCGGCTACACCGTCGCCCCCACGTTCTCGCTGCCGGCCGAAGCCGGCGCGGGCACCGGGGCCACGTTTGTGGCGACCATCGGCATGGCAGGAAACGCTGTGGTGGCCGAACTGATCGGCATTGCCGAGGCCCTGCGCGCCGTCATCATCGCGGATGGCCCGAACACGAACGACGCGGACGCCATCGCCTACGCCGGCGATTTCGGCAGCAAGCGCGTGTACCTGGTGGACCCGCAGGTGCTGAAAACCGACGACGCCGGAGCCCTGGTGACGGAATGGGCAAGCCCGTGCGTGGCCGGACTGATCGCCAAGTCCGACGCGGAACGCGGATGGTGGTGGTCCCCGTCGAATCAGAACATCAACGGCATCCAGGGAACGGCGCGTCCCATCGACTTCAAGCTTGGCGACTTCAATGCGCGCGCCAATCTGCTGAACGAAAAGAACGTGGCGACGATCATTCGCCAGGATGGCTATCGACTGTGGGGCAATCGCACCCTGTCGTTCGATCAGAAATGGGCGTTCCTGTGCGTGGTCCGCACCGCCGACATCATCGCGGACAGCCTGACCGCCGCGCACCTGTGGGCAGTGGACAGGGGCATCACCAAGAATTACGTCACGGACGTGGTGGAGGGCGTGAACGCATACCTGCGGTATCTGACCAACATCGGCGCGATCCTGGGTGGCGAATGCTGGGCCGATCCCGACTTGAACACGCCCGACCAGATCGCGCAGGGTAAAATCTTCTTCGACTTCGATTTCACGCCGGTTTATCCTGCCGAACACATCACGTTCCGCAGCCACCTGGTGAACGATTACATCAAAAACATCTTCGCATAAGGACAGCCCAAAATGGCCGCACGCGACATTCGCAAAAATTTCAGCCTGTGGGTGGATGGCCGCAATTACGCCGGCCAGGTGGAAGAATTCAACGCCCCCAAGCTGACCCTGCAGACCGAAGATTTCCGCGCCGGCGGCATGGACCTGCCGGTGAAAGTCACCATGGGCATGGAAGCCATGGACTGCGATTTCAGCCTGAAAGCCTACGACCGCGACGTGCTGGCGCTGTTCGGCGTTGTCGAGGGCGCAAGCGTGCCGCTGGTGGTGCGCGAGGCCCTGGAATCGTTCGACGGCACGGTTACGCAGGTGGTTCGGACCATGCGCGGGAAAATCACCGAACTGGACGAAGGCACCAGCAAGCCGGGGGAAATCCCGATGCTGAAAGTGTCGATGAACCTGACCTACTACAAGATGCAGCACGGCGACCGCGTGGTGCACGAAATCGACGCCGAAAACATGGTGCGAACCATCAACGGCGTGGACGCCCTGTCCGCCATCCGCAGCGCGCTGGGCATGTAAGCAACGGCCGGCGCAGACCGGCCGATTCCAACACGACAAACGACAGGTGAAACCATGGCCAAGCGCCAGACCCCCGATTACATCAAGCTGACCGAAGGCCAGGCGGCCGTTACGCTGTCCCGCCCCTTGGAAATCGACGGCGCGAAAGTGAACGTGCTGACGATGCGCGAACCGCTGGTGATGGACCAACTGGCAGCACAGAAAGCCGGCGCGGATTCGTCCAGTCAGGAAATTTCGCTGATGGCGAACCTGTGTGGGATCGTCCCCGATGACCTGCACAAACTGCCGCTGCGCGATTACGCGCGCCTGCAGGTGGCCTTCGGTTTTTTTACCGACTGACGCCCGATTATATCCGGCAGGGCGCCATCGCCCTGGCATCGCACACAGGATGGTCCCTGGCGGAAATCAAGGCGTTAAGCGCGGCTGAATTCGTGTGGTGGCTGGAAGGGCTGCCGAAGAAAACAGACTAGGAAACGGATGTGGCAAGCAAACGCCTAAGCGCATCAATCGTTATCGGCGGCGCCATTTCCGGTACGCTGCGAGGGGCGTTCGCCAGCGCAAACAAAAATCTGGTCCAGCTGGGCGCCGCCGTGCGCAAGCTGTCCGCAGAACAAAAAACGCTTTCCAAAGGCATCGACACGTTCGGCCGCATGGGCAAGAACGTGGACGGATTGCGAGAGAAATACACCCGCGTCACGGCGCAACTGGAAAAGATGCGCGCCGCCACCGAACGCCTGGCGCGCGCCGAACGCGCCCGCGAAGCGAACCTGGCCAAGCGGGCCGAACTGCGCGGCCAGATGGTGGACGCGGTGGCCATCGGGGCGGCTGCGGCGGCGCCGATTGCGGCGGCCGTGAAATTCGAAAATGCCATGCTGGGCGTAGCCAAGCAGCTGAATGGCGCGCGCGATTCAAGCGGCAAGCTGACCAAGACCTATTTCGACATGCAGGCCGCCATCCAGAAACTGGGGCGGGAATTGCCTGTTTCGACAAACGCCATTGCTGAAATGGTGACTGCCGGCCTGCGCATGGGCGTGGCGTCTGACCAGGTGCTGGAATTCGTGCGCCGCAGCGCGGAAATGTCCACGGCGTTCGAACTGCCGGAAGCCGACCTTGCCGAAAGCATGGGCAAGATTGCCGGCCTGTATAAGATCCCCATTCCGGCCATCGGCGCGCTGGCAGACAGCATCAACTACCTGGATGACAACGCCATCAGCAAGGGCGGCGACATCATCGAATACATGCAGCGCGTGGGCGGCGTGGCATCGGCCGTCAAGATCACCAGCACGGAAGTTGCTGCGCTGGGGTCCACGCTGCTGACCCTGGGGGAGCGCACGGAAACCGCCAGCACAGCCACAAATGCGATGATGCAGAAGCTGGCCGCTGCCGACAAGGGCACCAAGAAATTCAAGTCTGCCGTCCGGGAAATTGGCCTGTCCACGGCAACGATCCAGAAGGGCATGCAGGTGGATGCCATGGGCACCATGCTGAAAGTCATGGATGCCATATCCAAGCTGCCGATGGACAAGCAGCTGGGCGTGATGGTGGAACTGGTGGGGCTGGAACATTCCGACACCATGGCCAAGCTGGCGAACAACACCGGCGAACTGCGCAAGCAACTGGAACTGGCCAACAGCGAGGCAGCCAAGGGCAGCATGTCGCGCGAGTTTCAGGCGCGCATGCAGACCACGAACGCCCAGTGGACCGTATCAAAAAACCGCCTGACTGAAATCGGCGTGACCATCGGCAGCGTGATGCTGCCGGCGCTGAACGATCTGATGCAGACCGTGGGGCCAGTGGTTTCTAAGTTCGCTGAATGGGCGAAGGACAACCCGCTGCTGATGAAGGCCCTGGTGGGCACCGCCACCGCCCTGGTGGGCCTGCGCATCGGCACGCTGGCCTTCGGCTACGGCCTGACGTTCATCAAAGGCGCCGCCTTGTCCGCGTGGTCCGCCATCGCCAAGCTGCGCGCCGGCGTGACGCTGGCCACCGCGCGGTTCGGCGGCATCGGCGGCGTGGTGCGCCAGGTGGGGTTCGCGCTGGTTCGCACGCCCTGGGGCGCTGCCGTGGCCGGCCTGGTGGCCGCCGGCGTCCTGGTGTGGCGCGAATGGGATCGCATCAAATCATTTTTCAGCGGCCTGTGGACTGGGATCACCGAAGGGCTGGCGCCAGTCAAGGCGCGCATTGATGAATGGTCCGCATCGTTCCCTTTCATCGGCAAGGCCATTGACGCGGTGGGCACGGCGGTTTCCGGCGTCATCGACTGGTTTGGCCGGCTGTTTGAGCCGGTGAACCACAGCAAGGCAGAACTGGAAGCGGCCGGCAAGATGGGGCAGAACCTGGGCGAATGGATCGCCAAAGGCATCGACCTGGCGCTGGTGCCGCTTGGCCTGCTGATTGACGGCCTGCGCTGGGTTTCCGACAACATCGGCAGCGTGATTTCTTCCGTCAAATCCATCGCCACCGAAGGCGCCGACAAGGTTTCGTCCGCCTGGGATTCCACCAAGTCCTTCCTGGGGTTCGGTGATGACGAAGCAAAGCCGGCGGCGGGCGGCGGGCAGGCCGCGCCTGCGCTGCCATCGCCGGCAGCGCGCGGGGCGGGCAACAGCTACCAGGACAACAGCCAGACCACGATCCAAGTGACGCAGCAGCCAGGGCAGAGTCAGGACCAACTGGCCAAGAAACTGGCGGACGAAATCGAGCGGCGCAAACAGCAGCGCGAACGCGCCGCGATGACTGATGGGGCGTACGCGCAATGATCGGATACACCATCGCCGGGTTCACCATGATGCGCCTTGGCAACTTTTCTTTCGGCATCAACACGGCCGCATATCAGGAACTGCGGCGCGATGCTGAATACAAGTGGCCGGCACAAGAGCGGTTCGGCCAGGACGACGCGCTGCAGTACACCGGGCCAGGCCAGGAAAGCATCACGCTGTCAGGCGTTATCCTGACCGCATACCGGGGCGGCGCTGGGCAACTGAACCAGCTGCGAAGCCTGGCCGCACAGGGCCGCCCGCAGCTGCTGGTGTCCGGCCTTGGGGCCATCATGGGCCGGTGGGTGATCGAGCGCGTAAGCGAAGGCCAGACGGTATTCGCGGCCGCCGGGCATCCGCGCCGCCAGGAATTCACGGTTCAACTACGGAAATATGGCAATGGCTTTGGAATATAGGACCAGCGACGGCGATACCGTCGATTTCATCGCCTGGAAGCACTACGGCACCACGGACGGCCTGGTGGTGGAACAGCTGCTGGACGCAAACAAGGGGCTGGCAGATATGGGGCCGGTGATGCCTGCTGGCGTGCTGGTGCTGCTGCCTGAAATCGACACCACGCAAAAGGCGCAGGGTATCAAACTATGGGACTGACGCCCGCGTTTCGCCTTGTGGCGAACAGCGCCGACATTACGGCCGCCATCCTGGACCGGTTCGTAAGCCTGACCCTGACGGACGAAGCCGGCATGGAGTCGGACACGTTTGAAGTGACGCTGGCGGATCACGACCCGCTGGCACCCATTGCCATGCCGGCAACAGGGGCCGAACTGGAAGTGTTCCTGGGTTACGACAACATGGTGCAGCGCATGGGCCTGTTTGTCGTGGACGAAGTGGAACTGTCCGGCTGGCCTGGGCAGATGACCATACGCGGCAAGGCCGCGCCGTTTTCTACCAGCAAGGGCGGAAAAACCGACCTGCAGACGCAGAAATCGCGTAGCTGGGAAAAGGGCACGAAGATGGGCGCCCTGGTGGCAAAGATCGCCGGCGAACACGGCATGGAGCCGGCCGTATCCGAAAGCCTGAAATCCATCACGCTGCCGCACCTGGACCAGACAGAGGAAAGCGATATTTCGTTTCTGGTGCGCGTGGCCAAGAGGTACGACGCCATAGCCAAGCCGGCCGGCGGCAAGCTGGTGATGGCAAAGCGGGGCGAATCGAAGAACGCCAGCGGCGAAGAACTGCCGCCCATCCTGGTGCACGCCAGCCAGGTTTCCGCCTGGCGCATGACGCTGGCCAAGCGGGAAAGCCCTGGAACGGTGATTGCCTATTATCACCAGAAACGCAGCGCCAAGCGGATCGAAGTTAAGGTGGGCGAAGGTGAGCCTGTGCGCCGGCTGCGCCATTGGTATCCTGACGAGAAGGCCGCCAAGGATGCCGCCCAGGCGGAACTGGATAAGCGCGCCAGGGGCGAACACAAATTCAGCCTGACGATGCCTGGCGACCCCATGCTGGCCGCAGAATCGCCGCTGGTGGCATCCGGGTTTAGGGCCGGCGCCGATGGCGAATGGATTGTGACCCGCGCCGTGCATAGTTTGTCTAAAGGCAGCGGCTATCAGTGCGACGTGGAAGCCGAGAAGCCGAACGACGCGGAGGATGATGACGGCGCGGGCGCCAGTGAGGCAGCGTGATTCGCTGTTATGATTTTCGCAAACCGATACCAATACCGTTACCAAATCGGCGTTTTTTGGTAACGGTATGGTGGGCTGGCTGGGATTCGAACCCAGGGTCTACCGATTAAAAGTCGGGCGCTTTACCACTAAGCTACCAGCCCTTGACCGCCTGATAATCTACCTTTCAAAAAACTGTTTAAAAGTCAGATGCTCTACCGGCTGAGCTACGCGCTCCCAGAGGTGAGCCCGAAATAGGGGCTATCGGCTGGCGGGTCAATCAAAAAGGCCTAGTATGGGACCCGAATTCCGCAACCGCTGGGCGGCCTCGCGAATCCTTCGCGATTCCGCTCCCGATCCTGGGCATTCTCATGACCGATCCCCGCCTGCCCTTTCTCTCCGAGTTCGAGCGCAAGATCCTGTGGCTGTCGAGCTGGACCATCCACAACGCCAACCATGTCCGCCCGAACCAGGACGGGCTGAAGATCGGTGGGCATCAGGCTTCCTCGGCCTCGCTGTCCACCATCATGACGGCACTTTACCTTGCGGTCCTCCGGCCTGAGGACCGGGTGGCCGTGAAGCCCCATGCGAGCCCGATCTTCCATGCGATCCAATATCTCCTCGGTCATCAAACCCGGGAGAAGCTGGAGAATTTCCGCGGCTACAAGGGCGCGCAATCCTACCCGTCCCGCACCAAGGACATCGACGACGTGGACTTCTCCACAGGCTCGGTAGGCCTGGGCGTGGCCCAGACGCTCTTCGCCAGCCTCGTCCAGGACTACGTGAAGGCCCATGGCTGGCGGAAGGAGCATCCCGAGGGTCGCATGATCGCCCTCGTGGGCGATGCCGAGATGGACGAGGGCAACATCTTCGAGGCCCTGCTGGAGGGCTGGAAGCAGGGCCTGCGCAACACCTGGTGGATCATCGACTACAACCGCCAGAGCCTGGACGCGGTAGTCCGCGAGGGCCTCTATGCCCGCTTCGAGGCGATCTTCCGCTCCTTTGGCTGGGACGTGGTGGTGCTCAAGCACGGCTCGCTGATGCAGGAAGCGTTCCGCGAGCCCGGCGGCGAGAAGCTGCGGCAATGGATCGATTCCTGCCCGAACCAGCTCTATTCCGCCCTTACGTTCCAGGGCGGGGCCGCCTGGCGCAAGCGTCTCCTTGACGATCTCGGCTACCAGGGCGACGTGACGCGCCTGATCGAGCGCCGGTCCGACGAGGAGCTGGCGCGGCTCATGTCGAATCTCGGCGGGCACGACCTGCCGAGCCTCCTCCAGGCCTTCGAATCCGTCGACCACGACCGCCCGACCGTGTTCATCGCCTACACGATCAAGGGATTCGGTCTGCCGCTCGCGGGCCACAAGGACAACCATGCGGGTCTCCTCACGCCGACCCAGATGGAGGGCTACCGAGCGAGCGCCAAGGTGCGGCCGGGGCATGAATGGGACAAGTTCGAGGGACTGAGCCTGCCGCAGGCGGAGTTGGAGCGTTTCCTCGCCTCCGTGCCGTTCAACGCACAGGGCACGCGCCGCCACGAAGCGCCGAAGGTGCCGGTGCCGGAAACGCTCCCGACGCCGCAGCAGCCGACCATGTCGACCCAGCAGGGCTTCGGCCTCATCCTCAACGAGCTCGCACGTTCGAGCGAGCCGCTCGCGGACCGGATCGTCACCACTGCGCCGGACGTGACCGTCTCGACCAATCTCGGCGCCTGGGTGAACCGGCGGGGGCTGTTCGCCAAGGAAGAGATGAAGGACATCTTCCGCTCGGAGCGCATCCCCTCCACCTTCACGTGGGATTTCAGCCCGAAGGGTCAGCACGTCGAGCTCGGTATCGCCGAGATGAACCTGTTCATCCTGCTCTCGGCGCTGGGACTGTCCCATTCCCTGTTCGGGGAGCGGCTCCTGCCCATCGGCACCCTCTACGATCCCTTCATCGCGCGCGGTCTCGATGCCCTGAACTATGCCTGCTACCAGGATGCCCGCTTCATCGTGGCCGCGACTCCGTCTGGCGTCACGCTCGCGCCGGAGGGCGGCGCGCATCAGTCGATTGGCACGCCACTCATCGGCATGGCGCAGGACGGGCTCGCGTCGTTCGAGCCGGCTTTCGTGGACGAGCTCTCGGTGATCCTGCGCTGGGCCTTCGACTATCTCCAGCGTGACGGAGAGGGCCAGCCCAATGAGCGCTCCTGGCTGCGCGACGAGACGGGCGGCTCGGTCTACCTGCGCCTATCGACCCGCACGGTCGACCAGCCGCAGCGAGAAATGACGCCGGACCTCGCAGCCGACATCGTGGACGGCGCCTACTGGATGCGCAAACCCGGCCCCAATGCGCAGGTGGTGGTGGCCTATACGGGCGCGGTGGCGCCGGAAGCCATCGAGGCCGTGGGTCTCATGGCGGAGGACCGTCGCGATATCGGACTTCTCGCGATCACCTCGGCGGACCGTCTCAATGCCGGCTGGACCGCGGCCCAACGCGCACGCGAGCGCGGCCTCGTCCATGCCCGCAGCCATGTGGAGCGCCTGCTCGGGGACCTGCAGCCCCATTGCGGCCTCGTGACAGTGCTCGACGGCCACCCCGCGACGCTGGCCTGGCTCGGTTCCGTCATGGGCCACCGCACCCGTTCGCTGGGCGTGGAGCATTTCGGCCAGACCGGCACCGTGCAGGATCTCTACCGCCATTTCGGCATTGACGCGCAGGGCATCATCGCGGCCGCCGAGATGATCGCACCGGGCCGTCCGATCCGGCATTTGCGGGCGCTGGGCTGAGGCAGGCCACGCCGCTCACTTACCTCTCCCGTGTGGGAGAGGTCGAGCGCAGCGAGGGTGAGGGGTTGCGGCTTCTCCGGGGAGGGCACGCCCCTCACCCCTGCCCCTCTCCCCATGGGAGAGGGAGAAGCACCTTTTGAAGAACGCTCAGTCGTCCTCGCCGCCTGTGGGGACATTGTCCAGATGCCGGCCTTCCTCGCTGTGGCCGTCACGCTCACCCTTGGCCCAGCCTTCCTTGACCTCGGCGATGTGGTCTTCCAGGCGCCCTTCCGCGATGGCCTTGCGCAGACCGGCCATCAGGTCCTGGTAATAGGCCAGGTTGTTCCAGGTGAGCAGCATCATGCCGAGGATTTCGTTCGCGCGGACGAGATGGTGGAGATAGGCGCGCGAATAGGTGTTCGAGGCGACGCACTTCGAAGTCTCGTCGATGGGGCGGATATCCTCGGCGTATTTGGCGTTGCGCATGTTCATGCGCCCGTGCCGGGTGAAGACCTGGCCGTGACGGCCGGCGCGTGTGGGCATGACGCAGTCGAACATGTCGACGCCGCGGCGAACTGCCTCGACGATGTCATCGGGCGTACCGACACCCATAAGGTAACGCGGCTTCTCCTTGGGCATATGCGGCTCGACCGTCTCGATCATGCGCAGCATCACGTCCTGCGGCTCGCCCACGGCGAGGCCGCCGATGGCATAGCCCTTGAGGTCGAGACCCGCGAGTTCCTTCGCGCTCTCGATGCGCAGCCGCTCGACCGCGCCGCCCTGGACGATGCCGAACATCGCCTTGCCGGGCTGCTCGCCGAAGGCGATGCGGCAGCGCTCGGCCCAGCGCAGGGACAGGCGCATGGCCTTCTCGGCCACCTCGTCGGTACAGGGCAGGCGCACGCATTCGTCGAGCTGCATCTGGATATCGGAGCCGAGCAGGCCTTGAATCTCGATGGAACGCTCGGGCGTCATCACATGGGTCGAGCCATCGATATGGGACTGGAACGTGACGCCGGTCTCGTCGACCTTGCGCAGGGCCGCCAGGGACATGACCTGGAAACCGCCCGAATCCGTGAGGATCGGATAGGGCCAGTTCATGAACTTGTGCAATCCGCCGAGCCGCGACACGCGCTCCGCGCCGGGGCGCAGCATGAGGTGGTAGGTATTGCCGAGCACCACGTCGGCGCCGAGCGCCTTCACCTGATCGGGATACATGGCCTTGACGGTCGCGGCCGTGCCCACCGGCATGAAGGCGGGCGTACGGATCACCCCACGCGGCATCCGGATCTCACCGGTGCGCGCGGCACCGTCGGTCTTCGAAATGGTGAAGGTGAATTGCTCGGTGGTCATTCAATAACCCTGACGATCATGGTGAAAACAATCAACGAGGCGCAGGCGCACCTTGCCGACCACGCCTATTCTCCCCTGAACAGCAGGCTCGCATCGCCATAGGAGTAGAAGCGGTAACCTGTCTCGATGGCGTGCGCATAGGCGGCACGCATGGTGTCGAGACCCGCGAAGGCCGAGACGAGCATGAACAGGGTCGAGCGTGGGAGGTGGAAATTCGTCATCAGGACGTCTACGGCCCTGAACTGGTAGCCGGGTGTGATGAAGATATCTGTATCGCCTGAGAATGGCGCGATCGTACCATCGTCGCGGGCCGCGCTCTCGAGCAGGCGCAGGGACGTGGTGCCGACGGCAACGATGCGCCCTCCCCTTGCCCGGGCCTCGTTGAGGGCCTGCGCGGTCGCGGCCGAGACCGTGCCCCATTCCGCATGCATCCGGTGCTGCGCCGTATCGTCCGCCTTCACGGGCAGGAAGGTGCCGGCCCCCACATGCAGGGTCACGAAACGGCGGGTGATGCCGCGCTCGTCGAGGCGGCGGAACAGGTCGTCGGTGAAATGGAGGCCCGCAGTCGGTGCCGCGACGGCACCCTCATCCCGGGCATAGACGGTCTGGTAATCGGCTCGGTCCTTCTCGTCGGTGGGGCGCTTGCCGGCGATGTAGGGGGGCAGCGGCAATTCGCCGAGCCGCGCGATGGCCTCATCGAGAAACGGCCCGGCGAAGGAGAAGTGCAGGGTCACGTCCCCACCTTCGCCTTTTGCCTCCACTTCGGCATCGAGGCGCACCAGCTCGCAGGCCGTGCTTTCAGACGCCTCGCCGAAGCGGATCCGGTCGCCCACGTGAAGCTTTTTTGCGGGACGCGCGAAGGCGCGCCAGCGGTCGCCCCCCTCCCGCTTGTGCAGCATGATTTCGACCCGTGCGGCCGTATCCTCACGCACGCGCATCCCGTAGAGCCGGGACGGGATGACCTTCGTGTCGTTCAGTACCAGCACATCGCCGGGCCGAAGCAGATCCGGAAGATCGCGGACCACGCGATCCTCGAAAGGCGCACCACCGGGCCTGACCACAAGCATGCGCGCCGCATCTCGCGGCTCCGCGGGGCGAAGCGCGATGCGATCCTCAGGCAGATCGAAATCGAAAAGGTCGACGCGCATGGAATGTCCCGATTGTCATCCCGGAGCGCCTTGAAGCGCTCCGGGATAACGGTTCGATCAGCTTACGCTGCGTCCGCCGCGACCTTCATGGAGACGATGCGGTCCGGCTCGCGCACGGGCTCGCCGCGCTTGATCTTGTCCACGTTCTCCATGCCTTCCGTCACCTTGCCCCAGACCGTGTATTGCTTGTCGAGGAAGCGGGCGTCGTCGAAGCAGATGAAGAACTGCGAGTTGGCGGAATGCGGATTGTTGGTCCGCGCCATGGAGCAGACTCCGCGCACATGCGGCTCGGCGTTGAACTCGGCCTGAAGATCCGGAAGGTCGGAGCCGCCGGTGCCGGTGCCTTGCGGGCAGCCGGTCTGGGCCATGAAGCCGTCGATGACGCGATGGAACGCGATGCCGTCATAGAAGCCCTGGCGCGCCAGGGTCTTGATCCGCTCCACGTGCTTGGGCGCGAGGTCGGGCCGCAGCTCGATGACGACCCGCCCCTTGGTGGTCTCCATGATGAGGGTGTTCTCGGGATCTGCCATCGGTTTCTCCTGGTCTGGCATGTCTTGAAAGAAAGTCTTGGAAGAAAAGCGTTCCTGCCCGATCACATAGGCCGCGTGTCGGAGAAACGGAAGGTGAAAATGCGCCCGGCCACGGCCGCCCCGAGCTTGTCGGAGAACGGCAGAGGCGTGCAACGCGTAAAGGCTTCGCGCACGGATCGCGTGAAGGGCTCGCGCTGGTCCGGCTGGTTGCCTGCCCGGTAATAGGTGATGCGGGGCTGGCCCAGCACCTCACCGTTACGCTTGAAGGCGATGCGCAGCGTGATCTCCTGGCCCGAGAGGCCGCTGCCTGCGGGCGGCTTCCAGCAGGCCTGGAGCGCGTGGAAGATGCCCGTGAGCGTATCGATTTGGAGAGCGCGCTCCCCCTCGCCCGGGCGGATGATGCCGGTGACACCCTCGGGCAGGCTCGGTGCCGGGTCGAGCTCACGGAGCCTGTCCCGGCCGTCGTCGAGCGGGGACAGGTCCTGCGCTGCCGCAGGGCCAAGGCAGGATGCGAGGAAGAACGCGGCGAGCATCTGCCGCGCCCCTACGGATTTTCGAATCGTCCTTGCTGCCATCCGCCCGTCGCTCCGATTTATGCCTTACTTGGCGTCCGTCGCGAGCTGCATCTTCACGATTTTGTCGGGGCCTGACACCATGCCGTTGGCGGCGGAATTGCCCTTCTTGATCTTATCGGCCACGTCCATGCCGGACACGACCTCACCGAAGAGCGTGTACTGCCCGGTGAGCGGGCCGCAGCCCTCATAGCAGATGAAGAACTGGCTGTTCGCCGAATTCGGATCCTGCGAGCGGGCCATGCCGACCGAGCCCTTCTTGTAGGGCGTCTTCGTGAATTCGGCCGGGATGTTGGGCAGGTCGGACTTGCCCGTACCGGTCCCGGTGGGATCGCCGGTCTGGGCCATGAAGCCCTCGATCACCCGATGGAACGGAACGCCGTTGTAGAAGCCCTGCTTGGTCAGCGCCTTGATCTGCTCCACATGCTTGGGAGCCAGGTCCGGGCGGAGCCGGATCGTGATGCGGCCGTCCTTCGTGTCGAGATAGACCGTGTTCTGCGGATCGGCGGCCGGCTGCTGGGCTGCGGCGGGAACGAGGCCGGCGAGCACGAGCGCTCCGGCTACAAGCAAACGCTTCATGATGAGGAATCTCCTGATCGGGGATGATGAATTTTATGGCCGGTTGAATCTGGCCTTCAACCGCTGGACGACAAGGTCCGGCACGAAGGCCGAAACGTCGCCGCCCATGCCGGCGATCTGGCGCACGAGCGTGGCCGTGATGGGGCGGACCGGCGGCGAGGCCGGCAGAAATACGGTCTGGACTTCCGGCGCCATGGCGGCGTTCATGGACGCCATCTGGATCTCGTAGTCGAAATCGGTCCCGTCCCGCAGCCCCCGGACGATGAGGCTCGCCCCGTGGCGCCGGGCGGCCTCCACGGCGAGGTCGCCGAAGGTCGTCACCTCCAGCTCCGTCCCGGCCGCGGCCGCCACGGGCCCGCAGACCGCCCGAAGCAGGTCGACCCGCTCCTCGGTCGTAAGCAGGGGCGTCTTGGACGAATGAACTCCGATGGCGATCACCAGCCGGTCGACCAGGCCGCAGGCTTGGCGCACCACGTCCAGATGGCCGTTCGTGACGGGATCGAAGCTGCCGGTATAGAGCGCGGTGCGGGTCATTGCCCTAAGGCGTAGCTTGAGAACGGCCCGGGAGCAAGCGGTGCAGCAGGGGGGTGGGCAAGCCGTGCGGCTGCACACGTCAGGCTTGACCACAGCATGCAACAAGGGGGCGACCTCACGAAGGAGGGTCGCATGATCGTTCGTCTCCTGATCGTCGCCGCCACCGCCATTGCGGTCCTGAGCCCTGCCGCCCTCGCCAGCCTGACGTAATTGCTTCCGGCCCGGGCAAGGAGCCCTTCGGCGCAGCACCTCGCCAGCCACGGCCATATCGTCTCCAGGGACTTGTGGCTTAGCGGCGGTTCGATAAAAATGAAATCTAGTTTCATTGATTGGTGCCGCCCATGCCCTTCCGGTTCCGCCTTTGGACCCTCCTTGCGCTCCTATCCCTGGTCTCTTGGGCCACCTTGGCCCCGCCGGGCGCTCACGCGCAGGAGCAGAGGGGCTCCTCCGCCGTCATCGAGGGCCTCCCGTTTCCCGATAAGGTTGCGGGCCTCGTTCGCGGACCGACAACCACCTATCCGCAGGCGGGCTACGGCTTCAGTGTGCGCTACACGGGCGGGCGGCAGAGTTGGGCTGATGTCTATCTTTACGACAAGGCGCTCGATCTTACGGCACCATCGAAGGATGCTCTCAAGATCGAGATGTCCGCAGTGCTGCGCGAGATCCTGATGGTTGCGGATGCTCGTGGCGTCCGGAACGACACGAAGGTCGAGGCCACCACATTGGACGGCAGCATGGCGTCGGCCCGCCTCCGGATTGGCTCGGATAAGGCGCAGATTCTCTCCTTCGCGTTCCTGACTATCGCGCACGGCAAGTTCTTGAAGATCCGCTTCTCCACCCGGGACCTCCGGACGGGCCGGAAGCAGGCGGAAGCCTTCCGCGACGCGACATTCAAGCGGATCCAATCCACCAAGCCGGTTCTTCAGCCGAAGCGAGATCCCCGCTACATCTGACGCCGCCGAAGATGGCATGAAAAAAGGGCGCCCGAGGCGCCCTTTCTCTTAATCCTCGCCGTTGCCGGCACTCTCGTCGCCGGCCTCGGAATCGTCGCCATCCTCCTCGGCATCCTCGCCGTCGATGTGCTCCACCGAGACGACGCGCTCCTTGCCCTTCGTCGAAAAGACCGTGACGCCTTGCGAGTTGCGGCCGACCGTGCGGATGCCGTCCACCGGCACGCGGATCAGCTGGCCGCCATCGGTGACGAGCATGATCTGGTCGGAATTCTCGACCGGGAAGGAGGCCACGAGCTGGCCGTTGCGGCTGTTCACGGCCATGGCCGTAATGCCTTTGCCGCCGCGGCCTGTGATGCGGTACTCGTAGGACGAGGTCCGCTTGCCGTAGCCTTTCTCCGAGATGGTGAGGATGAACTGCTCGAGGGCGCTCATCTCCGTATAGCGCTCCATGGAGAGCGCATCGGCCGAGACGTTCTCCTCGTCGCCAGCCTCATGAGCCTCGCCCTCGCCGTTCATCTGCTCGCCCGTGACGGCGCGGCGCATCTTGAGATAACCCGCGCGCTCCTCGCTCGTCGCCTCCACGTGCCGCAGGATCGCCATGGAGATGATGCGGTCGCCGTCGGCCAGGTTGATGCCGCGAACGCCCATGGAGTCGCGACCCTTGAACACGCGCACCTCGGGCACCGCGAAGCGGATGCACTGGCCCTTCGCAGTGGTGAGGAGGACGTCATCGTTCTCCGTGCAGATCTGCACGTCCACGATACCCTCGCCCTCGTCCAGCTTCATGGCGATCTTGCCGCCCCGGTTCACCTGGACGAAGTCCGACAGCTTGTTGCGGCGGACCGTGCCGCGGGAGGTCGCGAACATCACGTCGAGCGTGTCCCAGGACGCCTCGTCCTCGGGCAGCGGCATGATGGTGGTGATGCGCTCGTCCTGCTCCAGGGGCAGCATGTTCACCAGGGCCTTGCCCCGGGCATTCGGAGCTGCGAGCGGCAGGCGCCACACCTTCTCCTTGTAGGCCTTGCCCTTGGACGAGAAGAAGATCACCGGCGTATGCGTGTTGACCACGAACAGGCGCGTGACGAAATCCTCCTCGCGGGTCGACATGCCGGACCGGCCCTTGCCGCCCCGGCGCTGAGCCCGATAGGTAGAGAGCGGGACGCGCTTGATGTAGCCCGCATGCGATACGGTGACGACCATGTCCTCGCGGGCGATCAGATCCTCGTCGTCGACGTCGGAATCCCAATCGACGATCTGGGTCTTGCGCGGTGTCGCATAGGCGTCGCGGATCTCGGTCAGCTCGCCCTTGATGATCCCCATGATGCGCTCGCGGGAGCGCAGGATGTCGAGATAATCCGAGATCTCGGCTGCGAGCTTCGACAGCTCGTCCCCGATCTCGTCCCGGCCGAGGGCCGTAAGGCGCTGCAGGCGCAGGTCGAGGATCGCGCGGGCCTGGGTCTCCGAGAGGCGGTAGGTGCCGTCCTCGTTGATCTTGTGGCGCGGGTCGTCCACGAGCGCGATGAGCGGCGCGATGTCCTGGGCAGGCCAATCGCGGCCCATGAGGGATTCGCGGGCGGTGTTCGGATCGGGCGCCGTGCGGATGAGGCGGATCACCTCGTCGATATTGGCCACCGCGATGGCGAGACCGCACAGGACGTGGGCGCGCTCGCGGGCCTTGTTGAGCAGGTACTTGGTCCGGCGGGACACGACCTCCTCGCGGAAGTCCACGAAGGCGCTGATCAGGTCCCGGAGGGTCATCTGCTCGGGACGGCCGCCGTTCAGCGCCACCATGTTGGCGCCGAAGCTCGTCTGGAGCGGCGTATAGCGGTAAAGCTGGTTCAGGACCACGTCCGCCATCGCGTCGCGCTTGATCTCGACGACGATGCGCATGCCGTCGCGGTCGGATTCGTCCCGCAGATCGGAGATACCTTCGATCCGCTTCTCGCGGACGAGCTCGGCGATCTTCTCGATCAGCGAGGCCTTGTTCACTTGGTAAGGGATCTCGGTGAAGATGAGAGCCTCACGCTCCTTGCGGACCTCCTCCACCTCGGACTTGGCGCGCATGACGATGGAGCCGCGGCCCGTGGTATAAGCGGAGCGGATGCCCGCATGGCCCAGGATCAAGGCACCCGTGGGAAAATCCGGACCCGGGATGATCTCGATCAGCTGTTCGGTGGAAATGTCCGGGTTGTCGATATAGGCGATGCAGCCGTCGATGACCTCGCCCAGATTGTGGGGAGGCATGTTGGTGGCCATGCCGACAGCGATGCCGCCGGCGCCGTTGACGAGCAGGTTCGGATAGCGCGCCGGGAGAACGGCAGGCTCGAATTTCGACTCGTCGTAGTTCGGATTGAAATCGACCGTGTCCTTGTCGATATCCTCGATCAGAGGCATCGCCGCCCGGGTCAGGCGGGACTCGGTGTAGCGCATGGCCGCCGGAGGATCGCCGTCCACCGAGCCGAAATTGCCCTGCCCATCCACGAGCATGACGCGCATGGCGAAATCCTGCGCCATACGCACCAAGGCGTCGTAGATCGACTGGTCGCCGTGCGGGTGGTACTGACCCATCACGTCGCCGACGATGCGCGACGACTTTACGTGCTTCTTGTCGGGCGTGTAGCCGCTCTCGTGCATCGCGTAGAGGATGCGCCGATGCACGGGCTTGAGGCCGTCGCGGGCGTCCGGAAGAGCGCGGCTCACGATCACGCTCATGGCGTAATCGAGATAGGAGCGCTTCATCTCGTCGACGATGGAGATCAGCTTGACGTCGCTGGCCGGCTGATCGCCCCCGGGGCCGCCGGTGCTCTTATCGTTCGGATCGGTCAAAGTCGGTCTTTCTCAAAACAGTCTGCCCTGAAGACCCGTGGCGGTTTTGCGACCGCATCGTTCAGGCCTGGGCGACCCTTGCGAATCCAAAGAAAATCAAGTTCTTAGATGGTCGATCGGGAGCCTTTTTTCAAGGCATTTCAAGCGTTTTCCAAAGGCGAGAGCGGCCTTTGGAGGGCACAAACCGCCACATGCCCGAGCCCCGGGGCGAAATCCTCTCTCCGGGCTCCCAAAACCGCCCTTTCTGAAATGTCATAACTTGCCGTTCCGGCATAGCCGTGGCATGGGTGACGCAAGGATATTCAGGGGGCAAATGCCATGAATTGGGTCGTTTGGGTGGGCATCGCCCTCGTGGTGCTCTTCGGGGTCTCGGTCTACAACAGCCTCGTCACGCTTCGGGCGCGGGTGAACCAGGCCTTTGCGGATATCGACGTGCAGCTCAAGCAGCGCCACGATCTCGTCCCGAACCTCATCGAGACCGTGAAGGGCTACGTCGCCCATGAGCGGGACACCCTCCAGGCCGTCGTGGAGACCCGCAACGCTGCCCTGAAGGCCCATGGGCCCGCCGACCAGGCGGCTGCCGAGAACGCCCTGTCCGGGGCCCTCGGACGGCTCGTGGCTCTCGGAGAGGCCTATCCGGACCTCAAGGCCAGCGCCAATTTCCAGCAGCTGCAGACGGACCTTGCCGATATCGAGGACAAGCTCGCCGCCGCCCGGCGCTTCTTCAACAACGGCGTCGCCGAGTACAATGCCGCCATCCAGCATTTTCCGGCGGTTCTCTTTGCCGGGCTGCTGGGCTTCCGGTCGCAGGCCTTCTTCGATGTCGGCGAGACGGAGCGCAAGGCCCTCGAGGCGCCTCCGAAGGTCGCGTTCTAGGCAGGCCTCCCCATGCTGCCGGCCTTCGGCCTCCACACCCATATCCAGGCCAACCGGCGGCGCTCGGCCCTGCTGATCGCCGGGCTCTTCCTGCTGTTCTACCTGATGTCCCTCGGGCTGACGCTCCTCGCGCGAGCCTTGCTGGACGACGGCTCCGGGGCGTTCGAGGCCCTCTTTCAGGCGGCTCTTTGGGACTGCCTGTGGGCCTCACCCCTCGTCACCGCCCTGGTGGCGTTCTGGGTCTGGTGCGGGTTCCGGTTCAACGGCTTCATCCTGGAGCTGACCACCGGCTCGCGCGCATTAAGCCGGAGGAGCGACCCTCGCCTCTACGGCCTCCTTCAGAACCTCTGCATCTCGCGGGGCATGACGATGCCCAAGCTGCGCATTCTGGACGTGAAGGCCCCGAACGCCTTCGCGACCGGCACGCGGCCGGAGCAATATACGATCACGGTCACGCGCGGCCTGCTCGACCTCCTGGACGACCGGGAGATCGAGGCGGTTCTTGCCCACGAGCTCACCCATATCCGCAACGACGACGTGCGGACCATGATGGTCGCCGTGCTGGTGGTGGGCGTCATGTCGTTCATTGGCGAGATGGTCTATCGCGCCCTGCGGGAGAGCCCGGACCTCCTGACGGATTCTTCCGATTCGAAGAAATCCGGCGGCGGGAAGCTCCTGGCCATCCTGGTCGCGGTGATCTTCATCATGCTGGCCTGGGCCCTCTCGGTGGTGATCCGGTTCTCGCTCTCGCGACGCCGCGAATATCTGGCCGATGCGGGATCCGTCGAGCTAACGAAGAACCCGGACGCCATGATCTCCGCCCTGCGCAAGATCGACCGCAAGGGCGAACTCGAAGGCGTGCCCTCGGCCGTGATGGAACTGTGCCTCGACAACCCGCGCTCGGGCTTCGCCGACCTCTTCGCCACCCATCCGTCCATCGAGGATCGGGTTGCGGCGCTGGTGCGCTATGCGGGTGGACACGCTCCGGCACCCGAGGCGGCCACAGCCGCCCCTGAGGCGCCGGCTGTCTAGGCCCTTAGCAGCAGGGCCGTGGCGTCATCGCTCTCCTTGAAGCGGGGAAAGCGCGTTCCGGACGGGTCCACAACGGTCTCGATCTCGCGCGCCCGATTCACCAGCGGCTCCAGCCCGTCCTTGAGCGCTGCCTCGACAAGGCTCTTCGCATCCATCTCGTTGTAGAGGTCCACCAGGGCCGAGAAGCCGTCGCTCGTGAGCAGGATGACGGTGCCGTCCTCGCACGGCACCTGCTCGTGCCGCAGGCGGTCCGCGGCTGCCGGGTCGAGGCCGAGCAAGGGCAGCCCCCTGCCCTCCTTCTGCCGCTGGCGCCGTTCCGTCAGCCAGTTCTGGAAGGCAGGTGCCTCGAAGATCGTCCGAGGGGTCGCGCCACTGGCACGCAGGAGTTCTGCAGCCTTGGCCGATTCGTAGACGCGCAGCTCCGGCGCCTCCCCGACGATGTGCAGCGCACCGTCCGGCTGGCGCACGAAGGCCGTGGTGTCCGCAAAGGTCCACACGTCCAGCCTGTCGCCCGCGCGATAGATCAAGGTCATGGCCCCGACCGGCCAGGTGACGGGGTCGCGGCGCTCCTCCGGAGCCCGGGCCAGAAAGATCTCCCGCGCCTCCTCCATCACATGGCGCAGCAGCGCGGGCCCGTCCCCGTTATAGGCGCGGGCCGCCAGATCCGAGAGGCGCTCGGTCGCGAAGCGCGCGAGCCACGTGGCATCGCTCTTCTCGTCCATGATCGGCGGCGTGCCGGGAAAGATCGAGGTGTCGATCACCCAGGCCCAATCGCCGGAGGCGCCGCAGGAATCCTCATTAGCCTTGTCGGGAGAGCCGGGCCGGCTGATCCGCTCGACAACCGTGAACATCGTATCGCTCCCTCTCGTCAAAACCCTCGAAGGACCCCATAAAGCAAAGCTCACGATAAGGTCCAGCCGATGCTCTTCGACTTCGTTTCCGCCGCCCTGGTCACGCTCCTCGTGACCCTCGATCCGCCGGCCCTTGCGCCCATGTTCATCTCACTGACGCGGGGCATGAACGCCGAGGAGCGCAAACGGGTCGCCATTCGGGCGAGCCTGATCGCCTTCTGCATTCTGGCCTTCTTCGGCCTGGGCGGTGAAGTGCTCCTGCGGCTCCTGGGCGTCGGCATTCCGGCCTTCCGCATCTCGGGCGGCCTGCTCCTGTTCTGGATCGCCTTCGAGATGGTGTTCGAGCGCCGCAACGAGCGCAAGCAGCACACGGCCGATATCGCCATCACGGAGGACCATATCCGCAACGTGGCCGCCTTCCCGCTCGCCATCCCGCTCATGGCCGGCCCCGGCGCGATCACGGCCGTCATCCTCCTGGCGGGGCGCGCAAACGGGGACGTGATCTATCTCTCGTCCCTCATGGCCCTGATCGCGCTGGGTGTCGCCAGCTGCTTTACGGTCTTCATGGCGGCCGAGCGCGTCTCCCGCATGCTCGGCGTCACCGGCAACATCGTCCTGAGCCGCCTCCTCGGCGTCATCCTCGCGGGCCTTGCGGTGCAGTTCATCATCAACGGCGTGGAGGCGCTGTTCAGGGCATCGTAAAGACCATTGCCTGTTTCATTCATTTCCTAACGTCAATTTTTGGAACGATACATCATCTAAATGATTATTCGTTATGATATTATAGGAGACTTAGAATGGCTCTCTTTGTGGGCGGTCGCAATGTTTACGCGGTCACAGGAACGGAATTTGGCGACACGATTTACGGACACACAAGCGGAACCGTCAATTCCGGGGCTATCGAGAGGCATAAACTTTATGGATATGGCGGCAACGACAAACTTTATGGCGACGCCTTCATCCTTCAAGGGAGTGCAACGGGTGGCGTAGACCTGTTTTATGCCGGTGAGGGCAATGATTACGTTTATGGCGACGCCTATAAGATTAGAGGCAACGCCAAGGGATACAATGACACCCTTTATGGCAATGATGGCCGAGATAATCTGTATGGGGACGCCAAGTTTCTCTACAATACCGCGCATGGCGGGAATGACCGCATCTATGGCGGGGACGGCAATGACAACATCTATGGCGACGCCGTAGGCCTGCTCAACTATTCCGCTGGCGGAAACGATTATCTCTATGGCCAACTAGGCAACGATTACATCTACGGTGACGCCTACCGGATGACGGGATATACTAAAGGCGGCAAGGATACGATTATCGGCAGCGCCGGTAACGACTACATCACCGGCGACGCGAAGCAGATGCAGTATGCATCCCAAGGAGGCAACGATCGTGTTCTTGGCGGGACCGGAAACGATTTTATCGCCGGAGACGGTACTGGCATGGCAGGGCTCACCGTAGGTGGCCATGACATTCTCTTCGGGGATGAGGGGAACGACAGGGTGGTCGGCGATGGTTGGATTCTCGAATCAGGGGCGAAAGGCGGCAATGACGTTGTTAGGGGCGATGCTGGCAATGACGTCGTTTATGGGGATGCGCCACAAATCAGAGTAGGCGCAGTGGGAGGCAGCGACTACGTGCTTGGCGGTGCCGGCAATGACGAAGTCTATGGCGACTTCCTCGTCGAGCCTGTTCGCCTGTATATGGATGCCGGCCCCAATGCCAACGATACAGTTGATGGCGGGACCGGCAACGATACCCTCGGAGGAGGCACCGGCAGCGACGTCTTCGTTTTCCACAAAGGCGACGGCACGGATGTCATCCGCGACTTCTCCGGCGTGAATTGGAGCGATTCCGACCATGACAGGATTGACTTGACCGATTGGCATTTTGCCTCGTTCAGCGCGCTGGAGCCCTACATTCACTACAACACGACCGCTCCTGGCGAGGTAACCATTACTCTCCCTGAAGGCGAAACGATCTATCTGGCAAACCTTCTGCAGAAGGGCGGGACACACCAGCTGACCGCATCCGACTTCATTCTTTAGCTTTAAATTTCAGGGGCCGGCGACACACCATAAGCCGGCCCTATCTAAATCTAACGAGCCGCTTCTGTACTCAAAATCCGCTGTCTTACAGCTCTCACCACAGCCTCGAGCTCAAACCCGGAACTGTAGTCTACTGTTTTCACGAAATTATTCATACATAAGCCCTTCCATTCTTAGGACCTTTTTCCAGTCATCTTCGTGGCCGCTCCAGTCCCTCTGCCGAAAAGCCCCATACGAAATTTGTCGCACGCGTAAAAATTCACATAAGCCAGGCTTGTATCGCGCTAAAACATTATAATAGAACTTACGATATGTGATCCCGTTACGGGATATGAGTGAGGAACACGCAATGGCAACGATTATAGGCGGCTCCGGCCGGCAGATTCTGAAGGGTACGCCCTCCACCGACCGCATTTTCGGCGATACTAGCGGGGCCTACTCGTTCCAGTCGGGTGGTGATGACAAGCTCTATGGATACAACGGCAGCGATACGCTGTATGGCGACGCCCTGCGCCTGACCGGTACCGCTCTTGGCGGCAAAGACCTGTTCTACGGCGGCAACGGCAACGATACCATCTATGGTGATGCCCTACAGCTGCGAGACTACGCCACTGGCGGGTCCGACACGCTCTATGGCCAAAGTGGCAACGATCACCTCTATGGGGATGCCAAATACCTTTATCAGAAGGCACATGGAGCAGGCGACAGGCTGGTCGGCGGTGACGGCATCGACACGCTCTACGGAGACGGCGTCGCACTCTTCAATTATGCCGTCGGCGGCAACGACATCCTTTCCGGCGATCGTGGAAAAGACACCCTTTATGGCGATTCCTACCGTCTCGAAGGACGCTCTTCGGGCGGCAACGATTCTCTCTCAGGCGGTGATGGCGTCGATTTCCTGTATGGCGATGCGAAATACATGAAATACGCCTCGAAAGGCGGCAACGACCAGCTCATTGGTGGCTCAGACGGGGACAGTCTGTTCGGTGATGGCGTGCGCATGACGGATCACTCAGTCGGCGGTTCCGACACGCTTTTTGGGGAGACGGGCGATGATGCACTCTATGGGGATGCCTATTACATGGGCTCAGCGACCCATGGCGGCAACGACAGCCTGATAGGCGCTGACGGCAACGATACCATCTTTGGCGACGCCTATAAGATCGAATATAATGGACGAAGCGGAGCCGATACATTGAGCGGAGGGGCCGGCGACGACGCCCTCTACGGCGACGATTTCCAGGACGGCAGCACGACGATCATATCGAGCGTGCTAGGAGGAAACGACCGCATTGATGGCGGGACCGGCAACGACTTCCTGGCTGGTGGATTGGGCAGCGACGTCTTCGTGTTCCACAAATGGGATGGACGCGACGTGATCTGGGACTTCTGTGGAACAGCCTCCAAAATTCCTCAGGGTGACAAAATCGACCTGTCCGACTGGCACTTTGCATCCTTCGATCAGCTGACGCCCTACATCCACTACAACTCGCTGGACACAGGCGCCGTCACCATCGATCTGCCGGAGGGCCAGACCATCATTCTGCTGCCGGTGGGCAATAACGGCGGCATTCAGCAACTCACGGCGGCAGATTTCATCCTTTGAAGCCACCGATCTGGGAGCAGCGTAAGAGCCTTGTGATGGCAGGGACGGTCTTGTCCCTGCCATACTGCATGTACCACGCGGCTCATGCTTCCCGGAAGGCGCAGGCCGATTTCCGGCCTAACGCGGAGATCGACAGTGGCGCTCAGCGCAGGGTCTCCAGGAGCCGAGTCATAAGCTTCTGGCGCGGCGCGATGGACGAGATCAGCCCGTATTCGTTGAGGGTGTGCGCCCCATCGCCGTCGATCCCGAGACCGTCCAGCGTGGGAATGCCGAGGGCTGCGGTGAAATTGCCATCGGAACCGCCGCCGACCTTGTCGGACGAGACCAGATCGAAGCCGATCTCGGCCGCGAGGCCTCTGGCGTGGTCGAAAAGCTTCCCCGTGCCTTCGGAGCGCTCGTAGGGCGGCCGGTTCATGCCGCCGGTCACGGTCACCTTGAAATCGGGGTTCTGCGGCCTCAGGCCGAGGAGCGCCCGCGTCATTTCCTCTCCGTCTGCAACCGTCTCGACCCGCAGGTCCACCGGGAAACGGCAATGCTGCGGGATGGTGTTAACCGCGGTGCCGCCGCTGACCATGCCGACAGTCGTCGTGATGCCACGGGCGTAATCCGTCAGGGCCTCGACCGCCTGGATCTGCCGGGCGGCCTCGTAGATGGCGTTGCGGCCATCCTTGTGGCGAGAGCCCGCATGGGAGGGGCGGCCTTCCACGTGCACGTCGAAGCGCCCCACGCCCTTGCGGGAGGTCACGATCCGGCCACCGTCGCGGGCAGGCTCCGTCACGAGCACGAAGGACGAGCGACGCCCGATTCCCTCGATCACGGGCCGCGTCATGGGGCTGCCGATTTCCTCGTCCGGCGTCACGATGAACACCATCGGCCGCGCCGCGGTGCCGCGCCGGGCCACATCCTTGAAGGCCTCGAGGGCGAAATAGGCGCCGCCCTTCATGTCGTAGACGCCCGGTCCGTAGAGCCGGTCGCCCTCGATCCGTAGCGGTAGGTCGCGCTCGATGGTGCCCACGGGATGGACGGTGTCGAGATGGGACAGGAGGAGGAGCGGCGCCTCGTCGCTCTGCGGCCCAGCGCGCAAAACGAGGGCGTCGCCCAGCCCCTGCTCTCCGGGAAGCCGCTCCACGGCCACGGGTGCATCGGCCATCTGGGCAACCACGAGATCCATCATCCGGTTCACGCCCGCCGTATCGTGCGTGGGGCTTTCCGTGCGGACCCAGGAGAGGAGCGTGTCGAGGGAGGAGGACGTCATGGCGAGGTTCGATCCGGGCTTGTTAAGGAGGCTGAGGGGCGCACGGTTTTTATCTCGCCCGGACGAGCCTGTCACCCGGGCCCGGGGTGCAGACCGCCCGTCTCAATACGGATAATTGCCACAGAAAGTACGGAAAAGCCCAGTTTCTGTATATGAGCATTCCCCGCCGATGATCTGTAGGCTTACGCTACGGATCTTTGCCTCTGAGGCATCGTCGCGCAGAAGATGGGAATGGCTCGAATAAGGGGAATCCACCATTATTGGATGAGCGGAGATGTCATTTCCTTTCGACCATTCCTTTGGGGCGACCCCTTTCCAGAGCGTGGGTGAGGATTTGCGCCCTTGTGAGGCCCCTCACCACACGCAGAGGTGAATTTGCCTAGAACGGAATGTCGTCGTCGAGGTCGTTGAAGCGCGAGCCGCCGCCGCTCGGTGCGGCCGCCGGACGGCGCTCCATCGGCGAGGAGCGGCCGAACTCGCCGCCGCGGCTGACCTGGCCTTGCTCCTCCTCGCCATATTCCGACGAGCCGCCGCCGCGGCTGTCCAGGATCGTCAGCTCGCCGCGGAAGCGCTGCAGCACCACCTCGGTGGTGTATTTCTCGGCCCCGCTCTGGTCCTGCCATTTGCGGGTCTGCAGCTGCCCCTCGATGTAGACTTTCGAGCCCTTCTTCAGGTACTGCTCGGCCACCCGGGCCAGGTTCTCGTTGAAGATCACCACCGAGTGCCACTCGGTCTTTTCCTTGCGCTCGCCCGAGGCCTTGTCCTTCCAGGTCTCCGAGGTGGCGATCCGCAGGTTCACCACCGGCTCGCCCGAATTCAGCCGGCGCACCTCAGGGTCACGCCCCAGGTTCCCCACCAATATCACCTTGTTCACACTGCCCGCCATGGGGATGCCTCCTGTTCGCTTCAGGCTGTTCTGTCGCCCTGAACCTTGCGGCACAAGGCGCAGCCAGGGTTCTGCACAGCTCTGTCCCCAATAATCGGAGCTTTCAGGTCGGCCGGGAGGTGCCTAAGGCTTCAGGGACTTCTGCGCCTCTTCCAAGAAATGTTGGCAGGCGTTCTCGTCTCCTGCCTTGTCGGCCTCCCTTGCACGTCCCAGGGCCTCCAGGCCCGCTTGCAGGGCCTTTCCCTCACCGAGCGCTCCTTCGGCTCTCGCGATCGACTCGGGCGTCGGCTCACGATGAAGGAGCGCTCCTGTACTTTCGCGGGAGGCGGAGCCTGCCCCTGCGGTCGTGTCGACCCGGGTATCCAGCTGGGCTTGCAGCCGGTCGATGGCCGCTATGCACGGCCCCGCATGACCGGCTGGGATCGAAAGAAAGACAAATGCTGCGGAAAGGGCCGCTGTTCGTGCGATGACCATGATGTGCTCTCCCATGCTGGTTGGCGCGGGACATCCCGGCTGCATCGAAGACTGACGGCATTATACCTGAAACGGCCAAAGCCCGCCGCTCCACAAACTGACGTGGAGCTGCGGGCAAAGAGTCATCTTCCTCAAATGACCATGAAGTCGTGATAGGTCATTTTGAGGCCCTTCTTGAGCGTGGCAAGCTCGACCGCCTTGTGACTGCCTGAGCCATCGGAATCATAGAAAAGCACGCCCTTCTTGTTGTCGTAGATCAGGTAATCGTTCTTGTCCTTGGCCTTGGAGCCGAGGGTGAAGAAGCCCTTGTTGAGCTTACCCGGCTTTGTCTCCGTGCCCTTGCCGAGCTTGGCCATGTACTTATTGTCGAGCCAGATCGTGTCGTCCTTCACGGAAAAGTCCGTGATCTTGTCCATATTGGCCTTGCTGGGCTTGGTGTTGAACACGAAGATGTCCTTGCCCGCCCCGCCGGTCAGCACATCCTTACCGAGCCCGCCATAAAGCTTATCGTTGCCGCCCTGACCGATCAGGGCATCGTTCTTGGAGCCTCCCGTGAGGACGCGATAGCCGTTGACAACCGGCTGACCGCCCGAGCCGGAGCCATTGCCCGCTCCAGGATTCGTGCCCGGCCCGGGAGCGGTGCCCGACTTCAAAACCCCGTTCACATACACCTTCTCGATCGCCGGGTCCGCGAAATCGAAGGTTGCGTAGACGGTGTCGGTGCCGCCCGAGTCGATCACGACGTCGTTCGGTGAATCGACATAGTACGTATCGTTGCCGGCTCCGCCGTCGAGGATGTTGGTCGCGCTGTTCCCGATCAGCGTGTCGTCGAACGCGCTGCCGGTGGCGTTCTCGATGACCACGCCATTGGCAATGGTAAATCCGCCTGAGATGCCTTTCTGTGCCGAGATGTAACCGCCTGCATGCGGATCGCCCTGCTGCAGGCTGGCGGCCCGCAGGTCGATCGTCACGCCGGCCGTCGAGCCTGCCGCGCTGATGGTGTCCGTGCCGCCCGCATCCCAGATCGAGGACCAGCCCGTGCCGGGTACATTCGCGGTCGGCAGGGTATAGACGTCGTTGCCGGCGGCGGTGGTCATGTTAGGGCCGTAGAGAGCCTGCAACGCCGCGATATCGAAGGCACCGAGACCGCCCTGGTAGCCATACTGCCCTTTCTCAGCATCGGGCGGAGCCGTGTTGAGGCCGTCATTGTCCGACATGATGGTATAGACGGTCTGGTTCAGGCCGAAATCGCCCAGGTCGTTGGGTGCATGTACACCGGGGAATGACGTCGCATCGCCCAACACGCCCCCGCTATGGGACGGTGCCAAGCCTAAGCCGATCCCAATCTCGTGAATCATATTCGAACGGCTTCGGCTGCCGAATTGGAAGTCAAATTGCGTCGTGCTGTTGAAGAGCCCCCAGCGCTGGCTGTAATCCTCGCTCTGGTCCGGCGACTCGTGCCACCCGGCAACGCTCAACATTGCTCCGTACCACCACCAGACGATGTTGGCGTCCCGGATATCCTGCACTCCCGAGAATGTAATGTTGGCTACGCTCGAGTAGAGGCCAGCGATCTCGTTGGCGAGTGCTTGATAGTCATTGAACCAGATCCCCCTGTAAGCGGGGTCCGTCAACCATCCATTTTCAAGCACAGGGTGCACGGTTGCCGTAGCGAGAAGGTAATCGCTGTCCTCTTGCCCGAGATAGGCGTAGAGCGGCTCCTGAGACATATCCCAGGCCTTGCCGCCCCAGATCAGCGCGTCGACATAAGGATTTCCATAGCCGCTTCCGGCAACATTCTTGAGAGTAGCCATCACCAAATTTCCCGCAACAGGACAGGATTCCGATATATATTTTGTAATAGTATACTATCCCATCGAAATCCACACCCTCAATTGTAACGGTGTACTATTACATGATACTGAGCACTTCTCCATTCGCCCCATTGCCCTCCGTACCCTCTTTGTTCTAGCATTGCGAACCTGGAATCATCCGCCGCATTGCGCCGGCGGGTGGTGCAACACATATCCGGGGACTGGCCTGACAGGGCCGACACTCTCTATTCAAGGCACTGCGGGCAATGGCTAAACTCGACGACCTGTTCAACCGCGCGAAGGCGGGAGACCCGGATGCGCGCGTCATCTCCGTCCGGGGCGCGCGGGAGCACAACCTCAAGAACGTCGACCTCATGGTCCCGCGGGACAATTTCGTGGTCTTCACGGGGCTGTCCGGCTCAGGAAAATCGTCCCTCGCCTTCGACACGATCTATGCCGAGGGCCAGCGGCGCTATGTGGAATCGCTCTCGGCCTATGCCCGCCAGTTCCTGGAGATGATGCAGAAGCCGGACGTGGACCAGATCGACGGCCTGTCTCCGGCCATCTCCATCGAGCAGAAAACCACCTCCAAGAACCCGCGCTCGACGGTCGGCACCGTCACGGAAATCTATGACTACATGCGCCTTCTCTGGGCGCGGGTCGGCATTCCCTATTCGCCCGCCACGGGCCTGCCCATCGAGAGCCAGACCGTCAGCCAGATGGTCGACCGCATCCTCGAACTGCCCGAGAAGACGAGGCTCTTCCTCCTGGCCCCCGTGGTGCGAGGCCGCAAGGGCGAGTACCGCAAGGAGATCGCCGAGTTCCAGAAGAAAGGCTTTCAGCGCCTGAAGATCGACGGCGAATATTATGCCATCGACGAGGTTCCGGCCCTCGACAAGAAGTACAAGCACGATATCGACGTGGTGGTGGACCGCATCGTGGTGCGGGCCGACATCGCGGCGCGCTTGGCGGATTCGCTCGAGACGGCGCTCGACCTCGCAGATGGCATCGCGGTCGTCGAATATGCGGACGAGAAGGACGAGAAGGGGCAACCGAAGCGCGTCGTCTTCTCGTCCAAGTTCGCCTGCCCGGTCTCAGGCTTCACGATCCCCGAGATCGAGCCGCGCCTGTTCTCGTTCAACAACCCCTTCGGCGCCTGCCCGACCTGCGGCGGCATCGGCCACGAGATGCGCATCGACCCGCTGCTGATCGTGCCCGACGAGAGCCTGCCCCTCAAACGCGGCGCCGTCGCGCCCTGGGCGAAGTCCACCTCGCCCTATTACGGCCAGACGCTGGAGGCCATCACCCGCCACTACAAGGGCTCCATGACCAAGCCCTGGAGTGAGTTGTCCGACAAGGTGCGCGACGTCATTCTCTACGGCTCGGGCGACGAGGCGATCCGCATGGCCTATGACGACGGCCTGCGCGCCTACGAGGTGAGGAAGCCCTTCGAGGGCGTGATCCCCAATCTGGAGCGCCGCTACAAGGAGACCGAAAGCGACTGGGCGCGCGACGAGATCGGCCGCTTCATGAGCGAGACGCCCTGCGCCTCCTGTGGCGGAAAGCGCCTGAAGCCGGAAGCGCTTGCGGTCAAGATCGCGGGTTCCGACATCGGCGATGCAACGGCCCTTTCGGTGAAGGACGCCCATGCCTGGTTCGGCGACCTCACCAAGAAGCTGACGAAAAAGCAGAACGAGATCGCCGGCCGGATCCTCAAGGAAATCCGCGAACGCCTCACCTTCCTGGTCGATGTGGGCCTGGAATATCTGACCCTTGCGCGCTCCTCCGGCACCCTGTCGGGCGGCGAGAGCCAGCGTATTCGCCTCGCGAGCCAGATTGGTTCAGGCCTGACGGGCGTCCTCTATGTGCTGGACGAGCCCTCCATCGGCCTGCACCAGCGCGACAACGAGCGCCTGCTCATGACCTTGAAGCGCCTGCGCGATCTCGGCAACACGGTGATTGTCGTGGAGCACGACGAGGACGCGATCCTCCAGGCCGATTACGTGTTCGATATCGGCCCGGGCGCGGGCATCCATGGCGGTAAGGTGGTGGCCGAGGGCACTCCGCCCGAGATCATGGCGAACCCGAAATCGCTCACGGGCAAGTACCTGACGGGCGAACTCTCCGTGAAGGTGCCGGAAAAGCGCCGCAAGCCCAACAAGAGCCGCATGCTGAAAGTGGTCGGCGCGAAGGGCAATAACCTGAAGAACGTGACGGCCGAGATCCCGCTCGGCACGTTTACGTGCATCACGGGCGTCTCGGGGGGCGGCAAGTCGACCCTCGTCATCGACACGCTCTACAAGGCTGTGGCGCGCAAGCTCAACGGCGCCCTGGAGCATCCGGCACAGCACGACCGCATCGAGGGCCTTGAGCATCTCGACAAGGTCATCGACATCGACCAGTCTCCCATCGGGCGCACGCCGCGCTCGAACCCGGCCACCTATGTGGGCGCCTTCACGCCGATCCGCGAATGGTTCGCGGGCCTGCCCGAGGCGAAGGCGCGGGGTTATCAGCCGGGGCGCTTCTCGTTCAACGTGAAGGGTGGCCGCTGCGAGGCCTGCCAGGGTGACGGCGTCATCAAGATCGAGATGCACTTCCTGCCCGATGTCTACGTCACCTGCGATGTGTGCAAGGGCAAGCGCTACGACCGCGAAACGCTGGAGGTGAAGTACCGCGAGAAATCCATCGCGGACGTGCTCGACATGACGGTCGAGGAGGCGCGCGAGCTGTTCAAGGCCGTGCCGTCGATCCGCGAGAAGATGCAGACCCTCGCCCGCGTCGGGCTCGATTACGTGCATGTGGGCCAGCAGGCGACGACGCTTTCGGGCGGCGAGGCGCAGCGCGTGAAGCTCTCCAAGGAGCTCTCCAAGCGCGCCACGGGCCGCACCCTCTACATCCTCGACGAGCCGACCACGGGCCTTCACTTCCATGACGTGGCGAAGCTCCTGGAGGTGCTGCACGAGCTGGTCGAGCAGGGCAACAGCGTCGTGGTGATCGAGCACAATCTGGAGGTCATCAAGACCGCCGACTGGATCATCGACATGGGCCCCGAGGGTGGCGACGGCGGCGGCCGCATCGTCGCCCAGGGCACCCCGGAAGACATCGCCCAGTCGACGGAGAGCCATACCGGCCGCTTCCTGAAGGAAGTGCTGGAGCGGCGGCCGCTTAAGAAGGTCTCCGAGGCGGCTCCGAAGAAAGCCGAGACAGCTTCGAAGAAGGCCAGGAAGGCACCCCGGCAGGCGGCGGAGTAAGCAAAAGGAATGCACCGCGACCATCATGATGACCGTGATGGAGTTGGAGCGTATGCGCGAATGCGACCTTTAGCCGATAAAATCTCTGGAAGTCTGAATCGGTGTGCCTCTCGTGGTAGAAAGTAAATTCCGTTGGAATCGAAGCCTCTTCCGTTTGTGGTTTCAGTCACCCCGGTACGGCTGGCGGAACCGTATAGCAGCCAAAGATCACGGCGATCGAGCCCTATGAAGGGAGGAAAGCCCTCCGCCCGTATCAGCCACTAGTTCCGTGGACCAAGGGGAATAAAACGGACTTTGTGCCCGGAACCTAGGTCCCGGATGGACGATGAATGCGCGGCTCACGCAACGACAAATGTCGCTCAGTTCCTAGCAAGCTCCAGATCACCATATGAGATTGCGGATAACTCTCGAGATGGGCACGAAACAATTCGTATGCATATAAGATTTGTTTTTTGCGAAAGCCGGCGTCAAACGTCATATTGATTTCATCTGCTTAGTGTTATGTCTCCACAGCTTGCCGCTGCTTGGAGCCCAGACACACGTTTAATGGAGTTTCATCGCTGCAACATGGTGAGCGACATTCAGGAGACTTTTCTATCTTTTAAGTCACGTGAGGCTGCTTCAGAATGAGTTTTCCTATCTCATACCTTGGATCATATTTCTGATCCGAGTTGCTAGTGCCTCTACTGCGAATGGCTTGGCTATCATCTCCATTCCGGGCTCGAGAAAGCCATTTGCCAGTGTCGCATTCTCGGCATAGCCGGTGATAAAGAGGACTTTCAGGCTAGGACGCGTCTCGCGGGCTGCATCGGCAAGTTGTCGCCCATTGATCCCGGGCAGACCGACATCCGTGACGAGCAGATCCACATGTTGTCGTGATTGCAGGATTTTGAGACCCGCAGGTCCATCCGGCGCTTCGAGGGCACGATAGCCCAGATCCTGCAGGACCTCGACGATAAGGTTACGGATGACCGGCTCATCCTCGACCACAAGCACCGTCTCGCCCGCCTCTGCACGGGGGGCCTCAGCAAGAGACGCTGCAGACAGTTCCTCCTGAGCTGCCCCGTGGTGGCGAGGCAGGTAGAGCCTGATCGTCGTACCTTTGCCCACCTCTGAGTAAATCTTGACGTTCCCTTCGGATTGCTTTGCGAAACCATAGACCATCGAGAGACCTAGCCCCGTGCCACGGCCTAGGGGCTTCGTCGTGAAAAAGGGTTCGAAGACCCGTGCAATGACATCCGGTGGAATTCCCGTCCCTGTGTCCGTGATGCAGATCGCCACATATTGTCCTGGCCGAAGGTCGGGCTCGGAGGCCGTGTAGACATCGTCGAGATAGGCATTTGCCGTCTCGATGGTGAGCTTTCCTCCATCTGGCATGGCATCGCGCGCATTGATGGCGAGATTCAGAATGGCACTCTCAAGTTGGTTGGGATCGCATAGGGTCGTCCACAACCCACCTGCGGTGACAATCTCTAAAGCATGTAATGGGCCGATGGTACGACGGAGCAGTTCCTCCATGGAGGCGATAAGCTGGTTGGCATTGACAGGCTTTGGATCAAGCGGCTGCCGACGTGCGAAGGCCAGCAGACGATGTGTGAGCGCAGCAGCGCGCTGGGCCGAGCTCATTGCAGCTTTGGCATAGCGCTCAATATGCTCCGTCCGGCCTTGAGTGATGCGGGTCTGCATGAGGTCAAGGGAGCCGACGATCCCGGCGAGGAGATTGTTGAAATCGTGAGCAATGCCGCCCGTGAGCTGCCCGACCGCCTCCATCTTCTGGGCCTGGCGAAGCTGATCTTCAGCCCTTAAAAGCTCTCGTGTCCGCTCCTGGACGCGCTCTTCCAAGGTATGGTTCAGCTGTCGCAACGCCTCCTCGGATGCCCGTCGCTCGTTTATATTACGGAGAATGGCTGTCACGAATACGCGCTTGTCACTCTGCCAGCGCGCGGCGGAAACTTCCAGAAAGCTGACAGATCCGTTCTTGCGTCTCGCCATAACCTCCACGGGACGGGCCATGATGTCCCCTGCAAGAATACTTGCCCAAAGCTCGTTCCACATCTCTGGTTCGTCCAGGAGTGAAGCCATTTTCAGACCGACGAGATCGCGGGCTCCATAACCGAATTCCTTAGCCGCCGATTGATTGGCAAGCTGGATGATGCCTTGCGCATCAAGGGTGAGGATTGCGTCTGGGGCACTAGACACGACAGCGTCGTAGCGCGCATTCTGGCGCTCGCGTAAGACTTGTTCCCGTTGAACCGCAACCGTGACGTCAGCAATTTGCACCAGACACTGGCGATGGGGCAGCGCTCCGAGCGGACGGACAGAGATATTATGGATAAGGTCTCTCCCGGAACGTGTCCGCAACGGCAGGAGAAGACGGTGCAGGGAATGAGTTAAAAGTCTTGATGAACCTGTTTCCAGAACGTCCGCAATCGCTGCTTTGAGGCCGGGTGAGATCGCTCCTGGAAACAGCTCGTCCAAGCGTTTTCCGGAAGCCTCTTGAGAGGAGATTTCGCTTGCCGACGCGAACCATGAGTTCCAGGCAACCACATGCATGCTGCCATCGAGCACAATGAGGCCGGTATCTAGGGTGTCGAAAACCGTCGATAGAAGTTCATCTTCAATTCGATGCATGTGATCAGGATGCCATCCCGTCCGTCGCCCGTTCGATGAACTCGCTGAGTAGGTTTTTGAGTACGGCCAGTGAAGGAATATCCATCAGCATGACGATGTAACCGCTGATATCCCGTTGCCGGACCGTAAAGTTGATATAGAGGAACATCACTACGTCGCTACCCTCGAGCGGCGGCGCGAGGCTGAAGAGCTCTGTTCCTTTTCCCCGAATAATTTCAGGCAGGGACATTTTGAGGCTGCGGTGGAGCATGTTGGCGATCGTGCCTAAGCAGCCGTTTAGGAGAATGTTGCCGGTCTCTGCCAGAGCTTCCTGCTCCAGCTCGATGATATCTTCGAGTGAAAGCTCTCCACCGGTCACTGCTCTGACGAGTTCAAGGCTTTTGGTCTCCGGAAAAATCAGCAGGGCGCGGCCTGTGATATCACCTTCGAAGACTTGATGAACCGCCACGAGTTGGCCGGCCTCACGCCCTTCAAGAATCTCGATAGCCCGTGCGCGATGCACGAGTTCGACCGCCGGCACCGACAGATGTACCTGCTCACCGACCATCTCGCGGAGGCTGAACGCGGCACGGCTGACACCGATGTTCACGAGCTCAGTCAGAGCATCGAGCTCCAGCTCGTTCAGCACTTCGGATATCGCTGATGCCATCATCTCATGCCTCGGCCGCGACATATCGCCAAATGCTTCCAAAACAACATCCCTTATGCCGCACTCGACCGCAGGCGCAGGGCTGCTCCGGAAATGAATCCCCTCAACCCCTCTTCGGTCAGTGGCTTGCTGACAAAAGTAGCATTCACCTCGCGCGCACGGGCGATCACCTCATCCTGGATATTGGCCGTAATGACCGCAATCGGCATTGTTGGATGGATAGAGCGAATCTCCTTGGCCAACTCGAGACCGTCCATCTCAGGCATATTGAAATCGATCATAGCCACATCGATCTTCCGCTTGCCTAAGGTGTCGAGGGCTTCTTGAGCATTGCCGGCTTCTATCCTGTCCCATTCGGGCTGGAGCGCAGCCAAAGTCTTGGCTGCTACGATGCGCGCAAGCTTGCTATCGTCAATAATTAGAACCGTTATTGCCACTCGGATACCCCGCTAGGCATAAACCGCCCGGAACGACCAGTTAAGTATGGAGGAGATGGGCTAGGTGCCTCTTTTAGAGGATACTGAAAGAATAACAACTTTTTAGCCCGTCTGCGGCTCTGATTTGGCTCATTTCCCGCCTGCCAAAGCGGGGAAAATCCAGTCTCGAAGAAAGGTATCCTTGGTCGTTCCCCTGATGGCGGGCCGAAAAGCCATCAAAATTTGCAGCACAGCCGTGTGGATATGCCGGACTTCCGTTAGATCCACGATCCTCGCTTGATCTGCCTGGAGCCAGCCCAGCAATGGTTCCGCATCCTCAACGCGACAGTCCTCCTCTAGATGGATAATATTGCCATCCAGACGTACGCTCATCTGATTAGCTCCGGAACATCGAGAATCATGAGGACTTTGCCGTCGCCGAGCAACGTCGTCCCGATGACGCCAGGCATTCCCGCGAGAATACCCGTCATAGGTCGCATTAGAACGTCCATCCTCTGGTCAAATCCATCCACTGCAATCCCGACCAATTCGTCGCCAAGTGCCATCACCATGACTTTCAGGACCTGGGACGGTACCGAGAGGCGCGGCACCTCCAGAAGGTCAGCAAGCCTCAGGAGGGGAAGTGTCTTGTCCCGCAGGACAAAGGCCTCAGATGTCCCAATGGCGAGAATACGGGAGCTCGGCACGAATGTCGTCTCGATAATCCCATCGAGAGGAATGCCGTAGAGTTCGTTGGCAAGCCGCACAACCATGACCTTCGTCATGACAATTGTCGACGGAAGCGACAGTGAGATCGTCGTGCCTCGACCCTGCAGGCTCCGGACATTGGTTTGGCCGCCCAGGCGCTCTACTGCAGAGCGAACGGCATCCATACCCACTCCCCGGCCCGACAGGTCGGTCACCTCCGAGGCTGTCGAGAAACCCGGAGCGAAGATCAGATTGACGACTTCGGCATCGCTCAAGCGATCAAGATTCTCTTCCGAAGAGATGCCGCGTTGGCGCGCCGTCTCTCGGATCGTCGCCGGGTCGACGCCGCGCCCATCGTCCTCGACCTCGACCCTAACACGGTCGCCATCACGGAGCGCCCGCAGCACGATTCTAGTTTTTGCTGACTTTCCAGCCTCTACGCGGAGATGTTCGGGCTCCGCGCCATGGCCAACAGCATTGCGGAGAAGATGCAGGAGAGGCTCGAAAAGACCTTCTACGATAGCCTTATCCGCCTGAACCTCCTCGCCTTCCATGGTAAAATCGATTGCCCTGCCCAGCTGTCCTGCGATCTCACGCACCGCACGCGGGAAGCGCCGGAAGATATCCCGCATAGGCATCATGCGAACATTCATGACAGCCCCGTGCATTTCGGTTACGAGGCGCTCGATGGCGGCGTGGTTCGCTAGCAGGCTCTGCGCAAGATGCTTTCCATCCAGCCCGTCGCTGATCTGCCCTGCAAGGTGTCCCAGTGCATTCTTGGCAATGACCATTTCACCGATGAGATCGGCCAACCTGTCGATCCGGGTCGCATCGACCCGGAGAGTCCGCGTACCAGCCGTTTCGGTTGAACCGATCGAGATCCTAGATGCCGCTTCATTGAGGACTGTGCCGAGGACTTCGCTTTCGACAGATCGGGTGATCTCATGAATGACGACTTGATCCGGGACAAATCGGAATACTGCCTTGACGCTCTCTATTTCGGCACCGGTGAGTGCCTCGAAACGCAGATTGCAGGCGAACGGGTCAAACTCTGCAGCAGGTGGCCAAGGGTCCCGGTTCTTCACTCGGAGCGCCAGGAGATCCGGAACTGATCGCAGGAGGGCAATCGGGTCGTCACCGGCAAAAAAACTATCGATGCGCGGTATGTACCGGATTGCCACAATGGGAGCATTCTGTGGCCTCAAGCCTACTAGATTGCGGCTCTCCTGCGTGAAAAGCTCCTTAATCCACTCGTGTTCAGCTTCTGGGATCGCGACAGCCGTCTGTATGGGAGGCTCGTCGAGAAGGGAGCGCAAAGCTCTTGCTAAGCGGTAGCCTTCGTCCGCGGCACCTGTCGGGAGCTGCCCTGCCTGTTCAATCTCGGCGACCCATCGCTCTATCTGACCAAGACATGTGAGGAGGATGTCTATCGCGTGGGTATCAATGCTGGTTCGCTTCTCCTTCAGAGCGCCTAGCAGGTCCTCCGCGGCATGAAGCGCAAGCCCCATGGGCGCAAAATCGAAAAGGCCGACTGAACCCTTAAGGGTATGAACGGCTCGAAATGCACTGTTCATAGTCGCGGCCGCCTGAGGATCGCGCTCTAGAGCCAAGAGGTCATCCGTTGCCTGCTGGATGAGCTCATGCGCTTCGGTGATGAAGTGCTTGAGAAGATCATCCATCGCGGTTGCTCCCGGGCCGTTGATAGACAACCGCGTCGTCGAAGCGGCAAAGGTCGAAGCGCTTAGAGATTCGACTCATCGACTCAGTATGACCGAGACAAATGTAACCTCCGGGATTCAGGGAGTTGTAAAGATTGCTGACTGCTAGGAGCCGGGAGGAGTCATCGAAATAAATGAGGACGTTGCGGCAGAAGATAATATCGAAATGGCCTTGCGCGGCGACGGAAACGGAATTGACCAGATTGGTGGACGTGAACTTCACCGACTCCCGCATATCCTGGATCAGCCTGCGCTGGCCGCTCCGGGCAGGTTCGAAATAGCGGGCGATGACATCGGTGGGTAGTCGCGAAAGGGCACGCTCGCCGTAATATCCAGCTTGGGCGGCCGCGAGGGCCTGTGTGTCAATGTCGGAGCCAACAATCTCAATATGATAGGCATCGACCATAGGCCAGTTCTCGAGCAGCCAGATGGCAATGGAATAGGGCTCCTCGCCGGTCGAGCACGGAGCCGACCAGATCCGCACCAGATCCCCCGGTTGCCTGCCCTGTACGATACTGGGCAAGAGCGAGCGGCTCAGACAACGGAGCTGGTGCTCTTCACGGTAAAAATAGGTTTCGTTCACCGTAAATGCGTTGATCAGTTGCTCGACTTCTTCCTCGTCGGACTCAAGACACGTGAAATAGGCGGAGAATGTGCGTGTTCCGGTCGCCGTCATGCGTTCAGCGATGCGCCGTTCGATATAGTACCGCTTGCTTTCGCCGAAGATCATACCTGTGCTGCGATGCAGGAACTGACAAAGACGGCGGATCTCATCTGGCGTCAGCGATTCTGCTTTGCGCGATCTACTCACGAGCGGCCTACCATTCCCATGATCTGATCGGCGATCCGCTCTAATGGAGCAATGACCTGTGCGCCGCCGCGCCGAACGAGCTCGCCTGGCATTCCCCACACGACAGCGCTCTCTTCCGCTTCTGCGATGGTGCGACCGCCTTCTCCCTTCAGGCGCGTCATGGCCTCAGCGCCATCGCTGCCCATCCCGGTCATCAGCACACCGAGCAATCGCTCGGCTGCGAAATGCTGCATGGCGCTATCCACCAGTCGATCAACGCTCGGGTGCCATCGATGCTCCGGCAGCGAGGGGGCTGCCAGAACCAGCGGGCCATTTGGACGGTTGCCGATGATGACATCCGCATCGCCCCGGCCGATATAGATGTAGCCGGGAGCAAGCGGCATCGGATGAGCCACTTCTATTACTGTCAGAGCGCACAACTTATCGAGCCGACGCGCCAAGGGGCCCGTGAAAGAGCTCGGCATGTGCTGCGCCACCACGACGGGCCATGGGAAGCGGGCTGGCAGCTGGGACAGCACGGTATCCAGTGCCGGCGGCCCCCCCGTAGAGGCCCCGATCAATACAACACCATGAGCCGGTGCAAACTTGATCTGCCGTCTAGGGAGCGCTTCAGTTGCAGGGAGCCGTGGCAATGCGGAGTGGGGCCGATATTCCAAACCACTGCGCAGCCTGACCCGCTCAGCCAGTCTGAGGCTGCTGGGCAGTCGAGCCCGTGATGCGGCCCGAACCGTCCCGACAATCTTAGGGGCGAGAGTGTCGATTTCCAGCGAGATGGCTCGGTCAGGCTTTGTGATGAAGTCGACGGCTCCAAGCTCGAAGGCTTCAAGAGTCGTGCTGGCGCCGGCCTCCGTGAGAGAGGAGACCATCACCACGGGACATGGGCGCTCGAGCATGATCCGGTCAAGACAGGTGAGCCCATCCATCTCGGGCATGTTCACATCAAGCGTGATGACATCTGGCTTGAAAGCCGTCAGCTGCTCCAATGCTTCGATACCATTGCGAGCGAAGGCAATCTCGAAATCTCCCTCAGCGGTGAATATCCCTCCGAGGAGGCGCCGCATCAAGGGAGAGTCGTCGACGATGAGCAGCCGGGTCACGAAGGGGGCCGCTCCGAGGCTTCCTCACACATGGCTGCGAGCAGATCCTTCTCGGCTCTATCGAGCAGCTCCCGCGGGTTGAGCAGAAGGATCATTCTGTCTTCAACTTCAATGTTGGCAATGCGGTCGATCACTTCGCTCCCGTCCGCTGCCAAGTCCGGGGTTGGACGAAGCTGGTCTCGCGGTATGCTGATAACGTCCGACACGGCGTCGACGATGAACCCCGCCTGCATCTGGTCGATCCTCACGACGACGATACGCTCCCGCCGCCGCTCCCCCTCTCCGTCGAGATTGAAGCGCCGTCGCTGATCGATCACGGGAACGACATTCCCCCGCAAGTTCATCACGCCCTCGATGAAGGCAGGAGCCTTGGGTAGAGGCGTCAGCGTGTCGGGTACGCGGACCACTTCATCGACGGACCCGATAGGCAGCCCGTATTCTTCACCTCCCAAGCGGAAGATGATGAACTGCTCGTCGGCCACCGAAGGTCCGGCGTCTCTACTCATATCCTGGTTCTGCTCCGTTTGAGATACGATCTGCTCTACTAGAGGGCGATCCTTGAAAAGATGCTCGGTGGACAGCACAGAGACCAGCCGCCGTCCATTCTCGAGGCGACATATGCCCTGGATCTGAGCCTCTGTATTCCCTCGTGTCAGGATCGTCGGAACGGGATCAACCGCGCCTTCGGGAAGCTGGAGAATTTCTCTCATTCCGTCTATGGAAAGTCCGACAAGCCCCTTGCCGACCCGCGCCACGACGACCCTGGTCTTGCCGCCGGATTGCGGTCCAGCTTTCCGAAGACCGAGAAGCTCACGCAATGACACCAACGGCAGCAACTGCCCACGTAGCGCGATCACGCCCAACATAACCGAATCCGTCTGCGGAACTGCCGCGATATCCTCTGGCAGGGTGACCACTTCAAGAATGGAGGCAAGCGGCAGCGCGAAATCCTGTCCGGCTACGGCAAAGCACACGAGAGCAACCTTGTTTTGGACTGCACTATCCTGCTCGTGAAGTCCATGCACAGCTGAGGATCGCTTGCGGTGAGGCCGGTGGGCGAAGCGATAAAAATCCTTAGCCAGTAGTGTGTCCAGATCCACCATTCTAACGGGCGCGAGGCCTTCGCGATCTGTAGCCGCGTCTTCAGAAGCAAGAGCGGCCCTCCCAAGCGAGGCTACTTTGTCGATCAGGAGTCCGACTGGATCGCCTCGGTCGATCACCACGACACGTGACTTAGAGGAGGGGCCTCCTTCCTGCCCAAGAAGGCCGCGCAGTGATATCACTGGCATCACGGCCCCTCGAAGATTCGCCACGCCGAGCAGGCTTGGCGGCCCGAGAGGAACGCGGGTCACGGCCGGGGGACGGATAACCTCGGCGATATCAGACGTTGGGAAAGCGAAACGTTCATCCCCTACGTGTACCGTTAGAAACGACTGTGTGACAGCCGACGAGGCCGCCTCGCTCATGCGCTACGACTCCACCGTCTGGAGCTCGTCCGTCAGGGAGGCGATCTCCTCGATCGCAGCGGCCAGATCCTCGGCGCCCCGTGCCTGTTGGCGTGCTGCGGTGGCGGCCTGTGCGGCGGCACTCCCAGCCTGCTCGGCAACTGCCGCAACCTGCTGAGTGCCGAGCCGAACCTCACGCACTGCCGTTAGGATCGCTTCAGAGCCGGATAGAATGGCGGTGCTGCCCTGACGGAGGGCATGGATATCCGCTTCCACAGCCCCGAGCCTTTCGGCGATCAGGGCATTCCTAGCTGCCTCAGCCTGTGTAATTGCAGCACTTTGCTCTAGGTCACGCCTGACGATGGCGATCTGATCGCGGATCTGGCGAACGACATCCTTGATCCGGTCCGCGTTTTCGGAAGCGTCTCGCGCTAGATTGCGGATATCGCCGGACACGATCGCAAAGCCACGGCCAGCCTCGCCTGTCCGAGCAGCTTCGATGGAACCGCTTACAGCCAGCATGTTCGTCTGGACCGCTACAAGGGCAATGCCGTCAACGATCTTCTCAATCCGGCGGCCGGATTCGTCCAGGCCACCCATCAACTTGATCACGGCCTGCGTATCCTTCAGAGCCTCCTCGACACCAGCCGCCAGTCTCATTGTTGCGGTACGGTTGTCCTGTAGATCGACCGCGAGAGCCTCGATACGCTCGACCGCAGTGCTGGATACGTCCCGCGATGCAGCCGTTGCCCGCTCGATCTGCTCCATGGCGGCGTTGGCCTGTTGCGTGGCCGCTGCCTGCATCTGAGCCCCTCGACTGATTTGATCGACGGCCGCCATGATCTCACCGGCGGCTCCTGAGAGTTCCTGGATTGCAGCTGACAGCTCCTCGGCGGCGGACCCGACCTGCTCTGCACTAGATGACCCTGCGGCGCCACCTTGGAGATCGTCTGCGAGAGCGGCCAAGGCCTGTGCGGTCTGCTGGCTTTGATCGAGCGATATACTCTGCTGTTGAACGGCACGCTGTGCCTCGGCCGCGGCCGCAGCCTGTTCCTCGGCCGCACTGGCGACCTGCTCCGCGCCCCGTTGGGCCTCTCGGATGGCAGTCTCAGCTTCGACGGCCGTAAGGAGAATCGCTTGGCTTCCCTTGGCCAAACGGGACACATCGTTGCGGATCTTGTCGAGAGCAGTCACAACGGCGCGACCGATCTGGGCTTCACCGGATGCGGTTTCTGCCCCGGTCCTGATGCGCTCTGCGACGGAGCGAACTTCGTTGCCGATACCTTCCGCGAGTACCTGAATATCCTGCGCACTTTTCTCCGACGCGCCGGCAAGCGCGCGGACCTCGTCGGCAACAACCGCAAAGCCGCGCCCGCCCTCTCCGGCCCGGGCAGCTTCAATCGCCGCATTCAGGGCCAGAAGATTCGTCTGGTCGGAAATTTCTCCGACCGCGTTAGTAATCTCACCGATCTCGGTAGCTCGCTTCTCAAGAAGCGACACGATTTCGACCATCGTCCGTTGACGGGTCGCATTGGTCTCGACGGCGGCGACAGAAGCATCGATTTGGGCCCCTGTCTCGATCAGAAGACTCTGAAGACCTGCTGTTCTCGTCTGAATGGCTTCGGCATGCGTCCGTGCATCCGCAAAGGACGCGCTCAGGTTCAGGATGGCAGAGAGGGATTGCTGTGAGGCTCCGGCTGCCTCCTCGGCCCCGCTCGCAATTTGCTCCATGGAGCGCCGAAGTTCCTCTGCCGCGGACGAAGACTCGGCAACACCGCTCGCCAATTCCTCCGTCGCAGCCCCAATGCGCTCGGCGGCCTGCAGCCTCCGCGCCTTAGCTCGTTCAAGGGTCCGGCGTTGGGAGGTTACTCCTCGCCCTGTAGGTATGTTTGCTACAGGCGCTTCGTCGCCCGGCGGGCGCGTGGGCCTCTTGCCCGGAAGCTCGGACGTCTTGACCAGTGGCATAGAGATCCCTTGAGATTTGTTCGCGCTGTACGGGAATGCCGTCTCGACCGCCAAGCCATCCGCCAGCTTCGTCGAAACGGAAAAGAGAAGATCTGCCATTTATAATTGCGGATCACGTCCCGGCAAGGCATCCCTTGGATTTATGCCAGCAAAAGCCGCATGTTAGAATTTTCTCGGCATATAATCCTCCCTCGCCATTATTAAATTCACAATCAGTGAATACGGAGATCAGGGCGTAATACTATGTATAGGCGCCCCGTGCGCCGGCGCACGTTTGTCGCGGGGCCGATTATCCGTCCTTTAACCAAAACGTCGTTTCATAGGCGCCATCGAAATGTCTTTCTGCGCAAGGCACTCCCGGTGCGCCGTCCGTCCGGGCGGCGTGCTCCGGCCTCATCGTTGGCCGGCAGCCTTGCGCAGCGGCGTGTTGCGTAGAGTTCGCCATGGTGCACATCTCCTATCCGTCAGGCGGCCGCGTTCGGCGCCGCAGGCAGCGGAATCCTCTTCTGACGGTTGCTCTCCCGTTTGCTGCGCTCCTGGCGCTTGCCGCTGGTCCCGTGGCATTTCTGAGCGGCCGCACGGCGCAGGACATGGCCGTCCCGGCGCCAGGTCCGGCCGTCAAGACAAGCGTTCAAGAGGCCGCCCCCGCCGTCCCGGTGAGGACGTATGACCAGGCATTGATTGACCCCAAGCCTACCCTCGCGCCTCAACGGCTGAATTTCGCGCGGAATGCGCCCCTCGCCCCCGCTTTCAGCGCATCTACTGCGCGGCAAGCGGCCCAGGCCGTGGCATCCGCGCCGGAAGTCCAGCCGCAGCCGCTCCCCCCGGTCCCGCCCATGAGGGTCGCGCAAGCAGATCCGCCTGTGATCGCGCCCTTGCCGGTGCCACGACCGGCCGATTTGCGGGTGCCACGCCCCACCGAGCCTGCACAGGCCGTTCGCACGCCCGCCGGGCCGACTCGCGGCGCAGCCCTCGCGAGCGCAGCGCCCTCACGCCCAGCCCGGGCGGAAGAGGCGACCAACAACCCCTCCTTCATCGAGCGGCTCTTCGGCATAAAGAAGCCTTCTCCACCCGAATCCGCGCTCGGCTATGCGGCATTGGAAAACGGCACCGGCAGCATCGCACCGCGCGCCAGCTTCAACCCGAACCCCGGGGTGTCGCCTGGTACAGGGACCGCCGTGTACGATATCAGCGCCAAGATCGTCATCATGCCGAACGGCGAGCGGCTCGAGGCCCATTCTGGCCTCGGCGACAAGCTCGACGATCCGCGCTTCGTGCATGTGCGGATGCGCGGCGCCACGCCACCCGGGACCTACGTCCTCACTGAGCGCGAAAAGCTGTTCCACGGTGTACGCGCCCTGCGCATGACGCCCGTGGGCGGCAGCGCCGCCATCCACGGGCGCGACGGGATCCTGGCCCATACCTACATGCTCGGGCCGAACGGGGATTCGAATGGCTGCGTCTCGTTCCGGGATTACGACCGCTTCCTTCAGGCCTACCTGAGGGGCGAGGTGAAGCGCATCGTCGTCGTAGCTGGACAGAAGCTGGACATGCTTCCGCGCGTTGTCGACAGTCCCTCCCCGCGCCAGCGGTCCGCGCGGGCTACATGAAGAGGAACGGTTACAAATCGAGCCCTATCCCAGCAGGTCGCGCAAGGTCCGCATGAAGACGCGGGCGCCGATTCCGATCAGGTCGTCGGGGAAGTCGTAATCGGGATTGTGCAGGCTCGGATGGTTCTCGCCCGCTCCGAGGAAGAACATGGCCAAAGCGGCCTTGTCGCCGAAATGGCCGAAATCCTCGGAAGGGCGCATGGGCAGGTCGCCCTGGTCCCATTGCACGCCCTCGGCATCGAGGGCCCGACCGAGATGGGCGACCGCCTCGGGCGCGTTCTCGCAATGGCGGAACACGTCATGATAGGTGATCTCCAGGCCGAGCCCGTTGCCGTTCGCAACCTCAGTGGCCAGCGCCTCGGCGCGGCCGCATAGGCTCTTCATTCCGGCATCCGTGAGAGTCCGAAGGGTCGCCCAAATCTCGGCACGACCGGGCGCGATGCCGAAGGCTGGCTCGCCTACCCGGGCATGGGTGACGGTCACCATCGTAAAGCCCTCATCCAGGGGGCCTCCTCGGCCCAGAGCCGTCAGTGCCGGCATGAGAGCCGCAACAGCCTCGACCGGCGAGAGGCCGAATTCCGGCATGGACGCATGGGCGGTCTTACCGGTCAGGACAATACGCATGCCTCGGGAGGCGCAACTCACGGGTCCGGCGATCAGCGCCGCCTTTCCCAGCGGCAGGCCGGGCAAATTGTGCAGCGCGAAGGCGAAATCCGGCGTGATCTCGGAATAGCGCGGATCGGCCACCACGGCGGCGGCTCCGGCGCCGTTCTCCTCGGCCGGCTGGAACATCAGGATGGCGCGCCCGCGCTGTGGGCGATTGCGGCCGAGGCCCCGCGCCAGGGCGGCCAGGATCGCCATGTGCCCATCGTGTCCGCACAGGTGCGCCTTGCCGGGCGTGGTGGAGCGATGCGGGATGTCGGCAATCTCCTCGATCGGCAGCCCGTCGAGCTCCGCGCGGATCATGACGGAAGGCCCAGGCTCCCGGCCCTCGTAGATCGCCGCGACCCCATGCCCGCCGAGGCCCGTCACGATTCGGTCAGCGCCAGCGGAAGCAAGGAACGCCTCGACTTCCCGGGCAGTCGCGGCCTCCTCGCCCGACAATTCGGGCATCTGGTGGAGCCTGCGTCGCCACGCGGTCAGCTCGATCACATCCTGGTTCGTGAGGAACATGCGGTCATCTCCCAGCTTGCGCGAAGGGTATGGCCGGCACCGACCCCCCGCAACTCCACCGGCGCGGCCCCGTATTCCGAAACGCCAGCGGGGTTTGCATTTTCGTCACTTGACCTCGGAGGCCCGTTCGTCCCGGATGGTGCCACCCAATTCGGAGTCTCGGATGACAGACCTGTCCGCCTTCCCCATCACCAAACGCTGGCCCGCCCAGCATCCTGACCGCCTCCAGCTTTATTCCCTGCCGACGCCGAACGGCGTGAAGGTCTCGATTGCCCTTGAGGAAATCGGTCTCCCATACGAGCCGCACCTCATCGAGATCGGCAAGGACGAAACCTGGACACCCGAGTTTCTCTCGCTCAACCCGAATGGCAAGATTCCGGCGATTCTCGATCCCGACGGTCCCGGCGGCAAGCCGCTCGCCCTGTTCGAATCCGGCGCGATCCTGCTCTATCTCGCGGAGAAGACCGGCAAGCTCCTGCCGACCGATCCGGCCCTGCGCTACGAGACCATCCAATGGGTGTTCTTCCAGATGGCGGCTGTAGGCCCGATGTTCGGCCAGCTCGGCTATTTCCATAAGTTCGCGGGCCGCGAGATCGAGGACAAGCGTCCCCTCGAGCGCTATCGCGCCGAATCGAAGCGTCTGCTCGGCGTGCTCGATAAGCGGCTCGAAGGACGCGAGTGGATCATGGGAGCGGACTACACCATCGCGGACATCTCGCTCCTCGGCTGGGTGCGCAACCTCGTCGGCTTTTACGGCGCGCGTGAACTCGTGGAGTTCGACGCTCTCGCCAATGTCCCTGCCTGGCTGGAACGCGGCCTCGCCCGCCCCGCCGTGCAGCGGGGGCTCGACATCCCGAAGCGCTCCTAAGCCTTCTTCGAACCATCCGGGCCCGCTTCTTCGGAAGCGGACCTCGATCCGCGAGAGCTGACCAGGACTAGAGCATCGTGCGGAAAAGTGGACCCGGTTTTCCGCGTCAACGATGCTCTTACCCAAAGAGAAAGCATCGGATGAGTCCCAAAAGTGCAAATCCACTTTTGGGTCCGATGCTTTAGGGCAAGCAGCCAAGACCGACGGAACAAGACGGGGGCGAAGCTCGACGTGATTCTTCTCCTTGTGCCCGTGTAGTGGCATGAGGCGCCATGTCCTGGAATCTTGGTGCTCGTGCCCTCGCCTCCATCTCCTCCCCGCAAGGGGGAGGAGAGTAGGAATGCGCTGCCGGGGTCATTACGCAAACACTTAAGATCCATGGAGGAGCAGAGCCGGCATGGATCTCGGAGTTCCCTTTGCTCAAATGACCATGAAGTCGTGATAGGTCATTTTGAGGCCCTTCTTGAGCGTGGCAAGCTCGACCGCCTTGTGACTGCCTGAGCCATCGGAATCATAGAAAAGCACGCCCTTCTTGTTGTCGTAGATCAGGTAATCGTTCTTGTCCTTGGCCTTGGAGCCGAGGGTGAAGAAGCCCTTGTTGAGCTTACCCGGCTTTGTCTCCGTGCCCTTGCCGAGCTTGGCCATGTACTTATTGTCGAGCCAGATCGTGTCGTCCTTCACGGAAAAGTCCGTGATCTTGTCCATATTGGCCTTGCTGGGCTTGGTGTTGAACACGAAGATGTCCTTGCCCGCCCCGCCGGTCAGCACATCCTTACCGAGCCCGCCATAAAGCTTATCGTTGCCGCCCTGACCGATCAGGGCATCGTTCTTGGAGCCTCCCGTGAGGACGCGATAGCCGTTGACAACCGGCTGACCGCCCGAGCCGGAGCCATTGCCCGCTCCAGGATTCGTGCCCGGCCCGGGAGCGGTGCCCGACTTCAAAACCCCGTTCACATACACCTTCTCGATCGCCGGGTCCGCGAAATCGAAGGTTGCGTAGACGGTGTCGGTGCCGCCCGAGTCGATCACGACGTCGTTCGGTGAATCGACATAGTACGTATCGTTGCCGGCTCCGCCGTCGAGGATGTTGGTCGCGCTGTTCCCGATCAGCGTGTCGTCGAACGCGCTGCCGGTGGCGTTCTCGATGACCACGCCATTGGCAATGGTAAATCCGCCTGAGATGCCTTTCTGTGCCGAGATGTAACCGCCTGCATGCGGATCGCCCTGCTGCAGGCTGGCGGCCCGCAGGTCGATCGTCACGCCGGCCGTCGAGCCTGCCGCGCTGATGGTGTCCGTGCCGCCCGCATCCCAGATCGAGGACCAGCCCGTGCCGGGTACATTCGCGGTCGGCAGGGTATAGACGTCGTTGCCGGCGGCGGTGGTCATGTTAGGGCCGTAGAGAGCCTGCAACGCCGCGATATCGAAGGCACCGAGACCGCCCTGGTAGCCATACTGCCCTTTCTCAGCATCGGGCGGAGCCGTGTTGAGGCCGTCATTGTCCGACATGATGGTATAGACGGTCTGGTTCAGGCCGAAATCGCCCAGGTCGTTGGGTGCATGTACACCGGGGAATGACGTCGCATCGCCCAACACGCCCCCGCTATGGGACGGTGCCAGCCCTAGACCGATCCCAATCTCGTGAATGATGGTCGACCGGACCTGGCCGCCATGCTTGAATCCACCCGGTGAGAAGCTGTTGAAGATGCCCCAACGTTGGCTGTAATCCTCGCTCTGGTCCGGGGATTCATGCCATCCGGCCACATTGCCCATTCCTCCATACCACCACCAGACGATGTTGGCGTCCTGGACATCGTCGGGCATGGCGAACGGAATATTGGCCACGCTCGCATAAACACCGGCAACCTCAGCAAAGGTATCCTTATAAATATCGTACCAGCTGGTACGGAAAGACCCGTCCGAGTACCAATCGTTCGGAAACGCAGGATGCACAGTTCTCGCGGCATCAAAGTTGGAATTTTCGCCGAAAAAGACGAGGAGCGGCTCCTGGGACACGTCCCAAGCCTTGCCGCCCCAGATCAGCGAATCGACATAGAGGTTTCCGTAGCCGCTTCCGGCAACGTTCTTAAGAGTAGCCATCGTCTGCTTCTCCAGCACGAAAGTGATGTTCTATGATATTTCATTACCTGAAATGTCATTCCGTGCGCAACCGCACGTCTGCAAGTCGTCGCAGGGCCTGTCCACGCGGGCGTTTTCCTTGCAGTGTCTCCCTCGAATCGTCACAGGTCGCGAAGCACTGCAGACTGGACAGCCTGGTTCATGGGGAGAGAAACTTGGCTCTTAGGAATGCTGTGATTTCCACTGCGCAGATGAAACGATGCCTTCGCCCAAACTTCATAAAGAGCGCCGCCCTCCTCCTCGGCGCATGCCTCCTCGCAACACCCGTTGGGGCAAGTTCCGACGATGCGTGGCAGGCGATGCGGGACAAGCTGCGGCAGGGTTGCCTCGCCCAGGCGAAGATAATGGGTCTTGGGCAGGTGGAAGTGGCCATCGATCCCTTCGGGTCTGAGAGCTACGCGCTGGCCATCCTCACACGGCGCACCTCGGGTAAAGATAAGAAACCGCCCGTCGCCAGCGTATGCCTCATGGATAAGGCGAGCGGCCGCGTCGAGATCGGCGGAGAGATTCCGCTTAAATGAGGCGGCTCCTCACGGCCCGGCAGTCGCCCCCGGCGTGGCAGGCGAGAAACGACCCACCAAATGATGCCGGTCGCCTGGATAGGCGATGCGTGCCTCGGTCACGAAGGCCCCGGCCTGCCAGGTACGGCGTTCCAGGACCAGGCAGGCGGCGCCGGTCTGGATCTGCAGCCGCTTGGCAAGGGCGCTATCCGCACTCATGGCGCGTACCACATGTTCGGCGTCCGTCCAGGGCACGCGCCGCAGAAGCCACGTGCCGGGAGGATCCTTGGCGAATGTCTCGTCCGCCGCCTCGGGCACCGTCGCAAGATTGATCAGCCTCTGCTCATAGGCGCCCGGCACCTCGTCCATCAGATGCAGGGTCGTCAGGGACAGCATCTCGGTGCCGGCGGGCAAGCCGGTGCGTTGCGCCGCCGCGGCATCGAGAGGCTCGATCGTCCGGCGCAGGATCTTGAAGCGATAGGTCGTTCCGGTGCGGGCAGCCTCCAGGGCGAAATCTTGAATCTCCAGGACTGCCCGCTCCTTGCTGGGCTCCGCCACGATGGAGCCCGCGCGCCGGCGGCGGGTGATGAGCCCGTTAGCGGCTAGGGTCGAAAGCACCTTGTTCACGGTCATGCGCGAGCAACCGTATTCGGCCATCAGCTCGTGCTCGAATGGCACCCGGTGGCCCGGCGGCCACTCGCCGGACATGATCCGCGCCTCGATATCGTCCCGGATCCTCTGGTAGAGATGTTTCCCGCCGGAGGACTCGATCTTCGCCATGTCTGCGCCGCTCATGCGCCGATCCTCGCCGTCAGCGATCACGGTGGCGCTGTCCGCCCGGAATTGTCTGCGCCCACGCCGTCATCGCCCCACCTCCCCGATCCCGACGCCTCACCGGCAACTCCATCGCACGGCGTCGAATAAGTCTAGACAATAAAATTTGTTCGCGCTTATGTATAGACATTAACCGCCTGAGAGGAGCCCGCCATGCGCTTCGACCGGATCTGGCACAATGCCCGCCTCGCCACTCTTTCCGAGAGCCGAGAGGGGCTTGGGATCGTAGAAAACGGCGCCGTTGCGGCTCAGGGTGGAAGGATCGCCTTCGCTGGGCCGGTGAGCGACCTGCCGTCCCGCTGGGACGCTGCGGAGCGGATCGACTGCGAAGGCCGCTGGATTACGCCCGGTCTCGTAGATTGCCACACCCACCTGGTCTTCGGCGGCGACCGGGCCCATGAATTCGAATTGCGCCTCAAGGGCGCGAGCTATGAGGAGATTGCCCGCGCGGGCGGCGGCATTCTCTCGACCGTCAAGGCGACCCGCGCGGCCGACGAGGATTCGCTCGTGGCCGGCGCCCTCCCCCGCCTCGACCATCTCATCGCCGAAGGCTGCACTACCGTAGAGGTCAAGTCGGGCTACGGCCTCGACCGGGAGACCGAAGCGCGGATGCTGCGCGCCGCGAGGCGTCTTGCGGCCGAGCGGCCGGTAACGGTGGTCACGACCTTTCTCGGAGCCCATGCCCTGCCGCCAGAGGCGAACGGTGAGAAGGACGCGTATATCGAGTCGGTCTGCCGGGACATGCTACCCGCCCTTGCTCGCGAGGGACTGGTCGATGCGGTCGACGCCTTCTGCGAGGGCATCGCCTTCTCGCCGGAGCAGACGGCTCGCGTCTTCGAGGCCGCCAAGGGCCTCGGCCTGAAGGTGAAGCTCCATGCCGACCAGCTTTCGAACCTCCACGGCGCGAAGCTCGCCGCCGGCTTCGGGGCCCTGTCGGCGGACCATCTCGAACATACCGATGAGGACGGCGCTGCCGCCATGGCGAAGGCCGGTACCGTTGCGGTGCTCCTGCCCGGCGCCTTCTACATGCTTCGCGAGACGAAGCTGCCGCCGTTGGACGCATTCCGTCGCCATGGGGTGCGGCTCGCTCTAGCGACGGACTGCAATCCAGGCACCTCGCCGCTGACCTCGCTCCTTCTTACCATGAACATGGGCGCGACCCTGTTCCGCCTGACCGTCGAGGAATGCCTTGCGGGTATCACCCGCGAGGCGGCCCGCGCCCTCGGTCGGCTAAGCGAGGCTGGGACCCTGGAGGTCGGCAAGCAATGCGACCTCGCCATCTGGAACATCGAACGCCCGGCCGAGCTGGTCTACCGCATCGGCTTCAACCCCCTGCATGCCCGTATCTGGAGAGGACAATGACCGGAACCGTCACGCTCACGCCCGGCTCCGTCGCGCTGACGGACTGGCACAGGGTCTATCGCGGTGCGGCCGTCGCGCTCGACGCCCAATGCCGCCCGAAGATCGAGGCAGGCGCCCGCACCATCGAGGCCATCGTCGCAAAGGGCGATCCGGTCTACGGTATCAATACGGGCTTCGGAAAACTTGCGAGCGTTCGCATCGGCGCAGCCGATCTGACGACGCTTCAGCGCAATATCGTGCTCTCCCATGCGGCAGGCGTCGGCGAGCCTCTGCCCGTGCCGGTGGTGCGGCTCGTCCTGGCGCTCAAGCTCGCAAGTCTCGCCCAGGGCGCGTCGGGCGTCCGATGGAGCACCGTGGAACATCTCGCCCGCTGCCTGGAAGCGGGGCTCGTTCCGGTCATTCCCGGCCAGGGATCGGTGGGAGCTTCCGGAGACCTCGCGCCCCTGGCCCACATGACCGCGGCCCTGATGGGCGTCGGCGCCTTCTCGGTGAAGGGCGAGACGGTTCCGGCCGAGATAGCGCTTCGGGATGCGGGCCTCGAACCCCTTGTCCTCGGTCCCAAGGAGGGCCTTGCGCTCCTCAACGGCACACAGGTTTCTACGGCTCTCGCGCTCGCAGGCCTCTTCGAGGCGGAGCGAGTGTTCCAGGCCGCGCTCGTGACCGGGGCTCTCGCGACCGACGCCGCGAAGGGCTCCGACGGTCCGTTCGATCCGCGCATTCAGGATCTGCGCCGCCATCGCGGGCAGATCGAGGTGGCGGCCGCCCTGCGGGCCCTGATGCGCGGCAGCGCGATCCGCGCCTCCCACCTCACCAACGACGAGCGGGTGCAGGATCCCTATTGCCTGCGCTGCCAGCCGCAGGTGATGGGCGCCGTGCTCGACCTGCTGCGCCAGGCCGGTAACACTCTCGCGACCGAGGCGAACGGCGTGTCGGATAACCCGCTCGTCTTCTCCGAAACCGGGGAAGTGATCTCGGGCGGCAACTTCCACGCGGAGCCGGTGGCCTTCGCGGCCGACATGATTGCCATGGCGTTGTGCGAGATCGGCTCGCTCTCCGAGCGGCGCATCGCCATGCTGGTTGATCCGGCGCTTTCGGGCCTTCCGGCCTTCCTCACCCCGAAGCCCGGGCTCAATTCCGGCTTCATGATTCCGCAGGTCACGGCCGCCGCCCTCGTATCCGAGAACAAGCAGCGTGCCTATCCGGCGAGCGTCGATTCCATCCCGACCTCCGCCAACCAGGAGGACCATGTGTCGATGGCGACCCATGGGGCGCGGCGCCTGATCCCCATGGCGCAGAACGCCGCGAACGTGATCGGCATCGAGCTTCTGGCCGCCGCGCAGGGTTGCGATTTCCATGCGCCCATGCGCTCCAGCGAGTCCCTGGAGGCTGCCCGTGCGATCCTGCGCGCCAAGGTGCCCCACCTGGCCGACGACCGTCACATGGCGCCCGAGATGGAACTTGCCGCGGCCCTCGTGACCTCCGGGGCGCTCGCGGAAGCGGCCGGTCATGCGTCCCTCCCGTCCGTCACCGGGAGACAGCCGTGACGTCCGCTGCCTTAGTGCCCTGCCCCGCATTTTCGACATATCCGGCCTAAGAGAGGAACCGCCCATGCCCCGCATCGACAATGCCCGCGTGATCCGCGCCGCGCACGGAACCGAGCTGTCGGCCAAGAGCTGGCTCACGGAAGCGCCCCTGCGCATGCTCATGAACAACCTCGACCCGGACGTGGCCGAGAAGCCCGGCGAGCTCGTGGTCTATGGCGGCATCGGACGCGCCGCGCGGGACTGGGAGAGCTTCGACCGCATCGTCGCGGCCCTGAAGAACCTTGAAGCCGATGAGACGCTCCTGGTGCAGTCGGGCAAGCCCGTCGGCGTCTTCCGCACCCACGCGGATGCGCCGCGGGTGCTCATCGCCAATTCCAATCTCGTCCCGCATTGGGCGACCTGGGACACGTTCCATGAGCTCGATCGCAAAGGCCTCATGATGTACGGCCAGATGACCGCGGGGTCCTGGATCTACATCGGCAGCCAGGGCATCGTGCAGGGCACCTACGAGACCTTCGTGGAGGTCGGCCGGCAGCATTATGGCGGGGACCTTTCCGGCCGCTGGATTCTCACGGCGGGCCTCGGCGGCATGGGCGGCGCGCAGCCGCTCGCGGCCACCATGGCAGGCGCTTCCTGCCTCGCGGTGGAATGCCAGCCGAGCCGCATCGAGATGCGCCTGAAGACCGGCTATGTGGACCGCCGGGCCGACAGTCTCGACGAGGCACTCGCCATGATCGAGCAATCCTGCCGGGAGAAGAAGCCCCTCTCGGTCGGCCTTCTCGGCAATGCGGCCGAGATCTTCCCCGAGATCTACCGCCGCGGCATCCGCCCGGATGCGGTGACTGACCAGACCTCTGCCCACGACCCGATCAACGGCTACCTGCCGAAGGGCTGGAGCCTCGCCGAATGGGAGGCGAAGCGCGAGAGCGATCCCAAGGCCGTCGAACACGCGGCCAAACGCTCCATGGCCGAGCACGTGCGCGCCATGCTCGATTTCCACAAGGCCGGCGTACCGACCCTCGATTACGGCAACAACATCCGTCAGATGGCCAAGGAGGAAGGCGTTGAGGACGCCTTCGCGTTCCCGGGCTTCGTGCCGGCCTATATCCGCCCGCTCTTCTGCCGCGGCATCGGCCCGTTCCGCTGGGCGGCCCTGTCAGGGGATCCGGAGGACATCTACCGCACCGACGCCAAGGTGAAGGAGCTCCTGCCGGACAACAAGCACCTGCACAACTGGCTCGACATGGCCAGGGAGCGCATCAAGTTCCAGGGCCTGCCGGCCCGCATCTGCTGGGTCGGCCTCGGCGACCGTCACCGCCTTGGCCTCGCATTCAACGAGATGGTCGCGAAGGGCGAGTTGAAGGCGCCCGTCGTGATCGGCCGCGACCATCTCGATTCCGGCTCGGTGGCGAGCCCGAACCGGGAGACCGAGGCCATGAAGGACGGCTCGGACGCGGTCTCCGACTGGCCCCTGCTGAATGCGCTCCTCAACTGCGCGTCCGGCGCCACCTGGGTGTCCCTGCACCATGGCGGCGGCGTCGGGATGGGCTTCTCCCAGCATTCCGGCATGGTGATCGTCTGCGACGGCACGCCGGAAGCCGCCAAGCGCATCGAGCGCGTTCTGTGGAACGATCCTGCGACCGGCGTCATGCGCCACGCGGATGCGGGCTACGAGATCGCGATCGACTGCGCCCGCGAGCATGGGCTCAACCTCCCCAGCCTGCGCTGAGACTTTCTGATGGCATCACGTGTGATCCGCGCCGCCGATCTCGCCAGGGTTCCCTGGAAGAACGGCGGCGGCACCACCGCCGAGGTCGCGGTTTTTCCGCCGGGCACGGACCTCGACGGGTTCGGCTGGCGCATCAGCATGGCCGATGTCGCCTCGGACGGACCCTTTTCGGTCTTTCCGGGCATCGACCGGACCCTGATCGTGGCCGAGGGTGACGGGATCGAACTGATCGTGGAAGGCGTGCCCTACCGCCTGGAGGGAAGCGGCGCCAAGCTATCCTTCTCCGGGGATGACAGCACCGCCGGAAAGCTGCTGTCCGGCCCGATTCGCGACCTCAACGTGATGACGCGGCGAGGGCATTTCCAGCATCGGACACGCATTCTCGAATCCGGCGTCGCACTGCTGTCAGAGGGTCTTGCCGCAGCCTTCATCGTCGCTCTGGGCGGCAGCCTCGATGTGCAGACGGACGGAATCGTCCATGCCCTCGCGCCCCTCGACACCCTGTCGATCGAGCCGACCTCCGACCTTATCCCCCTGTCTGGCGCCGGACGCGCGGTCCTGATCGAGATCGAGCCCACGGCAGCGGAGGAGGATGACTCCCAGGCATGATACGAAAGGGTGTACCTTCGTCATGTCTATACATTTGACATCGCGCCGCGCGCGTGTTGCGATCCGCTTCACGCGCTTGCAAAACCCGTACAGAACAGAGCGACCAGAGGCGTCGGCGGGTCCCGTCGGGCAAGGCGAAGGGTGAAGTGGAGGTCACGATGAAAGCAATCATGGGTGGATTGGCGCTCCTTGCGCTAGCGACAGGCGCCGCCTCGGCGCAGGAGACGAAGGTGGCGGTCGGCATCTCGGGCTGGACGGGCTTCGCGCCACTCACGCTCGCCAAGGAAGCCGGCATCTTCAAGAAGAACGGCCTCGACGTCACCTTGAAGAAGGTCCCGCAGGCGAGCCGTCACCTCGCCATCCAGTCCGGCGACATTCAATGCGCCGCAACCACGGTCGAGACCTGGGTCGTGTGGAATGCCAACGGTGTCCCGACGAAGCAGATTTTCCAGCTCGACAAGAGCTACGGCGCGGACGGAATGGTGGTGCGCAGCAACACCGCGTCCATCAAGGACCTGAAGGGCAAGACCGTGGCGGCCTCCGCGCCCGGCACCTCGCCCTATTTCGCGCTCGCCTGGATGTTGAAGAAGAACGGCCTCTCGGTGAAGGACGTCACGGTCGTCAACATGGAGCCCGGCCCTGCCGCCCAGGCCTTCATCGCCGGCCAGAACGACGCGGCCATGACCTACGAGCCCTATCTCTCGTCCGTGCGCGCCGCCCCCCAGGCCGGAAAGATCATCGCCACCACCCTCGACTATCCGATGGTCATGGACACCTTCGGCTGCACGCCGAAATTCCTCGAAGACAACCCGAAGGCCGCCAAGGCGCTCGCCGACAGCTACTTCGAGGCCCTTGACATGATCGCCAAGGATCCGGCCAAGTCCTACGAGATCATGGGTGCCGACGTGAAGCAGACCGGAGAAGCCTTCGGAGCCTCCGCCAAGTTCCTGCGCTGGCAGGACCGCGAGGCGAATAAGAAGTTCTTCGGCAGCGAGTTCAAGACCTTCTCGGACGAGGCCGCGGACCTTCTGCTGGAAGTCGGCATCATCAAGCAGAAGCCCGACATGAACGCTCTCGCCGATACGCGCTTCATCCAGTAGGAACGAACGCTCCTGCGGTGTTCCGGCCTCACGTCGGAACGCCGCTCCCTCATCGAACCTCCGTTGCCGCCCGGCAGACTCCTACCCGTCGGGCGGCGGAACAGTGCTTGCATGAACCGACCCCTCGAACCTGTGAGCCAGGGCGTCCGCATCGTCCTCGGCATCTCTTTCTTCGTGCTCTTCGTCGCGGCCTGGGCCATTGCGACCCTGGGCGGATTCGTGTCGCGCACGTTCCTGGCCGACCCGATCACCATGCTCAATGACGGGTGGCTGCTCCTCACCCGGTTCGGCTTCCTCACCGATATCGGCGTCACCGTGTGGCGGGTGCTCGGCGGCTTTGTGATGGCTGCCATCGTCGCCGTGCCGCTCGGCGTGATGATGGGCGCCTACAAGTCCATCGAGGCGCTCCTCGAGCCCTTCGTATCCTTCGCGCGCTATCTGCCGGCCTCCGCCTTCATTCCGCTCCTCATTCTCTGGGCGGGCATCGGCGAGATGCAGAAGCTCCTGGTCATCTTCATCGGATCCGTCTTCCAGATCATTCTGATGGTGGCAGTCGCCGTGGGCAACACGCGCCGCGACCTGGTCGAGGCCGCCTATACGCTGGGCTCGAACGATCGCGGCGTGGTCAAGCGCGTACTCATCCCGGCCAACGCCCCCGAGATCGCCGAGATCCTGCGGCTCGTGCTCGGCTGGGCCTGGACCTACGTGATCGTCGCCGAGTTGATCGGCTCCTCCTCGGGCATCGGCCACATGATCATCGACAGCCAGGCGCTTCTCGCCACCGGCCAGATGATCTTCGGGATTATCGTCATCGGGATCATCGGCCTGATCTCGGACTTTCTGTTCAAGGGCCTGAACCGGGCGCTCTTTCCGTGGCGGCTCGCATGACCAGCACGATCCTGACCATCGACAACGTTTCGCGGGTCTTTCCCGGCATGCGTGGGGGCGAACCGGTACGCGCTCTCGAGCCTACGAGCCTCACGGTGGCCGAGAACGACTTCATCACCATCCTGGGCCCGTCGGGCTGCGGAAAATCCACCCTCCTGCGCATCGTCGCGGGCCTCGACCGGCCGAGCACGGGCCAGGTCTCCCTCAAGGGCCGGGCGATCAAGGGGCCGGGCGCCGACCGGGGCATGGTGTTCCAGTCCTACACCCTGTTCCCGTGGCTGACGGTGGCGGACAACATCGCCTATGGCCTGCGCGAAAAAGGAGTGCCGCTCGCACAAAGGCGCGAGATCGTGGCCTCCTACATCGAGAAGGTGGGGCTGCGCGGATTCGAGAACCATTATCCCAAGCAGTTGTCCGGCGGCATGCAGCAGCGCACGGCCATCGCGCGGGCGCTCGCGAACGATCCCGCCATCCTGCTCCTCGACGAGCCGTTCGGCGCCCTCGACAACCAGACCCGCTCCCTCATGCAGGAGCTTCTGCTGGGGATCTGGGAGCGCGAGCGCAAGACCGTGCTGTTCGTGACCCACGACATCGAGGAGGCCATCTTCCTCGCCTCTCGCGTGATCGTCATGACAGCGCGGCCGGGCCGGATCAAGGCTGACATTCCGGTCGACCTGCCGCATCCGCGCCACTACACCATGAAGACCAGCCCGGCCTTCTCGGACCTCAAGGCGCAGCTCACGGAAGAGATCCGCGTCGAGGCCATGCGGGCAAGCGAGATCCATTGACGGAAGGCTTGGGCGAACCTCGGCAGGGTGCTATTTTTGTAATATTCACTCAGTATTGGCGCGCATGTGCCGCAAAGAAAACTGCGCCCAAGACTGCGCTTCGCGACATTTTCCGCATCACCCGTAAGCTCTTCGTAACGATACCTCCTGTAGATTTCCATTGACCGGCTGCGCCGGCCTCTCCGCGACATTCAGGATATCGTGCCGGCGACGAAGCACGACGTGTGCGACGAGGCCTGCCTCGGCCGGACAAAGGCCATTGGGGGCACATATGTCTTTAGCGAAACTCTGGAATATCAGCGGGCGGTTCTATGCGGGCATGGCGATGAGCATCGTCGCCCTCGTCGCGCTCGCCATCTACGGATCCTCGACGATATCGAACGTCCTCGTCGGCCAGAAGCAGGCCGAACTGAAGCATCTGACGGATGTGGCCGTCAGCATCATGGCGGATTTCGAGGCCAAGGCCTCGCGCGGGGAAATGAGCGTCGACGACGCCAAGAAGCAGGCCTTGGCCTCCCTCGAAATCCTGCGCTACAGCGGGGAAGAGTATTTCTTCGCCCATAACTTCAATCAGATCACGGTCATGCACCCGTTCAGCAAGCAGCTGATCGGCAAGGACCAGTCGGGCCTGAGAGACCCCACCGGGCGCCCCTTCGTGACCGAAATGGTCAATGCCGCCAAGGCAGGCGGCGGTTTCGTCGAGTATCAATGGCCAAAGCCGAACCAGACCGCTCCCAGCCCGAAGCTGACCTATGCGGCGCCCTTCCCCAAGTGGCAGATCATGATCGGCACGGGCGTCTATATCGACGATCTCCAGGCGCTCGCATCCTATTACCGGAACCTGTTCCTCGGCCTGATCGGCGTGGCGCTGGTTCTTCAGCTCGCCGTAGCCTTCGGCCTCGGGCGTAGCATCTCGCGGCCGATCCAGAAGCTCGTTGCCAGCATGCGGGGCCTCGCGGCGGGCAATCTCGACACGCCGGTCGAGGGAACGTCGCGGCACGATGAAATCGGCGTCATGGCCGGCGCCGTCCAGGTGTTCAAGGATGCGATGATCGCGAAGGCCGAGGCGGACGCCGTGGCGGCACAGGAAGCCGATGCCAAGACACGCCGGGCCGAGATGCTCGACCGGCTGACGAAGCATTTCGAGGCCAACGTAATGGCCCTCACGGACGGTCTGACAGCCGCCTCCTCCGAGATGCAGGCGACGGCCCAGTCCATGGCCCAGGTGGCAGACCGTACGACCCATCAGGCCGTGAACGTGGCCTCGGCAGCGCAGCAGACCTCGATGAACGTCCAGACCGTCGCGGCCGCCACCGAAGAGCTCTCGATTTCTATTCGCGAGATCGCCTCTCAGGTGAACCAGTCCTCGCAGATCGCCGACCGTGCCGTGGCCGATGCGCAGCGCACCAACGAGACCGTGCAGGCACTGGCCGAGACGGCCGAGAAGATCGGAACGGTGATCCAGCTCATCAACAGCATTGCGGGCCAGACCAACCTTCTTGCGCTCAACGCCACCATCGAGGCGGCGCGCGCAGGCGAGGCCGGCAAGGGCTTCGCGGTCGTGGCCTCCGAGGTGAAGGAGCTTGCGAACCAGACCGCCAAGGCCACGGACGAGATCTCGTCTCAGATCGGCTCCGTGCAGCAGGCAACCGCAGAGGCCGTCAACGCGATCCACTCCATCGTGAAGACGATCTCGGAAATGTCCCAGATCTCCGTTTCGATCGCGGCCGCCATGGAGCAACAGGGCGCCGCGACGTCGGAAATCTCCCGCAACGTGCAGGAAGCGGCACGTGGCACCGAGATGGTCACGGGCAGCATCGACGATGTCCGTAACGGCGCTGGAGAGACGGGCGCTGCCGCCTCGCAGGTACTCGGCGCCGCGCAGGGATTGGCGCAGCATTCCTCCAGCCTCGGCGAGGAGGTCGCCACCTTCCTGCAGGGCGTGAAGGCCGCATAATAGCCTCCTGCAAGGCACCGAACGAAGTTGGGGCCGGACATATGTCCGGCCCTTTTTTCATCAGCACAACGTATAGTCCGTATCGGAAATCCTCTGAATTTTTGCAGCCCATGCCTGGCACGCACGGTTTTCGGCTTCCCTGTCTGCGTGAGGCACGGCAAGAAGATTCCGGGCCGGCAATCAACCGGCTTTCCCTCCTTAGATTCCGCATAAGGACGACATGATGACGGATCTCCAGCGATTGGCCCTGCAGGTTCAGGAAGCCTGGGCCGCGCCCGACCAGCCCCGCGCCGTTCTCGAGGCCGCCGGGGAGGCTTTCGCTAAAGCCGTGGGCTATCGCCTCTACACAGTCACGCGGATGCTCGCGGGCGGGAAGGAGGTGGAACGCATCCACTCGACCAACCCGGAGGTCTACGCTGTCGGTGGCCGCAAGCCGGTGCTGCCGAACGCCTATACGCAGCGCGTGCGCAGCGAGATGAAACCGTTCCTGGCCAAGACTCCCGCGGGCTTCGCGCCGCTCTTTCCGGACCATGAAACCATTACGGGCCTGGGCCTCGGCTGCGTAATGAACCTGCCCATCGTCTTCGGCGGCGCGGTGCTGGGGACCGTCAATTTGCTCGACCGGGAGGGCGTCTACGATGAGAGCCACGTAGAGCCGGCCATGCTCATCGCGCGGCAGATCCTGCCGGCTCTCCTCGAACAGGGTGCCTGAAGACGAAGGAGGTTTCCATGAAGGTGAAACGGATCGTCGCCAATATCGCGAGCCAGGATTTCGAGGCTGCCCGGCGCTTCTATCACGATGTGCTCGGTCTCGAATTGCTCATGGATCACGGCTGGCTCGTCACTTACGGCTCGCGTGAAGCCATGAATGTCCAGATCAGCATTGCGGTGCAGGGCGGCTCCGGCACGCCGGTTCCCGACCTTTCGATCGAGGTGGACGATGTCGACACGGCCCTCGAGCGCATGAAGCAGGCGGGGTTTCCCATCGAATACGGACCCGCCAATGAGCCCTGGGGCGTGCGGCGCTTCTTTGTGCGCGATCCCCTCGGCCGTCTGGTCAACATCCTGACGCATCTCTGAGACGCTCCAGACCCCTTCGACAAAAGGCGCGCAAAGCCGCCCATCCTGCGCTATGGTGCGAGTTGTCTGGACTGGAGAGGCCGATGCAAAGACCCTTTCTCATCCTGGCCGCCGCCGGCCTCGGGCTGGCGGGCCTCGCCGCCAGCACCTTCCCGGCGGCCGCCTGCCCGCCGGGCTTTTCAGCCCTCCAGGGCTCCGACACCTGCGTGCGCATCAGCGGCCGTGTCCGTGCCGACACGGTGATCGGCTCCAGCCGCTCGCGGGGCTCCGATTCCGTACGCACCGGCGCCAGCGGGCGCGTCCAGCTCGATTTACGCAAACAGACCGAATACGGACCGTTCCGGGCGGTCATCCGCGCAGAGGGAATGTCGCGGGTACCTTAAGACCCTCGCTTGGCATTGAATGTCACCCGCAGGCGCTTCCAGATCGGATAGTCCTTTGCAAAGGGCGCCAGGATGGCAAACGGAGCGCATCGTTCAAATGCCCTGACGGCTGCCCGCGCGACGGGAGACTCAGGATCGCCCTCCACGACAATCGGCGCCTGGGCGAGCGTCCCGTCGTGGTTCAAGCCGACTTCGAGCTTCACGGGAGGGTCGTTCCGCGCAGTGTACGGGATGACGAAGCATGATCGAACCTGGGGTTTCAGGATTTTCTCGAGCTCATCTCTCGGGCTCTGCGCATGCACCGTGCAGGCGGCCGCACCTAACGTAAGGGCGAAGGCAGTGACCCTGACGATCCGCCGGTTCATCATTCCGGAACCTCAACAGGATACCTCCCTCTGCGGCGGGAGGATCTTCCAGCTGAACCAGAACATGAAAGAAATATAGTTACGACATCTGTTGGGTCTCACCCACAGAGTAAGCCCCACCGGCGGGGCCGGCGGGGCTTGGCTTAGCTCTCAGCGCTAACTGTTAGCGTGGGCGCGTATTGCCATAGGTATAGGGATTGGTCACCTGCGACCCGCTGGCATTCGGAACCGGACCGGGTCCGTACATGGGCTCATACGCAGGCGCAGGCTGCATGAGGATCGAGCCGGTATTCGTCACGTCCATGCCGGGGGCCGTGCCCATATTGTAATAGGAGCACGGATTGGTCGCCATCGACCCGCTGGCGTTGGGCGGCGGCGGGCAGGTACCGACCGTCACTCCCTCTCCGGGGACCATAGCCCCGGGCGGGCCATAAGCTCCAGGGTTCGTTGTGAGCGATCCGCTCGCGTTCGGCACAGGGGTCGGATAAAGATAAGGCTGCGCCATGGCGCCGGCCGTGCCGGCGATGAACACGAGGGCCGCCGTCATCATCGTTCGTCTCATGTCGTCTCTCCCTGCTTGAGATGCGGTGCACGGACGGCACCGTCAGGTCAGAGGCCAACGCGAGCCCTTTCTCAAAGTTTCGAGCCGGAACGGCGGCAAGCCGTCATGACAGGGGCTGCCAGCCAAGCTGACGACATAAGGCCAAGCCTTTGAACACAAAGGAATATCTTCGAAACGAGCAATAGGATGCGAAGCGTGGCCGGACTTCAAACCTGCGTGAATCCGCCGCTCCCGGCTCCATGAAAAAAGCCCCGCCGCAGGATTGAGCAGCGGGGCCATTTGAATGGCGTTTCGTCAGCAGGCTCACGGCCTGCGTTTAATCCGGCAGGACGCGCACAGCACCGCGGGCGGCGCTGGTCGCCATGGCCGCATAGGCCTTCAGCGCGGTCGAGACCTTGCGCGGACGCTCCGCGTGGGGCTTCCAGGCCTTGGCGCCCCTCGCCTCCTCGGCGGCGCGCCGGGTGGCGATGACCTCATCGGACACCGCGAGCCGGATCGTGCGGTTCGGGATATCGATCTCGATCCGATCCCCCTCCTCCACGAGGCCGATAAGGCCGCCTTCCGCGGCTTCCGGCGAAGCGTGGCCGATGGAAAGGCCCGAAGTGCCGCCCGAGAAGCGGCCGTCGGTGATGAGCGCGCAGGCCTTTCCGAGACCCTTCGATTTCAGGTAGCTCGTGGGATAGAGCATCTCCTGCATGCCGGGACCGCCGCGCGGCCCTTCGTAGCGGATCACCACCACATCGCCGGCCTTCACGGCTCCGCCGAGGATTCCCTTCACGGCATCGTCCTGGCTCTCGAAGACCTTGGCCGGGCCGCTGAAGGTGAGAATGCTCTCATCGACGCCCGCCGTCTTCACGATGCAGCCGTCCTCCGCAAGATTGCCATAGAGCACCGCGAGGCCACCATCCTTCGAGAAGGCATGGGATTTCTCGCGGATCACGCCCTTCTGACGGTCGAGGTCGAGTTCCTCCCAGCGGCGGTCCTGGCTGAAGGCCACCTGGGTCGGCACGCCGCCCGGCGCAGCCTGAAAGAAGGTGCGGACGGCCTCGCTGTTGGTGCGCATCACGTCCCAGCGGTCGAGCGCGTGGCCCAGGCTCTCGCTGTGGACGGTGGAAGTGTTCCGATGGATGAGGCCAGCGCGATCGAGCTCGCCGAGAATGCCCATGATGCCGCCGGCGCGATGCACATCCTCGATGTGGACATCGGCCACTGCGGGCGCGACCTTGCAGAGCACAGGCACCCGGCGCGACAGGCGGTCGATGTCCTTCATGGTGAAATCCACCTCGCCCTCGTGGGCGGCGGCCAGTAGGTGCAGCACTGTGTTGGTGGAGCCGCCCATGGCGATGTCGAGGGTCATGGCGTTCTCGAACGCCTCGAAGCTTGCAACGGAGCGCGGCAGCACGGATGTGTCGTCCTGCTCGTAATAGCGGCGCGCCAGATCCACGATCAGGTGGCCAGCCTCCACGAAGAGGCGCTTGCGGTCCGCATGGGTCGCCAGCACCGTGCCGTTGCCCGGCAGCGAGAGGCCGAGCGCCTCGGTCAGGCAGTTCATGGAATTGGCCGTAAACATACCCGAGCAGGAGCCGCAGGTCGGGCAGGCGGAGCGCTCGACGGCCTGCACTTCCTCGTCGGTGTAGCTGTCGTCGGCCGCCACCACCATGGCGTCGACAAGATCCATGGCCTTGAGCTTGCCGCGCAGGGTCAGCTTGCCGGCCTCCATGGGCCCGCCGGACACGAACACGGTCGGGATGTTGAGGCGAAGCGACGCCATCAGCATGCCGGGAGTGATCTTGTCGCAATTGGAGATGCACACCATCGCGTCCGCGCAATGGGCATTGACCATGTACTCGACCGAATCCGCGATGATTTCGCGGGACGGCAGGCTGTAGAGCATGCCGTCATGGCCCATGGCGATGCCGTCATCCACCGCGATGGTGTTGAATTCCTTGGCGACGCCGCCCGCCTTCTCGATCTCGCGGGCGACCATCTGGCCCAGATCCTTCAGGTGGACGTGGCCGGGCACGAACTGGGTGAAGGAGTTCACCACGGCAATAATAGGCTTGCCGAAATCCTCGTCCTTCATGCCCGTGGCGCGCCAGAGCCCGCGGGCGCCGGCCATGTTGCGGCCATGGGTGGTGGTACGGGAACGATATTGCGGCATAGCGAGACCTAAAATTGCAAAAGACGCACGAAGGGTGGAGGTTTATTACACAGGCCGGAGCGTCCGTCCAAGCCAAAGGATGTCGCGCTGGCGGCACAGCGGACGAGGCAGCCATGCCGGGGATTCATGCCTGACGCTCAGTCGCAGTCCGGCTCACCTGCCGAGCCAACCGCCTCGCGACCTCCACTACGCTTGAGATGGGATAGGGGCAGCGGCGCCTCGGACTTGGTCCGGGTCAGGACGAAGTTGGAGCGGATGTCGCCAATCATGGGCAGGGTCAGGAGCTTCTCGGTCAGGAGCCGCTCATAGGCCTTCAGGTTGGGGACTACGATCTCGACCACGAAATCCGCCGTTCCCGAGACCATGTGGCAGGCCACCACCTCGGGCATTCCGGAGAGTGCCTCCTGAAGGGCCCGGGCGTTGTCGCGCGAGTGCTTCTCGACCTTGATCTCCACGAAGACCGTCAGGCCGAGACCGACAGAGTCCCGGTCGAGCACGGCCCGATAGGCTCGGATGAAACCGTCCCGCTCTAGCCGGCGCACCCGTCGCAGGCAGGGCGATGGAGACAGCCCGACCCGATCCGCCAGCTCGTTGTTGGTCAGCCGACCGTCATCCTGCAGGGCCGCGAGAATTTTCAGGTCAATGGCATCGAGGGCAATGTAGGGCATTTGCGAAGCCTGTAGTCCATCCGGCGCAATTTCCTGCCAGGATATGAGCATATCCGGGCTGAACTTCGCAAGGACATGCCCTGCCCCTCTCTGCCATCCTGCGCTCGCATCGCGGAGAATTTCCATGTCCGGCACATCCCTGTCCGATTCTACCTCCGGCAGGCTTTCGCCTGCCCTCGCCCTTAACCGCAGCCCCCGGCTCGGATGGATCGCGGGCCTCGTCACGGTCATCATCTGGGCTTTCTGGATGGTCGGGACCCGCCATGCGGTGACGCACGACCTCCCGCCGGCAGCCGTCGGCATCGTGCGCTTCGCGGTTCCGGCGCTCCTTCTCGCGCCGGCGGTGTGGCGCAGGGGTTTCTGGCCCAAGGATCTGCCCTTCCGAACGAAGCTCGGCCTCCTGTGCTCCGGCGCCCCATTCTTTCTCATCGTCGCCACCGGTATGGAATCCGCGCCGGCGGCCGATATCGGCCCCCTGCTGCCCGGCACCATGCCGCTTTTCGTTGCCCTCATCGGGTATCTCGTCCTTGGCGAAACCCTCGGGCGGACGCGCCTTTTCGGCTTTGCTATGATCCTTCTCGCGGTCCTATGCGTCGCGGGCCCCAGCCTCCTCGGCGCGGGCAACGGGGCATGGCGCGGGCACCTGCTGCTCCTGAGCGGCGCCTGCCTGTGGGGGATCTTCACCCATGCTTACAAGCGCAGCCGCCTGACCGCCCTTCAGGCTGCAGGCCTCGTCGGGCTCTGGTCGCTGGCTCTCCTGCTCCCGCTCGGCGGTCCCGCCCTCGTCCGCGCCGCCGGGGACGGACTTGCGGACGCGATCCTCGTACAGGCGGTGCTCCAGGGTTTCCTGTCCGGCGTGGTGGGTCTCGTGCTCTACGGCTACGCCATCGATCGACTCGGCGCTTCCCGGGCCGCGGCCCTGTCACCCCTCGGTCCCGTCCTGGCCGCGATCCTGGCCATTCCGCTCCTGGGCGAAATACCGAGCCTCAACGCGGTCCTGGGCATCGGTCTCGCGACGCTCGGCGTCCTCCTGGCGAGCGGAATCTTCGCGGCCAAAGAGAAAGCCTGAACGATTGCCTGCGGGAACCATGCGGATCGTCAGGCTTTGGCACACGGGCTGGGCACCCCTCGACAAACAGGAGAGCCGTTATGCACGCACAGGAGATGATCCGCTCCCATCCGCAGGTCCAGGGCCGGACAAACGATGCGCTGATCCGCTGCATCGAGGAATGCTACGACTGCGCCCAGATCTGCACCTCCTGCGCCGATGCCTGCCTTGGCGAGGAAATGGTGCAGCAACTCAGGCAATGCATCCGCCTCAATCTGGATTGCGCCGATATCTGCATGGTCACAGGAACAATGGCCACGCGACGGACCGGCTCGAACGAGGAGCTGCTGCATCGGATGATCGAGACCTGTGCCATGGCCTGCCGGCTCTGCGCGGAAGAATGCGAACGCCATGCTCAGCATCACGAGCATTGCCGGGTCTGCGCAGAGGCCTGCCGCCGCTGTGAGGAGGCCTGCCGCAGCGCCATGAGCGGCATGGGCTCCCGTCACTAGGCCTACACCCATCAAGACCGAGCTTGGAAGGACGCGGCCTGTCCGTTTTTCAGTCCGGAGGGACAGGCCGCTGCCGGAAAGCGCTATTTCAGCGGCAGAAACACTTCCGCGACCGCCTCGTGCTCTGGCACCTCCGGAAAGAAGCTCAGCCTCTGGCAATAGATCGGGAAGTCGCGCGCTTCCTCGCCACTGGACGGAAGCCAGTCGCGGTAAAGAAAGAGCGCGGCGGGCTCCAGATTATCCGTGTTGCCGACGACGCGCAGCACCGCGCAGCGCCCGCCGGGGATCTCGCCCGCCTTGATCTGCTCGCCATTCGCCGCGACCGGTTGGTCGGTTCCGACACAAAGATCCACGCTGTAATCTGCGGGCGATTCAGGTCTCCGCTCGGAACGCCAGACCGTGAAGGTTGCGTTCGTCCTGGGATGCAGGCCGGAGGCCCTGCGCCACGCGATGAACCGCTGGATCGTGGCACCCAGCATCGCCGGATCGCCCCGATGCTCCATGATTGCCACGGGTGTGGGGGGCACTTCGCGGATCGTCACGTCGTCGGTGGTGAAAGTCTTCTGCATGAACTTGCTCCTCGCATTGTCGAGAGGCCCGAAGGCCGCAAGCCACCGCTCCCAGTCGGGAGATTTTCGGAACGACGAAGGCGATTGCCCGAACCGTTGCCGAAAGGCGCGGGCGAAGGCGTCCGGTGCATCGTAGCCGGCATCCATCGCAATGTCCGTGACGCTTTGGGCGCCCATATAGGCCAGCCGGTGCGAAGCGCGCTTCATCCGGGCGAGCTGGACATAGCGATGCACGGACAGCCCGAAGGTTGCCGTGAACTGCCGGTGGAAGTGAAACTTTGAGAAGGCCGCAACACCGCTCAGCGTTTCCAGATCCAGATCGCTTCCGAGGTTCCGGTCGATATAGTCCAGAACCCGCTGCATCCTGGCATGGTAGTTTCGAAGCGCCGCCTTCATCGTCCCTCCTGAGTGGCGGCTCCAGCTAATGGGTGACAGCCTTATCGCGCTCGACCGATCTTGCGGATTTGTTCCGCGCTGCAGAGCATGGTGAAGATCCTACCGTGCATAGTTCAGGCGAGGGTCCTGCTCCCGGCTCAGCCAGAGCAGCACGAAGCCGATCAGCGGGATGAAGATGTCCGTGTAGAAGATCACTCCCGCATTGCCGGGCGCATAATTGTGCGCCTCCACCATCTGGATCACGTGGCCGATGGCGGCTCCCCAGAGAAAGCATGCGGGCCCCAGAATGGCCGCGAGGCGCATGCCCGCCCCTCCCCTGGAGGCCAGAAACCCTACCAGCGAAAAACCGAGGCTCGCGAAGCCCACCTCCTTCTGGAACGGGCTCGTCTGCCAGCCGATGAAGCTGGCGGCCATTTCCGAGAAGAAGACATGCATGACGAAATTGTAGAGGAACGTGACGCCCAGCGCGAAGAACAGGAACCAGGACAGCATCGCCTCGACGACGACCGGGCGCGACCAGGGCTTTGGATGGCGCAGGAGCGCGATGAGGGCCGCGATCAGCCCGGCGACGAAGAACGTGAGCGTAAAATTGCTCAGAAGGAAAACGATGACCTGTTGCATGGCGCCCCCGCGGCCCAGTTGGTTTCAGGGCACTGTGGCGCTTTGCGACCTTTGCCGCAAGACGAACCCGCACCGTGGCGCGGCATGAGAAAGGGGCCGGAAACCGGCCCCTTTCGCGGGTTCAAACCAGGGGTCTTATCGGGTCATGCCGCCATCGGGCCGCTGCAGGCGCATCTCGGTGGTACCGCTCTCGGTGCGGCTGCGGGTCGAGATCGAGCCCGTCGCCTCGGGAGACGAGGAGCGCTCACGTACCGAAGTCGACACATTCACGTCCCGCGAGGGACGGACGCTGGTACGACGCTGCTCCACCGAGACGCCAACCCGCGGCGCCTCCTCGCGGACATGTCGCACAGTGCGTCGGGTCACGGACACGCTCGGCTCGTCCACCTCATAGCGGCGGACAGTGTGCCGGCGGACCTCCACGGGCTCGTGCACCACGTAATGGCGGCGCTTCTTCACAACGACCTTCGTAGAGGGCTTCTTCTTGGTCTTCACGACGATCTTCTTGGCCGTGGGCTTCTTCTTGACCACGGTCCGATGCACGACAGTATCGGGCTCGTCATAGGACGTGACCGTGCGGTGGCGGGTCACCGAGACGCTTGGCTCCTCGACCTCCCGGATCGTGCGGGTGCGGTGGACCGTGACGCCGCTGCGCTCGCGGGTCTCGACGCCGGCGCGGATACCGCCGTCCATATGGGTGCGGACACGGGTTTCAACCCCGGCGGCCGGAGCCCGACCCTCGGTGGAGCGGCGCAGGACGGTCGTGCCGGTCTCGGTCCTCACCTGCGACGGGGAGGCATCCGGGGCGGACGGCGCCTGGGCATAAACGGTGGTGCTCAACAGGGCCAGACCCACGCTCAAGGCGATCTTCTTCATTGCACATCTCCTCCTAAGCAATTGTGCGGAGAAAACGGCACTTGGCGATACGGGTTCCTGAATTTCAGAATATTACAAACTATTTATTCAGCGTGAACTAAGATGAATATTCATTCATAACTCGTGCATGCCTATAGGCGAGCCAGACTCTTGGCAGGTTGAACAAATTTCCTACAGCAAAGCTTCTCAAGACTTCGGGAAAGGCATAAAAGCTCGACCAGGCTCCGATGCGCAGGCGACATGACTCGTTAACGCGCTTTAGCTCGGTATGCTACTAAAGCATAACAGCCCTCTGATATCGCCACTCCTCTTCGGCACCGCACTCCCTTATATGCTGCATTGCACACGCAAGAACAAAGGCCGCCGGTCGCCGGGGCCGGCTAACTCGAGGAGCTTCCAATGTTCGTGACCTACATTCTCTCTAAAGTCCGCGCCTACATGCGTTATCGTGAGACCGTCCGTGAGCTTTCGCAGCTTTCCGACCGCGAGCTCGACGATCTGGGCATCTCCCGCTTCCAGATCGAGAGCATCGCTCGCGAGCACGCTGTCGCCTAACTGATTGCTGCACTGCAGCAAAAGCCCGCGCCCGCCTTTCGGCGGGCGTTTGCTTGTCTGGGGATGAATTCCTCACCGGCCGCCAGAAACGGGAAGGTTGGCGCCTGTGATGTAGGAGGCCGCGTCCGACATCAGGAACAGGACCGCCTCGGCGATTTCCTCCGGCTCTCCGATCCTCTGCAAAGGAATACTGGTGCGCAGCCTTTCCACCCGCGCTGCATCGCCCGTGCTCTTTTCGTGAATTTCGGTTCGGGTCATGCCCGGCGAAACCGCGTTCACGCGTATTCCGTCATCTGCCAGCTCCCGGGCGAGCCCCGTCGTCAGGGCATCGACCGCGCCCTTGGACGCCGCATACCAGACATATTCGCCGGGGCTTCCGAGCCGGGACGCAACGGACGAGATATTGACGATCGAGCCGCCCTTTCCGCCCTGGCGGGTGGAAAGGCGTCGCGCCGCCTCCCTGGCAACCCATAGGGCCCCCAGCACATTGATCTCGACACAGTCGCGAATCGTCTCGTCGGGCGTCCGTTCCAGGCGTCCGGACCGGCCGGTGATGCCCGCATTGTTCACCACATGAGAGAGCGAGCCCAAAGCAGCCTGCGCCTCGTCGAAAATGCGCACCACGTCGGCCGAAACGGCCATATCGCCCTGGCACGTCACCACCGCAGCACCGGCTGCCCGGCAGGCTTCCGCCACGCGCTCCGCAGCCTCCCGCTCCGATCTGTAATTGATCGCTACGTCATAGCCGCGCTCGGCGGCGCGCTGCGCCACCGCGGCGCCTATGCCGCGGCTTCCACCTGTTATAAGCACGACCGGTCGTGTCATGGCCATCATCCTGAACCTGGCTGGAAAGGGAAAGGCCCAGCTTGACCTGCGCCGGACGGCCGGTCAACAAAGCCCGTTCGAGAGGAATTCCATGAGCAAGCTTCAACCGATCCATGTCGTCGGCGGCGGCCTCGCCGGTTCGGAAGCGGCCTGGCAGATCGCGCAGGCCGGCGTCCCCGTCATTCTCCATGAGATGCGCCCTGTCCGCGGCACCGACGCCCACAAGACCGACGGCCTGGCCGAACTCGTCTGCTCGAACTCCTTCCGCTCCGACGATGCCGAGACCAACGCGGTCGGCCTGCTCCACCAGGAGATGCGCGCCCTCGGCTCGCTCATCATGGCGAAGGGCGACATCAACCAGGTTCCGGCCGGCGGCGCCCTGGCAGTGGATCGGGATGGTTTCTCGGAGGCAGTGACTGCAACGCTCAAAGCTCATCCCCTCGTCACCATCGAGCGGGGCGAGATCGCCGGGTTGCCTCCGGAGGACTGGTCCTCCGTGATTGTGGCGACCGGCCCGCTCACGTCGCCTGCCCTGGCGGAGGCGATCCTCGGCCTTACGGGGGAGACGTCGCTTGCCTTCTTCGACGCCATCGCGCCCATCGTCTACCGCGAGTCCATCGACATGGACATCGCGTGGTTCCAGTCGCGCTACGACAAGATCGGCCCCGGCGGCACGGGCAAGGACTACATCAATTGCCCGATGACGAGGGAGCAGTACGAGGCCTTCGTGGATGCGCTGATCGTCGGCGACAAGACCGAGTTCAAGGAGTGGGAGAACACCCCCTATTTCGACGGCTGCCTGCCCATCGAGGTGATGGCCGAGCGCGGACGAGAGACGCTCCGCCATGGCCCTATGAAGCCGGTCGGCCTCACCGATCCGCGCAACCCGGACCGGAAGCCCTATGCGATCGTGCAGCTGCGCCAGGACAATGCCCTCGGCACCTTGTTCAACATGGTGGGTTTCCAGACCAAGCTGAAATACGGAGCCCAGACGGGCATCTTCCGCATGATCCCAGGCCTGGAAAAGGCCGAGTTCGCGCGGCTCGGCGGCATCCACCGCAACACCTATCTGAATTCGCCCAAGCTCCTCGACCCGGTGCTGCGTCTCAAGGCCATGCCCCGCCTGCGCTTCGCGGGCCAGATCACCGGCTGCGAGGGCTATGTGGAGAGCGCGGCCGTGGGCCTGATGGCAGGGCGCTTCGCGGCGGCGGAACGGCTCGGCCGTCCGCTCTCACCCCTGCCCGCCACCACGGCGCTCGGCGCCCTCGTCAACCACATCACCGGCGGCCATATTGAGACCATCGACGAGGGCCCGCGCTCCTTCCAGCCGATGAACGTGAATTTCGGCCTGTTCCCGCCGGTGGAATTTGCCGCCAAGGACGAGGCCGGCAAGCGCCTGCGCGGCCCGGCCAAGTCGGTCGCCCGCAAGAAGGCCCTGACCGACCGCGCCCGCGCCGACCTCGCGGCCTGGAAGGCGAGCCAGGAGATGCCGGCAGCGGCGGAGTAAAGACCTAGGGCTTGCCGGTCAGGATGCGTTAGGCGAAACGGGCGGCTCCTTGGGAGACGTCTCGGCTCCTTTCGGCGGAGCAGCCGGAATGAACGCCTGTGCGAGAGCGTGGTAGATCGGCTCTGTCCCCATGAACCGGGAGACGCTGTAGCCGATCAGCGCCGTCGCCATGAGCGGCAGCGCCATGGCATGGTCATCGGTCATTTCCATCACGATCACGAAGGATGTGATCGGCGCCTGCACGACACCGGCAAAATAGCCGACCATTCCGAGAATCACGACCGCTGCGACGGGGGTTTCGGGCAGGAGAGCCGAGAGGTTCGATCCAAGCCCGGCCCCGATGGCCAGCGACGGGGCAAAGATTCCGCCCGGAAGTCCGCTCAAGGACGAGAGGATGGTTGCCACCATCTTCATAAGCCCGAACGACGCCGGAACGCCGGACCCTCCGTCGAGCAGGGCCTTCGCTTCCTGATAGCCGGTTCCGTAGATCGTGCCGCCCGATGCGAGCCCGAGCAGGGCAACGAGCAGCCCGCAGCTCGCTGCGAAAACCACAGGGTAGCCGGACATGAAGGCCCGCAGCGGCCCTGTCCTCAGACGCGAAACCATCACGACGACCTGGCTGAATATCCCTCCGAGAAAGCCGCCGCAGACGCCGCAGAGCGGAACTGCTAGCCACTGCGTGACCGATACGAGGGACACGGCGGTGTGGCCGAAATAGGTGTAATTGCCGAGCAGAGCCATCGATGCCATGCCGGCGATGATGACGGTCGTCAGGACGAGACCGCTGGTTCGCTGTTCGAAGGAGCGGCTCATCTCCTCGATGGCGAAAACGATGCCGGCAAGAGGCGTGTTGAAGGCGGCCGCCACACCGGCCGCGCTGCCGGCCAGGATCACGCCCTGGTAGTGCCGCTGCGAAATCCTTCCGACCGCGTGGAGGATGGAGGCCCCGACCTGCACGGTCGGCCCTTCCCGGCCGATGGACGCTCCACATAACAGGCCCAGAAGCGTCAGAAGGACCTTACCAAAGGCAATGCGGAGAGATACGAGGTGCTTTCTGAGCGTCTCGTCATGCACTTCGCGCGCCGCGATGGCTTGGGGAATTCCACTACCCTGCGAACCCGGAAAGAAACGCTTCGCCACCGCAACCGACACGGCAAAGCCGAGGGGTGTCAAGACGAGGGGCAGATAAGGCGAGATTTTCAGCAGGTCCCGGAAAATGACCTGCGCCTCGTCCGCCGCAATCGCGAACAGGGCCGCAGCGAGACCCGCCAGCGCACCGCCGCACCAGAACACCGTGCGGCTGCGCCAATACGGAATCGAGCGCAGGACCCGGAGCCGGTCGAACGAGCTATGCACGCAACCAACCTTTCATCAACGTTCGTCTACACAAAGGCACGAGAGCCTTAGAACGCGCCCCGCCACAGGGCCCAGATCTTGCGCCATCGAGGGATATCGACCTCCGTATGGAAAGGGTCGTAATCGCGCCGCTCCATGGCCTTCAGGTAGGGCTGGACGAGAGCCAGGGATCGGAAGGCCGGCTGGGCCTCGGCGGGTATCGTGGCCTGCAGGGTCCTGACCTGTTCGAGATGCCGCCGGGCAACGGCGCGCATGTCCCCGAGCGCTCCCTTGAGGCCCGGGCCGCCCCGTCCGGTCACGATATCGTCGCGCACCACCCCGTGGCGGGCGAGGATCTCGGCCGGGATGAAGACCTGGCCCTGGCGAGCGTGCCAGGGGAAGGCCCTCAGCAGCCCCGTCACCGCATAGGCGACGCCCGCATGGCCGGCCGCATCCGCATGGCCCGGATCGGTGCCGCTCATCAGCACGATGCCGGCGAGGCGGACGAGGCTCGAGGCTGTCTCGCCGCAATAGCCTTCCAGGTCGTTGAGCGACGGCATGGGATCGTCGTAGAGGTCGAAGATGCGCGCATCGATCAGGCTGACCAGCGCCGAACGCGGCAGGCGGAACTTGACGATGGTGTCGTCGAGGGCGGCCGCGATCGGGTTTGCGCGCACGTCTCCCCTCACCTCGCCCTGGAGCGCATCCCGCCACCATTGCAGGCGGATTTCCCCAAGCATGGCTTCGCGCACGGAATCGCGCACGCGGGCGATCTCGTAGTTGAAGGCGTGGAGTGCGTGGAGGTGCGGGCGCTTGTCAGCCGGGGCGAACTGGCTCGACCAGAACCGGTCGGGATCGGCCTCGCGGACGAGCGTCTCGCAATGGGAATAGGCGAAAGTCAGGTCCTCGGCGGCCATGTCAGGGCACCCTTCAGGCCACGGCAATCAGCGCCGCCGCGACCTTGCGGTTCTCGGCCAGCAGGATGTTGTAGGTGCGGGCGGCCGCCCCGCTCTGCATCACGTCGAGGCCGATATGGGCCTCGCGGAAGCGCTGGCGCAGACGCTCCGGAACGGCCGCGACGTCCAGGCCGGTCCCGAGGAGCAGAAGGTCGATATCCTCCGCCTCCGCAAAGGCCGGGCCGAGGGATTCTGCCGTAATCTCCGCGACTGACGAGACCGGCCAAGCCATGATGCCCGACGGCAGGACCAGGATCGATCCGCGATGGGACATGTCCGCGAAGCGGAAGCCGCCATTGCCGTAGGCATCGATGGGATAACGCCCCGGCACGAAGCCGTCGTAGATGCGTCCGCCGCTCATGGCCTCACTCCGCCGGAGCGACCTTGCCCTCCGGCGCCTTCGCGGTCTCCGTGCTGCGCAGGCCGATATAGATCAGCATCGGCGACGAGATGAAGATCGCCGAATAGGTGCAGATCACCACGCCGTAGAGCATCACCTGAGCAAAGCTCTCGATGGCGCGGCCGCCGAAGATCACGAGGGCGACGAGCGACAGCGCCGTCGTGGTGGCGGTCATCACCGTGCGCGACATGGTGGTGTTGATCGACAGGTTCAGGAGTTCCTTGACCGGCATGGTCTTGTAGCGGCGCATGATCTCGCGCGTACGGTCGAACACCACCACGGTCTCGTTGAGCGAATAGCCTACGATCGTCAGGATCGCGGCAATCGACGTCATGTTGAACTCGTGCTGGGTGATCACGAAGAAGCCGACCGTGAGCACGATGTCATGCAGGGTGCCGATAATGGCCCCGATGGCGAGCTCGCGCTCGAAGCGGAACCACAGGTAGAACAGCACCGCGACCACCGACAGGATGATGCCGATGGTGCCGGACTGGACCAGTTCGCCCGAGACGCGCGGCCCCACGGTCTCGACGCGGCGGAACTCGTATTCGCCCCCGAAGGTGTCGCGCGCTTTCTGGACGACGGCGCTCTGCGCGGCCTCGCCGCCCTCCTGGATTGGGAAGCGCAGCGACAGGCCGCCGGCCGTGCCAAATTCCTGAACCTCCACGTCGCCGAAGCCGAAGCTCTGGGCCGTCTGGCGGATCTTGGCCACATCGGCCTGGCCCGATTTGGCCTGCAGCTCCATGAGCGTTCCGCCCTTGAAGTCGATGCCGAAATTCAGGCCGACCGTCATGAGCAGAATCACGGTCAGCACCGACAGGGTCGCCGACAGGGGGAACGAGAAGCGCCGGAGGCGCATGAAGTCGAAATGGGCGTGTTCGGGCCAGATACGGATGAGGCGCACGATCAAATTCCTTAGAAAGGAAGAACTTTCGGACGCATCCAGTGGTACCAGAGCGCAATCATCATGCGCGTCAGGGTCACGGCGGTGATCACCGTGGTCAGGATGCCGAGGATGAAGACCACCGCGAAGCCGCGCACCGGCCCCGATCCGAGGAAGAACAGGATGACGGCCGCAATGGCCATGGTGCTGTTCGAATCGACGATGGTCGCGAAGGCGCGCTCGAAGCCGGCCTGGATCGCGGACGGAATGGAGCGCCCAGCATGGGCCTCCTCACGGATGCGCTCGTAGATGAGCACGTTCGAGTCCACGGCGGTGCCGATGGTGAGCACGATGCCGGCGATGCCCGGCAGGGTCAGGGTCGCCTCCAGCACCGACATGAGGCCGAAGATGAGGCCCACATGGACGAGGAGCGCGATGTTGGCGAAGAAGCCGAAGACGCCGTAGGTCACGAACATGAAGATCATGACCAGAATGGCCGCCACATAGGTGGCCTTCTTGCCCGCCTCGATGGAGTCCTTGCCGAGGCCCGGGCCGACCGTACGCTCTTCCACGACGGTCAGCTTGGCCGGAAGCGCGCCGGCCCGCAGGAGCACGGCGAGGTCCTGGGCCTGCTGCACGGTGAACCGGCCCGAAATCTGGCCTGATCCGCCCGTGATGGCCGACTGGATGGTGGGCGCCGAGATCACCTCGTTATCGAGGACGATCGCCAGCGGCCGGCCGATATTCTCCGAGGTCGCCTGCCCGAAGCGCTGGGCGCCGCGGATGTTGAAGCGGAAATTGACGATGGGCTCATTGGTGCGGCTGTCGAAGGCCGGCTGCGCGTCAACGAGATCGCCGCCCTCGACGATGACCCGGCGCTCCACCGGCACCTTCTGGCCGCCGGCATCGCGCATGGGGAGCATGTCCACGTCGGTGGCGCCCTGCTGCCCGAGCATGCGGAATTCCAGCTTGGCTGTTCGGCCAAGGAGTTCCTTGAGGCGCTGCGGGTCCTGGAGACCCGGCACCTGCACGAGGACGCGGTCAGCGCCCTGCCGCTGGATGCTCGGCTCCGTCGTGCCGCCGAAGTCGATGCGCTTGCGGACCACCTCGATGGACTGGTCGACTGCCCGGCGCACCTTCTCGTTGATGCCCGCCTCCGTGTAGGTGAGCGTGATCAGGCCGTCGGGCGTGCTGGAGACCTCGACGTCGCGGCCGCCGCCCTGGCCGAGCACCGCATTGCCGATGGGCTGGGAGAGCTCGCGCAGGCGCGGCAGGATCTTGTCCCGCTCGGCTGCGTCCGGCACGCGGATCTGCACTCCACGGGGATTGAGCTGAATGCCGCCCTGAGGCGACACCCGGGCCTCGCGGAGCACCCGGCGCACGTCGTCGCGCAGCTGGGTGCTCTGCGTGCGGATGAGGTCCTGCACGTCGACCTCGAGGAGGACGTGGGATCCACCCTGAAGGTCGAGCCCGAGCACCACCGCGCGGGAAGGGATCAGCCAGGACGGCACCCATCCTGGCAGGGAGTGCTGGAATGCTTCGCGCTGCTCGCGGCTCATCAGGCTCGGAACGGCGAGAAGAAGGCCGATCAGGATGACCGCCATGGTGGCGATGATCTTCGACTTCGAGAAGCGCAGCATCGTCAACTCAACCTTTTCTGGGAGAAGGCCCTGTTCAGGCCTTCACCGGCTCGCTCTTGGTCCGGACTTCGGAAATGTTGGAGCGCGCGACCTTCACCTTCACGCCGTCCGCGATCTCGACCTCGATGTCGGTGCTGTCTTCGAGGACACGCGTCACCTTTCCGACGATTCCGCCGGAGGTCACCACGACGTCGCCGCGGCGCACGTTCTTGATCATCTCCTGATGCTCCCGCACCCGGCGCTGCTGCGGACGGATGATCAGGAACCACATGATGACGAAAATGAGGATGAAGGGGACGATATTCGTGATCAGCGAAGTCATGTCTCCCCCGGTGGGGGCCCCTTGCGCGAAGGCGGGCGTGATGAACAAGCGGCTCTCCATGGAGTAAGGCGCGTGGCTGGCCTTGTGGCCTGCCCGCGCCGGGACAGTGTCAGAACGGGGCGGACTATACCCATCGACTTCGCGAAATCAATGAAGTTGCGGGGATTTCCAGAGTCTCCCGCCATGGACGGTATCCCGCTTCCGCGATAAGCAAGGGTTTTTATCCCTCATGAGCGTCATGTCCAAGCCTCTCTCCGACCCTTCCCGCCCCTCGGATCCGAGTTCCGCCCTTGCGTCCCCAGACGCTTTGGAGCTGCTGCGCCGCATTGCGGACGCTCTCGACCGGCTCTCGCCCACGGCTCGGGTTCACGCGGATTTGACCGCGGCGGACGCCTTCGTCTGGCAACCGGCCGCCCGCCGACTCGTGCCGGTGCCGAAGGTCAACCGGGTTGAGATGAGCCTCCTGCGCGGCATCGACCGGGTTCGGGACACCCTGGCCGAGAACACTCGCCGCTTCGCCTCGGGCCTTCCGGCCAACAATGCCCTGCTCTGGGGCGCCCGTGGCATGGGCAAGTCGTCGCTGGTCAAGGCGGTCCATGCGGAGGTGAACCATGTGAGGGCACCCGAATCGCCGCCTCTCAAGCTCATCGAGATCCACCGGGAGGATATCGAGTCCCTGCCGGACCTGATGTCCCTGCTGCGCGCGGATCCGCACCGCTTCGTGATCTTCTGCGACGACCTCTCGTTCGATTCCGACGACACCTCCTACAAGTCCCTGAAGGCGGTGCTGGAGGGCGGCATCGAGGGCCGGCCGGGCAACGTGATCTTCTACGCCACGTCGAACCGCCGCCATCTCCTTCCACGGGACATGATGGAGAACGAGCGCTCGACGGCCATCAACCCGGGCGAGGCCGTGGAAGAAAAGGTTTCCCTCTCGGACCGCTTCGGGCTCTGGCTCGGCTTCCACAAATGCAGCCAGGACGAATATCTCGACATGGTCTTCGGCTACGTGGACCATCTCGGCCTCACGGGCGACCGGGACACGATCCGCGCCGAGGCCCTCGAATGGGCCACCACCCGCGGCGCTCGCTCCGGCCGCACCGCCTGGCAGTACATCCAGGATCTGGCTGGAAGGCTGGGGAAGGCGATCTGACGAGCGCCGCCCCAATCCCCTCCCCGTCACTGCGGGGTGGTCCGTAAAATCAGGCCCGGAATGACGAGAGTGGTTCGGGGACATCCTGCCTTGTAGACGCGAAAAAGGGACGGTGGCTGAGCTCCACCGTCCCCTTCCGGGATCAGCCTCGGGTCTCGAAAGCCGACCTAAACTGCTTGGCGATCAGCCGCCGAGATGCTTGAGCGGGTCGACCGGAGTGGCGCCCTTGCGGATCTCGAAATGGAGCTGGGGCGAAGTGACGTTGCCGGTCTGGCCGGAAGTGGCGATCACCTGGCCGCGCTTGACCTGCTCGCCGCGCTTCACGTTGAGCGAGCCGTTATGGGCGTAGGCCGAGACGAAGCCGTTCTCGTGCCGGATCAGGACGAGGTTGCCGTAGCCCTTCACCTCGCTGCCCGCATAGGTGACGGTTCCGGCCTCGGCGGCCTTCACGGGCGTTCCTTCGGGGACCGCGATGTTGATGCCCTCGTTGCCGCCATTCGCGCCGAACCCGGCGATGACACGGCCACGGGCCGGCCAGCGGAAGTCGCCCGACGGCTCAACGCTGGCGGTCTGCTCCGGCTCCTGGACGGGCTCTTTCTTGGCGACAGGCTGCGGTGCGGGCGCAGCGGCCACCGCCGGAGCGGCGGGCTGGGGCGCAGCCACAGGCTTCAACGGCTGAGGCTCGGCCACGGCCGCGACCTTCTGCGGCTCTACCGGACGCGGCGCAGACACGAGGGGCTCGCTGCCGGCGGTCGCGACCTTCACGGGGGCGACCGGCTCGGCTTTGGCCACGGCGGAGCCGGGGCGGACATGCTTCGGCGCGCCGACCGGTTCGACCGGCGCGGCATCGGCCTTCTTGTTCTCGACGAGACGGAATTTCGGCTGAGGAGCAGCGGGCTGCGCGACAGGAGCAGGCGCGGGAGCCCGAGCGGCCGAGGCGACCTGCGTGCCGGAACCCGCGCCGTAGACCGGGATCACCAGACGCTGGCCTGGGCGGACCTGAGAGGGGCTCGTCAGGCCGCTGGCCGCGATGATCGCGCTGGCCGGGACACCGTAGCGCTGGGAAATTCCATTGAGCGTATCGTTGCTGCCGACTGTGATCGTCGTTCCGCCAGCGGAGGACCATCCGCCAGTGCCACCGGGAGCGCTGCGCACCGGGGCGGGCGCGGAAGCGATCTGCGTCGGCTGCGCGGCAGGCTGAGACAGAGGCTGGGATTGAATGGGCGGCAGAGCCTGTGACTGCACCGGCGAGGTCGGCATGGCGGCCATCTGCTGCGGCTGAGGCTGGGCCTGCGGCGCGGATGCGCTGCTGTCGAACCTGTCGCTTGCCGAGAATGGATTGGAGAACGGATTGTCGGCGAAGCGCATCGTGTCCGAACTACAGGCTGCCGCGGCACTCCCGATCACGCTCACCAGAGCGATCCGCGAAATCGCGACCCAATGCCCAGAACCCCTACGCTGCCGCATAACTTTACCCCAACCGACGCAACTCGATGGCGGGATTAAAACCGTATTGAGGTTAAGCAACCGTTTCCGGTCTGAATTTTGTCGTAACCGTAAGTGAAAAATTTTTGCGACGCCCGTCAGAGCGTCTCGGCGACGCCCCGCACGAGAGGCGAGAGGCGCAGAACAGCGCCGAGTTCCTGGCGCAGTTCGCCCTCCTCGGTCCGCTCGACCGTCACGAGCCGGGGCGGAGCACCCTCCCCGGCCAAAGCCCCCACGAGGCGCCCACCCGGCCCCAGCAGCGCCGTGAGCGCATCGGGGATCTCAGGGACCGTGCCGTTGAGGAGGATGCGGTCGAACCGCTCGCGCGGGCGCAGAGCGAGCCCGTCCCCGACCTCCATGCGGACCTTGCCGGCCTCGACGATCTTCAGGTGCTGACGCGCGGCCTCCGCGAGGGTGTTGAAGCGCTCGACCGTGGAGATGTCCGCGCCGAGCCGCGCCAGGAGCGCCGTGACATAGCCTGTTCCGGTGCCTACCTCGAAGACGTGCTGGCCCGGAGAGACCCGAAGGGCGAGCAGCATGGCCGCGACAGTGCCGGGGCCCGTCATGGTCTGCCCGCAGGGCAGCGGGAGAGCGACGTCGGTCCGTGCCAGGTCCGTGAAGCGGCGGGGCGCGAAGACCTCGCGGGGGACGAGTTCCATGGCGCGCAGGAGAGCCGTATCGCGGATGCCCCGCGCCCGCAGCGACAGGATGAAGGATGCGACACCGACCGCCTGCTCCTCGGCGCGGCGATCTTCCTGCCCGTCGAGGGGAAGGTCGATCCGGTCCGGTCGGGGAGCCTGGTCCGTCATGGGGTCGGCAGGCTCCTCACTCGAAGGCCCGCGCGTAGCGCGTCAGGCTGGGCTCGTCCGTCATGTCGAGACGTAAGGGCGTCACGGCGATCCGGCGGTTGGCGATGGCCCAGAGATCCGTGCCGTTGCCGGGCGTGAAGGGTTTGCGCTCGAAGGCGATCCAGTAATAGGGATTGCCGCGTCCGTCCTCGCGCTCGTCGAGGCGAAGCAACTCCTGCGTCCGCTGGCCCTGGTTGACCACCGCCGCGCCCTCGACCTCCTCCGGTTCGCAACCCGGGAAGTTCACGTTGACAAGGGTCCCCGGATCGATGCCGAGATCCAGGATCCGGCGGATCACCTTCGGGCCGTGATGCTCCGCGCAGTGCCACGGGAGTTCATGGCGGCCGCCGGCCCCATAGGCCTGGGAGAGCGCAATGGACGGAACGCCGAGGATCGTGCCCTCGATGGCGCCCGCGACCGTGCCCGAATAGGTCACGTCCTCGGCCACGTTCTGGCCGCGGTTGACGCCGGACAGGACGAGATCCGGCTTGGCGCCCCTCAGCAGGTGACGCACGCCCATGATCACGCAGTCGGTCGGCGTGCCCTTCACGGCGAAGTGGCGCTCCGAAATCTCGCGCAGGCGCAAGGGATCGTTGAGGGAAAGCGAATGGGCGACGCCGCTCTGGTCCGTTTCCGGCGCCACGACCCACACGTCGTCCGAGAGGGACCGGGCAATGGCCTCGAGGCTCTTCAGCCCCGGGGCGTGGATGCCGTCGTCGTTGGTGCAGAGAATGCGCATGTCAGGCCTGCCGCTCCAGGCGGGCGAGGCCGCCCATGTAAGGCTGCAGCACCGTCGGGATCGTCACGCTGCCGTCCGGATTCTGGTAGTTCTCAAGCACCGCAACGAGGGTGCGGCCGACCGCGAGGCCGGACCCGTTGAGGGTGTGCACAAAGCGCGGCCCCTTGCCGTCCGCAGGGCGGTAGCGGGCATTCATGCGCCGGGCCTGGAAATCGGTGCAGACCGAGCAGCTCGAAATTTCCCGGTACGTCCCCTGCCCCGGGAGCCAAACCTCGATGTCGTAGGTCTTGGCGGACGCGAAGCCCATGTCGCCGGTGCACAGGGTCATGGTGCGGAACGGCAGGTCGAGCTTCTTCAGCACGTTCTCGGCGCTGGCGAGCATCCGCTCATGCTCGTCCGTGGAAGTCTCGGGCGTGGTGATCGACACGAGCTCGCATTTCACGAACTGGTGCTGGCGGATCATGCCGCGGGTGTCGCGGCCAGCCGCACCGGCCTCCGCCCGGAAGCTCGGGGTCAGGGCCGTGAAGCGCAGGGGCAGCTCTTCTTCGGAAAGGATCTGCTCGCGCACCAGATTGGTCAGCGAGACTTCGGCCGTGGGGATCATCCCGTAGCGCGCATCCTTGACGGCCTTGCGGACCGTCTCGGCAGGCGCCTCTCCTGCGATTGCCGCGGCCAGGATCTCCTCGAGGGACGAGCCCGGAATGGCCCAGAACTGGTCGTATTCGAATTTCGGCAGCTGCGCGGTGCCGAACATGGCCTCGTCGCGCACGAGAAGCGGAGGGTTCACCTCCGTATAGCCGTGCTCGGTCGTGTGCAGGTCGACCATGAACTGGCCGAGCGCGCGCTCCAGCCGGGCAAGGCCGCCCTTGAGCACCACGAAGCGCGAGCCGGAGATGCGGGCCGCGGCCTCGAAATCCATCAGGCCGAGTTCCTCGCCGATCTCGAAATGCTGCTTCGCGCTGTTCAGCGTCCGCGGCGTGCCGGAGCGGTGGCGCTCAACATTGGCGGTCTCGTCGGGGCCGACCGGCACCTCGTCCTTCGGAAGATTGGGAATGGCCGCAAGGGCCTCGAACAGCGCCTTCTCGGCCTCGCGCTCCTCCTGCTCCAGGGCCGGCACGCTCGCCTTGAGGCGAGCGACCTCGGCCATCAGCTCCTGGGCGCGGGCCTCGTCCTTCTTGGCCTTGGCCTGACCGATCTCCTTCGAGAGCGCGTTGCGGCGCTCGAGGGCGGTCTGGAGGGCCGAGACGGCGCTCTTGCGGCGGTCGTCGAGGGCGATCAGGGACGCGGACAGGGGCTCCAAGTTCCGGCTCAGGAGGCCCTTGTCGAAAGCCGCGGGATTCTCGCGGATGAAACGAATGTCATGCATGGGACCGACCGTACTGAAAGACGCGGCCCTTGTGTTGCACCATGGCCGCCCCCTGAATCAATGCCGAGACTGGCGGGCGGCCATTAAAGGGAGATGGCCCCTATCCGGCTGCCGCGCGCGCGGCCTCGGCTTCCGCGCGCTGCTTCTCGACCATACGGACGGAGAAGATGGACGCCTCGTAAAGAAGCAAGGTGGGGATCGCAAGGGCGAACTGGCTGATCACGTCCGGCGGCGTAAGGACGGCCGCCAGAATGAACACCACTACGATGGCGTAGCGGCGCTTGCTCTTGAGAAACTCGGAATCGATGAGCCCGGCCCGGGCCAGCAGGGTCAGGACGACCGGCAGCTGGAAGCAGACCCCGAATGCGAAGATCAGCGTCATGATGAGCGAGAGATACTCACTCACCTTCGGCAGGAACTCGATGCTCGGGGACGAATCGGTGGCAAGCTGCTGCATGCCGACCGAGAAGCGCATGAGCAGCGGCATCGCGATGAAATAGACCACCGCGGCCCCGATTGCGAACAGGATCGGCGTCGCGAAGAGATAGGGCACGAAGGCCCGCCGCTCGTTCTTGTAGAGACCCGGCGCGACGAACTTGTAGATCTGGATCGCGATGATCGGGAAGGCCAGCAAGCCCGCGCCGAAGGCCGCAACCTGGATCTGGGTGAACAGGTATTCGAGCCCGTGGGTATAGACGAGATGCGCCTTCTCGGGCGAGCCGACCGCGACCACATAGGGCCAGACGAGCGCATTGTAGATATACCGCGCCCCGGCGAAGCAGACGAAGAACATCAGGACGAAAGCCACAAGGGCCTTGATCAGGCGGGAGCGCAGCTCGGTCAGATGCTCGATCAGAGGCGCGCGCGACGCCTCGACCTCATCCTCTTCGACGTTCGTCATTCGGATTTCGTATCAGGTTTGCCCGTCGCCGGGATAGCCGGATCCGGCAGGGTCGGCGAAGCCTCCCCTCGGACCTCAGCCTCATGTTTCAGGGCAGCGGCGATGGATTCCGCCGGATCGACGATCGGCGGAACGGAGGGGATCGGCAGGGCGATGGTCGGATCGGCAGGCGCGGAGGGATTGGCCTCCCCCCTCCCCTGGGCGGCAGCCTCGGCCACCGTCTCGGTCGGGCTCTTGGGCTGAACGGACGTCGATTCGACCGCCCCTTTCAATTCGTCCCGGATCGTCTGCATGGGATTGAAGCCCCGGTTCACGGATGCCACGGAATCGTTGAGGCCCTGGAGCTGGCGCTTGGCATCGTCGAGCTCGGCCTCACGCATGGCCTCCTGGAACTGGCCCTGGAACTCCGAGGCCATGCGGCGCAGCTTTCCCGTCACCTGGCCGACGGTGCGCAACGCCTTCGGCAGGTCCTTCGGCCCGATGACGATCAGCGCCACGGCGCCGATGACCATCACCTCACCCCAGCTCATGTCAAACATGGCGCGGTCCCAACCCTGCCCTCAACGCTACTCTCTCCCGCGGGGCCCGCGAAGGCTCCGGACGGCCCCGGCGGTGATCAGCCGACCTTGTGGTTCGTCGTGGCCGTGGGAGACGGAGTCGTCGCCTGGTGGTCGATGGTCCGCACGGGCTCTGCGGGCTCCACGGGCTTGGCGGCAGTGTCGTCCTCGGCCATGCCCTTCTTGAAGGCCTTAATGCCCTTCGCCACGTCGCCCATCATGTCCGAAATCTTGCCGCGTCCGAACAGCAGGACGACGATCAGACCTACGACGATCCAATGCCAGATACTCGCGCCACCCATGGCAATCCTCCTGCGCCTCCCACGGGCGCGGTCTCAACTGAAACGTGCCGCCAACCTAGGGATCGGAGGCGGCGAAAACAAGGACATCCTTCGGATCGATCTCGATTCCCACATCCTGTCCTTCCTTAACGGGAGCAGGATCATGGATGCGGGCCTGGAGAGGCCGGTCGACGCCCTGGACGTCGATGTGAATCATGTCGACCTCCCCGAGAAAGCGCCGCGACACCACCCGGCCCGGCAGGCAGAAGCCAGAAGGCTTGAGCCGCAGGCCCTGTGGCCGCACGCAGATCACCGCGGGACCGTCGGGAAGGTGCGAAGCCGGAAAAACGCCGACCGGGCAGGATGCCTGCCCTCCTCTTACCACGCCGCGAACCTCGTTGAAATCACAGAAGAACCGTGCGGCAAAAAGGCTGACCGGGTGCTTGTAGATCTCCTCGGAGCTGCCTTCCTGGATCACGGTGCCGGCCCGCATGAGGACGATCCGGTCCGCGATGCGCATCGCCTCCTCCGGATCGTGGGTCACCACGATGGTGGTCGCGCCCGTTTCGCGCAGGATCGCGACCGTCTCGTCCCGGATCGCATCGCGCATGCGCCGGTCGAGGTTGGAGAACGGCTCGTCCATGAGCAGGACGCCGGGGCGGGGCGCAATGGAGCGCGCCAAAGCCACCCGCTGCTGCTCGCCCCCCGAGAGGGTATGCGGAAACTCGTCCGCGTAATGGTCGAGCCCGACCCGGGACAAGGCCCGGTGGGCCGCGATCCCCGCCTCGGCGCTCGAAAGGTCCCGCAGGCCGAACATGACGTTCTGAAGGATCGTCATATGGGGGAAGAGCGCGTAATCCTGGAACATCAGCCCGATGCCGCGGCGCTCAGGCTCCACATAGGCGTCAGGACCGCTCACCTCGAGCCCGTCCATCAGGACCCGGCCCGAGCTCGGCGTCTCGACGCCGGCCGCGATGCGCAGAAGAGTCGTTTTTCCGCAGCCCGAATGGCCGAGAAGGCAGACCAGCTCGCCCGGCTCGACCGTGAGCGACACCCCGTCGAGGGCGCGCATGGCGCCATAACTCTGGACGATGTTCTCGAAGGTCAGCCGGGCCGGAATGGAAGCGCCCGCCGTCCCGCGCTGTCCCCAGCGCGGCAGGCGGAATCGGTCCCGCATCTGGGCGCGTCCCTCGGTCATTCCTTGTCGGCCTCGTCGGCGCCGCCCTCGTGCATGTCGAGAGGCTGGAAGAGATCGTCGTTGTCGAGCGGGTCCTCGTCCTCGCGCAGGGCCTGGTCGTCGGACGGCACGGGCACGGACAGGTCCGGCGGCACGCGCCCTTCGATGAAGCCCGCCCCCTTGAGCTCCTCGAGCCCCGGGAGGTCCTCGATGGCGTCGAGGCCGAAATGCTCCAGGAAGCCGGGCGTCGTGCCGTAGGTCACGGGCCGTCCGGGGGCCTTGCGGCGTCCGCGCAGGCGGATCCAGCCGGTTTCGAGCAGGGTATCGAGGGTGCCCTTGGAGGTGGCGACGCCGCGGATTTCTTCGATCTCGGCCCGGGTCACAGGCTGGTGATAGGCGACAATGGCCAGGGTCTCCATGGCGGCGCGGGAGAGCTTGCGCTGCTCCATCACGTTCCGGGCAAGGACGAAGGCCAGATCGCTGGCGGTGCGGAAGGCGAAGCGCCCCGCCACGCGCACGAGATTGACGCCCCGGCCGGCATAAAGGGCCGTCAGGTCCTCGATGATGGCGCCCACATCCGCCCCTTCGGGCAGGCGTCCGGCCAGATCATCCACGCTGAGCGGCTCGGCGGACGCGAAGAGAAGGGCCTCGGCGATACGCATGGCCTCGTCGTGATCCGGAACCTGCGGAGCCGGGACCTCGGCAGTATCGTCGGTTTCGTCGGCAATGTTGTCGCTGGTGTCCATGTCAGGCTCCCGCCTCCGCTGGATCCGCGACCGGCTTGACCCAGACGGGGGCGAAAGCCTCGTCCTGACGGACCGAGAGCTTGCCCTCCCGCACCATTTCCAGGGCCGCGGACAAGGTGGAGGCCAGCACGGTCGGGCGCATCGAAGGCTCGACCATGTATTCCACAAGATAACTATCGAGGGTGGTCCAGTCGCTCAGGTGTCCGACCAGCCGCTCCAGGGCCTCGCGGGCTTCGAGCAGGGACCAGACATTGCGCTTGTGCAGGGAAACCCTGGTGTTGAGCTGGATCTGCCGCTGCCGGGCATAGGCCTTGAGAAGGTCGTAGAGGCTCGCCTCGTAGCGGGCGTCCCGGCGGACCACCACCGGCTCGGGCGCGCCGCGGGCAAAGATGTCCCGGCCGAGCCAGTCCCGCTCGCCGAGCTTCTTGGCGGCCTCGCGGATGGCCTCCAGCCGGCGCAGGCGCAAGGCCAGCGCCGTGGCGAGGTCCTCGGCGCTGGGCTCCTCGCCCTTGGGCGGTTCCGGCAGCAGGAGGCGCGACTTCAGGTAGGCGAGCCAGGCGGCCATGACGAGATAATCCGCCGCCAGCTCCAGGCACATGCGGCGGGCTTCCTCGATGAACGCGATGTATTGCTCGGCAAGCGCCAGGATGGAGATCTTGTGGAGGTCCACCTTCTGCCGGCGGGCAAGCTCGAGCAGAAGGTCGAGGGGCCCCTCGAACCCGTCCACGTCCACATGCAGGGCGGGCTCGCCTTCGGCCCGCTCCACGGGGTCGACATCCTCGAAGGGTAAGGCCTCTGCCATCAACGACACTCTCTCGGACCAGCGCGCAGCATTGTAGCCTATGCCACCATGGCGAGCGCGGCATCGAGCCTTGCGCGGGCATCCACAGGATCAAACGGCTCAGTGTCGTGGCGGATCCGCCTCAGCGCAGCCTCGGCCCGACGAAGGGCATCTCCCTCGAGGACCGGCGTGCCCTCGGCGACGGCGCTCATCTCGTCCATGCGGCCATTGCAGTGGAGGGCCATGTCGCAGCCGGCCGCGAAGGCCCGCTCGGTCCGCTCCCGGTAAGAGCCTGACAGGGCCTGCATGGAGAGATCGTCCGTCATGACGAGGCCGTCATAGGCCAGATGGCCGCGGACGATCTCCGACATGACGATCGGTGATGTTGTGGCCGGATTGTCGGGGTCGAGGGCCGTGTAGACCACGTGGGCCGTCATGGCGAGGGGCATGTCCGACAGGATGCGGAAGGGCGCGAAATCGTGCCGCTCCAGCTCCTCCCGGGAGGCTTCCACGACGGGCAGCGCCAGATGGCTGTCGGCCCCGGCCCGGCCGTGGCCCGGCATGTGCTTGACCACCGGCAGGACGCTGCCGGCCAGCAGTCCCTCGGCGGCCGCACGCCCGAGGACGGCCACATCGGCGGGCGTCCGGCCATAGGCCCGGTCGCCGATCACGTCATGGGCGCCGGCGATCGGCACGTCGAGCACGGGCAGGCAATCGACCGTGATCCCGACCGCGCGCAGGTCATGGGCAATCAGGCGCGCGCCGAGACGGGTCACCTCGCGCCGCACCAGCGGATCGTTGGCATGGAGGCGGCCATAAGTGCTTCCGGACGGATATTTCGGCCAATGCGGAGGTCCGAGCCGTTGGACCCTGCCGCCCTCCTGGTCGATCAGGATCGGCGCATCCTCGCGACCGACCGTCTCCCGCAAAGCCGCGCACAGGGCCCGGACCTGGTCCGGGCTCTCCACGTTGCGCCTGAACAGGATGAAGCCCCAGGGCGCGGCGTCCCGGTAGAACGCGGCCTCGTCGGCGGTCAGGGCGGTGCCGGAGCATCCGGCAATAAAGGCGCGGGTCATCATTCCCGGGCCTTAAGTCCCCTGCCCGGCAGGGTCAAGAACAACCGCCGCCGCAGGGCTGCGGCGGCGCATTGCGTTGTGGGTTCGCGGAGGTCAGTTCTTCGTCAGTTCTTGGCCACGAAGCACTGGCCGCCCTGCCCCTGAAGCTTGGAGCAGAGGGTCGAGGCCTCGTCCCGTGGCATGGGGCCGACGCGCACCCGATAGATGGTATTGCCGTTGACCTCGGCCTTCCGGATCAGGGCCGGCTGACCCTCGAGATCCGGATATTTCTTCTGGAAGCCCGCGAGGGCCTTCTGCGCCGCACTCTCCGAGCTGGCGAGACCGAGCTGGACCGCGAAGCCGCCGGCCGCGACCGTCTCGGCGGGAGTCGCCGGGGCCGGAGCGGTGGCGGCCGGCTGGGCCGAGGCAACGCGCTGCGGCTTGGCAGGCTCGCTCGGCGCTTCCGCAACCGGAGCGGGCTTGGGCGTCGCCGGAGCCGGTGTCGCTGCCGCAGGCTTCGGCTGGGCCGGAGCCGGGGCCGCCTGCACGGCGGCCGGCATGGTCATGGTCGGAGGAGCCGCAGCAACCGCAGTCGCCTCGGCATTGCCGCCCTCCGGCTGGACCGTGCTGCCGTCCGGACGGATCGTCACGGTCCGGACCTTGCGCGGCTCGCCAAGATTGAGCCCGGCCTGCTGCGCCCCGCCGGTCGCGCCGGTGGATTCGGAGGCATTCATCCGGACGGCCTGCTTCACGTCGACGGGCTGCTCGGAATGGTTGACGACCTTGGTGTCCGGATTGTTCGTCCGCTCGTAGATCTGCTTGTTCTGGTTGGGAATTTCGACGCCGCCGGGGTTCTGCGGCTGAACCTTGACCGGGTCGTTATTGGCCGTGATCAGGGGCGGCTCGCCGCCCCCGAGTGCCGCCTGGGAACCGCTCATCATGAAAGCCGCACCGCCACCGAGGACCACGGCACCGAGCACGGCGCCGATGGCGATCATGCCCTTGCGCGAGCGGGGCCTCTCGGCCACGTCGTACCCGTCCATGTCGTCCTGGTAGGCCGGGGCATGGGGGTCGTTTCCGTCGTAGTATTCCTGTCCGTAGGCAGCCTCGTCATAGGCCTGAGCCTGAGCGGGGGCCTGCGGCTGCTGATACGCGTAGGCCTGCCCCGCCGGGGCCACCGGCTCGCCATAGGCGTGGGGATCGTACGAGGGCTGAGGGCTCTGGGGAGCCGGCGCCTCCGGGCGTACCGCGAAGAAATCGTCCATGGGCGGCTGGGCGGACCGGGGCCGTGCGGGCGGTTCGTTCGCCAGGAGGGACTGGAATGGATCCTCCTGCCCAACGATCCGCGCGAGCTCGGCCAACGGGTCACCGCGGCCGCCGGAGGCTGCAGGCTGTGCGGGGGCGCTCTGCGCCTGGGCGATTTGCCGCTCGATCTCGTTCAGATCGACCGCAAAACGGGGCTTCATTGATTCGCTCATCGCGCCGGACCTCCGGGTAATGCGATGCGAACGCCCATCGTCCGCATCGGCACGACGTTAGGGAACCCGGCACAGGCGCTCAGAGACGGGATTCCCGCCTCGGAACGTCAACGCATCTCGTCGGGAGCCGTAACGCCCAGGATTGCAAGTCCCGCCGCCAGCACACCCTTCAGGGCATGCACCAGTGCGAGCCTCGCTTTTGTTGAATCTTTATCAGTTTGATTAACAAAGCGTAATTGCGGCAAGTCTTTGCCTTTATTCCACAAACTATGGAAGGCGCTGGCCACGTCGTAAAGGTAGAAAGCCACCCGATGAGGCTCGTGCGCCTCTGCGGCCGCCTCGGCCATGCGGGGGAATTGGGCGATTCGATGAACCAGATCCATCTCGGATTCGTCCGCGAGGAGCGAGAGATCAGCCCCGCCCAGGGCCTGCGGCGAAAAGTCACCCTCGGGAAAGGCCTCGCGGGCCTGCCGGAACACCGACGCGCAGCGGGCATGGGCATACTGGACGTAGAAGACCGGGTTGTCCTTGGACTGCTCGACCACCTTTGCGAGGTCGAAATCGAGAGTCGCGTCGTTCTTGCGGAACAGCATCATGAAGCGGACCGCGTCGCGGCCGACTTCATCCACCACATCACGCAACGTCACGAAGTCCCCGGCCCGCTTGGACATTTTCACAGGCTCGCCGCCCCGGAGCAGGCGGACAAGCTGGCACAGCTTCACGTCGAGATCGCCCTTGCCGCCCGTGACGGCCTTCACGGCCGCCTGCATGCGCTTGACGTAGCCGCCATGGTCCGCGCCCCACACGTCGATCATGGACGCGAAGCCGCGCTCGAACTTGGAGCGGTGATAGGCGATGTCGGAGGCGAAATACGTAAATGAGCCGTCGGACTTGAGAAGCGGACGGTCGACCTCGTCGCCGAACTCCGTAGCCCGGAATAGGAGTTGCTCCCGGTCCTCCCAATCCTCGTCCTTCTGCCCCTTGGGCGGCGGCAGGCGGCCCATATAGACGAGGCCCCGCTCCTGAAGCTCGGCAATCGTCTTGGCGACCTCGCCTCCGTTGTCCTGCTGGAGCGAACGCTCGGAGAAGAACACGTCGTGGCGGATGTTCAGCGCCGCGAGATCCTCCCGGATCATGTCCATCATGGCGCTGATGGAGGCTTCGCGGACGAGCGGAAGCCATTCGGCCTCCGGCTTATCGAGAAGTCTTTTCCCGTGCTCGCGGGCCAGGGCTTCACCGACGGGCTTGAGATATTCGCCCGGATAGAGTCCCTCCGGGATCGCGCCGATCTCCTCCCCCAGGGCCTCCCGGTAGCGGAGATAGGCCGAGCGAGCGAGCACATCGATCTGCGTGCCCGCATCGTTGATGTAGTATTCCCGCGTCACCGCGTGGCCCGAGAAAGCCAGAAGGGCCGCCAGGGCATCCCCGAACACGGCACCGCGGCCGTGGCCCACATGCATCGGGCCGGTAGGATTGGCCGAGACGTATTCCACGTTGACGGGCGTTCCCGCTCCCCGCCGGCCACGGCCGAAGCCCTCCTGGTCCACGACGGCCGCGCGCAGCACGTCGTGGAGGGTCTGTGGAACAAGCTTGAGGTTGATGAAGCCAGGGCCGGCCACTTCGCCCTTGGCCACCCGCGGATCCTCGCGCAGATCGGCCACGATCAGGTCCGCGAGTGCGCGCGGATTCATGCGCGCTTCCTTGGCGAGAACCATGGCGGCATTGGTCGCGAGATCCCCGTGGGACGGATCCCGCGGCGGCTCTACGACCACGCGGCTCACGTCGAGGCCGGAAGGAATCTGGCCCGCCTCGGCCAGACGGCCGAGCGCTTCCGCAACCCGCTGCTCAAACAGTCCGAAGATGTTCATGGTACTCTGTCTCGATCGGGCGAACGGCCCTTCAACGCATGGCGCGCATGGCGCCGTCGGCAAAAAGTGGTTCGTGCGCTAGCGCAACTCGGGAGTTACGTCAAACAGTCGCCGGTGCTCCAGGATGGCGTAGCCATCGGTCATTCCGGCAATGTAATCGGCCACCCGGCGGGCGAGACGGGCCTCGTCGGCCCCCTCCAGCCCCTCCCGCCATTCCTCCGGCATCGCCTCCGGCTCCGCCTTGAAGCGGGTGAACAGGTCTCGCAGGATGTCGTCGGCCTTGCGGCGAACGCCCATCACGGACGGGTGCCGGTACATGTGAGCATAGAGGAAGCGCTTGATGTCCGCATCTGCCTCCCGCATCTCCCGGGAGAAGCAGATCACGGGCTCGGAGGCCCGCCGGATCTCCCCAGCGCTCTTCGGATCGAGAGCGTCGAGGCGCCGCTCTCCCTCGCGCACCACGTCCTCCACGAAGCGGGTGATGACCCGGCGGGTCAGTTCGTGGATGCGCCGGGAGAGGTCGAGGCCGGGATAGCGCCCGTCGATCTCGCGCAGCAATTCGTCGAGGAACGGCACCTCCCGCAATTCCTCGATATCGAAGAGCCCGGCTCGCAGGCCGTCATCGATGTCGTGGGAATCGTAGGCGATGTCGTCCGCGATGGCGGCGGCCTGCGCCTCGCCGCCCGCGTGGGTGGCAAGTTCCAGGTCCTGGATCGCGTTGTATTCGAGGATGGCGAGCGGGACGCCCCGCGCGGCATAACGCAGGGTCGGCTTCCCCTCGGCATCGGTCAGGGGGCCGTTATGCTTGACCAGCCCTTCAAGGGTCTCCCAGGTCAGGTTGAGCCCGTCATAATCCGCATAGCGCCGCTCGAGCCGGGTGACGATGCGCAGGGCCTGGGCGTTGTGGTCAAAGCCCCCGAACTCAGCCATGCACGCCTCAAGAACATCCTCCCCGGTATGGCCGAAGGGAGTGTGGCCGAGATCGTGGGACAGCGCCAGGGCCTCGGCCAGATCCTCGTCGAGGCCCAGGGAGCGGGCGAGCGCCCGGGCGATCTGGCTCACCTCGATGGTGTGTGTCAGCCGGGTGCGGTAATGATCGCCCTCGTGATAGACGAAGACCTGAGTCTTGTGCTTCAGGCGGCGGAAGGCCGTGGAATGGATGATGCGGTCCCGGTCGCGCTGGAATTCGCTGCGGGTGGGCGAGACGGGCTCCGGGTACAGTCGGCCCCGGCTGGCTCCCGGGTCGCAGGCATAAGGAGCTCGCCATCTCTCGCCAAAGGGCCGCACGCGTCTTCCCCGGGTTGAAGCCTCGTCTGCGGGCACTTACCTTGCTCTCAAGACATTGTCCAAGGTTACGTTTCTGGACGAACTGGATCCACGAATGGCCGAGATTACCCTCACGCCCCGCGCAGCCCGCCGTATCAACGAGATCATGGCCACCGAACCGGCCGGCTCGATGCTGAGAATCAGCGTCAACGGAGGCGGTTGTTCCGGGTTCCAATACGCCTTCGACGTCGAGACCACTCGGCAGGAGGACGACCTTCTGGTGGAGCGGGACGGCGCCTCGGTCCTCGTGGACCAGGTCTCGATCCAGTATATGGACGGCTCGGTCATCGATTTCGTGGACGACCTGATCGGCCAATCCTTCAAGATCGAGAACCCGCATGCGACCGCCTCCTGCGGCTGCGGCACGTCGTTTTCCCTCTAAAATATCCGCACGCGATCCTTTATCGTCGCCCGGCCCGCGCCGCCGGCCGGGCGCGTCGGCGCATCTTCGGGGACCATCATGGGCTTTCTTCACCGTTCGGGCGTGTGCGCCCTGGCCCTCGCGGCGGGCGCCGCAGGCCTGCAATTCGAGCCCGCCTTTCTCCGCGACATGGCTGTCGAAGCGCCTGGCTACCGTGTCTCCGTCGGAGCCCTGAGGGCGCCCCTCTGGAGCGCGGCCTTCGCGCAATCCGCCGACAGCTTCACCCTGGACAATGTCGAGGTCTCCATCGGCACGGCCCGGTTCCAGGCCAAGACCGTGGAGTTCAGCGGCGTAACCACGCCCAGGGCCGAGATCGAGGCCCTCTTCTCGACCGCGACGACCGACCCCCTGGCGACCCGCCTTTCCCGCATCGATGCCACCAAGGTCACGATTCCCGACCTGAAGGTCCAGCAGAATGTCGGAGGCAGGAGCGAAACCGCCACCTACAAGAACGTCGTACTCTCCAACATCCGCCAGGGCCGGATCGCCGAGGCCGTCGCCGGCGCGACCGGCGCCGAGATCGGGGACAGCCAGGATAGGATGGTGGTGAGCTACGGCCGCCTGTCGCTGAGCGACCTCGATGCGCCTGCCTTCGCCCGCCTCTACGAGGTCAAGGAGGCCGCGCCCGGCCCGCTCACGAAGATCTATGGCGCCTTTTCCATCGAGAACCTCGACTTCGTGGACGGGAAGAGCGGAACCCGAGGCCGGATCGCCCACCTCGGCGGCCGGGATTTCATGGCGCGCGGCACGCGGGATTCATGGGCCGGGACGCTCGCGATCCTCACGGAGCTGGCCGACCGGGAAAAGCCCACCGAAGCGGAGCAGAAGCGCCTTTTGACGACCACGGCCGATTTTCTGACCGCTTTCGACATCGGCCAGATCGAGGCGACGGATATCGAGTTCAAGGCCCGGCCCGAGGGCCGCAAGGGAGAGGCAGTCTCGACGATCCGGCGGATGGCCTATGCGAGCGCCAAGAACGGCGCGCCGGCCGACGCCCGGGTGGAGGGCATGGAAGTCCGCCAGGATGACGGCCGCATCGGCATCGAGACTATCGCGTTCACGGGCTTCTCGTTCGCGTCCACCTTCGAGACGCTGAAGAACCTCGGCGACAAGCCCCTCAAGGACCTCGACGCCTCGACCCTGCGCGGCCTCGCGCCGACCCTCGGCACGATGCGGATCGCCGGAATCCATATCGACGTCCCCGGCACGACCACCAAGACCAACGGCTTCGACCGCGTGAAGGCGAGCCTGAAATCCTTCGAGGTCACGGCTGGCGAGCCCCTGAACGCTATTCCCACCACCCTCAGCGTCGGGCTGAACAACTTCGCCATGGACCTGCCCGAACGCAGCACGGACGAAGGAATCCGGACCCTGACGGATATGGGCTACCGGGCGCTCGACCTTTCCATGGGCCTCGCGGCCCGCTGGAAGGAGGATACGCAGGAGCTCGCGCTTCAGGACGTGTCCGTGCAGGGACAGGATATGGGCCGCATCGCCCTGACCGGGACCCTCTCTGAAGTCGGCCGGGACGTCTTCAACCCGGACACAGCCCTCGCGACGGTCGCGCTGATCGGAGCCCGCGCGAAGGAGCTGCGCCTCACGGTCGAGAATGGCGGCCTCTTCGACCGCTATCTCGCCCAGGCCGCCAAGGAGCAGAAGACATCCCCCGAAGCGTTGCGCCGCACCTATGCGGCCGGCGCCGCCATGGTCGTGCCGACCGTGCTCGGCAGCTCCCCCCAGGCCAAGACCCTAAGCCAGGCGATCTCCCGCTTCATCGCCAAGCCCGGCCGCCTCACCGTAACGGCGCGGGCCAAAGACCCGTCCGGCCTCGGCATCGCCGACCTGGTCGCAGCCAGCGACCCATCCTCCGTGGTCGAACGGCTCGACATCGCGGCGAGCGCGGAATAGCGGGGCGGCTTCTACTGTCATTCCGGGGCGCCGCAGGCGAGCCCGGAACCTACAGCCGCTGACGGTACAGGATAAGGCGCAGCGGTTATCATTAGCTTTGTTTTGGGATGCTGGTGTTTATGGGTTCCGGGTTCCGCTGCGCGGCCCCGGAATGACGCGGGAGGTGCCGACCTGCTCTCCTGCCCACGGATTCCGAGTGTTCTCGGGAAGCACCAACGGGCTCTCCTCCCCCTTGTGGGGAGGAGGTGGAGGTGGGGGTGTTGGCTCTGAACTGAATCCAGCTTAGCGCCCACACCCCCACCCTTAATCCCTCCCCACAAGGGGGAGGGAATTCTGTGGTGCCAGGCTGCTACCGCCCACAGGTCCACTCTTGTCCAGCCATCCACGCCTTCTCCGTCGGGTGTCGCAAAAACAAAAATCCCCGGCGCAAGGCCGGGGATGATGTGAAACGGACGAACTGGGTCGGTCAGGCCGACACAGACTCCTGCTCGGCTGCCTGCGCCTCCACGACCGCGATCGCCGTGAGGTTGACGATGCCGCGCGCCGTTACGGACGGGGTCAGGATATGGGCAGGCTTGGCCGGGCCGATGAGGATCGGGCCCACGGGCAGGGAATCGGCCAGCATCTTGGTGAACTGGAACGCCACGTTGGCGGCGTCGAGATTCGGCATGATCAGCACGTTCGCCTCGCCCTTGAGCCGCGAGGTCGGGTTGACCCGGTCACGGATCGTCTGGGACAGGGCCGCATCCGCCTGCATCTCGCCATCCACTTCGAGATCGGGCGCCCGCTCGTTGATGCAGGCGAGTGCCTCGCGCATCTTGAGCGCAGAGCGCGTATCCGCCGCGCCGAAATCCGAATGGGACAGGAGCGCGATCTTCGGCTCTAGGCCGAAGCGCCGCACGTGGCTGGCGCAGGCGATCGTCATGTCGGCGATCTCCTCGGCGTTCGGATCGGGCTGCACATGGGTGTCGGCCAGGAAATAGGCGCCCTTCGATGTGATCACCAGCGACAGGGCCGCCATTTCGTGGACGCCGGGCGCGAAGCCGATGATGTCCTTGATATGCTTGAGGCGCGACTGGAACCGGCCTTCCAGGCCGCAGATCAGCGCATCCGCGTCCCCTCGCCTGACGGCGAGCGCGCCGATCACGGTGGAATTGGTACGCACCAGGGTCTTGGCGGCGTCCGGCGTAATGCCCTTGCGCCCCGCCGCTTCCACGTAGGTCGCCACGTAATCCCGGTAGCGCGGATCGTCCTCGGGGTTCACCAGGTCGAAATCCCGGCCGATTTCCATGGACAGGCCGAAGCGCTTGATGCGCGTCTCGACCACGTTCGGACGGCCGATGAGGATCGGCTTGGCAAGCCCCTCCTCGACGATCACCTGGACGGCCCGCAGAACCCGCTCGTCCTCGCCCTCGGCGTAGATGACGCGCTTCGGGTCCTCCTTCGCCTTCGAGAAGATCGGCTTCATGATGAAGCCGGAGCGGAAGACGAAGCGGGTGAGTGAGTCCGCATAGGCCTCCAGGTCCGCGAGGGGCCGGGTGGCGACGCCGCTCTCCATGGCGGCCTTCGCGACGGCGGGTGCGATGCGCAGGATGAGGCGCGGATCGAACGGACTCGGAATGAGCGACTTGCGGCCGAACGGATGGGCCTCGCCCCCATAGGCGCGGGCCACCACCTCGGACGGGGCCTCGCGGGCGAGCCCGGCAATGGCCTTCACGGCCGCGGCCTTCATCTCCTCGTTGATGGTCGTCGCGCCAACATCAAGCGCGCCGCGGAAGATGTACGGGAAGCACAGGACGTTGTTGACCTGGTTTGGATAATCCGAGCGCCCGGTGCAGATCATGGCGTCCGGCCGCACGGCCTCCGCCTCCTCGGGCATGATCTCCGGGTAGGGATTGGCGAGCGCGAGGATCAGCGGACGGGGCGCCATCTTTTCCAGGAGGGCGGGCTTGAGCACGCCGCCGGCCGAGAGGCCGAGGAAGACGTCCGCATCCGGGATCACGTCCGCCAGGGTGCGCGCATCCGTCTTCTGGGCATAGACCGACTTCCACCGATCCATGAGTTCGTTGCGTCCTTCGTGGACGACGCCCTCGATGTCCGTAACCCAGATGTTCTCGCGCTTCGCGCCGAGCGAAACCAGCAGGTTGAGGCAGGCGAGCGCCGCGGCGCCGGCGCCGGACGTGACGATCTTCACCTCATCGAGGCGCTTGCCGGCGAGTTCCAGGGCATTCGTCACGGCCGCCGCCACGATGATGGCGGTGCCGTGCTGGTCATCGTGGAAGACCGGGATGCCCATGCGGGCCTTGAGCTGCTCCTCGACCTCGAAGCATTCAGGCGCCTTGATGTCCTCGAGGTTGATGCCCCCGAAGGTGGGCTCCAGCGCAGCGATCACCTCGACGAGCTTGTCCACGCGCTTTTCGGCCACCTCGATGTCGAACACGTCGATGCCGGAGAACTTCTTGAACAGGACGGCCTTGCCCTCCATCACGGGCTTCGAGGCCAGCGGGCCGATATCGCCCAGGCCAAGCACGGCCGTGCCGTTGGAGATGACCGCGACGAGGTTCTGCCGCAACGTAAGGTTAGCAGCTTCGGACGGATCGGCCGCAATGACCTCGCAGGGCGCCGCGACCCCGGGCGAATAGGCCAGCGCAAGGTCGCGCTGGTTGCCGAGGGGCTTGGTCGGCTGGATCTCGAGCTTTCCCGGACGCGGGTTGCGGTGATAGAAGATCGCTCCCGTTTTCAGATCCTGCGAGATGTTTTCAGCCATCCCCTACGCTCCTCACGCCAACGCGCATCGTTTCAAGTGGCCGCACTTGTGCTCGCCTTGCCTGTCCGCGTCAACGCTCTTGTCCGCAGGTGAGCCTTGCAGATGAGACTTCGCCATCGCATCAAGAACTGGCGCAACCCGCACAACCAGACACGGCTGCATCTCGCACGCCTGGCGACCCGTTATGGCTTCGAGATCGGCGAGTTCTCCTACGGCCGGCCCAAGGTGCGCTTTCCGGAATCGGGCAAGAAGCTCACCATCGGGCGCTATTGCTCCTTTGCCGACAAGGTCGAGATCCTGCTCGGCGGCAACCACCGCACGGATTGGGGCACGACCTACCCGTTCTCGGCCCTGCGCGAGCTCTGGCCCACGGCGCCGCAGACCCAGGATTACCACACCTCCCGGGGGGACGTGACCATCGGGCACGATGTGTGGCTGGGCTCCGGCGCGATCATCATGTCGGGCGTGACGGTCGGCCATGGGGCCGTGATCGCCGCCCAGGCGGTGGTGACGAAGGACGTGCCGCCCTATGCCATCGTGGGCGGCAACCCCGCGAAGGTGATCCGCTACCGGTTCGACGAGGCGACGATCCAGGGGCTTCTTGAATCGGCCTGGTGGGACCTGCCGCGGGAGCGGATCGCGGTCCTCATCCCGCTCCTTCAGAGCGACCGGGTGCGGGAACTGATCGCCGCCGTCAAGGTGCTGCAGGCTCAATCGTCTTGATGGTCCGGCGCCCGAGGGCCTTGGCCTTGATGGCGAGCGCCGGCTTCTCGACCCCGTACCAGGACAGGGCCGCCACGAGCAGGGCCAGGACCAGGGAGGGCCCGAGCAGGACGACCGCTGCCGTCGCCGGGAACAGGGTATGGAGCGCCTGCTGCAGCGGCCAGCCGTAGAGGTAGGTCCCGTAGGACAGGTCGGCCTTAGGCTCCCAGGACAGGCGCGTCGCCAGAGGCGCGAGCGCCAGCCAGATCACTCCATAAGCGGAGGTCAGGAAGAGCAGCGTCTTGTAGAGGAATGAGCCGTGGGCGAGCGCGGTCGCGGCCACAAGGGCGACGAGCAGCCATCCGGACAGGCGGGCGCGGCTGCGCCACACATAGAGCGCACCGCCGAAGGCAAAGATCAGCGGCAGGCGGAGCGCCGTCTCCAGGCCCTTGGGCGCATCGGGATGAAGGAGGTCGAGAGCTGCGAGCGCCACCGCGAGGCCCGCGACCAGCGCCAGGGCCGCGCCCCTGGCCCGCAGGAGGCCCACGAGCCCGAGCGCCAGCACGCCCACGTAGCACAGAACCTCGTATTTCAGGGTCCAGACCGTCCCCATGGGGAACCGGAACGGATTGCCGTCGAAGACGCCGGGCAGCGCGATGTTGCTCTTGAAGCTCGTCAGGGTCGCGGTGATGAACCGCCTGAGCCCGTCGCTCTGGAGGTACTCGGCCAGCGGCAGGCGGGTTATGGCGCCGCCGAGGAGGAGCGAGACCGCCAGGGTCGCGACGATGAGCCCCGGCGCGATGCGCAGGGCCCGGGCCGTCACATAGTCCCGCCAGCCGCGCCGGTCGAAGCTCATGGTGACGAGGAAGCCCGAGATGGCGAAGAACCCGTTCACGGCGTGCTCGCCCAGGGTGAACCCGGTCCAGGCGGTGAGCGGCTCGTCCATGATCTCACCGGTCGTGACGCTGAAGGCGTGGGACACCACCACGGCCAGGGCGAGAGCCAAGCGGATCAGCGTGAAGTTGTTCCTCTCCTGCCCGAGAGCGGTGGAGAGCGTCGGCGCCTCGCCGAGGAAGGCCGGCATTCTCATGACAATCCCTCCTGGCTCAGGGCATCACGGCCGCGCATGAAGGCCCAGGCCCCGGCCGCCGATCCGCCATAGCGCTCGATCAGGCTGCGCCGGAAGGTCAGGCAGGCCAAAAGGGTCTTCAGGGCATTGACGGCGAACATGGACGGCGCCGGGTTCGGCAGCCCGTATTTGCGGCTCACATAGGCGCGCGACCAAGCCTGGTGCCAGCGGGACCGGAAGACGAGGCCGGGCCTGCGCCCGCTGGAGCGCCCTCGCCCGTGCCGCACCACGGCCTGCGGCACATAGACCAGAGATCGGCCCGAATCCTCGATCCGCCGGCAGAGGTCGTCGTCCTCGTAGAACAGGAAGATCTTTTCGTCGAAGCCGCCGAGTTCGAGAAAGACGTCGCGGCGCATGAGGAAGCAGGCGCCCGAGAAGAACGGCGCGCAGGCCTCGCCCTCCGGAAGCACGAGTCTGCCGGCCGGATTGGGAAGGCGCTTCGCCAGGAGCGAGCGCGGCTGGAAGAAGACCCGCCCGCTGGGTTCGACGATCTGCGGCGCCAGGAGGCCCGCATCGGGATGGCGCCGCGCGGCGTCCAGAAGGGCCGCCACGGCCCCTTCCTCGACGGTCACGTCCGGATTGACGATGAGGACGAATTCCGTCCCGGCTGCCCGGACCCCGGCATTGTTGGCGCGGCCATAGCCCTCGTTGCGGGCCTGGCGGACGACTTTCGCGCTCATCCGCTCGGCAAGCGCGACGCTCTCGTCCACTGAGGCGTTGTCCACGACAATGACGGGCACGCCCTCGACCCGCAGCGCATCGAGGCATTCGGGCAGCGCATGGGCGCTGTCGAAGGCGACGACGATGGCGGTGACCACGGGCGCGTCCCGGTCGCGAGAGCCGCGGCTCATTTCTCCGGCAGGTTCAGCCGGATATGGAGCTCGCGGAGCTGCTTGGGCGTCACCTCGGAGGGCGCGCCGAGAAGCAGGTCCTCGGCCTTCTGGTTCATCGGGAAGAGCGTGATCTCGCGCAGGTTCTGGGCGCCGCAGAGCAGCATCACGATGCGGTCGATGCCCGCCGCCATGCCGCCGTGGGGCGGCGCGCCGTACTGGAAGGCGCGATACATGCCGCCGAACCGCTCCATGACCTCCTTCTCGCCGTAGCCAGCGATCTCGAAGGCCTTCACCATCCGGTCGGGACGGTGGTTGCGGATCGAGCCCGAGGCCATCTCGTAGCCGTTGCAGACCATGTCGTACTGGAGCGCCGTGATCTTCAGGATCCGGTCCTTTTCGGCCGGATCGAGCGCCATGAACGCCTCATGGTCCATATCGGCCATGGAGAAGGGGTTGTGCGAGAAGTCGATCTTCTTCTCGTCCTCGTTCCACTCGTATTGCGGGAAGTCGGTGATCCAGCAGAAGGCGAACTGGTTCTTGTCACCGAGGCCCAGCTCGTCGCCGACGCGCACGCGCGCCTTGCCGGCGAGCGCGGCCGCCTTGTCCTCGACGCCGGCCGAGAAGAACACCGCGTCGCCCGCCTTGAGGCCGGTCTTCTCGCGGATGACCGCCTGGGCGGCCTCGGGAATGAACTTGGCGATCGGCCCCTTGCCGGTCACCTGCCCGCCTTCTTCGTCGAACACGATATAGCCGAGGCCCGGTGCGCCCTCGGAGCGCGCCCAGTCGTTCAGCTTGTCGAAGAACGAGCGCGGCTGCGCGGCGGCACCCGGCGCCGGGATGGCGCGCACGACGCCGCCGGACTTGATGACGTTCTTGAAGGCGTTGAACGTCACGTCCTCGCGGGTGAACACCTCGGACACGTCGGCGATGACGAGCGGGTTGCGCAGGTCCGGCTTGTCCGAGCCGTATTTCAGCATGGCCTCGAAGAACGGGATCCGCGGGAAGATTTCGGTCACCGGCCGCCCGTCTGCGAATTCCTTGAAGGTGTCGCGGACCACGGGCTCCATGGTGCGGAACACGTCCTCCTGCGTGACGAAGCTCATCTCCACGTCGAGCTGGTAGAACTCGCCCGGCAGACGGTCGGCGCGCGGATCCTCGTCGCGGAAGCAGGGCGCAATCTGGAAGTACCGGTCGAAGCCGGAGATCATGATCAGCTGTTTGAACTGCTGGGGCGCCTGCGGCAGCGCATAGAACTGGCCGGGATGGATGCGCGACGGCACCAGGAAGTCGCGGGCGCCCTCGGGCGACGAGGCCGTGAGAATCGGCGTCGTGAACTCGAAGAAGCCGCTCTCCTTCATGCGTCGGCGTAAGGAGTCGACGATGGCGCCGCGCTTCATGATGTTGTTGTGCAGCTTCTCCCGGCGCAGGTCGAGATAGCGGTACTTGAGCCGGGTCTCCTCCGGATATTCCTGCTCGCCGAAGACCGGCAGCGGCAGCTCGTCCGCGGGGCCGAGCACCTCCATGTCGGTGATGTAGACCTCGACCATGCCGGTGGGCAGGTCGGGATTCTCGGTCCCGGCGGGGCGCTTGCGCACCTTGCCGTCGATCCGCACCACCCACTCGGACCGGACGGTCTCAGCCAGCCTGAAGGCCGGCGAATCCGGATCCGCCACGCATTGGGTGAGGCCGTAATGGTCACGCAGGTCGATGAAGAGCACCCCGCCATGGTCGCGGATGCGGTGAACCCAGCCGGACAGACGGGCCGTCTGGCCGACATCGGATTCGCGCAGAGCGCCGCAGGTGTGGGAGCGATAACGGTGCATAGGGGCGGACATGGAAGCCTGCATCAAGGAGCGGTTCGGATCAAAGGCGCAACATTCATGCGCGCCCCGGGATGTCAAGGCGGAACGGTCATTTCTCGCCGCCAAGTTCGGTCGGCGGGGGATAGTGCTGGAGGTGCGGCCTCGCTCTCCTTTTCGGATCTTGGGTGTTCGCGGGAAGCACGATCCAGCCTTCCTCCCCACAAGGAGGAGGGAAATCCGTCGTGCCACCCCCGTCATTCCGGGGCCGCGCAGCGGAGCCTGGAACCCATAAACACCAGTGTCTCGGAATTGAGAGCCGCGAGAGCCGCTGCGTTCTATTCGTGAAGCTCAGCGGTTATGGGTTCCGGGCTCGCACCTGAAGGTGCGCCCCGGAATGACGACGGAGGTGCTTCTCCCCTCCTTTGTAGAGAGGCGAAAGGGCAGTGCCTCCTCCATCCTAGCCGGCCCGACCCCGGCCAAAAATCACCGCCGACATGCCCTCTGATTCTTGCAGAACAAAGCATGAATCACCATATCCCGTCTATGATTCCCGCTCACGTCACATCCCTGCTGAGGCCACCCCGGAACGCTCCCGTCGAGGAGCGGACGGAGGGTGCATGGCGCGTCTATCCCATGGAGGGCGCGCTGGAGCTTCACTATACGGATCAGGCCGGCAACCCGAGCCGGCGCTGGATCATCGCGCGCGAGCTGAAGGTCGGCCCCGGCAAGACTCTTCTCGGCGGAATCGACATGGCCGACGATGGCTACAGGGGCTTCCGGGCCGACCGGATCGAGCGGCTTATCGATGCGGAGACCGGCCTCGTGGTGGACCGCAACATCATCGACTGGCTGATCAAGCGCGCCGAACGTCAGGCCAAGGAACGGAAGAAAATCCAGGATCGGCCGTAAGTCGGGGGTCGCGAGATCGCCAAGCTTGGGCTAAAACGGCCTTTATGGACTTGATCTCTACGACAGACGCCCTCCGCCAGGCCTGCGAGCGCCTCGCCGCCCATCCGTTCGTGACCGTCGATACGGAATTCCTGCGCGAGACCACTTATTACCCCAGGCTCTGCCTGATCCAGATGGCTGGGCCCGATCCGGCCGACGCCGTGCTGGTCGACCCGCTGGCGCCCGACATGGACCTGGCGCCCTTCATGGCCCTCATGGCGGACCGGAATGTCGTGAAGGTCTTTCACTCGGCGCGCCAGGACCTGGAAATCGTCTGGAATCTCGGGCAGATCGTGCCCGAGCCCCTGTTCGACACCCAGGTGGCCGCCATGGTGTGCGGCTACGGTGATTCCGTATCCTACGAGCAGCTCGCCAACGACCTCGCCAAGGCGCGTATCGACAAGTCCTCCCGCTTCACCGACTGGTCCCGCCGCCCCCTGACGGACGCCCAGCTTACCTATGCGCTCTCGGATGTCACCCATCTGGTGAAAGTCTACGAGGCCCTGGCGGCCCAGCTTGAAAAGAACGGCCGGCTCGCCTGGCTCGACGAGGAGATGGCGATCCTCTCATCGCCCGAGACCTATCAGGCCGACCCGGAAAATGCCTGGAAACGCCTCGCCGGACGCCTGCGCAAGTCCAAGGAAGTGGCGGTGCTCATGGAGGTGGCGGCCTGGCGCGAGCGTGAGGCCCAGAGCCGCGACGTGCCGCGCGGGCGCATCCTGAAGGACGATGCCCTCATCGATCTCGCCGTATCGGCTCCCCGCAGCGTGGAAGCCCTGGGCCGCCTGCGCACCATTCCCAACGGTTTCGAGCGCTCCCGCACCGGGGCCGACATCCTGGAGGCGGTTTCCCGCGGCCTCGCCCGCGACCCCGCGACCGTGCCCATGCCCGAACGCAGCCGCGGCCGCGGCAATACGGGCGCCGTGGTCGACCTCCTGAAGGTGCTGCTCAAGGCGGTCGCCGAGGAGGAGGGCGTGGCCCCCAAGATCATCGCCACGGTGGACGACCTCGAGGCCATCGCCGAAAACGATATGGCGGATGTTACACCCCTGCACGGATGGCGTCGCGCCCTCTTCGGCGAGAAAGCCCTGGCGCTCAAGAACGGCCAGCTCGGCCTCGTGCTGGAGCGGGGGCGGGTGAAGATGCGGGAGATTTCAGCCCCGTAATAAATTTTTTGATACTTCGTTGCAGTAACATTACGGTGTGAGGGACTTATGAGGTCGCTCGCCCGTGATATTCTTTGCCCGCATCTTCATGGCTACTCTTGCCATGACCACCCTCCCCTCTGCGGTTTTCTCGGCCGATAAGTTCCACCAGCGCTTCAGGAGTGAGGCGATCGCGCTTTTCCATGAAGCGCTTGCGGACTACGGCGGAAGGTACGAGCAATGCGAGCTTCCCCGAGAGTGGCAGGAAACGGGTATATCGTCGTCCGATCTGCGGAGGTACTTGGGAGAACGGCCAAAGAGAAGCCTATCGGCCCCGTACCTCACAATCAAACCGGCCGACGTTCTGGACCCTAAAGGCGAAAAGCCGGAAGCTTTCTGCAGCGAAGAGGAGGCCGATGCCAGGAGCCAGGCTTTTGTGAAGTCCTATCAGGGCGCTGCTGGAATAGGAGAAAAGAAGCCGAACGGCCCTCACCTCCTCACCACGTTGCGACGCATTACGTTGGGTTTTCCCGTTTTCAACTCCCGCTTCACGCGCGCCGTCATTTTCAGGACAAGGAGCGAGTTGAGCATGGTGTCTCCGCGTAATGCCAGTGCCCTACGACCTCTGCCCGAACTTACGGTATGGATCGAGATCTATCGCAAGAACAAGGGCAAGTGGGACTTGCACGCGTACCATCTCTTGGGAATCACTTGAATCGGCATATGCCTCATGGATGGCGGTCGCGCAGTCCAGCCTTAAGGATGAGTGACGATACCGCCATAACATCGGTCCAAATTAGACCAGACCTTTGAGGCGCAGGAGACCAAGGGCCGCAACCGTTGCGGCGTCCTTGATTGTGCCGTTCGCGATCATCGACAGCACCTCGTCGAGCGGAAAGGCCCGGCTGATCATGTCCTGCTCGGTCGCCTCCCGGCATGTCTCGCCCTGCGTGAGGCCCTGGGCCAGGTAGATATGGAAGCCCTGTTCGGAATACCCGTAGCATTCGAAGAGATGCCCCACATGCCGCATGGTCGCGGCCGTCAGGCCCGTTTCCTCGCGCAGCTCGGCACGGGCGAGATCCTCCGGATCCGTGTCGGGAGCGCCTTCCCATGACCCTTGCGGCAGCTCCCAGTACCTTCCTTTAACCGGATACCGGAACTGCTCGACGAGATGGACAAGACCGTTCTCGATGGGAGCGATGACGGCGAAATCCGTTTTCTCGACGACGCCGTAGATGCCGGGCGTCCCATCCTGTCGGACGATGGCGTCCTCGCGGACCCGCATCCAGCGGTTCTCGTAGACGATCCGCGTCGCAGTGGTCTCGATGTCCGGCACGATGTGCCTCCCATCCTGGTTCGTTCAGGATAAAATCCTGCCCCGACAAAGACTTGGCCGGGACGATGCCCGGCCATGCCTGTCTCTCGAACTCGACTTGTCGGGTTCTTACCGCCCGAAGATCCCCTTGAAGAACTGGGCGATCTTGTTGTGCTTCTTCTTGCGGTCCACGTCGGCCTGGCTCTTGACCCAGGCGATCTGGACTACCCGGCGCTCGCCCACGAAGGGCCGGTGGCCGTGCCAGGAATTGTCGGAGCGCAGGAACGCGAACATGGTGCCCATGGTCGGCGGGACTTCCATGGCGTAGGGCTCGAAGTTCTGGCCGTCGTAGAGCACCCGCAGGCGGCCGCCGTCGCCCTGGTTCCAGTCGTCGTTCATGTAGACGAGCATGGTCATGACCTTGGAGGGGCCGTCCGTATGGATCGCGCCGTATTTCGGCTGCGAGCGCTTCATGATGGTGGTGAGGCGCGGATACTGGTGCAGATCCACGCCGAACTTCTTGGACAGTTCCTCGGTCAGCTCCGGGCCTTCCAGCTCTTCGATCAGGGTCTTGAAGCGGCCGTGAAGCTTTACCTCGTCCACCGTGAGGTAGCCGGGCTTCTCGATGTCCGGGAAGTCGCGCCGAAGGTCGTCGATGACGTCCGCCTTGAGAATGTTCTCCGTCAGCAGGAAGTCGTAAGGATCCTTGGATGTCTTGGCATTGCGGACGGCATTCAGATCGATTGTTTGCATGGAGGACTCCCTGGCCACGAAGCCCGATTTTCTACCCCAGTTAGAATAAAACGTCACCTCCCGCCCGGAAATCCGCCTCCCGGGGCGGGCCGTCACAGGATCTCGATGACCGGCTCCATGTTGAGGAGCTTCGCCAGGGCCTTGACCCGGCCCACCAGGCGCTCGTTGGCGAGGTCCGCCCGGTGGCCGGGCAGTTGCAGCACGACGCTCCGCCCCCGGGCGACCAGCGGGGTCTGCGGCAGGACGCCTTCCATCGCGACCGAAACCGGATAGGCCACCCGCATCATGGCGGCGAGCAGGCGGGCCCGCTCCATGAGCCTAGGCCCTGCGAGCGCGACGATCCGCGAGCCAACCTTGTCGGGCGAGAGCCCCTCGTGGCGGAAGAAGATCGACAGCGCCAGATAGGCTCGTCCCGGATGGTCGAGGCCCACGAAGGCGCCGTAGGCGATGAGGTTGAGGCTCTGCTCGCCCCGGTAGTCTGGATGGGCCCGCCAGCCGATATCGGCGAGCAGGCAGCCCGCATGGCGCAGGCGCTGTTCGTATTCGGTCTCCGGCAGTCCGACGGAATCGATGAAGCGGCTCGTCCACTCCCACAGCTCAACCCCGTGACGGGGCGAGCGGGAGCGCAGGAGGTTGAGGTCCCCCGCGGCCCGCAGGAGCGGGTCGAACTGGCGCTTCTCATCGTCGAGCTTGTCGTAGAGCAGACCTTCGCGGACGCCGAGCGCCGAGATGGCGATTTCCCGCGGGGCACCGAGGCGGATGATCTCCTCCAGCAAAATCGCCCCGTAGGCCAGGAGCGGCCGGCGCGCTTCGGAGACGCTCTCGATATCCTTGAGGGTCTTCGCGTCGGCTTCCTCGATCAGATGGAGGAAATCCATGCTGTCCCGCGGATCGACGATGTAGTTGTGCATCACGTGGAGTGGGTAATCGGTCACGGCCTGATGCAGCCGGGCCAGGGCGCGCCAGGTTCCGCCCACCGCATAGAAGGTGCGGCCCTGGAGGCTTTCGAGCTGTCCGGCCGCCCGCTCCAGGGAGGAGCGAACGATCTTCTGGGCCTTCTTGGTGGAGCCGCCGCTCAGGTCCTGAAGGGCGAGGCCGCCGAGGCGCATGGTGACCCCCTCGCCGACCTGGTTCCCCTTCACGTCCACGAGTTCGAGACTGCCGCCGCCCATGTCGCCCACGACACCGTCCGGCCTGTAAAAGCCCGATACCACCCCATAGGCCGAGAACTGCGCCTCCCTGGCGCCCGACAGAAGCTCGATCGAACAACCACAGGCGCGCTCCGCCGCCTCGAGAAAAGCGGGGCCGTTGGAGGCATCGCGCGCCGCGGCCGTGGCGAGCACGTAGATGTCCGACACGTCCATGGTGTCGCACAGCACCCGGAAGCGGGCGAGCGCGCGCAGGGCGCGCTCCACCGCGTCCTCGTCGAGCTTTCCGGTAGTGGCCACGTGGCGGCCGAGGCCGCAGAGCACCTTCTCATTGTAAATCGGCGTCGGCGCCCGGGACACGCCCTCATAGGCGACGAGACGGACCGAGTTCGATCCGATGTCGATGATGGCGACGGGGCGGCCGATCTTGAGCCGCCCCTGCGCCTCGCTGCGCTCGACGAGCACCATCGTCAGCGCAATCCGCGCTTGGCGAGCGCCTTGGGGCTCGACGTTTTCAGGGATTTGCCCCGGCCGGACAGACTGGGATTCGTCATGAAATACCTGTGAGCATTGAACGGCTCCTCGCCTTTGGCGGGGACGATCCGCCGGCTCGTGCCGTCGGAGAGCACCATCCAGCTCTGCTCGTTGTCGAGGAGGTTGGCGAGCATGATCTGGTCGAGAACCTGCTGATGGACCGTCGGGTTGAGGATCGGCAGGAGCGCCTCGACCCGGCGGTCGAGATTGCGCGGCATGAGATCCGCCGACGAGATGTAGACATGCGCCTTCGGGTTCGGCAGCCCCTGCCCGTTGCCGAAAGCATAGATCCGCGTGTGCTCCAAGAACCGGCCGACGATGGACTTGACCCGGATATTCTCGGACAGGCCCTTGATGCCGGGACGCAGGCAGCAGATGCCCCGCACGATGAGGTCGATCTGCACGCCCGCCGCGCTCGCGTCGTAGAGCGCGTCGATGATGACGGGATCGACCAGGGAGTTGCACTTGCCCCAGATCGAAGCCGGGCGCCCCGCCTTCGCGTGGGCGATCTCCTCGCCGATATGCTGGAGAAGCCGCTGCTTCAGGTTGATCGGCGACACCGCCATGCGTTCCAGCTCCGCCGGCTCCGCATAACCGGTGACGAAGTTGAAGATGCGCGACACGTCGCGCCCGATCACCGGATCGGCCGTGAAGAACGAGAGGTCCGTGTAGATGCGGGCCGTGATTGGGTGATAGTTGCCCGTTCCCACATGGCAATAGGTGATGAGCTGGCCACCCTCGCGCCGCACCACCATGGACAGCTTGGCGTGGGTCTTCAGCTCGATGAAGCCGAACACCACCTGGGCGCCGGCGCGCTCCAGGTCCCGCGCCCAGCGGATATTGGCCTCCTCATCGAAGCGCGCCTTCAGCTCGACCAGAGCCGTGACGGACTTACCGGCCTCCGCGGCCTCGGCGAGCGCGGCCACGATGGGGGAGTTCGACGAGGTGCGGTAGAGGGTCTGCTTGATGGCCACCACGTTCGGATCCCGCGCCGCCTGGTGAAGGAACTGCACCACCGCGTCGAAGGATTCGTAAGGGTGGTGGACGATGATGTCCTTCTCGCGGATCGCCGCGAAGCAATCCCCGCTATGCTCGCGGATGCGCTCGGGAAAGCGCGGGTTGTAGGGTTTGAACTTGAGATCCGGCCGATCGAGGCTCACGAGCTGGGACAGGTCGTTGAGGCCAAGCATCCCTTCCACGACGAAGAGCTCGTCCGCGGCGATCTCCAGCTCGTCGACCACGAACTGGCGCAGGTCCTCGGCCATGGCGACTTCCGCCTCGAGCCGGATCACGCTGCCGCGACGGCGGCGTTTGAGGGCCGTCTCGAAGTGCCGGACGAGGTCCTCCGCCTCCTCCTCCACTTCGAGGTCGGAATCGCGGATGACCCGGAATGCCCCCTGCCCCTGGACGTTGTAGCCCGGGAACAAGCGGCTCGTGTAGAGCACGATCATCTGTTCGAGCGCGATGAAGCGGGTCGCACCGGTTTCCGAGAAATCCGGCAGGCGGATGAAGCGCTCCGCCCGTACGGGCAAGCGGATCAGCGCGTTCAGCACCTTCCCGTCACTCTGGCGCACGAGCTTGAGGGCGATGGAGGAGCCGAGATTGGGGATGAACGGAAACGGATGAGCCGGGTCGATGGCGAGCGGCGTCAGGACCGGGAAGATATGGTTGAGGAAGTAATCCTCCAGCCAGGAAGCCTCTGGCTTGGTCAGGCCCGATCCTTCCACCAGGACGATCCCCTCCTCCTGCAGCGCACCCTTGAGCTCGCGCCAGCGCTCCTGCTGATCGGAGGCGAGCTTAGAGACCTCTACGGCGATCTTGGCGAGCTGCTCCTGCGGCGTCAGCCCGTCCTGCGACGTGGTCGCCACGCCGGAGCGCACCTGCCCGCGCAGGCCCGCCACGCGCACCATGAAGAACTCGTCGAGATTGTCGGCCGAGATGGACAGGAAGCGCAGCTGCTCCAGGAGCGGGTGGTTCCGGTTCGCAGCCTCCTCCAGGACGCGCCGGTTGAACTGGAGCCAGGAGAGCTCCCGGTTGATGAAGCGCTGCGGGAACTGGCGCAGGACCGCCCCGTCGAGCTCGATATCCGGCGGGGCCTTGGGGGCCGGGGTCTCGCTAACGATCTCGGCTTCGTCCAGGACAAGGGCGCTGCGCACGTCTACCTCCACGGCTTTCCGCGACGTCCGTTTTGGTTTGGATTTCGTGACGGTTTCGCGACGGCCCGGTGCCGAAGGCTTCACGTCTTCTTCAGTCGATCTCATCCGTATCCCGAATGCCCCCGAGAACTTCCGATGCGATGGCGCGCGAGACGCGGCGTCCCCGACTGAGGGCCTCCTTGTCGAGGAGCGTCACCACCTCGGCCGCTTTCGTGAGCGACCGTTCGATGCGCAAGGCAATGTAGTCGACAACGCTGGTGTCGACCACCAGTTGCCGGTCGACGAACAGCTTTACCAGGACGGCCTTGAGAAGCGCGTCGTCCGGCGGATCGAGGGAGACGCTCGGAGCGAGGCGCAGCCGCGACAGCAGGTCCGGCGTGCGGACGCCCCAGGAATCCGGCGCGGACTCGCAGGTCATCAGCACGGAGGCCTGTCGCTCGCGGGCCAGGTTAAGCAGGTGGAACAGGGCAGCCTCGTCCCGCTCGGCCCGGTCTATATCCTCGATCACCAGGGCACCGTTCGAGACGAGGTGCGGAACCTTGTCCCGGGTCACCTCGAAGGCGTCCACCGTCCAGGCATGGGCGGTCTCGGCCCAGATCGCCGCCAGGTGGCTCTTGCCGCTGCCACGGGGCCCGGTGAGCAGGAGCACCGTGTCGGGCCATTCGGGCCAGCTCTCGATCGTGGCGTAGGCCTGTTCGTTGGATGGGCTGACGAGAAAGTCCTCCCGTCCAAAGCGCGGGTCGAGGGGCAGGTCGAAGGCGAGCTGCTTGGGGCCCTCACGCATCGTACTCGATCCGCTTCTTGTCCGCCTCGGGGCCGGGCATGAGGATCACCGGATCCGTGCCGCGATAGAGGGGGCTCGCCAGATATTGCCTGAGGGCGAAGCGCGCGATGACGCCCATGGCGGCCGCAAGCGGGACCGCCAGGAGCAGGCCCACGAAGCCGAACAGGGCGCCGAAGGCGAGGAGCGCGAACATCAGCCAGACCGGGTGGAGCCCCACGGAGTTGCCCACGAGCTTCGGCGACAGGATATTGCCTTCCACGAATTGCCCGAACACGAAGACGCCAAGCGTCGCGAGGATCCAGGTCCAGTCCGGCCAGAACTGCACGATGGCGACGCCCAGGGACAGGATCAGCCCGGTCAGCGAGCCCACATAGGGAATGAAGCTCAGGATGCCGGACGTCATGCCGATCATCGCGCCGAAATTGAGCCCGATGAACGAAAGGCCGACCGCATAGAAGGTCCCGAGGATGATGCAGACCAGGGCCTGCCCCCGCACGAAGCCCGCGATGGCCGAGTCGATGTCGCGCGCGATGGCCCGGATCGTCTCCCGCTGCCGCACCGGCATCCAGGAATCGATGGTGGCGACCATGCGGTCCCAATCCACCAACATGTAGAAGGCAACCACGGGGGTGACCACCAGGAGGGAAAAGATGCTGAGCAGGGCCTGTCCGCCGGACCACAGGGACTGGAGGAAGGTGCCGACCCAGGCGATGCCCTGGCTCAGGAGGTTGCCCACGGAGGTCTGCATTTCGGGCAGCGCACTGGCACCGCCGATCTTCTCGATGAGCGGGCCGCCCTGCTCCACGACGAGTTGCTGCAGCCGCGCCACGTAGCTCGGGAGCCGCTGGACGAACGCCCCCACCTGCTGGGCCCCGAGGGGAACCACCACGACCAAGAGGACGATGAAGATCAGCACGAACAGGATCAGGATGACGAGGCTCGCGCCGAGGCGGCCGATGCCGATGCGCTGGAGCCGGTCGGCCAGGGGGTCGAGGAGATAGGCGAGCGCGAAGCCGGCCACGAACGGCAAAAGGACCGTCCGCAGGACGAGAAGCAGCACCACCGCGACCACCAGGGTCACGGTCCAGAATACGATCTGCCGCTGGATCGTCATTACGTGTTCCCGTCTCGCTCGCGCCTTAGCCGGTCATATGCCGGAGCCATCCTCCGAGATAGGCACCCGCCGACGCAACGGTCAAGGCGGCGACGACGCCCATCATGGCGGTCCGGACTGGATCGCTCACCTCGATGCCGAAGGCGCTGGCGCCGAGAACGAAGGCCGCGAAGGCGATCTGGGCTCCCGTGTTCAGCTTGCTGACCCAGATAGGCTTGATCGCCACCGGCCTGTGCATGACCCAGGACAGGAGCACGGCCCCGACGATCATGGCATCCCGTGACACCACCGCGATGGCGACCCAGCCCGGGATCGTGCCCGTCACCGCCAGGGTGACGTAGATCGAGACCAGGAGCGCCTTGTCGGCAATCGGATCGAGATAGGCCCCGAACTCGCTGCGCATGTCGAAGTGCCGGGCGATGAAGCCGTCCGCCGCATCCGACAGGCCGGCGAGGACGAAAAGCACAAAAGCCGTCTCCCACCGCCCCTGCATGATCATGACGATCACGAACGGGACGATGACGAGCCGCGCGATGGTGATGAGGTTCGGGATCGTCATAGGCCAATGATGGGGTGCCGGCCCGCCCTCCGCAACGGCAAAGCTTGCCCCGGGGCCCTCCGGTGCGAAGGCGCCCGGACCAGAAACCCCCTTGCCTTTCCGGCCCCTCTCGCCTTACTGCCCCGCAAGGACGAGGATTGCCGATGAGCGAGAAACAGCAGAACGGGCTCACCTATGCGCAGGCGGGCGTCGATATCGATGCCGGCAACGCCATGGTCGATCAGATCAAGCCCCTGGTGCGCGCCACCCGCCGACCAGGTGCGGACGCAGAGATCGGCGGCTTCGGCGGCCTGTTCGACCTGAAGGCTGCAGGCTTCAAGGACCCGATCCTGGTGGCGGCCAATGACGGGGTCGGCACCAAGGTGAAGATTGCCATCGACACGGGCATCCACGACACGATCGGCATCGATCTCGTGGCCATGTGCGTGAACGACATCATCGTTCAGGGAGCCGAGCCACTCCTCTTCCTCGACTATTTTGCGACCGGAAAGCTGGAGCCCGAGGTCGGCGTCGCCATCGTCAAGGGCATCGCCGAAGGCTGCCAGCAGGCGGGTTGCGCGCTGATCGGCGGCGAAACGGCCGAGATGCCGGGTCTCTATGCTCGGGGCGATTACGACCTGGCGGGCTTCGCGGTCGGTGCCGCCGAGCGCGGGACCCTGCTGCCCAGGGAGGTGAAGGCCGGGAACGTGCTCATCGGCCTGCCCTCCTCCGGGGTCCATTCCAACGGCTTCTCCCTGGTCCGCCGGATCGTCGAGCTGTCGGGCCTTGCCTGGGACGCCCCCGCGCCCTTCGCGCCCGGTCGCAGCCTCGCAGAGGCGCTCCTCGAGCCGACCCGCATCTACGTGAAGAGCCTCCTTGCAGCCCTGAAGGCGGGAGACGGCATCAACGCGCTCTGCCACATCACGGGCGGCGGCTTTCCGGACAACATCCCGCGTGTGCTGCCCGACGGTGTCGGCGTGCGGCTCGACCTCGACGCCATTCCGGTCCCGCCGGTCTTCGGCTGGCTCGCGGCGACCGGCGGGGTCGCCGAGGCCGAGATGCTGCGCACCTTCAATTGCGGGATCGGCATGATCGTCGTGGCGGAAGCTGACAAGGCCGAGGACGTGATGAAGCGCCTTCGCGCCGCAGGCGAGAACCCGGTCCGCATCGGCGAGGTGATCGCCCATGAGGGCGGCGAGCAGGTCCGGACCGCGGGACACCTGTCTCTCAGATGACCCGCCGCCGCATCGCCATCCTGATCTCGGGGCGTGGCTCCAACATGGTCTCGCTCATCGAGGCCGCGCAGGGAGCGGATTTCCCCGGCGAAATCGCTCTCGTCCTTTCGAACCGTCCCGACGCGGGTGGGCTCGAGCGGGCGAAAGCGGCCGGAATCGAGGCGCTCGCCATCGATCACAAGGCCTATTCCACCCGGGAAAGCTTCGAGCAGGCCCTCGACGCGGCCCTGCGCGAGCGGTCCATCGACTTCGTCTGCCTCGCGGGCTTCATGCGCGTGCTGACATCCTGGTTCGTGGAGCGCTGGGAAGGCCGGATGATCAACATCCACCCGTCCCTCCTGCCGCTCTTCCGCGGCACGCACACCCACCAGCGCGCGCTGGGGGAAGGCGTGCTGGTTCATGGCTGCACGGTGCATTTCGTGGTGCCGGAGCTCGATGCCGGCCCCATCGTAGCCCAAGCGGCTGTGCCGGTCGTCCCCGGCGACACGGAGGACAGCCTGAGCGCCCGCGTGCTCGCCCAGGAGCACCTTCTCTATCCGGCGGCCCTGCGCATGATCTGCGACGGCAGCGCCAGGCTCGCAGACGGCCGGGTCGTGTTCTCGGAAAGCTGGTGCGCCGATACGGCTCTACGCTCGCCGGACTGAATCCCTATAGGGCCAGTTCGGTGTGGTCGGGGATGAGACGCACGACTGGGACGAGCACGACGGAATCCCCTCTCCCTTGTGGGGAGGGCTAGGGTGGGGGTGTTAGCGCTACGGTCTGAAACTTCAGAGCCCACACCCCCACCTCCAACTCCTCCCCACAAGGGAGAGGAGAGTCCCGCAGCGCTTCCCTTCGCGTTTCCTGGAGGAGAGGACCGGCGCCTTACAGGCTCGGGCGCTGCAGTTTGCAGGAATCGATGGCGCCGATGGCCTTGGCGCGGGCGGTCTCGTTGAACACGCCGGTATCGCGATAAGCCTGGACCTCCTCGGCGCTCATGGCGCGCATGGTGCGGCCGGCATAGCAGTCGCATTTGCGCGACAGGGAGGCCTCGCTCACGTTCTGGAGCTTCGCCTGCGTCACCGCGCAGGCCTGGCGGACGCGCGCCTGCAATTCGCCCATGCTCGCAGTCTTGAGCGCCGGATCCGGCTGATACTGGGTCGGCATGTTGGAGGCGGCCGCGAAGGCGGCATGGGTCGAGGCGGCAATGGCGAGGGCGGCCAGCACCGGGCGAAGAACGGCTCTCATGAGGGCTCCTGATGGAATATGCGATGAAGCTTAAGGATAGGCTCGTCCCGGCAGGGTCAAGGGGCTGTCGCCAATAGCCTTAAGACTTAGACAATAGCGGGCTGCGCTGCGTCCATCGCTTCCGTAACAGAAGGCGGCAACGGGAAATCCCGCCCGGGCTCCGCCTTGGCGAGTGCGACCCGGTTGTCGTGGAACGCCGCGCCGCCATAGGGCGCGACCTGATCGGCGCCCGTGAGCGTGTTGATGCCGCGCCCATATGGGTGCGCCGCATTGGGCCACACGCCTTCGGCGATCAGAACCCCGCGCCGCACGCCCTCGAACAGGCGTGCCCGGAGATAGACCTCGCCGCGCTGGTTCCTGAGAACGACCCAGTCGCCATCCGCGATGGCGAGCGGCGCCGCATCGGCCGGGTGGATCATCACCTCCGGCCGCCCCTCCTTCGCCCGGGAGGTCGGCGTCTCGTTGAAGGTGGAGTTGAGGAAGTTCCGGGCCGGGCTCGTGGCGAGGCGGAACGGATGCTCGTCGGTGGCTTCCTCCGTCACCGGCCAGTGGTCAGGAAAGGAGGGCAGCGCCGTCCACGGCCCCATGGCGCCGTTATTGCCGGACGGGATATGCGTCCAATCGGGCCGGAACCGGAACTTGCCGTCCGGGTAGGCGAAGCCGTCGAGGTAATGGGCCTCGTGGAAGGGAGGCTGCGCATCCTTATGCACCTCGGCCTCCAGATCGTCGATCGAGCCCCAACCGGAATGCCGCAGGGTCCAGTCGATCAGCGCCCGCGGCTCCATGTCGAAGCCTGGATGCACGGCGCCGACCCGTCCGGCGATGGCGCGGATCACCTCGTGGTTCGGGCGACACTCTCCCGGCGGCTCCACGAGCTTGGGGCCGATCTGGAAATGCTGGTGCCCGCCTGCCGAATAGAGATCGTCGTGCTCCATGAACATGGTTGCCGGCAGCACGATGTCGGCCATGAGCGCCGTCTCGGTCATGAACTGCTCGTGCACGCACACGAACAGGTCTTCCCGAGCGAAACCCCGCTTCACCAGCTCCTGCTCCGGCGCGACCGAGACCGGATTGGTGTTCTGGATCAGCATGGCCTTCACGGGCGGTCCATGGAACAGCGCCTCCGGATCGCCGGTCAGCACGCGGCCGATCTGCGACTGGTCGAGGCGGCGCACCGTGGTGTCGGCGACGTCGAGCGCCTCGATCATCGTCTTGTTCCAACGATAGATCGCGCTGTTGCTGTGGAACGCTCCGCCGCCCTCGTGCTGCCAGGCGCCGGTCACGGCCGGGATGCACGAAGCCGCATGCATGTTCACGGTTCCGTTGCGCTGGCGGGCGAAGCCGAAGCCGAGGCGGAAATAGGTCCGCCGGCGCTCGCCCACGAGCCGCGCGAAGGCTTCGATCTCGGCGACGCTCAGGCCCGTGATCGCAGCCGCCCATTCGGGCGTGCGGCTTTGCAGATGCGCCTCGAATTCGGCCGGATGGTCGGTGTAGCGCGCAAGGTATTCGCGATCCGCATGACCGTCCCGGAACAGCACGTGCATCACGGCGCAGGCCAGCGCGCCGTCCGTGCCCGGCCTCAGGAGCAGGGCCATGTCGGCCTGCTTCATGGTGGCATTCATGTAGATGTCGATGGCGACGATCTTGGCCCCGCGCTCCTTGCGGGCGCGCAGGGCGTGGGTCATGACGTTGACCTGGGTATGCACCGCATTCGTGCCCCAGATCACCACGCAATCGGCCTTCGCCATCTCCCGCGGATCGGGGCCCGCGAGCCGGCCCGTGCCGGCCACAAAGCCCGTATAGGCGGTCGCCGTGCAGATGGTGGAATACTGGCCCGAATACCGCTTCACGTTGCGCAAGCGGTTGATGCCGTCGCGCATCACGTAGCCCATGGTGCCGGCGTAGTAGTACGGCCAGACGGAGGCAGGGCCGAAATCCGCCTCCGCCTCCAGAAACTTTGCCGCCACGATGTCGAGCGCCTCGTCCCAGGAGATCCGCTCGAACTGCCCGGAGCCCTTGGGACCGGTGCGCTTCAGGGGATGAAGCAGGCGGTCCGGATGGTGGATGCGCTCCCCATAGCGCGCCACCTTCGCGCAGACGACGCCCGCCGTGTAGTCGTTCGTCTTCGCCCCATGCACGCGCCCGATAGAGCGCCCGTCGATCACCTCCACGTCGAGCGAGCAGGTCGACGGGCAGTCATGCGGGCAGACGGAGGGACGGCGCTCGATGCGCGGGCTGTGATTCATGGCCGGCCATCTTCGGACAAGTGCGGCCGAATGGAAAGCGCATCACCTAGGAGAATGCTCGGAGGGAGGCGCGTTCCATCATTCCGGGGCCGCGCAGCGGAGCCCGGAACCCATAAACACTGACGGCGCAGGATCGGAGCTATGGCAGCCGCTGCGCTTCATCCTCAATCGTTGGCGGTTATGAGTTCCGGGCCCGGCCCTTTGGGCCGTCCCGGAATGACGGAAAAAGCACTACCCTGCCCTCCTCCCCACAAAGGAAAGAGAAAGCTCCAAAAACAAAAATCCCCGGGACATGCCCGGGGATCCTGAAGGCAACGCCTGGAAGAAGCGTTAGCCGACGATCTCGTTGCCCGAGAAGAACTGGGCGATCTCGATCTTGGCGTTGTCCTGGCTGTCGGAGCCGTGGACCGAGTTCTCGCCGATGGACTTGGCATAGAGCTTGCGGATGGTGCCTTCGGCGGCGCTCTCCGGGTTGGTGGCGCCCATGATCTCGCGGTAGCGGACCACGGCATTCTCGCCTTCCAGCACCTGCACGACCACCGGGCCGGAGGTCATGAAGTCCACGAGTTCGCCGAAGAAGGGACGCTCCTTGTGGACCGCGTAGAAGGTCTCGGCCTCGCGGCGGCTCATGAGGATACGCTTCTGCGCCACGATGCGCAGGCCCGCCTTCTCGATGACGGCATTGATGGCGCCCGTCAGGTTCCGCTCGGTCGCGTCGGGCTTGAGGATGGAGAACGTGCGCTCGGTGGCCATGAAACTCACTCTTGAGAAGAGAAATAGGGAAAGTGCGGCGCTTATAACGGCGCGGTCCATGGGCCTCAAGGGCTTTTCGCGCCTGCGAAGGCCCTCCCGCCCCGCCCGGAACCGGACGGGAAGGCGATTCTTCGGTGCATAACCCGATGGTCCTGGAGCGGAAATGCCCTAGTCTCGACCTTGAGGTCCCTCGAGAGACCGTCTTTTCGGGAGCGAAACATGAAGCCTGCCCACCTCGCCGCCGCCCTCGGCCTCGCCCTCCTGGCAGGGCCAGCTCTGGCGCAATCCGCCGATCCGAGCGGCACCTATCTCAGCGAGAGCAAGGAGACGCGGGTGAAGGTCGCGAAATGCGGCAGCGCCTATTGCGGCACCATCGTATCCGTCCAGGGCGAGACGAAGGACGTGAACAACCCGGACCCGAAGCTGAAAGGCCGCAACCTCGTCGGCGTCCAGATGATCTCCGACCTTCGGCCCTCCGGCGAGGACTTCACGGGCCAGCTCTACAACTACAAGGACGGCAAGACCTATACGGGCAAGATGAGCTTCAAGGGCGGGAACGCCATGCAGCTCTCCGGCTGCATCCTCGGCGGCCTCATCTGCCGGTCCCAGACCTGGACGAAGGTGAACTGATCCTTCGGTCGCTTCGGGACGGCGCTACCTTGCTCTCCCCCACGGATCTCGCGTGTTCGCGGGAAGCGCACCCCAGCCCTCTCCCCCTTGTTGGGGAGAGTTGGAGAGGGGGGTGTTGGCGCTGGACTTTCAGACCGTAGCGCTCACACCCCCACCCTCCCCACAAGGGGGAGGGAATTCTATGGTGCCAGCCTGCTACCGCGCCTTCTGGCCGAACAGGACGGCTTGGACGGCGGGGTCTGTCAGGTCGGTCTTCTCCCGGTCCTCGGAGCTGACCGCGATGCCGCGGGCGACGGCCGGGCGCGCGAGCACGGCGGCGAGCCAGCGCTTCACGTGCGGGAAGTCTTCGATGTTCTGCCCCTGCCGCTCCCAAAGCTTCGCCCAGGGCGCAATGGCCATGTCGGCGATGGAATATTCGCCGGCCACGAAGTCCCGGTCCTCGAGCCGCTTGTTCAGGACGCCGTAGAGACGGTTCGTCTCGTTGGTGTAGCGGTCGATCGCGTAAGGAACCTTCTCGGGCGCATAGATGCGGAAATGGTGGGTCTGGCCGAGCATGGGGCCGAAGCCGCCCATCTGCCAGAACAGCCACTGGTCGACCTCCACGCGGTCGCGCTCGTCCTGCGGATAGAACTGGCCGGTCTTGCGGCCGAGATATTGCAGGATCGCGCCGGATTCGAAGACCGAGATCGGCTGCCCGTCGGGCCCGTCCGGGTCCACGATGGCGGGCATCTTGTTGTTCGGCGAAATCGTCAGGAATTCGGGCCGGAACTGGTCCCCCTTGCCGATATTCACCGGGTGAATCCTGTAGGGAAGCCCCGTCTCCTCGAGCATGATGGTGATCTTCCATCCGTTCGGAGTCGGCCAGTAGTAGAGTTCGATCGGTTGTTGGGCGGACGCCGCCATGACATGCCTCTCTGGTCGTTGACTGAACGCTCGTCGCGTGACGTTAAGACATAAGATCGGGACGCGAGCCAGCTTTGGCAACGATTTCCGGTGGACAGGATGCATGGCCGCCCCGGCACCCTTGCATGTTTCAAGGTTTCATATGAGATGCCCGGAGCGCCTTTTCCGACAGCATGGCGCCTCAGGGGGTTTCCATGACGAACCGTGTCTCACGCACCATCTGCGCCGCTGCGGCAGCACTTCTCCTCGCAGCGCCGCTCCCGGCCCTGGCCCAGGCCAAGAAGGAGCCCACCGCCGGCCAGCTCGCCGCCCGCGAGCGCATGGCGAAATGCAGCGTCGAATGGAAGGAGGCCAAGGCCTCCGGCAAGGTCACGAAAGAGATGAAGTGGCCGAAATTCTGGAGCGAGTGCAACAAGCGCCTGAAGGGCGGCGACAAGGCCTGAGGCTAAAGCGGGGCGGGCTCCGTCGCGCAGTGATAGCGCGATGGGCCTCTCCTCCGGTGAGGTCAAGCCTATGGCGGAGGAAGCGGCACGCTGCTTTCCGCCCTGGATCTCAGGGAAGCGCTGCGCGGCTCTTCGCCTGCGGATCACAGATGTTCGCGGGAGGCGCCGACGTGCCCTCTCCCCACGGATCTCGGGTGTTCCCGAGATCCGCTCCCATCAGACGCAAGTCGGGAACACCCGACTTGCGGTGGGGGAGAGTTGGAGAGGGGGGTGTTGGCGCAGGACTTTCAGACCGTAGCGCTCACACCCCCACCCTGGCCCTCCCCACAAGGGGGAGGGAAAGCCGTCCCGCTCTGCCCCGCTTGTTCCGCTTTCGTTCTTGACTTGACACTAAAGCTAAGCTATATCCTTGCGCATCTGCTCCCGCCGAGGGGCGCGCTCGCGAGGCGTCGCCGAATGCGGGGAGCGGAACGGTCCTGCGGCAGTCTCTTACGCACGAGACTGGGCAGGTGGCCCCGGCAGAGCCGGAGGTCCGGGCTGGCCCGGCGCCGCGTGCGGTTCTCACCGCAAGGCCGCGTCCGGGCAGTACGTGGACCTTCCGCGGCCGGTCCGCCGAAACAAACCGTGCGCGCTGACGCTTCGGCTCACCGCATTTTCCACCATCCCAGCAGAGCCGGAGCGATCCTCTCGTCCCCCTCGATCCTGCTGTCTCCTCCGGGCTTCACCGCCCGGAGGACGCAGCGGCATGCCTTCCTTGCGCATCGTCATTCCAAACCGCTTCACCGTCATTCCGGGGCCGCGTCAGCGGAGCCCGGAAACCATAACCACCAGCGTCGCAGAACAAGGAGCAGCGGCAATTGATGCGTTCTCTCCGGCACCGTCAGCGGCTATGGGTTCCGGGCCCACGCCATAGGCGTGTCCCGGAATGACGGTGGTGCGCCCTTTCGTCGATCCGGAGGAGAAAAGCGCCTCACGTCCGCTCTGGACTGGATCCGTCATCATCCCGGCCTCGAGAACCCTGCCGTCCCAAACAAAAATCCCCGGCACCAGGCCGGGGATGGGAATGCGCAAAGCGGCGCAGCAGGTCAGGCGGCCGATTGGCGGCCCTCGGCGAGGGCGACGCGGAAATCCGCCTCGGTCTTGGCCTTGATCTCATCGACCGTGACGCCGTCGGCGAGCTCGGTCAGGGCCATGCCGCCATTGCCTTTCTTGTCGATGGTGAAGACGCCGAGATCCGTGATCACGATGTCGACCACGCCCGCGCCGGTGAGCGGCAGGGTGCAGGCCTTGAGCAGCTTCGCGGATTCCGAGCCGTCCTTGCCCTTGGCCACGTGCTCCATCACCACGACGACGCGCTTGACGCCCGCCACCAGGTCCATGGCGCCGCCCATGCCCTTCACCATCTTGCCGGGGATCATCCAATTGGCGAGGTCTCCGTTCTCGGCCACCTGCATGGCGCCCAGGATCGACAGGTCGATATGGCCGCCGCGGATCATGCCGAACGAGTCGGCGCTGGAGAAATAGCTCGTGGTCGGCAGTTCCGTGATGGTCTGCTTGCCGGCATTGATCAGATCGGCATCCTCGTCCCCTTCGTAAGGGAAGGGTCCCATGCCGAGCATGCCGTTCTCCGACTGGAGCTGCACCCGCATCCCCTTGGGGATGAAGTTGGACACGAGGGTCGGGATGCCGATGCCGAGATTGACGTAAAAGCCGTCGCGCAGCTCCTTCGCGGCGCGCTCGGCCATCTGGTCGCGGGTCCAAGCCATCACACTTCCTCCCCTGCCCCGGCTCCGGCCATCTCGGGCCGCTTGCGGGTCGTCCTCTGCTCGATGTGCTTGGTCGGGTTCGCCACGTGCACGATGCGCTGCACGAAGATACCCGGCGTGTGGATGCAGTCGGGGTCGATCTCCCCGGCCTGGACGAGATGCTCGACCTCCGCGATGGTCACCTTCGCGGCGGTCGCCATCATCGGGTTAAAGTTTCGGGCGGTCTTGCGGTAGACGAGGTTGCCCTCCGTGTCGCCCGTATGGGCGTGGACCACCGCGAGGTCGGCGAAGATCCCGCGCTCCATCACGTATTTCTCGCCGTCGAACTCGCGCACTTCCTTGCCCTCGGCGATGAGGGTGCCCACGCCCGTCTTCGTGAAGAAGGCCGGGATGCCGGCGCCGCCCGCCCGGATACGCTCGGCGAGCGTCCCTTGCGGGTTGAATTCCAGCTCCAGCTCGCCCGCCAGGTATTGCTGCGCGAAGAGCTTGTTCTCGCCCACATAGGACGAGATCATCTTGCGGATCTGGCGCGTCTCCAAAAGCCGGCCCAGGCCGACCCCGTCGACGCCGGCATTGTTGGATACGAAGGTCAGGTCCTTCGCGCCGGATTCCCGGATCGCCTCGATGAGGGCCTCGGGAATGCCGCACAGGCCGAACCCGCCCGCCATGATGGTCATGCCATCCTTCACAAGCTCGGCCATGGCCGAGCGAGCATCCTTGTAAACCTTGTCCATCAAACCCCTCTTTGGGCTCATGCCGTTTCGTCCCGCCCGGGGCGGTTGGCGCCACCCTGCAACCTGGCCTCAATTTAGACAATCCCTTCGTATGGATATAAGGATAACCGACGGCCGCGCCCGCTGCGCTGCTGCAACCTGCCCGCCGGGGCCTTCCCACGGCGGGCCCAAAGGCCCCGATCACCGTTCATGTCCCGCCGCGTCGTTCTTCTCATCGCCCTGGTCACGCTCGCCCTGCTGGGCGCAGCCTCGGCCCCCTGGACTCTGAATCCGGGTGGCCTCGCGGCAGCCGTGACCGAGCACTTGGAGGGACGATACGGGCTTGCCGTCACGGTGTCCGGACGCAGCACCTTCGCGCTCCTGCCGACGCCGCGGGTGAAATTCGAGGAGGTCTCTCTCTCGTATCCCAAGCAATCCCTGAAGGCGGAAGGCGCCACCCTGCGGGGCGAATTGCGGATTCTCCCCCTCTTCCTGGGCCGGATCGAGCTGTCCGAGATCGCCCTGAACGATGCCCGCATCACCGCCTCAATGGAGGCGCTGCGGCGGATCGACTGGGCGCGCCTGTTCAAGGACCGCATGGGCGAGACCCATGCCCGGCGCCTCGTCCTCGCGGCCTCGTCCATCCAGTGGTCGGATTTCCCCGATGCCGGGCTCTCCGACGTGAACCTCCTCATCAACTGGAGCGGAGCGGGCGATCCCCTCCATGCGGTCGGCGGCGCCGTCTGGCGTGGCGAGAAAGTCATGGTCGAGCAGGCCTCCTTCGACCCGATCCGCCTCGCATCGGACCAGCTCAGCCCCCTCGCGCTCACCCTATCGGCTCCGTCAGGGCGCCTCTCCCTCCAGGGCGAGGCTCAGATCGGGGACGATCCGCGTTTCACCGGGCAGAGCCTCGTCAGCGCCACCTCCCTGCGGGACTTCGCGCGCTGGAGCGGGACTGGCCTGCCGTTCGGCTCCCTCATGCAGGCGGTCGTCGTCGAGGGAGACCTGTCGGTCAACCGGCGACGCATCTCCTGGCCATCGGTGACCGTGACCCTCGGATCGGACACCCTCGAGGGTACCCTGGCCGTGCGTCTCGATGCGGAACGCCCCGTCATCGCCGGGACCCTGGCCGCCGGTCAGCTGGACCTGTCGGATTTCGTCCAGCCGCTGGCTCAGGCCCGCACCGGTTCGGGCGCCTGGAGCGAGGAGGCCATCAATCTCCTCCAGGTCACCGGGAACGATCTGGATCTGCGCCTGTCGGCCTTGAAGGCCCGCCTCGGACGCCTGCATCTGGGCGACATGGCTGCCAGCATCCTGGTGCGCCCGGGCCGCATCGAGGCCTCCCTCGGGCGCGCGGATTTTCACGAGGGCACCCTCAAGGGCCGGTTCTCCCTCGTGGCCCAGGAGAAGGGCGTCGACCTGAAGAGCCAGGGCGCCTTCGAGGGCGTGAACGTGGCGTCTTTCCTGGCCGAGATCGGCCAGCCGCGCTGGATCACGGGCGTCGCCCAGGGCCAGTTCGCCCTGGAGGGTGTCGGCGCCAGCCCGGCCGAAGTCGCACGCCGCGCCCAGGGCCGCTCCACCGTCACGGTCAAGCAGGGCGAGCTCGTCGGCCTCGCGCTCAACGACGCCCTGAGGCAGGTGGACAAGCGTCCCCTGTCGGCGTCGCTTTCGTGGAAGGGCGGCCGGACGCCCTTCGATCAGGCGCAGGCCCAGCTCGCGATCGACGGCGGGATCGGTGACATCGTGGAGGGCCGCATCAGCGCCCCGACTCTCTCGACCAGCCTGCGCGGGCAGGTCTCCCTGCCCGAGCGCGGCCTCCGGATGAAGGTCGAGGTATCGCCGCTCACGACAAGCCCGAGCCTCGCGCCCGCCATCGTCTTCGACGTGTCCGGCGGCTGGGACGACATCATGATCACGCCGGATGCGCGCTCGCTCATCGAGCGGTCCGGAGCGGCCCGTCCCCTTTTCGGCGTGGAGGCCGCTCCCCTCGCGACCGCTCAGTGAGCCTTGCGCCGGGAGCGGAGGGCCGAGCGCTTGGTGAGGAGCGTCGCAGTCGCAACGCCCACGGCCACGATCCCGATCAGGATGGCGGAGGCAGCGTTCACCTCCGGTGACAGGCCGAGACGGACCTGGCTGTAGATCTTGATCGGCAACGTCGTCGCCCCCGGGCCCGCATTGAAGCTCGCGACCACGAGATCGTCCATGGACAGCGTGAAGGCGAGCAGGAACCCGGCCACGATGGACGGGGCGATCAGCGGCAGGGTCACGGAGAAGAAGGTCCGCAGGGGCGGCGCGCCCAGATCCATCGCGGCCTCTTCGAGAGACCTGTCGAAGTTCATGAGCCGCGCCTGGACCACCACCGTGACGAAGCACATGGTCAGCGTCGTGTGGGCGAGCGTGATGGTCCAGAAGCCGCGATCGAGACCGATGGCCACAAAGAACAGCAGCAGGGACAGGCCGGTGATCACCTCCGGCATGACCATGGGGGCATAAACCATGCCGGTGAACAGGGTCCGGCCCGTGAAGCGGCCGTAGCGGGTCAGGGCCAGGGCCGCGAGCGTGCCGAGTACCGTCGAAAGGCTGGCGGACAAAAGCGCGATCCGCAGCGTTACCCAAGCCGCCTCCATGAGCGCCTCGTTGCGGAACAGCGCCACGTACCACTGGGTCGAGAACCCGCCCCAGACAGTCACGAGCCGCGATGAATTGAACGAGAAGACGATCAGGAGAAGGATCGGCAGGTACAGGAACGCGAAGCCGAGCACCAGCGCCGTGACGTTGAAGAGACTGAGGCGGCGGTTCATGGCCGGGTCTCCAGGCGGCGAGCCTCTACGTCGCGATAGACCACGATCGGCACCACGAGAATGATGAGGAGCAGGATGGCGACCGCGGAGGCGAGCGGCCAGTCCCGGTTCGAGAAGAACTCGCTCCAGAGTTGCCTGCCGATCATCAGGGTCTCCGACCCGCCCAGGAGATCGGGGATCACGAACTCGCCGACCGCCGGAATGAAGCACAGGAGCGAGCCCGCGATCACGCCTGGCATGGCGAGCGGCACCGTGATGGTCCAGAAGGCGCGCCAGGGCGGGCAGCCGAGGTCGAGCGCGGCCTCGATGAGCGTGTCGTCCATCTTTTCCAGGATGGCGTAGAGCGGCAGCACCATGAAGGGCAGATAGGCATAGACGATGCCGATGAAGACCGCCGTCTCCGTATTGAGGATCGTCAGCGGCTCGGCGATCAGCCCGATCCCCATCAGGGCCTGGTTGAGCAGCCCCTCGGGCTTCAGGATGGCGATCCAGGCATAGATGCGGATCAGGAAGCTCGTCCAGAACGGCAGGATCACCAGCGCCACCAGGAGCGACCGATGACGCTCCGGCGCCCTCGCCATGGCATACGCGATGGGAAAGCCGACCAGGAGCAGGAGCACCGTTGAAATCGCCGCGATCCGCACGGACGACAGGGTCGCCCTCAGATAGAGATCGTCGCTCGTCAGCACCTCGAAATTCTCGAGATCGAGCTGACCGAAAAAGCCGATCAGGTCGCTCCAGTCGAAGACGGGCTTGTAGGGCGGCTGCGCCACTGCCGGATCGGACAGGCTGATCTTGAGGACGATCAGGAAGGGCAAGAGAAAGAACAGGCCGAGCCACAGATACGGCACGGCCGGCACCAGCGACGAGGCCAGTTTCTTCGGAAGGGATCGCGCCATCATGGCTAGTCCGCCAGAATCACGGCCGCGTCCGGCGCAAAGGTCACATGGACCCGATCGTCCCAGTCGATGGGATTTTCCACGTAGCGGGAGCGGTTGGCCCGCGTCACGCGGATGATGGCGCCGGAATCGAGCATGACCCGGTAGACAGTCCAGTCGCCCAGATAGCCGATGTCCCAAACCTCACCGCTGAGCACGTTCTGAGCGCCGGACTCGGGCGCCTCCCGTTGGATCGACATCTTCTCGGGCCGGACGGCAATCGCCACCGCCTGGTCCCGGTGCAGCACCTCGTCCGGATCGTCGATGGTCAGCGGCTCCCCGGTCGCGGCGGAGCGGACCTGCCACAGGCCCTGCTCCTGGCCGAGCACATGACCTTCCAGGATGTTCACGTCTCCGACGAACTCGGCGATGAAGCGGTTCTTGGGTTGCTCGTAGATCTCGCCGGGCGTCGCCACCTGGGCGATCCGGCCATGGTCCATGACGGCGATCCGGTGGGCCATGGTCATGGCCTCTTCCTGATCGTGGGTCACGACGATGAATGTCATGCCGAGCTCATGCTGGATGTCCATGAGCTCGAACTGGGTCTCCTCCCGGAGCTTCTTGTCGAGGGCGCCCAGCGGCTCGTCGAGCAGGAGCACCTTCGGGCGCTTGGCGAGTGCCCTGGCCAGGGCGACGCGCTGGCGCTGTCCGCCCGAGAGTTGCGACGGAGAGCGCTTGGCGAGCTTCTCGAGCTGCACAAGACGGAGCATCTCGCCGACCCGGGCGGCGATCTCCCCTTTGGGCAGGCCATCCTGCTTCAAGCCGAACGCGATGTTCTTCTCAACGCTCATATGCGGAAAGAGCGCATAGGACTGGAACATCATGTTCACGGGCCGCCGATAGGGCGGCACGCCCGAGAGCCCTTCTCCCGCCAGGGTGATGCGGCCCTCGCTCGGCTCCTCGAAGCCCGCGATCATGCGCATGAGCGTGGTCTTACCGCAGCCTGAAGGTCCAAGCAGGCAGAAGAACTCGCTCTCAAAAATATCCAGGGACAGATGATCGACGGCGACGGCCTCGCCGAATCTCTTTGTGACGTTCTCGACCCGGATAAGCGGCTTGGCGTTCGGGTCCGACCAGGGAGCGAAGGCGCGGCGCACGGCGCCGACAGAAGCGGACTTGGACGGAGGGGGCTTGGGAGGAGGAGGCAATTTCGTCGGGAACCCCATAGAGGCTGATGGAAAACGACGCGCAAACTATGCTGTCCGGGCCCAGAGAACAACAGGGTAAACGCTTCGTTTCCCCTGTTGCCTGAACAAGCCGCCTGCGGGGCCGGAACCTCTCCCGGCCGCAGCCTTCCCGAAGGCCGATTTAATGCCCCCCGCCACCCCCGGCCGGGGCTGCCCGCGGCTTCCTGATGAAGGGCAGCGCGCAGAGAAGTGCCACGAACAGGAAGGTGAGCAGGTAGAACACGTCCGCGAAGGACATGACCGTCGCCTGCAGCCTGACCATGCGCGACAGGCTCTTGAGCGCCGCCGCGCCGGCATCCGGGCCGAGGCTATGGTAGGCCCGGGTCATGGCGTCCAGGGTCTCGACGGCAGTCGTATTCGCCCAGTTGACGCTGTCGTGCAGGCGCTGGAGGTGCAGGTCGAGCCGGTTGTTGAGGATCGTGTTGATCAGCGCGAGACCGACCGCGCCCCCAAGATTTCGGGTCAGGTTGTAGAGGCCCGAGGCGTTCTTGATCCGCTCGGGCGGCAGGGTCCCGAGGGCGATGTTGTTGATCGGCACCATACAGATCATCAACCCGACGCCGCGCAGGACCTGAGGCAGGAACAGCTCCCAGAAATCCCAATCCTTGGTCAGGCCCGTGATGAGCCATGTGCCGAGGGCGAAGGACGCGAAGCCAATGCCCATCATGATCCGCGGATCGAGGCTCCGCGACAGCCGCCCCGCGATGGGCGCCGTCAGGAACATGCAGGCGCCGGAGACGAACATGGTCTCGCCGATCTGCAGGGCCGAATAGCCCCTCACCTGGGCGAGATAGAGCGGGTAGAGATAGGTCAGGCCATAGAGCCCGATGCCCATGACGAAGCTGAATGAGGAGCCGGCCAGGAAGTTGCCGTCCTTGAAGGCGCGCAGATCCACGATCGGCTGCTTCGCCGTGAACGCCCGGTAGAAGAATCCGATGGCGCCGACCGCGCAGATCACCGCGAGGATCGCCACCGCCTCATCCTGGAACCAGTCGTTGGTCGGGCCTTCTTCCAGCACGTATTCGAGAGACCCCAGAAAGGCCGCCATGAATGCGAGGCCGGACCAGTCGAAGGATTTGAGCAGGTCGAGATCCGGCTCGTCGAAATCCACCAGAAGATAGGTCGAGATCGTCACGAAGATGCCGGGCACGATGTTCACGAGGAACAGCCAGTGCCAGGAGAACAGCTCCGTGAGATAGCCGCCGATGGTCGGCCCCACCGTCGGCGCGAGCGTCGCCACGAGACCGATGAGCGGCGAGATTACGGGCCGCTTCTCGGGCGGGAAGACCGTATAGGCCGAGGCGAACACGGTGGGGATCATGCCGCCGCCGATGAAGCCCTGGAGCGCGCGCCAGACGATCATCTCGTTGATCGACGTCGAGGTGGCGCACATGAGGCTCATGAGGGTGAACCCGCTCGCCGAGATCACGAACATCCAGCGGGTGGAGAGCACGCGCGACAGGGTGCCGGACAGCGGGATCATGATGACCTCCGCGATCAGGTAGCTCGTCTGAACCCAGGAAATCTCGTCCGTGGAGGCCGACAGGCCCGCCTGGATCTCGGACAGGGACGCGGAGACGATCTGAATGTCCAGGATCGCCATGAACATGCCGAAGACCATGCAGAAGAACGCAAAGGTCCGGCGTCGGTCGAGCGCAGCCGGCTTCGCCGGGGCTGCGGGCCCGGAGGGCGAAGGAATCGAAGCCGGCGACCTGGCGGCAGTGGCGGCCATGGTGGGTCCTGACAGGTTGTCCTGGTGGTAGCGGTCAGTGCTGGGCAGTCTTGACCGCCTGAGCAGGCTCGCGGACGTCCACGCTCACGACGACCGAGAGACCGGGGCGCAGCATGCCCTTCCGGGCCGCATCCTCGGAGACCGCGATCCGCACGGGCACGCGCTGGACGATCTTGGTGAAGTTGCCCGTTGCATTCTCGGGCGGCAGCAGGCTGAACACCGCGCCGGAAGCCGGCGAGACGCTCTCGACGGTGCCGGGAATATCGGCGTTCGGGAACGCATCCACCTCAAGGTGCACCTTCTGGCCGGGCTTCAGCTCGGCAAGCTGGGTTTCCTTGAAGTTGGCGTCCACATGCACGCTGTCGAGCGGCACGATGGCCGCGAGCCGCGCGCCGGGCTGGAGATAGGTGCCGACCTCGACGGCCTTGTTGCCGACGACCCCGTCGACCGGGGCGCGGATCTCCGTAAACGAAAGATCCCGCTCGGCCTTCTCGACCGCGGTCTGCTGCTCGGCCGCGACGCGTTGCGCCTCGATCTGCTGGGCGTCGAGGACGTCCACATTGGCCTGGGCCAGGGTCAGCGCGGCCTGGGCACTCTTTACGTTGGCCTCGGCGCGGTCGCGCTCGGCCTTGGCGTTCTCGAAGGTGGCCTTGCTGGCGTAGTTGGACTGGGCGAGCTGCTGCTGGCGGGCGAAGTCCCCGGCGGCACGCTCGGCATCCGCCTTGGCAGCTGCGACCTGCGCATCGGCCTGCGCCACGGAGGCCTTGGCAGCCTCGATCTGCCGCCCGATGCGCGCGACGGCGCTCTGCTGGGTCGCGAGCTTGTCCTTGGCGGATTGCAAGGCCAGGCGGTAATCCCCGTCGTCGATCTTGGCGATAAGGTCGCCGGCCTTCACGCTCTGGTTATTGGACACGGCCACGGAGGCCACATAGCCCGAGACCTTGGCGGACAGGATCGTGATGTCGGCCTGCACATAGGCATCGTCCGTCGACACCGTGAAGCGGCCGACCGTCCACCAATGATAGCCCTCATAGCCGCCGAAGCCGAGACCCGCGAGGAGAACCGCCGGGAGAACAACTTTCTTGCCGAAGCCGGCCTTGGCCTTTCCTTTCGGAGCAGGACCGGCCTTGGGAGCAGCCGCCTCTTCGGGCACGGCCACGGGCTCCGGGGCCTTGTCGGCCTGCGGAGCGGGACCTTCGCCTTTGGAGCGGGCGTCTTCGTCGCGATATGCCATGTCGTGCCAAACCTTCGTGTGCAGGATGCGCGAGCCTGGAGCCGCGGCGGAACGCACACTGGAAATCTATCAAGGTTGCTCTTATATCGTTTGACTGAACGGTTCGGTCAATGGCAAAACCGACATCAGAGGTGATAAAACGCACATGAGCAGTTCCATTGTTGCGCCGGAGCGCCCCGTCGCAGACGAGGGTGTCGACAGCGCGAAGCGTCGTCAGATCCTGGAAGGGGCGCAGCAGGTCTTCCTTGCGGAAGGCTTCGACGGCGCAAGCATGGGGGAGATCGCCAAGGCGGCCGGAGTTTCCAAAGGAACCCTCTATGTGTATTTCGCCAGCAAGGAGGCGCTTTTCGCCGCCCTGACCATCGAGAAGAAGCAGAGCCTGGCCGAGGTCCTGTTTCAGATTGATGCGGACAACCCTGACGTCAGGTCGGTCCTCGCCAGCCTCGGAAGCAGCTTCCTGAGCCATATCGGCGATCCCGAGCACATCTCATCGGTCCGCATGGTCATCGGCGCCGCAAACAAGCTTCCCGAGCTCGGCCGCATGTTCTACGAGGCCGGCCCCTGCCGAGGCATCGAGCGGCTGAAGGCCTACCTGGACCGCCAGGTCGCAGCGAAGCGCCTCGCCATCGAGGATACGAGCGTCGCGGCCCAGCATTTTCTTGACCTCTGCCAGTCGGGTGTCATGCGCCGCCTGCTTTTTGCCGTCGGGTCCCGGCCCGACGAACAGGAAATCCGGAAGAACGTCGAGAATGCCCTGCGGGTCTTCTTCGCCGCCTATGGGCCGAAGGCAGCGGACCAGAAGGAGCGCGGCTGAGCGCCCTGCCCGCTGCGCAGTCTCCCCCTTAGGTAAAACTAATGGTCTGAAGGAAGGGATGAAGCGCTTCCTACGCGTCGTCGCGCAAAGCTTCCGCCACCCGCGCCCGAAGCACGTCCGGCTGGCGCAGGATCAGGGCGCCCCGGGTCCGCTCGATGAGTCCCTCCTGGGACATCAGGGTGAATTCCCGCGTTACCTGCTCGCGGCGGCACCCGATTCGGGCCGCCATGATGTGGTGGAAGGGCGGCGGCGTGATCACCCGCTCGCCGTTCCGATCGGTCCGGGGAACCGACAGGCGCAGGAGTTCGGAATAGAGCCGGTGCCGCAGGTCGAGGACGGTCTGCTCCACAAAGCGGGCATTCAGCTCGCGGATCCGGGACGCCATGAGACAGAACAACCGCTCCGACACCTTGGTGTGCGCAAAGATCAGCTCCCGGAACACGGCCGCGGGCATGACGCAGGCTTCGCCTTTGGTCAGGGCCGTGACATTCGCCGAGCGCTTGATACCGTCCAGGGCGGCCAGCTCCCCGAACAGCTCCCCGGCCTTCATTTCGTCGAGGATGACTTCCTTGCCCGAGGCCGTCCGCATGAGGACCCTCACCTCCCCTGAGAGGAGGAAATAGACGTCCGTGGACAGGTCGTCGAAATCGACCAGGATCTCCTCCGGATCAAATCGGCGCCAGTTCGCCCGCGCCTCGTAAGGCGTGAGATCGAGCCCGAGATCCTTGAAGAGCTGAACGCCAGAAAGCCGCGCCATGTTCGCCCCCTCATCGACGGTCCCGCCTTCATAGCAGCAAGTCAAGGCCAAGCTAGGGGCAAATGTTGTTACGTCAAATGAAAAGAGCCAGGTCCGCACGGACCTGGCTCCTTCCTAGGGACTATCCCGAATTCTTATTCTGCGGCGTTTTTGTGTTGGTTTGCGAGGGCGGTTTTGACGGCTGCGATAATGCGGTCCTGCACGGCCGGCGTCAGATAGGGGTGCATCGGCAGGCTCACCACCTCCTGCGCCAGGCGCTCCGACACCGGCAGACCGTTGCCCGCCACAGGATAGCCCTTGTACGCCGTCTGCTGGTGCAGCGGCTTCGGGTAATACACCGCCGTCGGAACCCCGGCCGCCTTCAGGTCCGCCTGGAACCGCTCGCGGTCAAAGCGGCCCATCCGCAGCGTGTACTGCGCCCACACCGAGGTGTACCCTTCCGGCACCTCCGGCACGATCGCCACGTCGCGCAGATGCTCGTTGTAGTACTGCGCCACTCGGTTGCGTGCCTCGATCTCGCTCGGGAAGATCTTCAGCTTCTCGATCAGCACCGCCGCCTGCATCGTATCGAGGCGGCCGTTCACGCCGATGCGCACGTTGTCGTACTTCTCCGTCCCCTGCCCGTGCACCCGGATCGAGCGCAGAACCGTGGCCAGCTCGTCGTCGTTGGTGAAGATCGCGCCACCGTCGCCGTAGCAGCCCAAGGGCTTCGCCGGGAAGAAGCTCGTGGTCGTCGCATCGCCGATCACGCCGACCTTGCGGCCCTTGTAGGAGGCGCCGAAGCTCTGCGCCGCGTCGCACATCAGCCACAGGCCCTCACGGGCGCAGAACGCCTCGATCGGCGCATAATCGGCCGGCAGGCCGAACAGGTCCACCGGCACCACCCCGACCGGGTTGAGCTTGAGCGACCGGGCCGTCTTCAGCCCCGCCTCCAGGCTCGCCATGTCCAGGTTGAAGGTGTCCTCGTGCACGTCCACGAAGATCGGCGTCGCGCCGACCCAGGCCACCACCTCGGCCGTCGCCGCAAAGGTAAAGCTCGGGCACAGAATGGCATCGCCCGCCTTCACGCCCTTGGCCATCAGCACCATCGCCAGCGCATCGGTGCCGTTGGCGCACGAGATCGAATGCTTGGCGCCGCAGAACGCCGACAGATCCGCCTCCAGCGTCGCCACCTCCGGGCCCATGATGTAGCCGCCGTGGTTGACCACGCGCAGGATGGCCTCGTCCATGGCGGCGCCGATCCGCGCACGCTGGGCCAACAGGTCAATGAACGCAATCGGGTCCGACATCAGGCAATCTCCTCAAGGGTATGGGGGCCGGTCTCGCGGTAGCGGCGGCCGGTTTCGGGGCAGACGAGATCAGGGCCGAGCTTGGCCCCCGCATGGCTCATCCAGCCGATGCGCCGGGCCGGAACCCCGGCCATCAGCGCAAAGGCCGGCACGTCCTTGGCCACCACCGCGCCTGCCGCAATGAACGAATATTCCCCAAGGGTATGGCCGCACACGATCGTCGCATTGGCGCCGATCGAGGCGCCGCGCCGGACCAGGGTCGGCCGGTACTCGGACTTGCGCGCAATCTCGGAGCGCGGGTTGTTCACGTTGGTGAACACGCAGGACGGACCGCAGAACACCCCGTCCTCCAGGGTCACGCCCTCATAGACCGAGACGTTGTTCTGGATCTTCACGTTGTCGCCCACCGTCACCTTCGGGCCGATCACCACGTTCTGGCCGACATTGACGTTCTTCCCCAGCCGCACGTTGCCGAGAATGTGGCTGAAGTGCCAGATCTTCGAGCCCGCGCCGATCTCGACGCCGGCATCCACATAAGCCGTCTCATGGATCGTCACGCCCGGATAATCCTTGGCCACCCGCGGCGCGGCAGGCGCTGCCGCCTTCGCGGCCGTCGGCTCGGCACCGTCGCCGCCCCGCGCCCGGCGCAGGGAAGCGGCCGCCCGCGACAGCACCGAGAGCACCCGCAGGCCCTCGCGCCCGTCCGTGCGCGGGGTTGCGCCGGTGCGCACGCAATCGATGAAGTGCAGGCATTCCTGCTTCAAGGGCTCGTCCTGCGGCACCGTGACCGGCACCGCGTCCGCCTTCACGGGCACCGGCATGGCGTCCTTCCACTCCACCTTGTGCGGGTAAAGCAGTAGCTTGCGCTCCCAGGCCTCGCCGTCGTCGAACACCGCCATGGCGTCGGAACCGACCACCACCAGCTTCTGCTCCTTGAACGGGTGCAGCCACGACACGAACACATGCGCCCGCTCCCCGCCCGGGAAGGCCAGATGCGTCGTCGTCACGTCCGCGATGGCGTCATGCAGGTAATAGCCGCCGACCGCCTCCACCTTCTCGGGCTCGCTGCCGATCAGCGACAGGATCATCGACAGGTCGTGCGGCGCAAACGACCACAGGATGTCCTCCTCGCGGCGGATCTTCCCGAGATTGAGCCGGTTCGAATAGACGTATTGCAGCCGCCCGAGCTTGCCCTCGCGCACCAGCCGCTTCAGTTCGAGGAAGATCGGGTGGTACTGCAGCAGGTGGCCGACCATGAGCCGGCGGTCGAGCCGCTCGGCCAGCGCGCACAGCTCCTTGGCCTCCTCCACCTCGAGCGCCAGCGGCTTCTCGACGAAGACGTGCTTGCCGGCCTCCAGCGCCTGCTTGGCGAGCCGGTAATGCAGCGCCGCCGGCGCCGCGATCGCCACCGCATCGATGCCCGGATCGGCCAGCGCCGCCTCGAAGTCCAAAGAGCGCCCGCCATGCTTGGCGATCAGCGCCTCGACGGTCGGCTGGTGGGCGTCGACCAGGGCCTCCAGCGCCCCGATCTCGGCGAAGTTGCGCACCAGGTTCTTGCCCCAGTAGCCGCACCCGACCACTGCCACCCGCACATCGCTCGCCATCGTGTCTGCCTATCCGCTCGTCTTGCTGTTGCTCTTGGTTGGGCTCGTTCCGCTCAGGCCTTGATGACCCGGCCCTCCGCAATGCCGGCGCGGGCGCAGGCGTTGCGGGTGTCCACCACCACCTTCGCGGCCTCGACCACCAGGCGGTAGTCGACGGCATCGTGGTCGGTGGCGATCAGCACCGCGTCGTAGCCGGCCAGGGTCTGCGCATCGAGCGCCACGGACCTGCGGCCGGCCAGCGCCGCATGCTCGCGGGTCGGCGGAATCACCGGGATGAAGGGGTCGTGATAGTCCACATGGGCGCCGCGGGCCTCCATCAGCTCGATGAGCTTGAGCGAGGGGCTCTCGCGCATGTCGTCCACGTTCTTCTTGTAGGCGATGCCGAGCATCAGGATCTTCGAGCCCGCAAAGGCCTTGCCGTTGCGGTCGACCGCCTCGGCGAGCTTGTTGACCACGTAATAGGGCATGCGGGTGTTGATCTGGCCGGCCAGCTCGATGAAGCGGGTCGCGATGTCGTATTCGCGCGCCTTCCAGGTCAGGTAGAACGGGTCGATCGGGATGCAGTGCCCGCCCAGGCCCGGGCCGGGATAAAACGGCATGAAGCCGAACGGCTTGGTCTTGGCCGCGTCGATCACTTCCCACACGTCGATGCCCATGGCCGCATAGACCACCTTGAGCTCGTTCACGAGGGCGATGTTGACCGCCCGGAAGATGTTCTCGGTCAGCTTGACGGCCTCGGCGGTCGCGGCGGAGGAGACCGGCACGGTCTTGACGATGAGCTGGCCGTAGAGCGCCTCGGCCAATGCGAGCGCCTCGGGCCCGTCGCCGCCGACCACCTTCGGGATGGTCGAGGTGCCGAAGTCCGGATTGCCCGGGTCCTCGCGCTCCGGCGAGAAGGCCAGGAAGAAGTCCTGGCCGCTCTTGAGGCCGGTGGCCTCGAAGATCGGCCGGATGACCTCGTCGGTGGTGCCCGGATAGGTGGTGGATTCCAGCACCACCAGCTGGCCCCGGCGCAGGCGCGGCGCGATGGCGCGGGCGGTGTTCTCCACATAGGAGAGATCCGGCTCGCGATGCTTGGTCAGGGGGGTGGGCACCGCGATGAGGATGGCATCGGGCTCGGACAGACGTTCGAAGTCGGCCGTGGCCTCGAACTTGCCCTCGCGCACGGCGGCGCCGATCAGCTCGGCCGGGATGTGCTTGATGAAGCTCTCGCCGCGGTTGAGCTGGTCGACGCGGGGAGCATCGATGTCGAAGCCGAGGACCGTAAATCCGGCCTTGGCGGCCGTCAGCGCCAGCGGGATGCCGACATAGCCCAGGCCGACGATGCCGATGCGGGCCTTGCGGGCCTTGACGTTCGCGATCAGGCCAGCCACGTCCACGGCCGCCGCCTCGGTCTTCACCGCGCGATTTGAATCCATCCCAGGCTCCTGACTATACCCCTTTTGCGGCCTCAAACCCGAAGATCGGACCGTCCAGCCAGGGGCGGCGCGGGGCAAGGCAGCATGCACAATTTGTGCGCTCCTGTGATGGCATTACCTCGCAAAGTCAAGTGAAAGCCACACCCCTGCCCGTGCGCGGAGCCACGCCTCCACGCCCCACACACCGCCAAAACAACGCAAATTCCAGCCTTGCACCAATCCAGCCAAAACGCCAAATAGCCGCATGCTTCACGTCAATGACCTGACTTACCGTATCGGCGACCGGATCATCCTGGACCGGGCCTCCTTCGCCCTGCCCACAGGCAGCAAGGTCGGCCTCGTCGGCCGCAACGGCGCCGGCAAGACCACCCTCTTTCGGATCATCCAGGGGGAGATCGCGCCGGAAAGCGGCGATATCTCGCTTCCCCGGGGGGTCCGTATCGGCGCCGTCGCCCAGGAGGCCCCCGGAGGCCCCGAGACCCTCATCGAGGTGGTGTTGGCCGCCGACAAGGAGCGGACCTCTCTCCTTGCGGAAGCTGAGACCGCGGACGGGCTGCGGCGGGCCGAGATCGAAACCCGGCTGATGGATATCGACGCCTATTCGGCCCCGGCCCGGGCGGCCGCGATCCTGCACGGCCTCGGCTTCGATGCCGAGGCCCAGAATCGGCCATGCTCGTCCTTCTCGGGCGGCTGGCGCATGCGCGTGGCCCTGGCGGCCGTGCTCTTCGCGGCGCCTGACCTGCTCCTTCTCGATGAGCCGACCAACTACCTGGACCTTGAGGGGACCCTCTGGCTCTACGATTATCTGGGCCGCTACCCGCACACGGTCCTGGTCATCAGCCACGACCGGGAACTCCTCGACACCTCCGTCAACCACATTCTGCACCTCGACCGGGGGAAGCTCTCCCTCTACCGGGGCGGCTACACGTCCTTCGCCAAGCAACTCGCCGAGAAGCGCGAGCTTACGGCGAAGATGCGGGCCAAGCAGGAAGCGGAGCGCAAGCATCTGCAGTCCTTCATCGACCGCTTCAAGGCCAAGGCCTCCAAGGCCCGTCAGGCTCAGTCCCGGGTCAAAAGGCTCGCCAAGCTCGAGCCGGTGGCCGCCATCGTGGAGGACGACGTCCTGCCCTTCGATCTGCCGGGCCCGGAGCGCCCCATCGCGCCGCCCCTGATCGCCGTGGAGAGCGCGGCCGCCGGCTATGGAGAGCGAATCGTCCTCGACCGGCTGAACCTCACGATCCAGCCGGACGACCGGATCGCGCTTCTCGGCGCCAACGGCAACGGCAAGTCGACCTTCTGCAAGCTCATCGGCGGTCGCCTCCCGCCCGCGAAAGGCGAGATCCGCTGGCCGGGCAAGATGGAGGTCGCCTATTTCGCCCAGCATCAGGTGGATGAGCTCAATCCCGCGGCGACTGCCTACGAGCACGTGGCCGCCCTCATGCCTGACGCCCCCGTCGCCAAGGCCCGTGCCAGGGCTGCCCGATTCGGATTCCCCGGCGCCAAGGCCGACACCCCCGTCTCGGCACTCTCCGGCGGCGAGAAGGCACGGCTCCTCATGGGGCTGGCGGCCTTCCAGGGCCCTCACCTGCTCATCCTCGACGAGCCGACGAACCATCTCGACATCGATAGCCGCACGGCCCTGATGGAGGCGATCAACGATTATACGGGCGCCGTCATCCTGGTGAGCCACGACCGCTTCCTGATCGAGGCCTGCGCCGACCGCCTGTGGGTCGTGGGCAACGGCACCGTGAAGCCCTTTGACGGCGACATGGACGATTACCGCCAGCTCGTCCTGTCCGGCGAGCTGAGTGCCGAGCGGCGTGACGAAAAGGCCCTGCCCGGCTCGTCCTCCCGGACCGACGAGCGCCGCGCCGCAGCCGAGCGTCGGGTCGCCCTGGCGCCCCTGCGCAAGAAGCTGGAGGCGCTCGAGGCCCGGATGGCCAAGTTGACGGAGGTCATCGGCAAGGTGGACGCAGCCCTCGCGGATGGCAGCGCCTTTCAGAAGGACGCCGCCAAGGCCACCGAACTGTCGAAGATGCGCGCCGAGGCGGCCCAGACCCTTGCGGCTGTCGAGGAGGAGTGGCTGGCGTTAAGCGGCGAGATCGAGGAAGCCTCCTGACCGCCCTGCTCGTCCGGGCATTCTGTGCTTCCTCTCCTCATCATTCCGGATTGCCGTCAGGCAAGTCCGGAACCCATAACCATTAACGGTTCAGGAGAAAGCGCAGCAGCTGCCACTGCTCCTTGTTCTGAGACGCTGGCGTTTATGGGTTCCGGGCCCACGCCATAGGCGTGTCCCGGAATGACGGCGAAAGCACCCGCAACGATGACAGCAGGCCTTATTTCAACACCCGGTCCAGGCGGTTGTTGACGAAGAAATAGAGCTCGCGGCCGCCGGGCTCGGAATAGAGCACCTGCACTTCGCGCTGCCCCTTGCCGCTTTCGCCCACGAGTACGTCCGTCGGGGGCTTGCCCTTGAGGCGCACGAGATCACATTCCCCGATCCCGGGCTCAATGGCAGCCGCCGTGCCGGGAGCCGCGCCCTGGCACTGGCCGTCCGGCCCGAGGACGGGGCCCGAAAAGGCCGGAGCGGCGGAAGCTGCCGCGGCGATCTGGGGGGCTGCCGCAACGGCGGGAGCTTCGGTGCGGCCACCGGTGCAGGCCGCAAGGCCCACAGCCATGGTAGCGAGGGTAAAGACGGGCGTGATGCGCATGCTCGTGTCAGTCCTTTTTGGCGGCCCGCGCCTGCAGGGCCTTCTCGAAGAGCGCCTGAGCGTCGCTCCTGAAGGCCTGCCGCGAAGCTTGGCGCGAATAGAACATGTGGCCGCCGTCGTAAACCTGGAGCGACAGACGCCGCTCGGGACCAAGGTCGGGAATCTGGTTGAGCTGAAGCTGGGTCGCGTAATAGGGCGTGACGAGATCCGTGAAACCGTGGACCACGAGGACCCGCATGGCGCCGTCGAGCGCCATGGCGCTCTTCAACTCGCCTGTGTTCTCCGGCGCCTCACGGCCACCACCCCAGCGCCAGGCCCGGCTCACGCCCTCGTTCAGAAGGTTGTAGCGCCCTTCCGCCTTGTAGTTGAGGGTGCGGGTCAAGTGATCGAGCATCGCGCTCGTGAGCGGAGCCGTCATGGCTGAAAGGACAGGATCTTCGAATCGCGAAATATTCGCATGGGGCTCAGGATCGGCCGTGGCGACATTCGCGTCGTAGGCGCTCACCACCTCGCCTGTCTGACGCCGCAGCTCCCGCTGGAATGTGCGCGCATCGATGCGTCCGGCGAGCCGCCGGGTCAGGTCCGGGTTCAATCCGGTCAACTCAGCCACGCGCCGGCTGATGCGATCTACGGCCTCTCGGTCCTGAAGTCCGCGCATCAGGTCCATGAGATAATCACCCGAGGCATAGCGCTCGGTCTCCTGCAGGGCCTCCCGGGTCACCGGGCCGCGCCGCGCGAGGGACGACGCCGCCAGGGACGGCAGCAGGGCCGCATCCGTCCAGGGCGCGCCGCCGCGCTGGTCGAGCCAGTCGAAATCCAGCACCGGCGAGACCAGCACCAGCCCGCTGAAACCGATGCCCTGATCGTTCTGCAGCTTCTGGGCCAGGAGCGGGCCGCGGAAGCCGCCATAGCTCTCGCCCACGAAGAACTTCGGGGATTGCAGGCGCCCCTTCTCCTTCAGCCAACGCATGACGAAGGCCGCAAGGCCATCGATGTCGCCCTGCACGGAATAGAAGCGCTCCCGAACCTGGTCGCCGCCGAGCACGCGGCTGTAGCCCGTGCCCGGGGGATCGATGAAGACGAGGTCCGTGAAATCGAGCCAGGTCTCGGCATTCGGCACGAGGGCGGGCGCTGCCGAAGGGCTGATCGTCGCCCCGTCGAGATCCAGGCGCCAGGGTCCGATCGCCAGAAGATTGAGATAGGCCGAGGCGGCGCCGGGCCCGCCGTTCACCGCGAAGGTCACGGGCCGCGAGGCTGGGTCGGCATCGTCCCGCGTATAGGCCACGAAGCCGATCTCCGCCTGCGGCGTGCCTTGCGTGTCCGTGAGGGTCAGGCTCCCGGCAGTCGCGGTCAGGCGGATCGTTCGGCCGGGCAGGTCGATCGTATGATGGGTCACGGATTCGGGCGGGAGGCGCTGCGCCTCGGCGGATGGCCGCTGCTGTCGCTGTTCCTGCCGGGGCTGGTCCCCGTGCTCCTGCCCTGCCCGCTCCTGGGCATGGGGAAGAGCCGGCATGGCAAGTGCGAGCGACAGAGCGGCAATGGCGGACAGGCGCGGCATTCGTTTCATCGGATCATCCTCGGGGCATTTCTGAAACGGGGGAGCGCAACCTCCGTTCCTGTTCGTCGGCGGCGCTCACGCCTTTCTCTGCCAGCGCCCGCGCTCGTCCTGCTGCCAGTACGTGGCATCATGGCCGCCCTCCTTCACGGCACGCCAGTGGTCGCGCGCCAGGGCAAGAGCTTCGAGATCGTTGCCGTCGAACAGGATGGCAATGCGCTCGTAGGCTGACAGATCCTCCGGCAGGCCCGCTCCTTCAACCAGGAAGCGGATCTGCGCGCCGTTGGGATTCCCTCCGCCCAGGGTGATGAGCACGGGCTGGTCGGCCGCGTGCGCCTCCCGGTCCGTGCCATGGGGCAGGAAGCTCTCGTCTGTGAAGGTCCACAGGTGGTCGTCGAGGGCGGACATGCGCTCTTCCGTCGTCACCTGAACGACGGCCCGCCAGCCCCGCTCCAGGGATTTCTGGAGCAGGGTCGGCAGCACCGCCTCGAGGGGCCGCTGCTGGAGGTGATAGAAGAGAACTTCCGTCATGCACCCCTGCACGGCTTGGAGATGGGGGATTCGGGATCCTTCCCGGCGCCGGTCATTCTCAGCCCTCGTAATGGTCCCGCACGAGGCGGTCGAGCAGGCGCACGCCCCAGCCGGAACTCCAGCCCTTGTTGGTCTCCGACTGCGGCGAGCCCATGGCGGTTCCGGCGATATCGAGATGCGCCCAGGGCACATCGTTGACGAATTTCTGAAGAAGGGATGCCGCTGTGCTCGAGCCCCCGTGCCGGCCAGCGGAGTTCTTCATATCGGCGAATTTCGACTCGATCATCTTGTCGAATTCCGGCCCGAGCGGCATCCGCCACACGCGCTCGCCCGTCGCCTTGCCGGCCTCGGCGATGCGCTGTGCGAGTTCGTCGTTGTTCGAGAACAGGCCCGCATATTCCTGCGCCAGAGCCACGAGGATCGCACCCGTGAGGGTCGCGAGGTCGATCATGAATTTCGGCTTGAACCGGTCCTGCACGTACCAGAGCACGTCCGCCAGGACGAGGCGCCCTTCCGCATCGGTGTTGATGATCTCGATGGTCTGGCCCGACATGGTGGTGACGATGTCGCCCGGGCGCTGCGCGCTGCCATCCGGCATGTTCTCTACGAGGCCGATGGTGCCGACTACGTTGGCCTTCGCCTTGCGGCTGGCGAGCGCGTGCATCAGGCCCACCACGCAGGCGGCGCCCGCCATGTCGCCCTTCATGTCCTCCATACCGCCACCGGGCTTGATGGAGATGCCGCCCGAATCGAACACCACGCCCTTGCCGATGAACGCGATGGGCTGAGCGCCGGCCTTGCCACCGTTCCAGCGCATGATTGCGACGCGGCTCCCTCGGCTGGAGCCCTGACCGACCCCGAGGAGTGCCCGCATCCCGAGCTTCTGCATGGCCTTCTCGTCAAGGATCTCGATCTCGACGCCGAGCTTCGTGAGCGCTTCCGCCCGGGCGGCGAATTCCTTCGGCCCGAGGACGTTCGGCGGCTCATTGACGAGATCCCGCGCCAGCAGGACGCCGGTGGCAATCCCGTCGGCCGCCTTGAAGGCCTTCTTGGCGGCAGCCGGGTCGGAGACCGCGAAAACGAAGCGGCCCGTGCCGTTCGGTTTCGAATCGTCCTTCCGGGTCTTGTAGCGGTCGAAGGTGTAGCGGCGCAGCCGCACGCCCAGGGCCATGTCGGCCACGTTCTCGGGGCTCGCCTCGACGCCCGGCAGATCGACCCACACGGTTGCGGTCTTGCCCGCTACCTTTCCGGCCACCAGGCCACCGAGCTGGGCCCAGTCCAGGCCCGCGCGATCCTTCTCGGCCCCGATTCCCACCACGACGAGTCGATCAGCCGAAAGGCCCGCGGGTGCAGCGACGACCATTGCGGACTTGGCCTTGCCTTTGAAGCTCTCGACCGCCGCTACCTTGGCGATCAGGTCGACCGCCTTCGGGCCGAGCCGCTTGGCCACGGCGGACGAAGGCTTGAGGGTCTCTCCGACGAACACGACGAGGTCGCCGCCTTCCGCAGCGACAGGGGCCTGAAAGTCGATTTTGATGCTGTCGGCCATGAGATCCTCTTGGAAATCCTCTTGGAAGGCACTGGAAACTATCGCGAATTGCAGGGCCCGCCGGGCCCGGGGCGGAACGGCGCTCCGCCTGCGACCTTTGGTGACATACCGCACTTCGCCCGCGGGATCACGCAGCATTGCCGTGAAAGAGGCACAATCTCAAGCTGTTGGAGACGCGCCGAACTTGCCTTTCGGGTCTGTGACAGAGTACCCAGGACCCTGGGCTGGCCATGATGGGCTACATGACGCTTCTCGAACGATATATCCTCAAGATCACTTTCACGGCCTTTGCGGCCTGCCTCATCGCGCTCACGGGCGTGATCTGGATCACGCAGGCCCTGCGCGAGCTCGACCTGCTGACCGGCAAGGGTCAGACATTGTTCATCTTTTTCACAGTGACGGGCCTCTCCCTGCCGGCCCTCATCAACGTGATCTCGCCCGTAGCCCTGTTCCTGGCCACCCTCTATGCACTCAACAAGCTGAATGGCGATTCGGAGCTCATCGTCATGAGCGCCGCCGGAATGCCGCCGCGGCGCCTGCTCAGGCCCTTCCTGGCGCTCGCGGCCTTCGTCTGCTTCGTCGTCGGGATCATCACCGTCTACGTCATGCCGGCGAGCTTCCAGGAGCTACGCAATCTCGTGACCAAGATCCGCGCGGATTTCGTGGCCACGATGGCCAAGGAAGGCCAGTTCATCACCCTCGATAACGGCATCACGTTCCATTACCGCGAGAAATCCGGCGATGCGCTCCTGGGCATTTTCATGCAGGACCAGCGGGTGAAGGACAAGGCGGTCGTCTATCTGGCCGAGAAGGGCCAAACGGTGGAATCGAACGGCCAGGCCTATCTGGTGCTCGAAAAGGGCAGCGTTCAGCGTAAGGAGCCTAACAGCCGGGATTCTTCCATCGTGGCCTTCGAACGCTATGCGGTGGATCTCGCGGCCTTCAACGAGGAAAACGGGGATATCGTCTACAAGCCCCGCGAGCGAAGCACGACCCAGCTCCTGTTCCCGGACAAGAGCGAGTTCCTGTATCAGTATCAGGAGGGACGCTTCCGGGCCGAGCTGCATGACCGGCTCTCCGCCTGGCTCTATCCCCTCGCCATGATGACCATCGCGTTCGCGGCCCTGGGTGAGGCGCGCACGACCCGTCAGGGAAGAGGCCTGGCCATGGCCTCGGCGGTTCTGGGAGTGGTGGTACTCCGCATCGCCGGCTTCGCGGCTTCCAGTGCCGTTGTGCGGTCGCCCTGGGCGGTCGCCGGCGTCTACGGCGTTCCCCTGGCGGCCATCGCCATCTCCCTGTTGATGATCTTCCAGGGTTCGGCCATGCGTGCGGTCCGGGTCCGCCTCGGTGCGCTCCTGCGCAAGCTCCTGCCGTCACGCGGCGACCGGTTCCAGAAGGCCTGACCATGCTGATCGGCGCTACGCTCGGAAGCTATTTCTCCCGGCAGTTCCTGAAGACGATCTTCCTCGTCTTCGCCACGGTCTTCGCCCTCGCCTATACGCTCGATTTCGTCGAGCTCATGCGCCGCGCCGGCGAGGCCGAGGGAGCAACCCCGGCCATGATGGCCCAGCTCGCCCTCTTCCGGACCCCGGCCATCGCCGAGCAGATCATGCCCTTCGCGGTCCTGTTCGGCAGCATGGCGACCCTGCTCCAGCTCAGCCGCAAGCTCGAGCTGGTGGTGGCCCGTGCCGCCGGGGTCTCGGCCTGGCAGTTCCTGCAGCCGGGGCTCTTCGTAGCCCTCGTGATCGGGGTCTTCTCGGTGACGGTCTACAACCCGGTCTCGGCCGCTCTCAAGCAGCGGGCCACCAATATCGAGGCGAAGGTCTTCGCCCGGGCCTTCCAGCCCAACGGCAAGGCCTTGTGGCTTCGCCAGAAGAGCCTGGACGGCCAGGCCATCTTCAGGGCCGAAGGCTCCCTGGCCGATTCGGCCACCCTCACGGGCGTGACCGTCTACACCTTCGACAATACGGGGGCGTTCAGCCAGCGAATCGAGGCCGGCGAGGCGACCCTTCACGAGGGATATTGGGAGATCAAGGAGGCCCGGGTCCTCTCGGCCGTGGAGGAGCCCCACGTTTATGAGCGCTATCTGATCGCCTCGAATCTCCAGCCCTCCCAGGTTCGCCAGAGCTTCACCGAGCCGGACGCGGTGCCTTTCTGGAAGCTCAAGGAAACCATCGACCGCCTGGAAAAGGCGGACCTCAACACCACCGCCTATCGCCTCCATTATGACGTGCTTCTGGCACGGCCTCTGCTCTTCATCGCGATGGTTTTCGTAGCGGCATCCGTTTCGTTAAGATTCTTTCGATTTGGCGGTGTGGCCATGATGGTTCTGGGTGGCGTTGCCGCCGGCTTCGTGCTTTATGTCGCCACGGAGCTTATGGCGGAGCTTGGAGCCGCCGGCATCATCAGTTCGGTGGTCGCCGCCTGGCTCCCTGCCGTCGTAGGCAGCTTACTGGGGACACTCGCCCTGTTGTACCAAGAGGACGGCTGATGTCCTCGAGGGTGGGGCGTTGCGGGGAGTGATGATGGTTCGGGTCAAGACAACGATCGCAACGTCTGCGGTCGCGATGGCGCTTCTCTGTGCCGTCGGCTCGACCCCCGTTCTCGCCCAAACTCTCAACGAGCGTCTGGGCGGCCAAGCGCAGACCGGGACGGGCACGGACCGCCTCCTCGTCGATGCCCAGGAAATCATCTACAACAACGACAAGAACACGATCTCGGCCTCGGGCGACGTACAGCTCAATTACCAGGGCCGGACGCTCCAGGCCGACCGGGTCACCTATGACCGGAACACAGGCCGCGTCTATGCCGAGGGCAATGCCCGCCTGACGGACGAGAAGGGTGGCGTCACCACAGGTTCCCGGTTCGAACTGACTGACGACTTCAAGAGCGGCTTCATCGATTCCCTGCGCGTCGTGCAGAAGAGCGTGGAGAACGGCTACCCGGTCACGACCCGGTTCTCCTCCCCCCGCGCTGAACGGGCCGAGGGTGAGACCACAGTGTTCGAGCGCGGCACCTATACGGCCTGCGAGCCCTGTAAGGAAAACCCGGAGAAACCTCCGCTCTGGCAGGTGAAGGCTGCCAAGATCATTCACAACAACAGCGAGCAGACCATCTACTACGAGGATGCAACGGTCGAGATTTACGGAATCCCGGTCGCCTATCTGCCCTATTTCTGGACACCGGATCCGACCGTGAAGCGCAAGACCGGCTTCCTGTCGCCGCGCTATGTCTATTCCAGCTCGCTTGGCTACGGAGCCTCGATTCCGTTCTTCTGGAATCTCGCGCCCAACTACGACCTCACCTTCACGCCGACCTACATGTCCCGGCAGGGGCTGCTCGGCCAGGTGGAATGGCGGCACCGGCTCGAAAACGGCACCTACAACATTCGTGCTTCGGGCATCTCGCAGCTCGACCCCGATGCCTTCCTGAAATCGCCCTATGGACCTGGCGACCGCACGCAGCGCGGTTCCCTCGAATCCACCGGTCTGTTCTATCTGAACGAGCGCTGGAAGTGGGGCTGGGACATCGCGCTCATGTCGGACAAGTGGTTCATCCAGAACTACCGCATCCGCAGCGAGAGCCTGAACAGCATCTATGTGAAGGAGTCGATCTCGACCCTGTACCTCCAGGGCCAGGGCGACCGCTCGTTCTTCGACATGCGCGGCTACTACTTCCAGGGCCTGTCGAGCACTGACTGGCAGAAGCAGCAGCCGGTCGTCCACCCGGTCGGCGACTACAACAAGCGCATCACTCCCGCGGGCATCGGCGGCGAGCTTACGATCGACGCGAACGTGACGAGCCTGACCCGGCAGGCCGCCCAGTATCAGCAGGTTCCGAAGCCGGTCACCTACCTGTTCGGCCTGTACGAGACCTGCGCGGTCTTCGACAAGGCGTCCTGCCTTGTACGCGGCATCAGCGGCACGACGACCCGGGCCTCCCTGAACCTGTCCTGGCGCCGTGAATTCATCGATCCGGTCGGCCAGTCCTGGACTCCCTTCGCGTATGTGAGAGGGGACGCCTACAGGATCTCGCCTGACCTGACCGGCTACCAGAACAACGAGCTGCCGAACTTCATCAGCGGCGATGACGAGACGGTCTTCCGCGGCATGCCGGCGATCGGCCTGGAATACCGCTTCCCGTTCATCGCGAGCCTCGGCACGTCCGGCAAGCAGGTGATCGAGCCCATTGCGCAGATCATCGCCCGCCCGAGCGAGACACGGATCGGCAAGCTTCCGAACGAGGACGCGCAGAGCCTGGTCTTCGAGGACACCTCCCTGTTCGACTGGGACAAGTTCTCCGGCTACGATCGCGCCGAGGGCGGCACCCGCGCCAATGTGGGCATCCAGTACACGGTCACGGGCGCGAACGACTTCTACGCGAATATCCTGTTCGGTCAGTCCTACCAGCTCGCCGGTACGAACTCCTTCGCGAAGCCGGATCTCGTGAACACGGGCCTGTCCTCCGGCCTCGACAGCCGCGCCTCGGATTATGTGGGCCGGTTCCAGATCTCGCCCAACAAGAACTTCACGTTCGTGACGCGCGGGCGCTTCGATAAGGACAGCTTCGACGTCAACCGGATCGAGACCGGCGTGACGGCGAACTTCAACCCATACATTCCGTTCTCAGCCAGCCTCACCTATGCCCGCTATGCGGCTCAGCCCGAGATCGGCTTCGATCACCGGCGCGAAGGCATCCTGACTTCGGGCACCTGGAACATTACGCCGAACTGGTACCTGACGGGCTCGCTACTTCTCGATCTCGACCGTTATCTCCTGGCCCGCGATGTCTTCGCCACCCAGTACGCCATCAACCCGGCAACGGCCCATTACGACCGCCAGAAGTCGGTCTATGTGAGCTCCATGTCCCTGGGTCTCGGCTATGCGGATGAATGCACGGTCTTCTCGGTGACCTATTCCGTGTCGCCCCGCGACGTGTCGATCACGTCCGGCGAGAAGGACCGCAACCACACGGTTCTCCTGCGCCTCGAGCTGCGGACTCTCGGCGAGGTATCTATCAACCAGAACCTGGGCGGAGGCGAGTCGGCGCAAGACGGTGTCGCAACCCAGTGACCGCGCCGACACAGCGCCCTCTCCTCTTGACGCAGGGCGACCCTGCAGGGGTTGGCCCTGAACTCACCCTAAAAGCCTGGCTCCAGCGCCGCGAGGCAGGCTTGTTCCCCTTCGCGGTTCTCGCCGATCCCGCCCATCTCGCCAGCCTTGCGGCGGCTCTCGGCTGGACCGTTCCGATCCGGACTGTCTCGCCGGCGGAGGCTGCCTCGCACTTCGACGAGGCCCTCCCGGTCGTCCCGCTTCAGGCACCTGTCACGGCCGTTCCGGGCAAGCCGAATCCCGCCCAGGCCCGGGCGGTGATCGAGTCCATCGAGACTGCCGTCGCCCTGGTGCAGAACCGCGAAGGCGCGGCCGTCGTCACGAACCCCATCGCCAAGCACGTACTTTACGAAGCGGGCTTCCGGCACCCGGGCCATACGGAGTTCCTGGCCTTTCTTGCGGCTCAAGGCGGGGTAGAACCACATCCGGTCATGATGCTCTGGAGCGAGACGCTCGCCGTGGTGCCCGTGACCGTGCACATCCCTCTCTCGGCTGTGCCCACGACCCTGACGACGGATCTCATCGTCCGCACCGGCCGGATCGTGGCAAAGGACCTTCGCGAGCGCTTCGGCATCTCGCATCCACGACTCGCCGTAGCGGGGCTCAACCCCCATGCGGGCGAGAACGGCGCCATGGGCCGCGAGGACGGCGACATCGTCGCGCCGGCGGTCGAAATCCTGCGCGCGGAAGGGATCGAGGCGACCGGTCCCCTCCCGGCCGATACCATGTTCCACGCGCGGGCCCGCAGCCGCTATGACGCGGCGCTCGCAATGTATCACGACCAGGCGCTGATCCCGATCAAGACCCTCGCGTTCGACGAGGCTGTGAACATCACCCTGGGCCTGCCCTTCATCCGCACCTCGCCGGACCACGGCACGGCTTTCGACATTGCCGGAATGGGCATCGCGCAGCCGGACAGCCTGATTGCCGCCCTGCGGCTCGCCGCCCGCCTCTCGGGCCGGAGCGCTGCGCCATGAGCCAGATCGACGACCTGCCGCCCCTGCGCGAGGTCGTGCGCACGCACGGGCTGATGGCAAAAAAGTCCCTCGGCCAGAACTTCCTGTTCGATCTCAACCTGACGAGCCGCATCGCCCGTTCGGCCGGGCCGCTGGAAGGCGCGACCGTGATCGAGGTCGGCCCGGGCCCGGGCGGCCTCACCCGCGCCATCCTGGCGGCCGGAGCCACGAAGGTGATCGCCATCGAGCGCGATTCCCGCTGCCTCCCGGCCCTGGCTGAAATCGCCGCGCGCTATCCCGGCCGCCTGGACGTCATCGAGGCCGACGCCCTGACCTTCGATCCAAGACCACTGGTCGGAGAGGGGCCGGTGCGGATCATCTCGAACCTTCCCTACAATGTGGGCACTGCCCTCCTCACCGGATGGCTCACCGGCGAAGCCTGGCCGCCCTGGTGGGTCTCTCTCACCCTGATGTTCCAGCGGGAAGTGGCCGAGCGGATCGTCGCCGACGAGACAGACCCAAAGAACTACGGACGCCTCGGAGTTCTCTGCGGCTGGCGTACGCAGGCGCGCATCCTCTTCGACGTGCCGCCATCCGCTTTCGTGCCGCCGCCCAAGATCACCTCGAGCGTCGTCCACCTGACGCCCCGTCCCGTTCCCCTCGCCTGCCGGGTCAGAACGCTGGAGGCCGTCACCCGCGCAGCCTTCGGCCAGCGCCGCAAGATGCTTCGCCAAAGCCTGAAACCCCTCACGCCCGACCCTGCTGCCCTTATCGGTGCCGCCGGTCTCGACGAGACGGTTCGGGCCGAGAATGTGCCGGTCGAAGGCTATGTGGCGCTGGCGAATGCCCTCGACGCAGCGCGATCAGGCGCGGAGCCGGGCAGCCGGTAAGGTTTCAGGCCGAAGCCTTATTCCACCGGCGCGGCGAGCAGGTCGTCGATGAAGGGGCCGAGTTCCACCTGACGCTCCCGGCGAAGGCGCTCCGCCGCCAGAATCGATTTCAGGTCTCCGAAGGTGCGGTCGAGATCGTCGTTGACCAGAACGTAGTCGTAGGCCGCCCACTGGGCGATCTCGTCCCGGGCATTGCGCAGGCGGCGGGCGATCACCTCCGGCGTGTCCTCGGCCCGGCGCTCCAGGCGGGCCTTCAGCTCGGCCATGGAGGGCGGCAGGATGAAGACGCTGACCACGTCGTCCCGCATCTTTTCGACAATCTGTCGTGTGCCCTGCCAGTCGATGTCGAACATCATGTCCTCGCCGCGCGCAAGGGCCTGTTCGACCGGCTTGCGGGGCGTTCCATAATAGTTGCCATGGACCTGAGCCCATTCGAGCAGATCGCCCCGGTCGCGCTGCTCCTCGAAATCGGCAACGCTTTCCATGAAGTTGTAGTGCACCCCGTTGATCTCGGAGGGGCGCTTCGTGCGCGTGGTGACCGAGATGGACAGCCGAATCCCCCGATCCTCCCGGACGAGATTGCGCGTCAGGGTCGACTTTCCGGCCCCCGACGGAGACGAGAGGATCAGCAACAGGCCACGCCGCTTGAGTTCAACCACTGTACGCTCCGTCATTCCACGTTCTGAACCTGCTCGCGGAACTGCTCGACCACCGATTTCAGATCGAGCCCGATCCGCGACAGGGAGACGTCGTTCGCCTTCGCGCAGAGCGTGTTGGCCTCGCGGCCGAATTCCTGCGCCAAGAAGTCGAGCCGCCGGCCCACCGGTCCGCCCTCTGAGAGAAGCCCCCGGGCGGCCTCCACATGGGCACGCAACCGATCGAGCTCCTCCCGGATATCCGCCCGGGCGGCAATCAGAACCGCCTCCTGATGGAGGCGCGCCGGATCGAGGGAGGCCCCTCCGGCTTCGAGGATCTGGGTGATCTGCGCCTGAAGTCGCGCCCGGATCACTTCTGGCTGGCGGGCCGGCGCAGCCTCGGCCTGGTCCACGAGTTCGGAAATCCGGTCGAGCTGCTGGCCCAGCACGTTCGAGAGCGCCCGTCCTTCCTGGAGCCGCACCTCTTTCAAAGAATCGATCAGGCCGGTTACCGCTGCCTTGAGGGCCGGCAGGAGAGCATCGTCCTGCCCCGGTTCGGCAACGCCCTCATCGACCTCTACGACGCCTCGGACGGCCAACAGGCCATCCAGGGAAGCAGGCTTCACGGTTTCGGGCAGGGACAGGCCGCCGATGGCGCCGAGAAGCGATTGCAGCGCCTCCTGGTTCACCCGCAGCCGAGGGGCTGTGGAAGCCCGCGTGAGGGTCAGGTTCAGCTGGCCCTGGCCTCGGGTCAGTGCCTTGAGGAGCTGGTTGCGCGCCTCCTCGCCCACGGCCTCGAGCCCAGGCGGCATCCGCACGCGCACTTCGAGCCCGCGACCGTTCACGGTCTTGATCTCCCAGGCCCATTGATAGGGACCTGTGATGCCGGCTTCACGGGCGAAGCCGGTCATGCTCGCAATCGCCATGCGGTAAACCTCGGGCGCGTTGGAAGAATGGCGCAACCTATAATGACCGCCGCGCCGCGCCACAAGCGGCCAGGGCACCCGAAGCGAGGCCTTGGAGGAGGCGGATACGGCTCAGGGCTCGCTCAGCACCGGGACCGTCTTGGCCGAGTTCAGGTCGAAGGTCTTGTTCTTGAGTGGGTCCTTGTCGGTGCCCTCGCTCGCGTCGAAGGCCTTGCTGCGCTTGCCGTCAGGCAGGCCCCCCGCAGGCGGCGAGATGGTCCCGCGCATATCCGCCTCGGGATCCACTCGGTCCACGTCCGGCTCGGTGGCCGGCCGGGTCTTCTCGAGCTGCCGCCAACGGGCGACGTTGCGCTGGTGCTGGTCGTAGCTCTCGGCGAAGGCGTGGCCGCCCGTTCCGTCGGCAACGAAATAAAGCTCCTTGGTCCGCGAGGGATTCGCCACCGCCTCCAGGGCCGCCCGGCCCGGATTGGCGATGGGTCCGGGCGGAAGCCCCTCGATGACGTAGGTGTTGTAGGGGGTTGCGGTCTCGATCTCGCTCTTCAGGATACCGCGGCCGAGGGTACCCTTCCCGCCCACGAGGCCGTAGACGATCGTCGGATCGGACTGTAGCTTCATGCGCTTCATGAGCCGGTTGATGAACACCCCGGCAACCCGGGGGCGCTCGTCGGCGCGGCCGGTCTCCTTCTCGACGATGGAGGCCAGGATGACGAGCTCCTGGGGCGTCTTAACCGGCAGCTCCGAGGAGCGGCGCTGCCAGATCTGCGTCAGGGCCTGACGGTGCGCCGCCTGCATGGAATTGATGATCTGCTGGCGGGTCGTCCCACGCTCGAACTTGTAGGTGTCGGGCAGCAGCGTCCCTTCCCGCGGGGTCTCGAGCACGTCCCCCGTCAGGATGTCGTTGTCGTAGAGCCGGCCGACGATCTGCTGGCTGGTCAGGCCTTCCGGAACGGTCACCGAATGGAGGATCGCCTTGCCCTGGACCAGGGTCTCGATGGCTTCCTCGATGCTGATCCCGGCCTTGAACATGAACTCGCCGGCCTTGAGCTGGCCGCGCTGCCGATTGACCAGGGCATAGATCTCGAAGAGCAGCGGCTGGTTGATGACGCCTTCATCCTTGAGGATGTCGGCGATCTCGTTGGTCCCGGTATTCTTCGGGATCACCACGACCTTGTCGTTCGGCAGCGGCCCTTTGGCCGTGACCTCCCGGTGCATCACGCCGAAGCCGAAGGCCGCCGCGACCGCAAGCGCGACAAAGAGGGTCAGCAGTCCGCTGAAGAGCGAGAGCATACCCCCGCGCCGGCGGCGCAGACGGGGCGGAGGCGGCGGGGCCGCCATTGGCTTGATGGCCTCGCTCGGGGAGCGCGGCGCGACGCGGGGCTGCTGCACGTCCTGGGACGCCATGTCAGCCGGAGGAGGAGTTTTCTTCTTTCTGCCGAACATCACGTCGCTTTTCCGGTGTCCGCCGGCGGGATTCCGGCCCGGTGGACACCCTAATGGGGATTATGGCGAAAAGCCGTAACGCGCCGTCGCGCAGCCGTTTTAAGCCGCGCGGCGGAAGATCAGGGACGCGTTGGTGCCGCCGAAGCCGAAGGAGTTCGAAAGAGCCACGTTGATCTCTTTCTTCTTCGCCTTGTGGGGCACGAGATCGATGGCCGTCTCGACCGAGGGATTGTCGAGGTTGAGCGTCGGCGGCACGATTCCGTCCCGCATGGCCAGGACCGAGAAGATCGCCTCAACGGCACCGGCAGCGCCGAGAAGATGGCCGATGGCCGACTTGGTGGACGACATGGCGAGCTTGCCGGCCGCGTTGCCGACGATCCGCTCCACGGCCTTGAGCTCCAGCTCGTCGCCGAGCGGGGTCGAGGTGCCGTGGGCGTTGATGTAGTCGATCTCGGAGGCCGAGATGCCCGCGCGCTTGATGGCGGCGCTCATGCAGCGATAGGCGCCGTCCCCGTCCTCGGACGGGGAGGTGATGTGATAGGCATCGCCCGACAGGCCGTAGCCGATCACCTCGGCATAGATCTTGGCGCCGCGGGCCTTGGCGTGCTCGTATTCCTCGAGCACCACCACGCCGGCACCCTCGCCCATGACGAAACCGTCACGGTCCTTGTCGTAGGGGCGCGACGCCCGGGTCGGGTCGTTGTTGAAATTCGTGGATAGCGCCCGGCAGGCCGCGAATCCCGCGATCGACAGGCGGTTGATCGGCGATTCCGTGCCGCCTGCCACCATGACCTCCGCGTCGCCGAGAGCGATCAGGCGCGCCGCGTCGCCGATGGCGTGGGAGCCGGTGGAGCAGGCCGTCACGACCGCGTTGTTCGGGCCCTTGAGCCCGTGCGCGATGGAAACGTAGCCGCCCGCCAAGTTGATGAGGCGGCCGGGAATGAAGAAGGGCGAGATACGGCGGGGGCCGCGCTCGATCAGGGTCGCGGAGGCCTCATAGATGCCGCCGATGCCGCCGATGCCGGAGCCGATCAGGACGCCTGAGGCGCACTGGTCCTCGTAAGTCGTGGGCTTCCAGCCCGCGTCGTCGAGGGCCTGGGTGGCGGCCGCCATGGCATAGACGATGAAGGGATCGACCTTGCGCTGCTCCTTGGGCTCCATCCACTGATCGGGATTGAAGGTGCCGTCGGAACCGTCGCCGGTCGGGAGCTGGCAGGCAATCTGGCAGGCGAGATCGTCGATCTCGAAGCCTTCGATTCTCTGAGCGCCGCTCTCACTCTTCAGGATCCGAGACCAGGTGGTTTCGACACCGCATCCGAGCGGTGTGACCATGCCAAGACCTGTGATGACAACGCGCCTCATGCCGTTCCCTGTCCTTTGAACAAAAAATGGGCGTCGGATGGAATCGTCCGACGCCCGAAAGCCGTTTTAGGCCGCATTCTTCTCGAGGAAGCGGATGGCGTCGCCGACCGTCACGATGGTCTCGGCCGCATCATCCGGGATCTCGACGTTGAACTCTTCCTCGAAGGCCATGACGAGCTCGACGGTATCAAGGCTGTCGGCGCCCAGGTCGTCGATGAAGTTGGCATTGTCGGTCACCTTCTCGGCGTCGACGCCCAGGTGCTCGACAACGATCTTCTTCACGCGATCAGCGACGTCACTCATCGTTTTTTCCTCAGTGGCTGCCGCCTCAGGAACTGGGCGGATTGAAAATGAAACTCAGATCAGCTGCTCAGCTGTTAACGCCGAAACGACTGCCTTATGCCGTGCAAAGCCGCATTTTTCAGCGCCGGTCAACCCCTCCGACCCGAACGAACCCATGATTAACACAAGCTTATCGGGTCTGGCGAGAGGCACGCCCGCGCTCGCAAACAGATTCCGCGGCCGGGCGTAAGGGCTTTAGAACATGGCCATTCCGCCGTTCACGTGCAGGGTGTGGCCCGTCACATAACCGGCTTCGGAAGAGGCGAGATACACGGCCGAGGAGGCGATTTCATCCCCCTTGCCGAGGCGACCCATGGGAATCGTCCCCAGGATCGCTTCCTTCTGCTTGTCGTTGAGCGCATCCGTCATGGGAGATTCGATAAAGCCCGGCGCGATGCAGTTCACGGTGATGTTGCGGCTCGCCACCTCGGCCGCCAGGGCCTTGGTCATGCCCACGAGGCCGGCCTTGGAGGCGGCATAGTTCCCCTGCCCCGGATTGCCCGTGGAGCCGACCACCGAGCCGATATTGACGATGCGCCCGTAGCGGCGGCGCATCATGCCCTTCACGGCCGCGCGGGAGAGGCGGAAGGCAGCCGTCAGGTTGACGGCGATCACCGTGTCCCACTCCTCGTCCTTCATGCGCAGGAACAGGTTGTCCTTGGTCACGCCGGCGTTGTTGATCAGGATGTCGAGGCCCTCCATCGCCGATTCCGCTGCCGGGACAAGGGCTTCGACCGAATCCTTGTCGGACAGGTTCGCCTCGACCACATGGACGCGCTCGCTTAAGGAGGCGGCGAGTTCGTCGAGGGCCGCGCGGCGGGTGCCCGACAGGGTGACGGTCGCGCCCTGGGCATGGAGCGCGCGGGCAATGGCGCCGCCGATGCCGCCGGTGGCGCCGGTCACGAGAGCCTTGCGGCCGGTGAGATCGAACATGAGGCTCTCCTTATCCTTTCAGGGAAGCTGTGAAGGCCGCCACGTCCTCGGGCGTGCCGACCGCCGTGCCGGTGGCGCCCGGCGCGATGCGCTTGACAAGGCCGGTCAGGACCTTGCCGGACCCGACCTCCACGAAGGACTCGACGCCCTGATCGGCCATGAAGGCCACGCTCTCGCGCCAGCGGACCGTGCCGGTCACCTGCCGGACGAGCCCGTCGCGGATGGCATCCGGCTCCGTCACGGGAGCGGCCGTCACGTTAGCCACCAGGGGGACCGCGGGCGCGTTGACCGTCACCTTGGCCAGGGCCTCGCGCATGGCCTCCGCGGCCGGGGCCATCAGGGCGCTGTGGAAGGGGGCGGAGACGTTCAGCATCACGGCGCGCTTGGCACCCTTGCCCTGAGCGATGGCGACCGCCCGCTCCACGGCAGCCTTGTGGCCCGAGACTACCACCTGGCCGCCGCCATTGTCGTTGGCCGCATCGCAGACCTCGCCCTGGGCTGCCTCACGGGCAACCTCGAGGGCCACGTCGTATTCCAGGCCCAGAAGGGCCGCCATGGCGCCCTGCCCGACCGGAACAGCACCCTGCATGGCGTTGCCGCGGATCCGCAGGAGCCGGGCCGTATCGGCGACCGACAGGCTGCCGGCGGCCGCGAGGGCTGAATACTCGCCGAGCGAATGCCCGGCCACGAAGGCCGCCTGGGTCTTCAGGTCGAGACCGGCCTCGGCCTCGAGAACTCGCATGGCCGCCAGGCTTACGGCCATCAGGGCCGGCTGGGCGTTGGCCGTGAGGGTCAGCTCGTCCGCCGGGCCGTCCCACATGAGGGTCGAGAGCTTCTGCGAGAGCGCATCGTCCACCTCGTCGAACACGGCCCTGGCCTGCGGAAAATTCTCCGCGAGAGCCTTGCCCATCCCGACCGACTGGCTGCCCTGCCCCGGAAAGACGAATGCGCTCTTCATGGGAAACCGCCCTTAAATTCACGAAAATCCGGGCGGGACTCGCACCGTGGCGCGGCCGAGTCAAGGTGCGGAGCGGGCGCCCTCGCACTTGCCCTGTTCATAGATCCAGCGTCCGCCATCATCGAGGCAGACCGAAATTCGCCCGGATACGGTGAAGTTCGCCCAGGCCCAAACGAGTGCGGTCAGGACAAGAAAGGTCAGGGCTACGTAGGCGAGCGACCGGGTCATGGCTTGCCTTCCGAACAGAGTCACATATTTACGTAACGTAATAATCCTGTCCGGCACAGCCGTGCGGAAGCACACCCGACAAGACCAGACGTTAGTGACTCGATTTGCCATCGCCTTGTCATTCCGGGGCGCCGCAGGCGAGCCCGGAACCCATAACCGCTAACGAGCCAGAATAAAGCTCAGTGGCTATCGGGATGCCTTGTTCTGAAATATCAGTGTTTATGGGTTCCGGGCCCGCGCCACAGGCGCGTCCCGGAATGACGGAGTGGCAGGCTTGATCAGAAGTAAAACTGGGTCCCTATTGCCCGGCAGGTCCCTTGTCTTCCCGAGGGATCCGGTGTAACGGGTGCTGCTTCCGAAATTTCCGAACCTAGAAGGAGCCTCTTCATGGCTCGTGTGACCGTCGAAGATTGCATCGACAAGGTCGACAACCGGTTTGAGCTCGTGCTGCTGGCCAGCCATCGCGCCCGCCTGATTTCCTCGGGTTCGCCGCTCACAATCGACCGCGACCGCGACAAGAACCCCGTCGTGGCCCTCCGCGAGATCGCGGACGAGACCATCGCGCCCGACGACCTGAAGGAACAGCTCATCCATTCCATGCAGAAATACGTGGAAGTGGACGAGCCGGAGGCCGAGGCCGTTCCTCTCCTCGGCAACACTGCTGCGGCTGCTTCCGCCACCGCGCGCAGCGACAACGACACGGATGTCCAGTTCGACCGCATGAGCGAGGAAGACCTGCTCCGCGGCCTCGAGGGCCTCGTTCCCCCGAGCAGCAGCGCGGACGACGACGAGCGCGAATAAGCCCGCGCCTTCTCTCGCAGGACAATTCACCGAAAAGCCCGGCTTCTGGCCGGGCTTTTTCATGCGCGGCAGTGCAGCAAGAATCCTTGCGGTCATGCACCCTTCCACAATATCCTTTTAACTTCAGCCAGCTACACGGAAGCGAAAAGGAGATAGCGGCCGGATGATGCGCCAATATGAACTTGTCGAGCGGGTTAAGCGCTACAACCCCTCGACCGATGAGGCGCTCCTCAACCGCGCTTACGTGTATGCCATGATGGCTCATGGCAACCAGAAGCGGGCCTCCGGCGACCTGTTCTTCGGGCACCCCCTCGAGGTCGCGGCCATCCTGACCGATCTCAAGCTGGACGATGCCACCATCGCGGCCGCCGTCCTCCACGACACGGTGGAAGACACCCAGGCGACCCTGGAGGAGATCAACAAGGCATTTGGGCCGCAGATCGGCGCCCTGGTGGACGGGCTCACCAAGCTCAAGCGTCTGGATCTGGTCTCCAAGCAGGCGGCGCAGGGCGAGAATTTCCGCAAGCTGCTCCTTGCCATCGCGGACGACGTGCGGGTGCTCTTGGTCAAGCTCGCCGACCGTCTCCACAACATGCGCACGCTCCAGTTCATGCCCCCGGAGAAGCGCAAGCGTATCGCCGAGGAGACGCTGGATATCTACGCACCCCTTGCCGGGCGCATGGGTATCCAGGAGATGCGCGAGGAGTTGGAGGACCTGTCCTTCCAGAACCTCGACCCCGAGGCCTACGAGGCGATCAGCCGCCACCTGCGCGAGGTGACGGCCCGAAGCGAAAAACTCGTCGAGGAGATCGAGCGCGACCTCACGGCCAAGCTCAAGGCGCAGGGGATCGTCGCGACCGTCACGGGGCGCCAGAAGCGCCCCTATTCGATCTGGCGCAAGATGGAGCGCAAATCCGTCTCGTTCGAGCAATTGTCCGACATCTTCGGCTTCCGGGTGATCGTCGGCACCGTGGACGAGTGCTACCGGGCGCTCGGGGTGGCGCATACCAGCTGGCCGATGGTGCCGGGCCGTTACAAGGACTACATCTCGACCCCGAAGCAGAACGACTATCGCTCCATCCACACAACGGTCATCGGCCCCGGCAGCCAGCGCGTGGAGCTTCAGATCCGCACCAAGGCCATGGACGAAGTGGCCGAATACGGCATCGCGGCCCATGCCCTCTACAAGGAGGGCGTGAACGACAATTCCCGCCTGGCCATGGAGAGCCGCGCCTATCAATGGCTGCGCCGGACCATAGACCTGCTCGCCGAGGGCGATACCCCCGAGGAGTTTCTGGAGCACACCAAGCTCGAACTCTTCCACGACCAGGTGTTCTGCTTCACGCCGAAGGGTCGCCTCATCGCCCTGCCCCGCGGCGCCACGCCCATCGACTTCGCCTATGCGGTCCACACGGATGTCGGCAACACGGCGGTGGGCTGCAAGATCAACGGCCGGATGTCGCCCCTGCTGACCGAGCTGCAGAACGGCGACGAGGTAGAAATCGTCCGCGCCGCCGGGCAATCGCCGCCGGCCGCCTGGGAATCCCTGGTGGTCACCGGCAAGGCCCGGGCCTCGATCCGCCGCGCCACCCGCGCGGCCGTACGCCAGCAATATACGGGCCTGGGGCGGCAGATCCTGGAGCGCGCCTTCGAGCGAGCGACCCGCACCTTCTCGGACGAGAAGCTCAAGGGCGCCCTGCCCCGCCTGGCCCGATCCTCCATCGAGGACGTGCTGGCCGCGGTGGGCCGGGGCGAGATGTTCTCGGGCGATGTGGTTCGGGCCGTCTATCCCGACTACAAGGAGGAGCGCCGCGGGTCCGGAGCCGACGGCGGCGCCCAGGGCGAGCGGAAGCCGAACGGCCCCGCCAAGGAGCTCGGGGAACAGGGCACGAATGCCATCCCGGTCCGCGGCCTCAATGCCGACATGCCCGTGCGCTTCGCGCCCGAAGGCGGCGCGGTGCCGGGAGACCGGATCGTCGGCATCCTCACGCCCGGCGAGGGCGTGACCATCTACCCGATCCAGTCCCCGTCGCTCGCGGCCTTCGACAACGAACCCGACCGCTGGATCGACGTGCGCTGGGACGTGGAGCCCGACGACCCGCAGCGCTTCCCGGCGCGCATCAAGCTGCAATCGATCAACGAGCCGGGTTCGCTCGCGCAGATCACCCAGGTGATCGCCGACCATGACGGCAATATCGACAACGTGAACATGAAGCGCCGCACGCAGGACTTCACGGACATCACCATCGATCTCGCCGTGTGGGATCTCAAACACCTCAACGCCATCATCGCGGAACTGCGCACCAAGCCGGTTGTGAGCCGCGTCGACCGGGTCAACGGATAGGACATCATGACGACCAAGCCTCGTATCGCCATTATCCTCGGCGAGAACACCAGCGCGGGTGGCACCCGCTACGACATGACCAAGGGCTATTTCAACGCCGTTGCGCGGGCCGGGGGCCTGCCCTTCGGCATCCCTTACGTGGCAGACCTGGTTGCCACCGTGGCCGACGAGTTCGACGGCTTCGTCAGCGTCGGCGGACGGATCAACTTTCCGCAGAGCTGGTACGTGGACGGTGACGCTTCGCAGTTTCCCGTCTCGGACCGGCTCGCCGTCGACCAGGCCCTGATGGAAGCCTTCCTCGAACGGGACAAGCCCGTGCTCGGCATCTGCAACGGCATGCAGATGCTCGCCTGCCTCCATGGCTGCCGCATGGTCTCGGATATCCGCGCGACGCGGCCCGACATCATCCCGCACGATGGGGACGACCTCCAGCACGAGGCGCGGATCGTGTCCGGCACGGCACTCGCGGCCATCCTCGGCACCGGCCGCATCGACGTAAACACTTTCCATCGTGAGGCGGTGGTCGATATCTCGGACCGGGCCGTCGCCAGTGCCCACGCGCCGGACGGCGTGATCGAGGCCATCGAGATCCCGTCCCGCCGTTTCGCAGTCGGCCTGCAATGGCACCCGGAAGCCATGTCCGCCGACCACCGTGGCCACCGGGTCTTCGACGCCTTCGTGGAAGCCGCGCGCTCCTGATTGCGGGAGGCGCTAAGCGGCTTTCCTCCACGGACCTCGCGTGCTCTCGGGAAACGCCGCCCTGCTCTCCTCCCTCGCAGATCTCGGATACCTGCTGGAAGCGCCACCGTGCCCTCTCCCCCCTTGTGGGGGAGAGTTGGAGAGGGGGGTGTGAGCGCCACGTTCTGAGACTTCAGCGCCGACACCCCCACCCTAGCCCTCCCCACAAGGGGGAGGGAATACCGTCGCGCTTCCTCCGCCATTCCAATGCAGATCAGAAGCGCCACCGCGGGAATTGCCTTTCCTCTACGGAAGGTTTAAGCATGTCGCCATTCGACAGGGGTGCTCCGTATTGCCGGGGCTGAGATGGCGGCGCGAAGCCGACGGACCCTCAAGCTGATCTGGATAATACCAGCGGAGCGAGGCGAGCATGTTTTCCGGCGCGCAGATTTCCCTTTATCCCATGGCGGACGACTTCGTCCGCACCATCCTCGACGCCATTAAGGCGCTCGATCCCTACCGGCCGTCCTTCCGGATCGAGACGGACGACGTCTCGACCCTCATCGTCGGCCCGCCCGACCAGCTCTTCCCGGCCATGCGCGACCTCTTCGCGGCGGCCGCCAAGGGCGGCACCCATTGCGTGCTGGCCGCGACCGTGTCGCGCGGTTGTCCGGGAGAACCCGACGATCCAATCTGCACGCCCATCGCGGCGGGCGAGCCTGCCCTGCCCCTCGACCGGCGTGTCGCGGCCGCGCTCGCGGCCGTGCGCGAAGCGCCCCTCCTCGGCCAGCCGGTCGCAGCACAGTTCTCGCTCTATCCGCTCGGCAGCGGCCACCACATGGACGAGATCTACGGCTGCATCGACTTTCTCAAGCAGTCAGGCGTCTTCGACCGGTCGAAGAACTTCTGCACCAAGCTGCGCGGCGATGCCGGTCCGGTCTTCGCGACCTTGAGCGAGGCCTTTCTGCGCTTCGGCGCGCCCGAGGGCCATGTGGCCCTCGACATGAAGGTGTCGGCGAACAGCCCCACCCGCGCGTAAAGCGCTCGCCTGCCCTTTTCTCTGCCCACTCACAAACCGGGAACGTGCCATGTCTCGTCACCAAGGCTGGACTCTCAAGGAAACCCTCATCGTCACCGTCCTGGGCGCCGTCTTCGCGGTGCTTTATCTCGCCTGGGTCCAGGTCTGGCTGATCGCCCAGGCTGTCTTCGGCTCGCTCACCATGGATGTGGTGATGGGCTTCTGGTTCCTGGCGTCGATCGTCGCGGCGGCCATCATCCGCAAGCCTGGCGTCGCCTTTGCGGCGGAGGTCCTGGCCTCGGGGGTCGAGATCCTTCTCGGCAGCCCGGGTGGCCTGATCCTCCTCCTCTCGGGCGCCATCCAGGGCGCAGGAGCCGAGGCGGTGTTCGCCGCGACCCGGTGGCGGAACTACTCGCTTCCGGTCCTCATGGCGGCAGGCGTGGGCGCCGCGATCTTCTCGTTCGCCTATACATGGATCCGCTTCAATTACGGCGCCCTGGAGCCCGGCGTGCTCATCGCCATGTTCGCACTTCGCTGCGCGAGCGGCGCGCTCCTCGGCGGCTGGCTCGGCCATGTGATCGTGGAAGCTCTCTACCGGACCGGCGCGCTTTCGGGGCTCGCCATCGACCATGACAAGCGGATCGTCGCGGCCTGAGGTGCCGCCCGTCGCGCAATGGCGGGACATTGCGGTCCGCTACCCGTTCGAGAAGCGGGATGCGGTCGGGCCGGTGGCGCTCGATGTACGCCCGGGCGAGCGGCTTCTGCTGCTTGGCCCGTCCGGTTCGGGCAAGTCGACCCTGCTCCTGACCCTGACGGGGCTCATCCCGCGCAGCATCCCGGCCGAGATCCGCGGCGCGGTCGCGCTTTTCGGCATGGATGCCACGGAACGCGAGCCCTGGGCCTGGGCGAAGGACGTGGCCCAGTATTTCCAGGACGCGGACCAGACCCTGTGTGGGATGCGTGTCGAGGACGAGATCGCCTTCGCGCTCGAGAACCGCACTCTGCCGCCGGCCGTCATCGCCGCGTCCGTGCGCGCCGCCATGGAACAGGTCGGCCTGCCGGAGACCTGGCGGCAGCGCCGTTCCATGACCCTGTCGGGCGGCGAGCGCCAGCTTCTCGCCCTCGCCGCGACCCTTGTGCAGGACGCGCCGCTCTTCGTTGCCGACGAGCCGACCGCGCATCTGGCGCCGCAGGCGGCAGAACGGCTCCATGGTCTGCTGATGCGGAAGGATCAGGACCGCACGATCCTGATCGTCGACCATCGGCTCGACGGGCTGATCGGCTCCATCGACCGGGTCGCCGTGCTGGGCCGGGACGGCACCCTCGTGGCCGAGGGCGCGCCACGCCACCTGTTCCGCGAGAAGCGCAGCCTGCTGCGCTCCCTCGGAATCTGGTGCCCGACCGCGAGCGACCTCGACGAGGTACTCGCGGAGGCAGGCGTCGCGTCGCCGGTTCCGCCCCTCTCGGTGCCGGAGGCGCTCGCCCATCTCGAACCCGACGCGGCTCCCGAGGCGGACATCGCTAAGGCCCGACCTGCCGTGGAGGCATTTCTTGCTGCCTGCCGACCGGATCCTGCTCCCTCTGCGCCGGGCCGTCTCCTGGCGCGGCTCAGCAGTGCCGATTGCGCGCCCTTCGGTGGGCCGGCCGTGCTGCGCGGCATCGATCTCGACATTCACGCAGGCGAGATTCTGGGCATCCTTGGGGCCAACGGGGCGGGAAAATCCACCCTCGGTGCCAGCCTCGCGGGCCTCCTGCGGTTGAAAGGCGGCACGCGCAGCGGCGCTCCCGGCGGGCTCGCATTCCAGCGTCCCGAGACTCAGCTCGTGGCCGGCACGGTCCGGGAGGAGATTCTCTCCGGGCTGGAGCGGCGCATGCCTGAGGACGAGAAGCTCCGCCGCCTCGTGCAGGCGCTCGCCGCATGGGGCCTCTCCGGACTGGAGAATCGGCATCCCTTCACGCTCTCCCAGGGCCAGAAGCGGCGGCTCGCCCTCGCGGCCCTGACGGCCGGGGACCGATGGCCGCTTCTGGTGCTCGACGAGCCGACCGCGGGCCTCGATGCTCGGGGCGTCGCAACGCTCGCCGGCAAGATCGCGGCCCTGAAGGACGAGGGCCGCGCCCTCGCGCTCATCACCCACGACATGGATTTCGCCCTGCGCCTGTGCACCCGCTGCGTGGTGGTCGGCGAGGGACAGATCCTGGCTGAAGGTCCTCCGGACACTCTTCTGTTCGACGCTGCGCTCCTGCGGCGCGCGGGATTGGCCGAGCCGTCCTGCGCCCCGGCACGCCGCTGGCTGGAACGAGTCTCCCGATGCTGAGCGCCGTCAACCCCATCGCCAAGCTCGCCGTATGCGTCGCGTGGCTCTTCGCCGCCATGCTGGTCTTCGACGCGCGCTTCCAGGTCGCGTGCATCCTGATCCCGGCCCTCGCGCTCGTCACTCTCGGCCGCGTCTCTCCGCTTCGGCTCCTTCTCCTGGCGATCCCCTTCGCGCTGTTCGGGTTCGGCTTCCTGACCACGTCCCTGCTTTTCCACCGGGAGAGCGGCTTCGCCCTGCAGGTGGCCGGAGAGGCGCCCCTCAGGTCTCCGGCCTTCTCGGCAGGTCTGACCCTGTTCCTGCGCGCGCTCGCCTGCGGAGCGATCTCCATGGTCTTCGCCCTGACGACCGACCCGGACCGGGCCGTGCGCGCCCTCATGACGACCCTCGGCCTGCCCGCACGGATCGGCTATTCTCTGTTCGCCGTCATGCAGCTCGTGCCGGATCTGGCGGCAGAGGCGCAGCAGATGCGCCTTGCCCGCGCCATGAAGAGCGGGCGCCCGCCGCGACGCGTCCCCGGCCCTATCGAGCTCTTCAGCCTGGTCGTCCCGCTCCTCGCGGTCGCGATCCGCCGCGCCGGCCGCACCGCCATCGCCATGGAGGCACGGGGCCTTTCGCCCACAGGACCACGCACGATCATGAACGCGCCGGGCTTCGGCCCATGCGACTGGGTCTTCGGCCTTTCGGCTATGGCGGTCCTGGCGGCCCTCATGCTGGGTGTCGTCCTGCTTCCGGCCGCGTGACATCAGGGCCACGGAACAGCGCGTGCACCAGCACGATGCGGATCTCCCCTTGCGCCCTGCGAAAGCGCCTGCCAAAGAGCGGCGACGCAGGAGACGAAGCCATGACCCCCGATGACGTTCTCGACGAATTCCGCTCCGCCGGTGCGCTTCTGGAGGGACACTTCATTCTCTCGTCGGGCCTGCATAGCCCGGTCTTCCTGCAGAAGATGTTCGTGTTCCAGGACCCTGCCCGCACGGAGCGCGTCTGCCGCGCCCTCGCGCAGAAGATCCGCGAGGCCTACGGCCCTGTCGACTACGTGGTCTCGCCCGCCATCGGCGGGATCGTGCCCGGCTACGAGACGGCGCGGCACCTGGGCTGCAAGGCGATCTTCGTGGAGCGGGAGAACGGGACCTTCGCGCTGCGGCGCGGCTTCGTGATCCCGGAAGGCGCGCGGGTCGTCATGGTGGAGGACATCGTAACCACGGGCCTGTCCTCTCGCGAATGCCTCGCGGCCCTGCGCGAGCATCCGGGCCAGATCCTCGGCGCCGCCTGCCTGATCGATCGCTCCGGCGGCAAGGCTGACCTCGGCGTTCCGCTGGTTTCCCTGGTCCAGCTCGATATTCCGGCTTATCCGGCCGACAAGTTGCCGCCAGAACTTGCCGCTCTCCCGGCCGTGAAGCCCGGAAGCCGCAACATTACAGCTTAGCTTAGCATTGTTTCTCTTTGGAGAAATAAGGCGTTTTTAAAGCATTATCTTGACACCAAAAGGCCGCATGGCTTTACTATGGTGCATTAAGTTTTTACTCGTCTGATGGGTTTTTAGAACAGCCTGTTTCCAGGCACGTCGCAAATAGATCGCGCGATTGTATTTGAACCGCGAAAAGTTTGATGTCGCTTTGCTAAGCAAGTTGTTTTGATGGGCCCAGCCGGATCAAGCAAGAGATTACATATGGCAGGCCAGCAACGGATCGCGCTCTTCATCGATGGAGCCAATCTCTACGCGACCACGAAGACCCTCGGCTTCGACATCGACTACAAGCGCCTGCTCAAGGAATTCCAGAGCCGAGGCACCCTGATCCGCGCCTTTTACTATACGGCCCTGGTGGAAGATCAGGAGTATTCTTCCATCCGCCCCCTGATCGACTGGCTCGACTATAACGGCTACCGCGTCGTCACCAAGCCGACGAAGGAGTTCGTGGATTCGGCCGGCCGCCGCAAGGTCAAGGGCAACATGGATATCGAGCTCGCGATCGATGCCCTGGAGCTCGCTCCCTATATCGACCACATGGTCCTGTTCTCGGGCGACGGGGATTTCCGTTCCCTGGTCGAGGCCATGCAGCGCCGGGGCGTGCGCGTCTCCGTCGTGTCCACGGTCACCACCCAGCCGCCCATGGTGGCCGACGAGCTGCGCCGTCAGGCCGACGAGTTCCTGGACCTCGCCCAGCTCGCCTCCAAGATCGGCCGCGACCCGACCGAGCGGCCGCAGCGGGCCGTGGGAGAGAACGGGGAGCGCCCGGAGCGTCCCGCGCGCCACGCGCAGCCGCAGAGCGGCGGTCTGGAGCGCCGCTACGGCATCCGCCAGCCCCAGGACGACGATTTCGAGGTCTGAGTCAGATGCCCGCCGGGCGGGCATCCTTTTCTCAACGTCCCTGCCAGACAGGCCGGCGCCGCTCCATCCAGGCGCCGAGCCCCTCCGCGAGATCGGCCGTCGGAACCAGGGCGGCGAACTGCTCGCCTTCTGCCTGAAGGCCCTCACCGATCGTCATGTTCAGCCCTCGTGTGACGGCCGCCACGATGCTGCGCGTCGCGAGCGGCGAATGACGCATGATCCGCTCCGCCAGGGACTTCACGGCCGGCCGGAGCGCGTCATGGGGCACGACCTGATTCACGAGCCCTAGCTCCAGCGCGCGCTCAGCCGAAAAGGCATCGCCCGTCAGGAGAAGTTCGAGCGCCCGCTTGCGGCCGGCAAGACGCGGGAGGCGCTGCGTCCCGCCGAAGGTCGGCGGCATTCCGAGTATGATCTCGGGCTTGGCGAAGACCGCCCGCTCGCTCGCGACGGCGAGGTGAACCGCTTCCGTGATCTCGCAGCCGCCCCCGTAAGCCGGCCCGTTGACGGCCGCGATGACAGGCTTCGGAAAAGCCTCCAGGCGGGCCGTCAGGGCCTGCCCACGTCGCACGAAATCCCGCATAGCCCGGGCCGCGCCCCTGCTGACGCTGCGGGAGAATTCGGGAATGTCCCCTCCGGCCGAGAAGGCCCGGCCGGAACCCGTGAGGACGACCACGCGGATCGCATGCTCCACCTCGATCTCGTCGAGCAGTTCGAGGAGGCAGTCGATGGTCTCGTAGTTCAGGGCATTGAGCTTTGCGGGCCGGTTCAGGGTCAGCCAGGCGATGCCGTCCTCGATGTTCATCAGCACAGTGTCCGACATGGTCTACTCTCCACAGACGTGATTGCGTCCGGAAAAGCTATGACGGAGAGACCGCTCATGTATACTCACTGGTCAGTATACATGAGGTGCCGCGATGGCGACGAACCAGACCCGCGAACGCATCGTCTCGGCGGCATCGCGGCTGTTCTACGATGAGGGAATCAGGGCCGTGAGCATGGACGCGGTCGCCGAAAAGGCGGGCGTCACCAAGCGGACCCTCTATTACCATTTCGACAGCAAGGACGATCTGGTGGCCGCCTATCTGTCGGCCCGGGACCAGCCGAACCTCGCGCTGTTCCGACGCTGGTTCGCCGAAGCCGACGGAGGGCTTCCCGAAAAGGTAAAGAGCATCTTCGCCCATCTCGCCCGCTCGGCCCGCCATCCGAAATGGAAGGGCTGCGGGTTCTTGAGAACCTCGGCGGAACTCGCGAACCTGCCCGGGCATCCGGCCATGAAGATCGGCGCCGCGCACAAGAAGAAGTTCGAGGATTGGCTGGCCGAAACCTTCGCGGCGAACGGCATCGACAATCCACATTCTCTCGCGCGGCAGATCGCCCTTTTGCTCGACGGCTCATTCGCGGCCGTCCTGCTGCATCGGGATCCGAGCTATATGGATCATGCGGGCGCGGCTGCGGCCACCCTGGTGGCTGGGGCCGCGAAGAAAGACCGGGCTGAGGCAAACCTCAGCCCTTCTCGCGCATGAGGCGAGCCTTTTCCCGGTTCCAGGTGCGCGTCTTCTCGGTCTCGCGTTTGTCGTGCAACTTCTTGCCTCGCCCGAGGCCGAGCTCGACCTTCGCCCGCCCACGGTCGTTGAAATAGACCTTGAGGGGGATGACCGTGAAGCCCTCGCGCTGGGTGGCGCCGATCAGCTTGTTGATCTGCCGCTTGTGCAGGAGCAGCCGCCGGGGCCGGCGGGTCTCGTGGTTGAAGCGGTTCGCCTGGAGATATTCAGGGATATAGGCGTTGAACAGGAAGAACTCCTCACCGGAGGGGCCCGCATAGGCCTCTCCGATGGTCGCCTTGCCCTGGCGCAGGGATTTGACCTCCGTGCCGGTCAGGGCGATGCCGGCCTCGTAGGTATCGACGATCTCGTAGTTGAACCGCGCCTTCCGGTTATCGGCAACGATGCGGTGGGCATTTTTCGGATCGCTTTTCATCGTCTCACGCGTTGATCAGGCCCGCATGGGCCATGGCGTCCCGCACGCGCTTCCGGGTCGGCTCGGACACGGGCAGCAGGGGCAGGCGCACATCGTCCCCCATGAGGCCGAGCAGGGACGCGGCATACTTCACGGGCGACGGGTTGGTTTCAATGAACAGGGCTTCGTGGAGGGGCATCAGCCGGTCCTGGACTTTCAGGGCCGTGGCGTAATCGCCCTTCAGGCAAGCGTTCTGCATCTCGGCGCAGAGCCGCGGCGCCACGTTGGACGTGACCGAGATGCAGCCGTGACCGCCATGGGCCATGAATCCGAGAGCCGTGGCATCCTCGCCGGAAAGCTGGATGAAGTCCGGCCCCATGGCCTGCCGCTGCTGGCTGACCCGGGCCATGCTGGCGGTCGCGTCCTTCACGCCCACGATGTTCTTGAGCTCATAGAGCCGCGCCATCGTCTCCACGGACATGTCGATCACCGACCGGCCCGGGATATTGTAGATGATGATCGGAATGCCCACGGCGTCGTTGATCGCCTTGAAGTGGGCGTAGAGACCTTCCTGGGTCGGCTTGTTGTAGTAGGGCGTGACGATCAGGAGCGCATCCGCGCCGACCTTCTCGGCATGGCGCGAGAAGCCGATGGCCTCTTCGGTGCTGTTCGACCCCGCCCCGGCGATGACCGGGACCCGGCCCTTCACCTCCTCGACGCAGATCTGGACCACCCGGTCGTGCTCCTTGTGGCTCAGCGTCGGGCTCTCGCCCGTCGTGCCAACCGGAACCAGGCCCTTGGTGCCGTTCTCGATCTGCCAGGCGATGTGTTTCCGGAACGCCGCCTCATCCACGGCCCCATCCTTGAAGGGGGTTACAAGCGCCGTGATGGAGCCTTGGAACTGCGTCATGTTCTTCCTCGCGATAGCAGCGTTCAATGGAGTTTCAGGCCTGCGGGCCTACACATAGGGGCTGCGGCGCATCGGCGCAAACGGCCCCGTCGAGAGTTGTCCTAGCCCCTGACATGGTGTTTCCTCAAGCATAACGTCGCCGAAACAGGGCATCGTACGACGACAAGGGGATCACATGAGCCTCACGACCCGTCTCTTGCCGCGCCTGCTGGCGTCGGTTGTCCTTGTCCCGCTCGCCTCCCCGGTCGTCATGGCGGCCACCTCGCCCGAGGAGGCCGGCCCTCCGCCTCGTGTCGCGCCGGCGACCATCCCAGACCCGGAAACCACGGGCTCGGTGGACGGCTACGGCTTCGTCCCGCCCATCGTTCCGCTGCAGGACCGGGATTACCTGCCCCTGATCCTGAAGGCCTACCGCTCCGGCGATGGGGCCGAGGCGCAGATCCTCGAAACCAAGCTGACGCAGCCCGCATCCCTGGCGCTGGCCGAATGGTTCGCCATCCGCAGCGGCGCCCCCATGGGGTTCGACCGGATCACGGGCTTCCGCAAGGCCTACCCCGACTGGCCGCAGACGGCCCAGTTCCGGCGCCGGGCCGAGGAGGCCCTGGTGGCAGAGCGCAGGCCCTCCGCCCAGGTCCGCGCCTTCTTTGCGGAGCAGAAGCCCGTTACGGCCGGCGGGAGGATTGCGCTCGCATTCGCATACAAGACGGACGGCCAGGACCAGGAGGCCAATGCGCTGATCCGCCAGGTATGGCGGGAGGATTCCTTCGGGCCCGAATGGGAAAGCCGGATCCTCGACCGCTTCCCGGGCGTGCTGGCGCAGGCCGATCACCGTTTCCGCATGGAGCGGCTCCTGTTCAAGGAGAGCTGGGGGGCGGCCCAGCGGGCCGCCGGCTATGCGGGCAAGAACTACGAAACCCTCGTCAAGGCCAGGACGGATCTCTACCGGGGCAAGAAGAAGGCCGAGAAGGCTTTTGCATCCGTGCCGGCCGACCTGCGCAAGGACCCGTCCTATCTCTTCTCCCGCGCCCTTTACCTGCGCCGTGCCAACAAACTGGCCGAGGCGGCCGCCGTCATGGCGCAGGCCCCGCGCGACCCGGAACTCCTGGTCGACGGGGACGAGTGGTGGGCTGAGCGCCGCCTCGTCGCCCGCGCCCTCCTCGACAAGGGCGACGCCCGAACAGCTTATCAGGTCGCAAGTCAGGCCGCGCCGGAATCGCCTGCCCAGCAGATCGAGGCAGCCTTCCATGCGGGCTGGATCTCCTTGCGCTTCCTGAAGGATCCGGCCGCGGCCGGGCAGCATTTCGCGGAGGCCGAAAAGGTCGCGACCACGCCAATCTCCCTCTCGCGGGTCATCTATTGGCGGGCCCGGGCAGCGGAGGCCGCAGGCTCCTTCCGGGAGGCACAGCTCCTCTACGAGCGAGCCGCCGACCGGCCGACGACCTATTACGGGCAGCTCGCCCGAACGAAACTCGGCCAGCCCATTGCCCTGCGGAGAGTGGAGCCGCTCTCGGCGGATGAGCGCAGGGCTTTCGAGTCCCTCGTTCCCGTTCAGTCGCTGGCGGCGCTTCATGAGATCAACGAGCCGGAGCTGGTGCTCGGCCTTTATACGGAACTGGCCCAGTCCTTTGGCGATCCGGGGCAGCTCGATGCGCTCGCGGGCCTTGCGGCGGAGCGGAAAAACGCCCGCGCGGCGCTGATCGTCGGCAAACTGGCCTCGCAACGGGGCTTCCCGCTCGATATGCATGCCTATCCGTTGGCGGCCGTCCCGGACTTCGAGCCGGTGGGCGAGGAGGTGGAGCCAGCGATGGTCTATGCCATTGCCCGCCAGGAAAGCGCCTTCAACCCCCGCGCGATCTCGAGCGCCGGAGCCCGTGGGCTCATGCAGCTGATGCCCGCGACCGCGAAGGAGACAGCCCGCCGGGTCGGCCTCGGCTTCGATCTCGACAAGCTCCTGGCGGACGCGGCCTACAACGCCAAGCTCGGTTCGGCGCATCTGGGCGAACTCATGGGGGATTGGAAGGGTTCGCACATCCTGGCCTTCGCGTCCTACAATGCGGGCGGCGGTAACGTGCGGAAATGGATCAAGGCCTATGGCGATCCCCGCGAGCCGGAGGTCGATGCTATCGACTGGGTGGAGCGGATCCCCTTCTCCGAGACCCGGAACTACGTTCAGCGGGTGCTGGAGAACCTCAATGTCTATCGCCAGCGCCTCAAGCAGCCCGCCCCCCCCGAACCATCCCAGGCAGGCAAGGATCTGACGGCAGACGCGACCAAGCCGGTGAATTGAGGCAGGATGCGGCCCTGGCGCAGAGGGATTCGGAGCAGCAGCGGATGAACGACCCCTATCGGGATCTTGTCGTGTCGGCCTCGGACGGCCTGCGCCTCTATGCGCGTGATTACGGCCCGGAGCTTTCCAGCGCCCTGCCGGTGGTCTGCCTTCCCGGCCTCGCCCGGACGTCGGAGGATTTCCATGACCTCGCCGAGAGCCTGAGCCACGATGCCGCCCGGCCGCGCCGGGTGCTCTGCGTCGATTACCGGGGACGGGGCCGCTCGGAATGGGACAAGGACTGGCGCAACTACGACGTCCGGATCGAGGCAAACGACGTCCTCCAGGTCCTGACGGCGGCGGGCGTTCACAAAGCGGCTTTCGTTGGAACCTCCCGTGGCGGCCTCATAACCATGGCGCTGGGCGCGCTGCATCCGACGGTTCTTGCAGGAATCGTGCTCAACGATGTCGGTCCCGCCATCGAGGGCAAGGGCCTGATGCGGATCAAGGGCTATGTGGGCAAGCTGCCTACTCCGCAAACCCTGCAGGAAGGTGCAGACCTCCTCCGGCAGCTCTCGGGCTCCCAGTTCCCGGCCTTCGGGCCGGAACAATGGCTCAAGCAGGCCGCTGGAACCTGGCGGGTAGAGAGCGGACGTCTAGTCCTGCGCTACGATCCGCTCCTGATGAAGTCCCTTGAGGCCCTGGACCTCGAAATGCCCCTGCCGGATCTGTGGCCCCTCTTCGAGGGTCTCAAGCCGTTTCCGGTCCTGGCCATCCGCGGAGCCAACTCGGACCTCCTGAGTGCCGCAACCCTGAAGGCCATGCAGGAAACCCATCCCCGTCTTAAGGCGATCACCATTCCGGGCCAGGGCCATGCCCCGCTCCTCGAAGGCGATCTCATCGATGCGATCAAAGGCCTGATCGGCGAGGCGGAGCGGGATCAGGCCATCGCAGCCTGAGTCTCCTTCCAGCGCCCGAACGCCGTCCATATCACGAGGTCACGGCCATTCCGCCGGCTCTGTGCGCCTGGCTTCCTTCCCGGCTGCTCTCCGACGAACGCTGATCCGTCCCAACCTCCGTCGCGAGGGAGCCCGGTTCAGCCGGAGTTCCATGCTGGACGGAAAGCAAAGAAAAACCCCGGTGTTTCCACCGGGGTTTCCCTAACCAATCGGTTGAACCGATTAGAAGTCGCGCTGGACGCGGAAGCGGCCTTCCCAGCCGTTGGAGTTGCGGTAGCCAATGCCCGTGACCGGGTTGATGCCACGCAGATCCGTGTTGGCGTAGATGACTTCCACACCGAGGTCGAGGCCCGACACCGGCTGCCAGAAGATGTTGGCGCCGAGGCGGTACTCACGGAAGTCAGCCGGGGTGTTGAAGGCCTGGCGGCTATCCGAGCTCAGGTACGAACCGAAGAAGTTCGAACGGATCTGGGGGGTCCAGTAGTGACGCAGACCACCGGCGATCGACCAGGCGCGGCTCTTCTTCAGGTCGCCCGTGACCGGATCGATGCTGGCATCGACGAGGGTCGGGGTGCCGTTCTCGAAAGCAGCGAACGGGGTGATGACCGTGCCGGCGTTGCCGCCGTCGAGGTAGGCCGGAGCGCCGTCAGCGAAGGTCGCAGCGAACCACAGAGCGTCGCCGGGGGCGAGCTGCGGGAGGTTCACGCCGACCGAGGCCGAAACCGCGAAGCCGTACTCGGTGTCCGGGTAATCGGCGACGACGCCGAACGGCGTAGCAACCGACATCAGGTTGTTGCTGCGGATCTGGTGGACAGCACCGGAGAGCTGAGCCGTACCCCAGGTGCCGGTGTACTTGATGTTACCGACGAGGTCCGGAGCGCGCTGACCAGCGTAGTTCGCATTCGCCCAGGTGTTGCCGAACACGAGGCCTTCACGACGCTCGAGACCGTCTTCCAGCGAGATCGTCGCCGAGAAGCCGTTGCCGAACGAGAAGGTGTAGGCGAGCAGGTCGACGTCGGGAGCGTCGTCGAAGCGCAGCGTGCCCATGTGACCGGTGGGCAGGTCGCCGTTCGAGAAGAACGACACGACGCGACCGGCGGTCAGGCCACCGAACTGCACGAAGGCTTCAGCAACGTTCGGGGACTGGCTGATGCGGCCCGTGTTGGCCACGCCGAACGGCGTGCCGGACGAACGGGTGATCTCGAAGCGCACGAACGTACGGAGCAGGCCGTAAGCGGTCGCGGTACGAGCGTCGAGCTGGATGCGGCCACGAGCGCGGAAGCCGATGGCGTCATCAGCACGGACGAGCGGCTCGCCGTACACGTAGTCCGCACGGACGCGGCCACCGACGCGCAGGCAGGTTTCCGTGCCCGGGATGTAGAAGAAGCCTGCACCGTAGGTGGAGCAGACGCGAACGTATTCAACAGGAGCAGCCTTCTTCACGGGAAGATCGGCAGCTTGAGCGCCCGCAACGGCGGCGAGACCCGCGACCGATCCGAGCAGAAGGCTCTTAACGAGCTTCATTGGTTGACCTCCAAAGTTTCGAGACCCTGGGGGGCCGGGTTTTGTGCCTCGACAGCTTCTACGAAGCGTAAAACACGTCCCTTATCCCCTAGAGACCTGACGACCCCACCATCGTGGTTGGAACCGACAAATCACGACTGGGGTGCCCCCGTCGCTGTCGACACATTAGCCAGACCGGCCCGGCAGGCAACAGAATGAAGGCGCAAAAGGGGCCGCGAGAGGGGGTTTCCCCGGAGATGTTGCACAAAGGCAACGATCATGGCAGGCAATATTTACGCTTCGTTAGGACTTTGGCCATTTTCCTAACAAACCCTTAAAATACAAGGGTTTCCTTGGCGGGTATTCTGGCATCCGGGGCCGCCGGCTTCGCGCCTGAGGCAAGTTCCGTAAGGTCCTGGTCCGTGGAAAAGTCCGGCCGAATTGTGGAAGCCTTGCGGGAGAATCGCAGAAGGCCGGGACTGGCCCGGCCTTCCTCGAATCGTCTTTTCGGTCCTTTCGGAAAGATCAGGCGACCTTCGGCTTGAGGACGCCGCGGCGAATCTGGTCCTCCTCGATCGACTCGAAGAGCGCCTTGAAATTGCCCTCCCCGAATCCGTCGTCGCCCTTGCGCTGGATGAATTCGAAGAAGATCGGCCCGATCGCGGTCTTGCCGAAGCGCTGGAGCAGAACCTTGGTGAAGCCGCCCTCGACGACCCCCTCCCCGTCGATGAGGATGCCGTTCCGCTTCAGGCGCTCGACCGGCTCCTCATGTTTGGGCAGTCTCTTGTCGATGCGGGAATAATAGATCTCGTTCGGAGCAGGCATGAATTCGAGGCCGGCCCCGATCAGCTGCTCGATGGAATCGTAGAGATCGTGGGAGCCGAGGGCCACATGCTGGATTCCCTCGCCCTTGTACTCCTGGAGATATTCCTCGATCTGTCCGCTCTCGCCCGCATCCTCGTTAATGGGGATACGGATCTTGCCGTCCGGGCTGGTCATGGCGCGGGAGTGGAGACCGGTCAGCTTGCCCTCGATGTCGAAGTACCGGATCTGCCGGAAGTTGAAGAGCTTCTCGTAGAAGGCGGCCCATTCGTTGAGGCGGCCGCGATAGACGTTATGGGTCAGGTGGTCGATGTAATAGAGCCCCACGCCTTTCGGCTTAGGATCCTTCTCGCCGATCCACTCAAAATCCACGTCGTAGATCGAGCCTTTGGCGCCGTAGCGGTCGACCAGATAGATCTGCAGGCCGCCGATGCCCTCGATGGCCGGGATTTGGAGCTCGTTCGGCCCGGCATGGGTCTCGACCGGCTTTGCACCGAGAGAGAGGGCCCGCTCATAGGCGTATTTCGCATCGACCACACGGAAGGCCATGGCCGGGGCGCTGGGCCCGTGCTGGCTGGCGAAACGCTCCGCGAAGGAGCCGGGCTCGGAATTGACGATGAAGTTGATGTCGCCCTGGCGATAGAGCATCACCTTCTTCGAACGGTGCCGGGCAACCAGCGAGAACCCCATCGTCTTGAAGAGGCGGTCGAGCTCCTCCGGATTCGGATGGCAATACTCGACGAACTCGAAGCCGTCGGTGCCCATCGGGTTCTCGTCCGTGATAGCCGGGGGCGGCGCATCGTGCGGGAACGGTCCCATCTCTTCCTCCTGTTGATCCTCCGGCCCGATAGAGGCCGGCCGTTGCGATGGCGCTCCGCCGACGGCGGGGCGCCTGGTCTCAGGCTGCGTCCGGCTGGCTGGCCGGCGCGGCCTTGCGGAAAGCTTCGAGGCCCGCGCAGGCCGCATCGACGGCCGCGATCTTCGGGTAAGCGTCGAGGGGAATGTCGAAGCGCCGGGCATTGAAGACCTGGGGCACGAGATAGAGATCCGCCAGGGTGACCCGGTTGCCGAACGCATAGGGGCCCGGCTCGATCAGCTGTTCGATGGCGTCGAACCCTTCCCGCACCCAGTGGCCGTACCATTCGTTCACGGCTTCCAGGTTCTGGCCGAAGCGGTTCTTGAGGTAGGCCAGAGTGCCGGAATTATTCAGGGGATGAATGTCGCAAGCGACGATGCTCGCCACCGCGCGGACCTTGGCGCGCTGCACGGCCCCCAGCGGAAGGAGCGGCGGCTCGGGATAAACCTCGTCGAGATATTCCAGGAGGGCGGGCGACTGGGTCAGCACTGTCGTGCCAAGGTCGAGGGACGGCACCCGGCCTTGCGGATTCACTCCTTGGTAGCTCTGCGCCTTCTGCTCCCCCTTAAGGAGGTTCACCGGGACCGACTCGTAGGAGACGCCCTTCAAGTTCAGAGCGATGCGGACCCGGTAGGCCGCCGAGGAGCGGAAATAGGTATAGAGCTTCACGGCTGGATATCCTCTTCGGGCACCATCGCGCGGGCCCTGGTGGTGAGCCGGTCGACCAGGGCGCCGAGGAGCGCCTGTTCCTGCGGCGTGAGAACGGACATGACGCGGCTCTCGAAGCCAAGGGCTTCGGGCACGATGGAATCATAGATGCGCCGCCCCTCCTCGGTCAGGGCCAGCCACTCCTCGCGCCGGTCGCCCTCGTTCGGGCGACGGCGGATCAGCCCGCGCTGCTCCAAGGCCGAGACGGCGCGGGAGACGGTCGATTTGTGCATGACCCCGTGGGCCGCGATGTCCCGCGCGGTGCGCTCATCGTACTGGCCAAGGGTCGCGACCACGCGCCAGGCGGGAATCGAGAGACCGAAGCGCTCCGCATAGATCTGGGCGAGCGCGTTCGAGGTCAGGCTCGCCAGGACGTTGAGCCGATAGGGCAGGAATTCCTCGAGAACCAGCGTGGCCTCGGCATTTTTCTGGCGGGCGTTGGATCCGGATGCCGTCATTGACTCAAACCGTTGCTCATGCAACTAATACGCCATAATCGTTGCATTGGCAACCGCCTCGGATTTTCCAGGGCAGCGGGATCGCGCCTTGCTGCCGGTTGTGGAGGAGATGACGATGAATGTTCAGAACGTCTCCGGCTTTCGAGCCCCCGACCAGCGCAGGAGCGCTCTCCTGCCGGGCTACATGTCAGGCTTCGGCAACTCGTTCGAGACGGAGGCTCTAGAAGGTGCCCTCCCGGTCGGGCGCAATTCACCCCAGAAGCTCCCCTACGGCCTCTATGCCGAGCAGCTCTCCGGCTCTCCCTTCACGGCCCCGCAGGCCACCAACCAGCGCTCCTGGCTCTACCGGATCCGCCCGACCGTGAAGCATTCGGGCCGCTACGAGAAGATCGACAAGGGCTTCATGCGCACCGCCCCGGCCGCACGGGAGGAGAGCGAGCTGCCCCTCGGCCAGCTGCGCTGGGATGCGCTGCCATTCCCCGACCGGGACTCCACCTTCGTGACCGGCCTGTTCACCGTCACGACGGCGGGGGATTCCGATACCCAGGTCGGCATGGCGGCTCATCTGCTCCTCGCCACACGCTCCATGGAGAACGAGTACTTCTTCAACGCGGACGGCGAATACCTGATCGTCGCGCAGGAGAATGCCCTGCGCTTCTGGACCGAGTTCGGCATCATCGATATCGGGCCGGGCGAGATCGCTATCATTCCGCGCGGCGTGATCTTCAGGCTCGAACTGCCCTCAGGGCCGGCGCGCGCCTATGTGTGCGAGAATTACGGCGGCGCCTTCACGCTGCCGGACCGCGGCCCCATCGGCGCGAACTGCCTGGCCAATCCGCGCGATTTCCACACGCCCGTCGCCGCATATGAGGACAGGGAGGAGTCGTCCTGGCTCTACGTGAAATGGGGCGGCGAGCTCCATCGCACGCGGATCGACCAGTCACCCCTCGACGTGGTCGCGTGGCACGGCAACTACGCGCCCTACAAATACGACCTGCGGCACTTCTCGCCCGTGAACGCGGTCCTGTTCGACCATCCCGACCCGTCGATCTTCACCGTGCTGACCGCGCCCTCAGAGACGCCCGGCACCGCGAATGTGGATTTCGTGATCTTTCCCGAGCGCTGGTCGGTGGCCGAGAACACGTTCCGCCCGCCCTGGTATCACCGCAACCTGATGTCGGAGTTCATGGGCTTGGTCTACGGCGTCTACGACGCTAAGCCCGAAGGCTTCGTGCCGGGCGGCATGTCCCTGCACAACCAGATGCTGCCACACGGACCGGACACGACGGCGTTCGAGCATGCGAGCAACGTGGAGCTGAAGCCGGTAAAGCTCGAAGGCACATTGGCCTTCATGTTCGAGACGCGTTTTCCTCAGCGAGTGACGAAATTCGCGGCCGAATCCGCTTCCATACAAAAGAACTACATCGATTGCTGGAAGGACCTGAAGAAGCACTTCGATCCGAACAGGCGGGAGCCCAAGTAAGGCGGACGCGTGAAAGTGTCCGACATTCCAGAATCTCTGCCGTCATTCCGGGACCAGCCTAAAGGTCGGTCCCGGAATGACAATATTAGGTGCGAAACGGACGGCGATGCCTCAGGTCCGTCCGCGGGTGCGGATCATGAAGGTATCGAAGGCATACTCGTTGAGCTGCCACCAGGGCAGGACGTCGTTCCGGTAGGCGACCATCGAATCGTAGCCCTTCTTGAAGTCCGGGCTCTTGGCCGAGAGTTCCGCATAGAGCTCGTTCGCGGCCTTCAGGGACGCCTCCATGATGGGCTGCGAGAAGGTGCGAAGCTCCGCACCCGCGCCGACCATGCGCCGGAGGGCGCCGCCGTTCACGGCGTCATACTTGCCCAGCATCCAGTTATTCGCGGCCTCCGAAGCCTGCGCCATGATAGCCTGGTAGTTCTTCGGCAGCTCGTCCCACTTCTTCTGGTTGACGACGAGGTGCAGCATGGCGCCGCCCTCCCACCAGCCGGGGGCATAGTAGTACTTGGCGACCTTGAGGAATCCGAGCTTCTCGTCGTCGTAGGGGCCGACGAACTCGGCCGCATCGAGGGTGCCGCGCTCGAGGGCCGGATAGACATCGCCGGGGGCAAGCTGCTGGGGCACCACGCCGAGCTTGGCGAGCACCATGCCGCCGAGGCCGCCGATGCGGAACTTGAGGCCCTTCAGGTCGTCGACCGTGTTGATTTCCTTGCGGAAGAAGCCGCCCATCTGGGCGCCGGAATTGCCGCAGACGAGAGACGTGACGCCGTAGCGGGCCAGGATGTCGTTGATGATCTCCTTGCCGCCGGCGAAGTGCCACCAGGCCTGCTGCTGGCGTGCATTGAGGCTGAAGGGCAGGCCCGTGCCGAGGCCGAGCGCCGGCTCACGGCCGATATAGTAGTAGACCGGCGTGTGGGCGCATTCCACCGAGCCGTTCTCGACTGCGTCGAGGGCCTGGAGGCCACCGACGATCTCGCCCGGGCCGAAGACCTGGATCTGGAACTTGTTGTCGGTCGCCTCGGCCATGTACTTGGCGAAGGTCTGGGCGGTCCCGAAGATCGTATCGAGCGACTTGGGGAAGCTCGAGGTCAGGCGCCAGCGGATTTCCGGCGCCGATTGCGCAATGGCGGGCGCAGCGACCGTCCCGGCGGCCGTGGCGAGCCCGGCACCCGCGAGAAAGGTTCTTCTTTTCATGGTGGTCGACATAGGCGTTTCCCCGCAAGTCGTTTCGTTGCAAGCTCGAGCACCGTGCGCAGGCGGACCTGGTTTGCGCGCGGCGCTCTTCCTCAGAAAGAAAACATCGGACTGCTCCGAAGGCGGGATCCCGCCCTCAGGTCCGATGCTCTCCAGTGAAGCATATCAACCTGGTCGGTGGTTATGAAGCTTTCTTCCCTTAAGCAAGGCCGTGACGGCCGTCTCGTCGTGGTTTCCCGGGATCTCACCCGCGCGACGGACGCGTTTTTCATCGTCCCCACGCTCCAGCAGGCCCTCGACGACTGGGAACGGGTCGCGCCCCTCCTCCAGGACCTGTCCGAGCAGCTCGAGCTCGGCTCCGTACCGACGATCCGGTTCCATGAGCATGATTGCGATTCGCCCCTGCCCCGCGCCTATCAGTGGGCGGACGGCTCGGCCTACGTGAATCACGTGGAGCTCGTGCGCAAGGCCCGCGGCGCCGAGATGCCGGCCTCCTTCTGGACGGATCCGCTCATGTACCAGGGCGGCTCGGACGCCTTCCTCGGCCCGCGGGATCCCATCGTGGCGGTGGACGAGGCCCACGGCATCGATTTCGAGGCGGAAATCGCCGTGATCACCGGAGACGTGTCCATGGGCGCCTCCCGGGAGGAGGCCGCAGAGGCCATCCGCCTCGTGATGCTCGTCAACGACGTCTCCCTGCGCAACCTGATCCCCGCGGAACTCGCCAAGGGATTTGGCTTCTTCCAGTCAAAGCCCTCCTCCGCCTTCTCGCCCGTCGCCGTCACGCCGGACGAGCTGGGCGAAGCCTGGGACGGCGGGAAGCTGCGTCTGCCGCTCCTGTCCAGCCTCAACGACAAGGCCTTCGGGAAACCCGATGCCGGCACCGACATGACCTTCGACTTCCCGACCCTGATCGCCCATGCGGCCCGGACCCGTCCCCTGCGGGCTGGAACGATCATCGGCTCCGGCACCGTGTCGAACAAGGATCCGGACGGCGGCCCCGGACGGCCGGTGGCGGAGGGCGGCGTCGGCTATTCCTGCATCGCCGAGCAGCGGACCGTGGAGACGATCCTCAAGGGCGAGGCGAAGACGCCCTTCCTGCGCTTCGGCGACACGGTCCGCATCGAGATGAAGGACCGTCATGGTCATTCGATCTTCGGCGCCATTGAGCAAACCGTCGAGGCGCAGGCCGAGGCGTGATCCTGCGCCTGGACCATGTCCAGCTCGCCATTCCGGCAGGCGCCGAGGAAGCCTGCCGCCGCTTCTATGTGGGCGTGCTGGGGATGGACGAGCTGGAAAAGCCCCCTGCCCTCAAGGCCCGCGGCGGTCTCTGGCTGCGCGGCGGCGATGCCGTCGTGCATCTCGGAGTCGAGGAGCCCTTCCGCCCTGCCCTGAAGGCGCATCCCGGTTTCGTCGTCGCCGATCTCGACGCCCTGGCCGCAACCCTGATGGATGCGGGCCATACTCCCCTTTGGAACGAAGCTTTGCCCGGAATTCGCCGTTTCTACGTGGCAGATCCTTGCGGCAACAGGCTCGAATTCCTCTCCACGGACATCCCGTCGCCCGGATCATCCTGACGGCCGGGGCATCGCCGCGGAACCGTTTCGGGAAGGAGGGCTTTTCAACGGCCAGGCACGAGCGCCGGCGAAACGGGGAGAACGGACATGAATCTCGGCAGCATTCTTGAAGGCCTCATGAACGGCCAGGGCCAGGCGCGTGGCCAGCCGCCGGGCGGGAGCCCGATGCCGAACCAGGGCAACCTAGGCAACCTGCCGGGCAATCTCGGCGATCTGGCCAAGCAGGTCTCGGGCAGCATGGGCGGGATGGGCGGCCTCGCGGGCGGTGCGCTCCTCTCGCTGATCCTCGGCTCCAAGGCCGGCCGCTCGGCGGGCGGATCCCTGCTCAAAGCCGGTGGCCTCGCGGTGCTCTCGGCCGTCGCCATGAAGGCCTATCAGGATTGGCAGAACCGGCAGGCTCCCGGCACGAATGCGGGCCCGGCGAACCTGCCCGCGCAGATTCCGCAGGACAGCGGCTTCCATATTGGCGAGGAGAAGGACGCTCACGGGCGGGAACTCGGCGTGGCGCTCGTCCAGGCCATGATCTCGGCCGCCAAGTCGGACGGGCATCTCGACGGCGAGGAGACGACCCGTATCCAGGACCAGATCCAGAAACTCGGCCTCGGCGCCGAGGAGAAGGGTTTCCTGATGGACGTGATGGGCAAGCCGGCAGATCCCGCGGCCATTGCGCGGCTCGCCAGCACTCAGGCCCAGGCTGCGGAACTCTATGCCGCCTCCCTCATGGCGATCGGAGACGCCGATACGCCGGAGGAGAAGGCCTATCTCCAGCAACTTGCGACCCAGATGCAGCTGCCGCCTGACCTTGTGGCCCATCTCGACGCGCAGGTGCACGCCCTGAGACACCAGATGGCCTAAAGCTATTGTCCCCGGGCATGGCCCGGGGACATTTTCGCGATGACGCTCAGGCGACCGTGCGGGCGACCACGTGGTGGCCGTCGAGGGTCAGGTGCTCGTCCGGCTCGGCCAGGGCCTTCGCGGCGCGCTTGCGGTCCGGCGTGATCGCCTCGTCGGCAAGCACCTTCAGGGCCTCATCGAGGGTCATGGTTTGCTGGTTAGGACTTCCCAAGCGGCGGATTGAAACCGTCCGCTCGGCGGCCTCTTTCCGACCCACCACGAGAAGCACGGGCACCTTCACGAGCGAATGCTCGCGAACCTTGTAGTTGATCTTCTCATTGCGCAGATCCGCCTCGACGCGGAGGCCTGCAGCCTCGGCGGCGCGCACCACCTCCATGGCATACTCATCGCCCTCGGACGTGATGGTGGCGACCACGACCTGCACCGGCGCGAGCCAGAGCGGGAAATGCCCGGCGAAGTGCTCGATCAGGATTCCGGTGAAGCGCTCCATGGAGCCGCAGATCGCACGGTGCACCATCACGGGCGTCTTCTTCTGGCCGTCCTGGTCCACATAGAAGGCGCCGAACCGCTCCGGCAGGTTGAAGTCCACCTGCGTGGTGCCGCACTGCCAGTCGCGGCCGATGGCGTCGCGCAGCACGTACTCGAATTTCGGCCCGTAGAACGCGCCCTCACCCGGGTTGATCGCCGTCTTGATGCGCCCGCCTGACTGCTCCTCGATCTGCTTGAGCACGCGGGTCATCACGTCCTCCGCATGATCCCACAGGGCGTCGGAGCCGACGCGCTTCTCGGGACGGGTCGAGAGCTTCACGACGATCTCGTCGAAGCCGAAATCCGCATAGGTCGAGAGGATCAGGTCGTTGATCTTCAGGCACTCCTCGGCCATCTGATCTTCCGTGCAGAAGATATGCGCATCGTCCTGCGTGAAGCCGCGCACGCGCATCAGGCCATGCATCGCGCCCGATGGCTCGTAACGATGCACGGCGCCGAATTCGGCGAGCCGCAGCGGCAAATCGCGATAGGATTTCAGCCCGTGCTTGAAGATCTGCACGTGGCCCGGGCAATTCATCGGCTTGAGGGCGAAGACACGCTTGTCTTCCGCCTCGTCACCTGCCGACTGCACGGCGAACATGTTCTCGCGATACCAGCCCCAGTGACCGGAGGTCTCCCAGAGAGAAGCGTCGAGCACCTGAGGTGCGTTGACCTCCTTGTAGTCCGCCTTCAGGCGGCGGCGCATATAGGCGATCAGCTCCTGAAAGATCGTCCAGCCCTTGGAGTGCCAGAAGACGACGCCCGGCCCCTCCTCCTGGAAATGGAACAGGTCCATCTCGCGGCCCAGGCGCCGGTGGTCGCGCTTCTCGGCCTCTTCGAGCTGCTTCAGGTAGGCCTCAAGGTCCTCTTGGCTCGCCCAGGCGGTCGCGTAGATGCGGGTGAGCATCGCGTTGTTGGAATTGCCGCGCCAATAGGCGCCCGCCACCTTCATGAGCCTGAAGGCGTTGCCGATCTTGCCCGTGGAGGTCATGTGCGGGCCGCGGCACAGGTCGAACCAGTCGCCCTGGAAGTAGATCTTGAGATCCTGGCCTTCCGGGATCGCATCCACGAGTTCGACCTTGTAGGCCTCGCCCTTCTCCTTGAAGATCTGCTTGGCCTTGTCGCGGCTCCAGACCTCCTTGGTGAAGGGTTTGTCCCGGGCGATGATCTCCCGCATCTTCGCCTCGATGGCCGGGAAATCCTCCGGCGTGAAGGGCTCGTTGCGGGCGAAATCGTAGTAGAATCCATTCTCGATCACCGGGCCGATGGTGACCTGCGTCCCGGGGAAGAGTTCCTGCACGGCCTCGGCGAGCACGTGGGCGCAATCGTGCCGGATCAGCTCCAGGGCGCGCGGGTCGTCCCGGTTCAGGAACTCGATCTTGGCATCGCGCCGGATCGGGTCGGACAGGTCGGCGACCGTGCCGTCGAGGGCCATGGCGACCGTGCGCTTGGCCAGGGACTTGGCAATGCCCTCGACGATCTCGCGCCCGGTCGTTCCGGGTTCGTATTGCCGCTGGGCGCCATCGGGAAATGTCACTGTAATCATCAGGTTCTCCTTGCTCACTCCTGCCAACGGAGCAGGTAAGCGGGGGCCGACGGGTGTTGGAACGGGAAAGGAATCAGCCGCCGTCAGGTTCGACCGACTCGCAGATGATCGCAGGGGCGTTCACGCCTCTCCAGCGACCGAAGGTCCAGGGCTTATACCAGGCGGCCCCTTCGGGCAACGTTTCCGGCACGTAATCGAGCCCCGACGTGCCGAACGGGCCACAGCGGCAGATGCGCGCGACCCCCATCCAGCCCCCGGCCCAGAAACCATGCCTCTGGATGGCCTCGTCGGTGTAGTCCGAACAGGAAGGCAGATGGCGGCACTGGCGGCCGACGAGACCCGAGAGGGTGAGCTGGTAGCCGCGAATCGCGTAATGGGCCGCCTGCTGGACGGGGCTCGGCATCATCCCGCCTCGGCCTTCCGGGCCTGCACCCGGTCGAGGGCCTCCACCACGGCGTCGAAGGTGAGGAGAATGGAGGCATGCCGGGCCTTGAACTCCCGGACTGGCTCCAGCACCGCCAGATCCGCCCATTTCCCGCCCGGAGGTTCGCCGCCGGATTTAAGCATCCGCCGGGTGACCTCCCGAACCTCCCGCAATTCCTCGGCCGTGGAGCCGATCACGTGGCGGCCCATGATCGACGAGGAGGCCTGGCCGAGGGCGCAGGCCTTCACGTCCTGGGCGAAGCCCGTCACCACCCCGTCATCGACCTTGAGATCAATGGTCACGGTCGAGCCGCAAAGCTTCGAATGGGCGGTCGCGCTGGCATCCGGATCCGCGAGGCGCCCGAGATGCGGGATCGCGGCGGCGAGTTCGAGGATGCGGCGGCTATAGATCTCGTTCAGCATAGGGCTCATGAGGTGACAGTCGGGCGTCGATGCACAATATAAGCCTGACGATCCCATTCCGCGACCCGGCCCATTCGGGCGGCCGGTCGCATCCCAAGGGCGCCGTCCGCCCTAAAAACGAAAGAACGAGGCTCCACATGGATGATGTGGTTAAGTCCCTGTCCAAGAAACTGAATCCCCTTAAAGACGGACCTGTCGAGCGCCCCACCCGGGAAGAGGCTGAGGAGGCCGTCCGCACCCTGATCCGGTGGGCTGGCGACGATCCGCGCCGGGAAGGGCTTCTGGACACCCCCAAGCGGGTGACGAAGGCCTTCAAGGAACTGTATTCGGGCTACAAGGACGACCCGCGCGAGGTGCTGGACAAGATCTTCGCCGAGGTGGAGGGGTACGACGACATCGTCCTGGTGCGGGATATCCCGTTCTATTCCCATTGCGAGCACCATATGGTGCCGTTCTACGGCATGGCCCATATCGGCTATTATCCGTCCAAGGGCGTGGTCGGCCTGTCCAAGCTCGCCCGTCTGGTCGAGGTCTATGCGCGCCGGCTCCAGACCCAGGAGACCATGACGGCCCAGATCGCCCTTGCGCTCCAGGAATCCCTTGAGCCGCGGGGCGTCGCCGTGATGGTCGAGGCCGAGCATATGTGCATGTCCATGCGCGGGGTGCAGAAGGCGGGCGCCGTTACCCTGACGACCCAGTTCCTCGGCGCATTCCGCGACGACCCGGCCGAGCAGGTGCGCTTCCTCACCCTGCTGCGCCAGGGTAAGGCTTGAAGAAATCCCTTCCCGTTCCTTCGCGAGTCGCATGAGTGCGGCTCGCTGCCCTTCGAGGTTCCTGCCATGTGCGCGTCCCATGTTTTCCCCTCCCCCGGCCCAAAGGCGGAGCTGGAGGAAGGTACGGTGCTCACGCCACGCTTCGGCCCCGACGGGCTCGTCACCTGCGTGACCACGGATGCGGCGACCGGCGAACTTTTGATGGTGGCCCACATGAATGCCGACGCCCTGGCCAAAACCCTCGAGACCGGCGAGGCCTGGTACTGGTCCCGGTCGCGGGGCGAACTCTGGCACAAAGGCGCCACGAGCGGACAGGTCCAGACGGTGGTCGAAATGCGGGTCGATTGCGACCAGGACGCCCTCTGGCTCAAGGTGACGGTCGCGGGCGACGGCGGCTGCTGCCACACGGGCCGCCGCTCCTGCTTCTACCGGAAGGTCGTCCGCCAGGACGGGACACCCGCGCTGGTCTTCGGCTGAAAAGCGGGCCTCAGGCCCGCTCGAAGACCAGGTTCATCCGCGTCTGCAGGATCAGGCGGTAGCCCTTTGACGCAAGGAGCGCCGGCAGATCGATCTGCCAGCGGTCGCGGCCGTCCTCGATGATGAAGAGCGACGGATAGAGGGAGGTCGGCGCATCCCGGAAGAACGGATCGAGGATCAGGTCCTCGGCCCCCTCCACGTCGAGCTTCATGGCGTCCACCCGGGTGAACCCCTCCCGGTCGAGCAGATCGACCAGGGTCACGGCCGGGACCCGGATGGCGTCGGTCTGGCTGGAGCTGACGATCTTCACGCTCGATTCGCCCCGGTTGTTGGGATCGAGGAAGAGGGTCAACTCGCCGGTCTTGTCAGCCACCGCGCAGGCGACCGCCTTGACGGTACCGAAGGGGTTCTGGCGGATATTGTAGGCGAGGCGGTCGAACACCTCCGGCTGCGGCTCCACGGCCAGGATCCGGGCCTTCGCGCCGGCCCGGGCTGCGACGAAGAGCGCATACCAGCCCACGTTGGAGCCCACATCCACGAACGTGAACCCCTCGCCGATCCGAGACGCGAGAAGCTCCAGCTCCGCCGGGTCGAAATATTGCGGCGTGAAGAGAATCCGCTTCTCGCACACATTGTTATAGGGATGGAGCCGCATGCGCACGCCAAAGGTCTCGACATCGACCGGCGCGCCCTTCAGGGAGTGCAGCACGAGGTGCCGCAGCATCAGGGCGATGCGGCGGGTGGCCCACCGCTGGGGCAGGCGCCGCGTGCCCTCGATGGCGAAGCTGGCCAGTCCGGAGGGCGCATAGGCGCCGTAGGGGCGTGAATCGTTCATATCGTTCTGAAACCGTCGCGGCCGGCGAACCGGCGCTCATTCGGGCTTGAAATTTGGGGTGGTCATGGCATCCCCGGGCGCCAATCGCAAGCGGGCGGCTCTCTCTTTGCTTGCGTCGGGCGTGCCAATCCTTACATTCGGGACACGATCCAGGAACAGAGAATGACCGAGACCGACACCATCGAACGCAGACGCGCCGCCGAGATTCCGCTCCATGGCCCGGAGGCCTTCGAGGCCATGCGCCGCGCCGGCCGGCTGGCTGCGGAAGCGCTGGACATGCTGGTCGACAAGGTCAAGCCCGGCGTCTCGACGGATGCTCTCGACAAGCTGTCCTTCGAGTTCATTCGGGATCATGGGGCCTATCCGGCCTGCCTCTATTACCGGGGCTATACGAAAACCATCTGCACCTCGATCAACCACGTGGTCTGCCACGGGATCCCCAACGACAAGCCCCTGCGGGACGGCGACATCGTCAATATCGACATGACGGTCATCCTCGACGGCTGGCATGGGGATTCGAGCCGCATGTTCTATGTGGGCGACGTGCCCCGCCGGGCTCAGCGCCTGTGCGAGATCACCTACGAGGCCATGATGCGCGGCATCGCGGTCATCCGTCCGGGCGCGACAACCAACGACATCGGCGCCGCGATCCAGACTTATGCGGAGGCCGAGCGCTGCTCTGTGGTGCGCGATTTCTGCGGCCATGGCCTCGGCCGGGTGTTCCACGATTCGCCCACCATCCTCCATTACGTGGAGCCGGCCTACAACGTGGAATTGAAGCCCGGGATGCTGTTCACAGTCGAGCCGATGATCAATCTCGGCCGTCCTCAGGTGAAGGTGCTCTCCGACGGCTGGACCGCCGTGACCCGGGACCGTTCCCTCTCGGCCCAGTTCGAGCACACGGTCGGTGTGACGGAAACCGGCGTCGAGATCTTCACCCTCTCGCCCGGGGGCTACGACAAGCCTCCCTATGCGGTAGGCTGACTAGCCTCGCCTACTAACATTCCCGTGGCAGTTCTGATGAAGCGCCGCTACCAGAAGTAGCGCACCATCAATTTGTACGAGCCCAAGAATGCCGTGCGGAAAACCCACGCAAGGAACACCACAAGCACGACGACGCCCACCCAACTCTGGAAGAGCCAATTCGTAGGGCCGAAATCTATGAAGGACATCCAGACGAGGGCAAAGAAACAGAAGATTCCTGCGGCCGCTAAACACGCGAATGCGATCACGGCGGCCGCGGCGATCATAATCCAGAACTTATAGGTTCTCACTGTTCCCCGGCCGAGGTCGGCGCTTGACACGAGCCTATCTCATCCTCTCTACGTTATCCAGTTTTGAAATAGTGTTGCCTTCGGATTGGTCCCTGCAAAATGCCATGGGATTCATTCGGTTGGTTTGCACACGCGTCAGAGAGGCAAAGTGCAGGCCATGTACGACGACGGGCCGGTATGACGGAGCCACCAACTCTCCCCCACTACTACGGCCACCGGGACCGGCTGCGCGCCCGCTTTTCCGAGGTCGGGGGCGATGCCCTGCCCGATTACGAGCTTCTGGAACTGGTCCTGTTCCGCTCCATTCCGCGCCGGGACGTAAAACCCATCGCCAAGGAGCTTCTCAAGCGGCTCGGCACCTTCGCGGAGGTGCTCGCCGCCCCGCCGGCCCGCCTGATGGAGGTGGAGGGGATCGGCGAGAGCGTGGTCACGGATCTCAAGATCGTCGAAGCCTCCGCCCGCAGGCTCGCCAAGGGCGAGGTGGCGAAGCGGCCGGTGCTCTCTTCCTGGGCCTCAGTGATCGACTATTGCCGCACCGCCATGGCGTTCATGGACAAGGAGCAGTTTCGCCTGCTCTTCCTCGACAAGCGCAACGCCCTGATCGCCGACGAAGTCCAGCAATCGGGCACCGTCGATCACACGCCGGTCTACCCGCGCGAGGTGGTGAAGCGGGCCCTCGAACTCTCCGCTTCGGCGCTTGTCTTGGTCCACAACCATCCCAGTGGGGACCCGACCCCCTCGGCCGCCGACATCCGGATGACCCGCGAGATCATCGACGTGGCCAAACCCCTCGGCATCGTGGTCCACGACCACATCATCGTGGGCCGGGAGGGGCACGCGAGCCTGAAGGGGCTGAAGCTGATTTAAAGATCCGTCGTCACTCCGGGACGGCCCCATCATTTCGGACACCACCCACCTCCCTCCGTCATTCCGGATTGCCGTTAGGCAAGTCCGGAACCCATAACCGCCAGCGCTTCAGAACAAGGGATAACGGCAACCGCCGCGTCTTATCCCGCATCGCCAGCGGTTCTGGGTTCCGGGCTCCGCTACGCGGCCCCGGAATGACGGCTCTCACATGATTTCTACGTTATGTTGATACACCGACGGCGATCCGCTACGCTGGGCCATGGCCTTGAGAAAACGCCTCGCAATCGGAGCCCTTTGTGCCGCTCTGATCCCGATCCAAACAGGATTGACGGCGGAACTTCCAGTCAAAGGACCTCGGCCATGGCCGACGAATGTTGTTTTCGGCCCGGCTTGCACAAGCTTCGCAGGCATTACTTCCTGCTCCAATCAAGCCACGGTACGCCGCTCAATCCTACCAATGCCGCTGAGCGTGCAAGCGGCGCTCCTGTTCGTAACATTCGACACCTCGCCGATGACGATGTGCCTTTGCGATGCGCTTGAACGTTTTCCGGCCCTCGTGTTGCCCGGGGATCCCGGCCATCTTAGGGATTTCACCCGCTAAAACAGCGTCTCCAGCCCTGAAAAGATCGCGTACATGAAGCCGAGGCTTAAGGTGAGGCCGAAGGTGCCGATCACGAGGCCGAACAGGACCACGATCCCGTCCCGCTCCACGAGGCCGAGGCCGACGAGGCAGATTGCGAGGCCCATGGGGATCTGGCCGACGAAGGGCGGCGCGAAGAGAAGCCCGAAGGCCATCACCAGGATGACGAGGCCCATGAGGCGCATGGCGAAGGGCGTATCGAGAAAGGTCATCCGGGGCCTGGAGAAGCGTTCGAGCCGGCGGAAGACCGGCAGGGCCCGGGTGACGGCGCGCTCCACGTCGACGGATGCAATGGAGCGGTTGAGGAGTGCGTTCGGCAGCCAGGGTGTCGGGCGGCCATAGACGATCTGCACGGCGACCAGGGCCAGCAGCAGGCCGCAGACCAGGGGGATCGGCGGCGGCATGGGCAAACAGTTCGGCAGCGCCAGCAGAACGATGAGAAGCGCGAAGGCCCGGTCCTGCAGCACACTCATGATGTCGCGGACGGTCAGCCGCTCTCCCGGCTGGGAAGCCAGGGCCGCCAGGACCTGAGAGGTACGCGCGTTGGAAAACAAGGAACCTCGGCAGGTTCGAAGATGCTCAAGAGACGCCTCTCTACCCGAGAAGGGTCCTGGGGCCAAGTGCTCTAGCCCAAGTGCCCCAGGCCAACCGCTTCAGGCCAAGTGCCGCAGACCGGCTCACATGCACACTTGCGGTCAGTGAAGGTTGATTTCCCCGTCCACGGCCCGGAATTCCGTCGGGCCGATCAGGTGCGCGTGGCTCACGGTGACGGAATGAAGCGGCCCGGCCAGCTCCCGCTGCCAGAAATCCAGGAATTCGATGAGCACCGGAAACCGGGGCGCCAAGTCGTATTCCTGCCAGATATAAGTCTGCAGGAGATGGGGATGATCGGGCATACGGTAGAGGATGCTGGCTGTGGTGAGGCCATAACCCTCGAGCTGACGGATAAAATCCCTGGAAACCATGCGAAGTCCTTCCTGACGATACTCACGCCCGCCGGAAGCCGACGCGAAAGGCTACCGGCGCTGAATCAAAGCCCGGGCGAGCTTGAGAGTTCCGCAGCGACAGTCCCGGCCGCGGTGCAAGGCCGGTAACCTTGTCGGGCTTTCCACATGGGCGCCGTGTCCCAAGGGAAGCTTGCCTATTGTGACTCTGCTCCTGCCATCGTATTCCGTTGCAAAATCGGCTGCGGGGATGAAGACGATGAACCGGGGTTTATGGCGGCGCTGGCTCATGGCGGGCGCTCTGGCGATGGCGGTCTCCGCCTGTGCCGGAGGTGTCATCAATACGCCGATTAATGGTCCCATCGCCAAAGTGGCGGATCAGGGCGGCTGGCCCCTCGGCCCCGACCAGTTCGGCTCCACGGTGGTGGGCGTCGCGTTTTCGGGCGGCGGCATGCGCGCCTCGGCTTTCTCGTACGGCGTCCTCAACGAGCTCGACCGCTATCAGGTGATGACCGATCGCGGGCCGCAGCGGATGACCGACATGATTGACCTGGTCTCCGGCGTGTCCGGCGGCTCGGTGACGGCGGCTTATTTCGGCCTGAGGGGCCGCGACGGCCTTCCCACCTTCCGGTCCCGTTTCCTGGAGCAGAACGCCGAGCAGGGCTTCGATACGGACGTGTCCCTGGCCAACGTTCTCAGGATCGTGAACGACGGCGGCGTCAACGACCGCTCCAAATTCCCGAAATGGCTGGACGACAACCTGTTCGACGGCGCCACCTATGCGGACCTCTTCGCCCGCAAGCGGCCCCTCGTCTGGATTGCCGCGTCGGACATCTACAGCCGGGTGCCCTTCGTTTTCGAGCCCGTCACCTTCAGCGTCCTGTGCAGCGACCTGAGCAAGGTTCGCCTGTCGGAGGCGGTGGCGGCCTCGGCCGCGGTGCCGGGCCTCTTCGTGCCCCTCAACGTGGAGAATTACGGCTCGTCCTGCGGCGGCCACGTCCCGCAATTCTATCAGCGCGGCGCCGATGATCCGGCGGCTCCGGCCACCCTGAAGGCCAGCGCCGAAGCCATGGTCCGCTACCGCAACGATCCGGAACGCTTCCGCTACGTAAAACTCCTGGACGGCGGCCTCACGGACAATTTCGGCATCCATTCCCTCGCCATCGCGCGGACGAACCGGGACCGGCCCTATATGCCGATGACGGCCGAGCAGGCCGTGCGGGTAAAGCGCTTCCTGTTCCTGGTGGTCGATGCGGGCCGCGGTCCGGCCGGCAACTGGCCCGCGCACCTGGCTTCGCCCACCGGCATGGAGCTCGCCGGGATCGTCACCGACGTCGCCATCGATTCGGGCGTCTACAAGGGTTACGACTACTTCACGACCATCATGAAGGGCTGGCAGAGCGACTTGAAGCGCTGGCGCTGCTCGCTCTCCAGCGACGAGGTTCTCAAGCTGCGCGGCACCCTGGACGGCTGGCGATGCGCGGACGTGACATTCACGGTCGGACGGGTTTCGTCGGAGGATGCCGGCCCGGAAATGCGCCAGCGCATGGACAAGGTGCCGACCCGGTTCCAGCTCGACCCCGCCACCCTGGACACGGTCATCGAGACGGGTGCGACCGCCCTGCGCAACAACGCGATCTTCCGGCGCTTCATCAAGGGCGTACCGCAGCGCATGCTGACCGCCACCCTGGACGGTGATACGCCTTCTCCTTAAGCCTCCGCCGCCCTGCTTGACCGGGGCGGCGAAGACCCGAATTCCCTCCCCGGGCGGATCCCCCTTCTCTGCCCTGGAGACCTGAGCAGGACATGCGCTTCGCTTTCGCCGGCATCGACTTTCTGGGCGACGTCTTCGAGACCTTTCTGGCCCGAGGCTGGGAGCCAGTGCGCCTCTTCAGCCGGCCCTGCGACGGGATCTACGATTTCAACGAGACGACGGTGGCGCGGGCGCGCGCCCTCAAGGTGCCGGTGCAGATGTCGCGCATCGGGCCGGCGGACCTCGTCCAGCTGAAGGCCTCGCACTGCGAGGCGCTGATCGTCGCGGGCTATCCCTGGCTTATCCGAGGGTGGGAACATCACCTGCCCTATGGGGTGAACTTCCACCCCTCGCCTCTGCCCATGGGCAGAGGCCCCTATCCTCTCTTCCAGGCCATCCTCGACCGGGTCCCCGAATGGGGCGTCACGGCTCATGTGCTCCATCCGGCCTTCGACACCGGCCCCATCCTGGCCCAGGAGCACTTCCCCCTCGCGGCCGACGAAAACCACGACAGGCTCCTGGCCCGGTGCCAGATGTCGGCCCGACGCATCGCCTCTTGGCTGGCCGAGGACCTGCCGGGGCTCTGGGACCGGGCCACGCCCCAGGGGCCGGGGAGCTACTGGCCGCGCATGACCCGGGAGGACCGCACCCTCGACTGGACCCGGAACGTGGAGGACGTCCTGCGCACCATTCGGGCCTTCGGCTCCATCGAGGCCTTCGCCCTGGTGAACTCACGGCTCATCTATGTCTGGGAGGGCTCGGGTTGGCGGGAGGCGCATAGCCAGCGGCCGGGCACCCTCGTGCATCGGCATCGCAACCATCTGGTCGTCGCCGTCCGCGACGGCTTTGTGCAGCTCACAGGCTGGAGCGCCTATGCGCCCCAGGGCCCCCGTCAGAGGGACTGAGGGCTTGGCGACACCCTAAGCGAGGACCTTCAAGGCATTGTAGAGAGCCTCAGGGTCGTGGTGTCCCTGATAGACCGGAGGCGGACCGACATCGAGCTTGAGGAAACTTGACACGGCCTCGCGGGCCGAGCGGACGGAGTATTCCATGGTGAAGGCGGTTTCCAAAGGAAGCTCGGCGAATTGCCCGATGAACCCGACATTCACCGAGCCCTCCGGCACGACGGGTGCCCGATCCGTCCTCCCGCGCGGGAGGAGAATGCTGGTGGCATAGGGCAGGAGGCATGGAATGCAGATCGACGAGGACATGATCGTCTCCAGATGCTCCTCGAACCGGAGATGGTGAAGCACCTCCCGGAGGATCTCGGCGCCGCTGCATTCAGACATGGGCTTGTGAACGACATTGCCGATCTTGTCCGGTTCGGTCCCGTAGCCCCACCACACCATGGTCCCTGAAGGCTGATCGACGAATTCGGGCTGGTGGAAGAGAACCAGGGTCACAAGCCAATGGGAATCCTTCAGCGTCATGAGCCCGCCTCGGCCCGGCTCGCTGCCGGAGAGAGCCGCGATGAGCCGGAAGAATGTCGGATCCGTGGTCGTGACCGTGAACGTCACCCACTTCGTGTCCTTCACATGGTCCGGGCCGAAGAACACGTCCGGCCTGCCGAACCCTTTGCGGCCCTGCGCGAGCTTCTGCCAGAGGGCGAAGGACCGCCCCTCCAGGTGCGGCTCGGGCGGCGTGGTCGCGGTGCCAAACGAAAGGTCCGTCGTCTGGGAGCCGTTCGTGATGAGGACGAGATCCTCTTCGCCGATCTCGACGGTGGTCTCCGCTCCATCGCGGACATAGTCCAGGGCATTCGCAACGATCTCCCCGGACGAAACCTTGCTTTCCACGTCCCGCACGAAGGCCCCGGTCAGGAAACTAACTCCCTGGCGCTCCAGCCAGGCTGCGATGGGCTTAATGAGATCCTCGTATTGGTTATACCGCGTCCGGTGGATCGTCCGCAGCGTCGAGAGATCCGGCAGGATATGCAGGAAACGATAGATGTAGCGCCTCATTTCCGCTGCGCTGTGCTGCGGCAGGAACGCCATCATCGAGGTCCAGAGGATCCAGAACTCGGTCCCGAAAAAGCTCTCGGAAAAGCACTCGTCGATGCGCCGGCCTTCCAGCATTGCCTCAGGGGTGAGGGCCAGCCGGACAAGGTCGAGCTTGTCCCGGGTACTAAGGCCGAAATGGGGGGACGGCTCTACCCTTCCGTCCCGCCCGACGATGCGCGCCCTGTCATCGTATCCGTAGCGGGCATTGAACGCGGCGAGCTCCTCGGCAATGGATCGTCCCGGATCGCTCGCAGAGGGCACGAGCGAGAGGAGCTCGCGCGTGCACCGATATTCCTTCTCGAAGACGCGACCCGTCGGCAGGATGTAACCCGAGGCGGGATCCCCCGCCATGGTCATGGCGCCTCCCAGGCGCTCGCCCGCCTCGTAGACCGTGATGTTGGTCGCCAGGATTCCGCCGTCCCGGATGAGATAGGCAGCTGCGGCCAGGGAAGCCATTCCCCCGCCGACGAGATGCGCCTTCATGGCTCGCCTCCCTGGGCGACCTTGAACCGGGCGATTCTACAATCTGTCCTGACCCGCCGGATAGGTCGCCGGGCGGTTCCTCTGAGGGCGGGCTCGAATTCATAGGAAGCATGCCTCCCTCGACGGAGGTCGTCCGGAAGTTCAGCGGCGGAACCCGGCCGGGAGCCCAGCGATCAGATGCGGTGGTAGAGGCGGCCCTGATGGGCCAGCGCCGGCTGCTCTTCCCCGAGCCGAACGCCGACGATGCGGCCCACGATCACGTAATGGCTGGCCACAAGGCGGGCGTCGTCGAGGCGGCAGTCGAAGGCCACGAGACTGGACATGAGGAGCGGCGCCCCGGTTTCGAGCACGCCCCAGGTGCCGAGCGCAAAGCGGTCCTGACCCTGAAGATTCGCCCGCCCGGCAAAAGCGTCGGCCACCGGCACGTCTCCGATGCCAAGGGTGTTTACACAGAAAACCCCGTTGGCGATCAACGCCTTGGCGGTGCGCCCGCTCGCATTGACGCAGACCAAGAGCGAAGCCGGATCGTCCGTGACCGGCGTGACGGCAGTCGCCGTGAAGCCCGCACGCCCGGCGGAACCATCGGTGGTGACCACATGGACCGCTGCGGCGACACGGCTCATGCCTTCCCGGAAGAGGGCGGCGTCGACGGCGGGGCGGCCGGCGGAGGCGGGATCGGGGGTGGAATGAGTCTTCAACATGTCTTTTCGCAGAAGCCTCTTCCACCCTTTTGCATGAAGCACAAGCCCATAAGCCGCATATGGTTGCGATCCCGGATTTGGGAAGCCGCCCGGCCCACGCTCCCCTGTCTACTCCCATAAAGTCGAGTGATGGGAGACTTAACAGAATGTTGTCGCAGGGTCCGCGGTTTGCTAGAGACCCCTCCTCCTTACGTCCCGCTTGGCCTCGATCATTCATCGTGCTTTGCTGGGACCCTTCAAGAATGACCCCATCCAGAGGGGCAAGGGTAGGACATGGAAATTTTTGTGCAGCAGCTCATCAATGGGCTGACGCTGGGGTCGATCTACGGCCTCATCGCAATCGGCTATACGATGGTGTTCGGCATCATCGGCATGGTGAACTTCGCCCATGGCGACGTCTTCATGCTGTCGGCCTTTTTCGCTCTCATCCTCTTCCTGATCGTCACGACCTGGCTCGGGGTTTCGTCCATCGCGCTGGCGCTGCTGATCGTGCTGGTGGTGTCGATGGCCCTGACCTCCCTGTGGGGCTGGGCGGTCGAGCGCATCGCCTACCGGCCCCTGCGCGGGTCCTTCCGCCTGGCGCCGCTGATCTCGGCCATCGGCGTGTCGATCTTCCTGTCGAACTTCGTCCAGGTGGCCCAGGGCGCCCGCAACAAGCCCACCCCTCCCATGGTGCGCGACGTGATCGTGCTCTTCCAGGGCGAGAGCGGGTACAACGTGGCCCTGTCCTACAAGCAGATCATCATCATGGTCTCGACGGTCGTCCTGCTGACCATCTTCTGGTACATCGTCCAGAAGACCTCCCTGGGCCGGGCGCAGCGCGCCTGCGAGCAGGACCGCAAGATGGCGGCGCTCCTCGGCATCAACGTGGACCGGACGATCTCCCTCACCTTCGTGATCGGCGCAGCTCTCGCGGCGGTCGCCGGCACGATGTACCTGTTGTATTATGGCGTGGTGAGCTTCAGCGACGGCTTCGTCCCTGGCGTGAAGGCCTTTACGGCAGCGGTCCTTGGCGGCATCGGATCCCTGCCCGGCGCGGTCCTCGGAGGCCTGATCATCGGCCTTATCGAGACGTTCTGGTCGGCCTATTTCACCATCGAGTACAAGGACGTGGCTGCGTTCTCGATCCTCGCCATCGTCTTGATCTTCATGCCCTCCGGCATTCTCGGGCGGCCTGAGGTCGAGAAGGTTTAAGGAGCCTCGCGCATGAACGCTCCTCCAATCGCCACCTCGTCGGCCGACCAGTCGGCCGTACCGAACCGCTTTGACCTTGCGGCCGCCCTCAAGGACGCCTTCGTCACGGCGCTCATCACCCTCGGCCTCTCGTTCCCGATCCTGGCCTACAAGACCGACCAGAACGCCGCGACCCTCTCCCTGACCCCCCGCTGGGGCCTCGTCGCGATCGTCTGCGCCATCATCTTCGGGCTCAGGCTGTTCCAGCACGCCTTCATGGCGACCCGGGCGGCCCGGCAGGCACTGCCCGACCCGCACCAGGCGACCGAGCCGGTCCATGCGGAGCCGAGCGCCTATCAGAAGGTCTCGCGCTTCGCGATTCCCTTCTTCCTGGGCATCGCCCTCGCGTTCCCGCTCCTCGTCTACCTGATCCAGGGCGGCCTCACGGAATCCCGCTACTGGGTGGATCTCGGCATCCTCATCCTCACCTACGTGATGCTGGGCTGGGGCCTGAACATCGTGGTGGGCCTCGCGGGCCTTCTCGACCTGGGCTACGTGGCCTTCTACGCGGTCGGGGCCTATTCCTACGCCCTGCTCTCCACCACGTTCGGCCTGTCCTTCTGGATCTGCCTGCCGCTCGCCGGCATCCTGGCGGCCTTCTGGGGCATCATCCTGGGCTTCCCGGTCCTGAGACTGCGGGGCGACTACCTCGCCATCGTCACCCTCGCGTTCGGCGAGATCGTCCGCCTCGTGCTGATCAACTGGGTGGACCTGACCAACGGTGGCGCCGGCATCTCGTCGATCCCGCGCGCGACCTTCTTCGGCTTGCCCTTCACGGCGGGCGAAGGCGGCTTCGCGAGCACGTTCGGGCTCGAGTTCAATGGCATGCACAGGATGATCTTCCTGTACTACCTTATCCTCGCGCTTGCCCTGCTCACCAACTTCGTGACCATGCGCCTGCGGCGCCTGCCCATCGGGCGGGCCTGGGAGGCCCTGCGCGAAGACGAGATCGCCTGCCGGTCCCTCGGCATCAACACCACCAACACCAAGCTCACGGCATTCGCGATCGGCGCCATGTTCGGCGGCTTTGCGGGCTCCTTCTTCGCGGTCCGCCAGGGCTTCGTCTCTCCGGAAAGCTTCAACTTCCTGGAATCGGCGATCATCCTGGCCATCGTCGTGATGGGCGGCATGGGCTCGCAGATCGGTGTCGCCATCGCGGCCGTCGTGCTGGTCGGCGGCCCCGAGATGCTTCGCAATCTCGACTTCCTGAAGGCGGTCTTCGGAGAGGGCTTCGATCCCAATGAGTACCGCCTTCTGCTCTTCGGCGCGGGCATGGTCGCCATGATGGTCTGGCGCCCGCGTGGCCTGATCTCGGAGCGTGAGCCCTCGGTGGTCCTGAAGGAACGCAAAGCCATCTCGGCATCGCTCGTGAAAGAAGGACACGGCTAATGCGCTGGCTCCAGAACCCCCTTCTCGACGTCCAGCATCTCACGATGCGCTTCGGCGGACTGGTCGCCATCAACGACTTGTCCTTCCAGGTCGGGCGTGGCGACATCACGGCCCTCATCGGCCCCAACGGTGCCGGCAAGACGACCGTGTTCAACTGCATCACGGGCTTTTACAAGCCGACCGAGGGCATGGTCGTGCTCCGCAAGCCGGACGGCAACCAGCTTCTGCTGGAGCGTCTGCCCGGCCATAACATCAACTGGAAGGGCCGGGTCGCCCGTACCTTCCAGAACATCCGCCTCTTTTCGGGCATGACCGTGCTCGAAAACCTGCTGGTGGCGCAGCACAACTCCCTCATGATCGCCTCGGGGTTCACGTTCCTGGGCGTGCTCGGCATCGGCGGCTACCGCAAGGCCGAGAAGGAGGCCATCGAGCGCGCGCGCTTCTGGCTGGAAAAGACCCGCCTGATCCACCGGGCGGACGACCCTGCCGGCGACCTGCCCTACGGCGACCAGCGCCGCCTGGAGATCGCCCGCGCCATGTGCACGGACCCGCTCCTGCTCTGCCTCGACGAGCCGGCCGCGGGCCTCAACCCGCGTGAATCCCTCGAGCTCAACGAGCTGCTCCTGGCGATCCGCAAGGATCACGGCACCTCGATCCTGCTGATCGAGCACGACATGTCGGTCGTGATGGGGATTTCGGACCACGTGGTGGTGCTCGATTACGGCACCAAGATCGCGGACGGCACCCCGGCCGAAGTCAGGAGCGATCCTCGCGTCATCGCGGCCTATCTGGGCGTTGCGGACGAGGAAGTGGAAAAAGTCGAAGCGGAGATCGGCGCATGAGCACCGCTGCCATCAGCCCGTCGGGCTCGCTCCAGGGCGGCCCGGCGCGCCAGCCGCTCCTGAGCGTGCGCGGCGTCAAGACCTATTACGGCAACATCATCGCCCTCAAGGGCGTGGACATGGACGTGCACGAGGGCGAGATCGTGACTCTGATCGGCGCCAACGGTGCCGGCAAGTCCACTCTCATGATGACGATCTTCGGGAACCCGCGGGCGCGGGAGGGCACGATCACCTTTGCGGGGCGGGACATCACCAAGATGCCCACCCATGAGATCGCCCGCCTGTCGATCGCGCAGAGCCCCGAGGGACGGCGCATCTTCCCGCGCATGACCGTGTTCGAGAACCTGCAGATCGGCGCGTCCATGAACGGGCTTGCTCATTTCGACGAGGATCTGGAACGGGTCTGCACCCTGTTCCCACGCCTCAAGGAGCGCCTGACCCAGCGCGGCGGCACCCTTTCGGGCGGCGAGCAGCAGATGCTGGCCATCGCCCGGGCGCTCATGAGCCGGCCCAAGCTCCTGCTTCTGGACGAGCCGTCGCTGGGCCTCGCGCCCCTGATCGTCAAGCAGATCTTCACGATCATCAAGGAGCTCAACGAGCGCGACGGGATGACCGTCTTCCTCGTGGAGCAGAACGCCTACCACGCCCTGAAGCTGGCCCACCGCGGCTACGTGATGGTGACGGGCAACATCACCATGAGCGGCACCGGGCGGGAACTGCTCGAAAATCCCCAGGTCCAGGCCGCCTACCTCGAAGGAGGGCACCACTGATGCAGGGCATCCTTTACGAAGAACCCTCGATCTGGCTCTTCCTGTTCGTCACCGTGATCCTGGGCGGCGCGGCCGCATGGATGACCGGCCGGGCCATCGCAATCACCTGGCGCCCCTTCTGGCAGCTCCTGGTCTATTTGCTGATCCTCGCGGCCGCGGTGCGGTTCATCCACTTCGCCCTGTTCGGCGGGACCCTGCTCTCCGTCCACTACTACGCGGTCGATGCCATCGTGGTCCTGATCATCGGAGCGCTCGGGTTCCAGTACTACCGGGCACGCCAGATGACGACCCAATATCGCTGGCTCTACGAGCGGACGGGACCGTTCGGTTGGAAGGAAAAAGCCTCTCATACGAACGGTTAAGCCCTAGAAATTCCAGCGTGACTTCCGCTCAAAAAGAGTCATGATGTCACGCGGACGGCGGGCCTCGGCCTGCTGAACCGGCCCCGAGGAAGGGGGCCTATAAAACCACCCAGAGGAGTGACCTCATGAAGAAATTGCTGTTGACCGGCGTCGCGCTCGGTCTTGGCCTCGCCTTCTCGGGCGCGGCCAACGCGCAGATCAAGATCGGCGTTGCCGGCCCCATCACGGGCCCGAATGCCGCTTTCGGCGCGCAGCTCAAGAACGGCGTCGAGCAGGCTGTCGCGGACATCAACGCGGCCGGTGGCGTCAATGGCCAGAAGCTGGAGCTTGTCGTCGGCGACGACGTGTCCGATCCGAAGCAGGGCGTGTCGGTGGCGAACAAGTTCGCGGCCGAAGGCGTGAAATGGGTCGTCGGCCACTTCAACTCCGGCGTCTCGATCCCGGCCTCGCAGGTCTATGAGGAAGCCGGCATCATCCAGGTTTCGCCGGCCTCCACGAACCCGCAATATACCGAGCGCGGCATGTGGAACACGTTCCGCACCTGCGGTCGCGACGACCAGCAGGGCCTCGTCGCCGGCGGCTATCTGGCCGACAAGTTCAAGGGCAAGAAGGTCGCCATCGTCCACGACAAGACTCCTTACGGAAAGGGCCTTGCGGACGAGACCCAGAAGGCCATGAATGCCAAGGGCCTTAAGGAAGTCGTGTATGAAGGCATCAACCCGGGCGAGAAGGACTATTCGGCGCTCGTGTCGAAGCTGAAGCAGGCCGGCGTTGACGTGGTCTATTTCGGCGGCCTTCACACCGAGGCGGGCCTCATCATCCGTCAGATGCGTGACCAGGGCCTCAACGCCCCGCTCATGTCGGGCGACGGTATCGTGTCGGCCGAGTTCACCTCGATTGCCGGCCCCGGCGCCGAGGGCACTCTGATGACCTTCGCGCCCGATCCGCGCAAGAACCCGAACGCCAAGGACGTGGTGGCCAAGTTCAAGGCCAAGAACTACGACCCCGAGGCCTATACCCTCTACTCCTATGCCGCAGCCCAGGTCCTGGCCGAGGCCGCCAAGCAAGCCGGCAGCAATGATGCCAAGAAGGTTGCGGACGTTCTTCATTCGGGCAAGCCGATGAAGACCGTGATCGGCGATCTCTCCTTCACCAAGAAGGGCGACATCACCCGTCCGGACTACGTGATGTATGTCTGGAAGAAGGGCGCCGACGGCAAGATCGACTACTCGGGCAACGAGATCGGCATGTAATCGGCCCGATTTCGACCCCGGTCGAAACGAAACCCGCTCCGGCAACGGAGCGGGTTTTTTCGTGGGCTGGATCGCTGTTGCGTCTGGTCTCTCGTCCCCTTCCGAAGACCTTACGGCCGACGAATTGGTTGACTCCATTATAGTGGATTTCTAATCTATTTTCATGGAAACGGAATCCGACATCAACGGCCACCTGGCCGCGCGCCTGCGCGGGCTGCGGGCTCAGAACGGTCTCACGCTGGACGAGCTGTCGGAGCGTACGGGCGTGAGCCGCTCGATGATCTCCCTTATCGAGCGAGGCGAAAGCAGCCCGACAGCCGTCATTCTGAACAGGCTCGCGGCGGGGCTCGGCGTCAGTCTCGCGTCTCTCTTCGCCGAGGCGGGCCGGGCCGAAGCGTCGCCCCTGGTCCGCCATGCCGACCAGCGGGTCTGGCGCGATCCGGAGAGCGGTTACCTGCGCCGCGCTTTGTCCCCACCCGGCCATCCCTCCCCCATCGAAATCGCGGAAGTCATTCTGCCGCCCGGCGCGCGGGTGGCCTACGATTCCGGTCCCCGCACCGCCAGGATCGGCCAGCAGGTCTGGGTCCTCGAAGGCGAGGTGGAGGTGACGACGGGCCGGGATTCCCATCGCCTCGCGGCAGGCGACTGCCTCTGCATGGGCATTGATCGCCCCAACATGTTCCACAACCCGGCCGACCGGCCTGCCCGCTATCTGGTGGCCCTGGCGGCCACATCCCTGCGGCCATGGCCAGGCGAGCGGCCGGTCCCGGACTGAGGAACTCTCATGAACTCTTTCGTGAACTCATCCGTCACGTTGCGCTCCCTCTCTCCCGGTGAGGCCGCGGAGCAGGTGGGGGCCCTGTCGGCCGTGCTCATCGATTGCGTCGAGGGCGGCGCCTCGGTCAGCTTCATGGCGCCCCTGACCCGCGAGAGAGCCGACGCCTTCTGGACAGGCGTGGCGGAGGGCGTCGCGGCGGGCGAGCGCATCCTCCTCGTGGCGCAGGAGCCGGAGAGCAGCCGGATCCTCGGCACGGTTCAGGTCATCCTCCGGCAGCCGGAGAATCAGCCCCACCGGGCCGACGTCGCCAAAATGCTTGTTCACCGCACAGCGCGTCGGCGAGGCGTCGGTGCATCCCTCATGCGCGCCGCCGAGGCAGCCGCCCTTGCAGCGGGAAAATCCGTCCTGGTGCTCGACACCGTGACGGGCAGCGCCGCAGAGCGCCTCTACACGCGCCTCGGCTGGGTCCGGGCCGGCATCATCCCGAACTACGCCCTCTGGCCCCAGGGCGGCTTCTGCGACACGACGGTGTTCTACAAGCAGCTCAAGCCCACGTGAGGTGGGCGGATCCATATCCCATCCTCGCGGGCTGCCTTTAAGACAATCCGGCACGAGGCATCTTCCATCCGGCCTTCGAGTGCGTCTAAGCTGGCCCGCCAACAAAACCGGATGGAACATCGCCCCATGTCGAAGCGCATTCTGGCCGCTGCCCTCATCCTCTCAGCCAGCTTCGTCCCGGCCTTTGCCGCGAAGACGTCGCTGGTGATCGGCATGCCGATCGAACCGCCGGGCCTCGATCCCACGATCGCGGCGCCGGTGGCCATCCGCGAGGTGACCTGGGCGAACCTCTATGAAGGTCTCATGCGCATCGACCGGGACGGCAAGGTGCAGCCGCTCCTGGCGAAGAGCTGGGACATCGCGCCGGACGGGCTGACCTACACGTTCCATCTGCAGACGGGCGTGAAATTCCACGACGGCTCGGCTTTCGATTCCGCCGACGTGAAATTTGCCTTCGACCGCGCCCGGGCGCCGACATCGACCAACGCGCAGAAGCAGATCTTCGCGCCGATCGATTCCATCGAGACGCCCGATCCGGCAACCGTCGTGATCAAGCTGAAGGAAACGTCCGGTAACTTCCTCTATTATCTCGGCTGGGGAGACGCCGTGATCGTCGCGCCCGAAACGGCGGAGAACAACAAGGCGAGCCCGGTCGGCACGGGCCCGTTCAAGTTCAAGTCGTGGACGCGCGGCGACCGAGTCGAGCTCGTGCGCAATCCCGATTACTGGCAGAAGGACAAGACCAAGCTCGAGACCGTCACGTTCCGCTTCATCAACGATCCGCAGGCCCAGGTCGCGGCCTTGAAGGCGGGCGACGTGGACGCGTTCCCGAATCTCGGTGCGCCGGAGCTGTTCAGCGAGCTGAAGAAGGATTCGCGCTTCACGGCGGTTGCGGGCAACACGGAGGGCGAGATCGTCGCCGGCATGAACAACGCCAAGAAGCCCTTCGACGATGTGCGCGTGCGCCGTGCCCTCATGCATGCGGTCGACCGCAAGGCCCTCGTGGAAGGCGCCTATTCGGGCTACGGCCAGCCTATCGGCAGCTTCTTCTCGCCCAACCACCCGGCCTTCGTGGACATGACCGGCGTCATTCCCTACGACACCGAGAAGGCGAAGGCGCTGCTCAAGGAGGCGGGCTACGGCAACGGCCTGTCCATCACCATCAAGGCGCCGCAGATGGCCTATGCCAGCCGCTCGGCGGAGCTGCTCGCCGCCATGTTCGCGGAAGTCGGCGTCGACATGAAGATCATACCGACCGAATTCCCGGCCAAATGGATCGAAGAGGTCTTCAAGAACAAGGATTACGACGTCACCATCGTGGCTCATACGGAGCCGCTCGACATCGATATCTTCGCCCGCGACAACTATTACTTCAATTACAAGAACGACAAGTTCAAGGCGCTGATCGCCGAGGCCGGAAAGACCACGGACGAGAAAGCGCGCTTCGCCAAATACGCGGAGGCGCAGAAGATCCTGGCCGAGGACGTGCCGGCCCTCTTCCTCTTCCAGCTGCCAAAGCTCGGCGTCTGGAACGCGAAACTGAAGGGATTGTGGGAGAACTCCCCCGTTCCGGCGAACGACGTGACCGAGGTGTCGTGGACGGATTGACGGACGCTCTGGGCTGAGAGCCTGGAGGAATGCGGGGAAGCGCAGCCCTGCTCTCCTCCCCCTTGTGGGGAGGAGTTGGAGGTGGGGGTGTCGGCTCTGAATTCTCAGAATGTAGCGCTCACACCCCCACCCTAACCCTCCCCACAAGGGGGAGGGAAATAGGTCGTGCTTGGATTTGCGGTATGCGCACCTCTCCACCGACCGCCAACCGCCGGATGATCTGATTTCATGTTGCGTCTCGTCATCTCCCGCCTCGTCTCGCTGATCGTGACGCTCGTCGCCGTGTCGCTGGCGATCTTTCTGATCCTGGAGGTGCTGCCCGGCGATCCTGCGGCGATCATGCTCGGCACCGCTGCCCGGGAAGACACACTGGCGGCCCTGCGCCACGAGCTCGGGCTCGATCAGCCTGCCCTCGTGCGCTATCTCGCGTGGGTCGGCGGACTGCTGCATGGGGATCTTGGCCAATCCATCACCTACAAGATGCCGGTCTCGACCCTCGTGGGAGAGCGCATGGCCGTGACGCTGCCCTTAAGCCTCCTCGCCATCCTCATCTCGACCGCTCTCGCACTGCCCCTCGGCGTCGCGGCGGCGGCGCGCCGAGACGGGCCGGTGGACCGGGCCGTGCTGGTGTTCAGCCAGCTCGGCGTGGCCGTGCCGAATTTCTGGATCGGGCTCCTGTTCATCCTGTTCTTCGCAACTTGGCTCGGCTGGTTCCCGGCAGGCGGCTTCCCGGGATGGAGCGCTGGCATTTGGCCGGCCTTCCGGGCTCTCCTCCTTCCGGCCGTCGCGCTCGCCCTCCCCCAGGCGGCGGTGCTCACCCGCGTGACGCGCTCCGCGACCCTGGAGGTGATCGGCGCCGATTTCGTGCGCACGGCCCGCGCGAAGGGCGTCGACAGAGGCGCGACCCTGCGCCGGCACGTGGTGCCGAACGCGCTCATCCCGGTCACCACCATCCTCGGCCTTCAGCTCTCGTTCTTTTTCGGCGGCGCGATCCTCGTGGAGAACGTGTTCAACCTGCCGGGCCTCGGGCGCCTCGCCTATCAGGCCCTGAACCAGCGTGACCTCGTGGTTATCAAGGACATCGTGCTGATCTTTTCGGGCCTCGTCATCGTCATCAACTTCCTGGTCGATATCGGCTATGCGATCCTCGACCCGCGCCTGAGGAGCCGCGCATGAAAACCGCTCCGCGCTTTCGCCCGAATGCTGCTCTCATGGTCGGCGGCATCCTGACGGCCTTTCTCATCGGGACCGCTCTCCTGTCCCTCGTCTGGACGCCGGAGCCGCCCACGCGCGTGCGCATCGCCCTGCGGCTGAAAGGGCCGCTGGAGGCCGGCCTCCTCGGCACCGATCATTTCGGCCGCGACGTCGCTTCCCTACTCATGGCCGGGGCCTGGAACTCACTTGCCATCGCCTGGCCGGCAGTGCTTCTGGGGGCCGCTATCGGCACCGCCATCGGCTCCGCGGCCGCGGCCTGGAGGGGTATCGCGGACGAGATCGCCATGCGCGCCTCGGACGTGGTCTTCGCCTTTCCGGCAGTCCTGTCCGCCATCATGATTGGCGCGCTCGTCGGCTCAGGACCGACGGCTGCCATCCTGGCGATTGCGGTGTTCAACATCCCGGTGTTCGCCCGCGTGACGCGCGGCGTCGCCCTCCAGATCTGGACGCTCGACTACATCGCGGCCGCGCGGGCGCTCGGCAAACCGCCCCTGCGCATCACCCTGGAGGATGTGATCCCCAATATCGCGGGCGCGCTCATCGTCCAGGTGACGATCCAGCTCGCCCTCGCGATCCTGACTGAGGCTGGCCTCAGCTATCTCGGCCTCGGCGTGCGCCCGCCGAATCCGAGCTGGGGCCGCATGCTGAGCGACGCGCAGACCTATCTCTCCCAGGCGCCGCACCTCGCCATCGCGCCGGGCCTCGCCATTGCGCTGTCGGTGCTGGGACTCAACCTGCTCGGCGACGGCCTGCGGGACGCCCTCGACCCGACCCTACGCGGGCGCAGCGCACCCGCCTGAGCGGGTTATCATCCGGCAGGCGCAAGCTCACGGTTCAGCGCCTTATGCACGTCCGCTAGGATCTCGTAGGAGCGCAGGCGCTTGCCGTGGTCGAAGATCGCCGAGGCGACGATCAGCTCGTCCGCCTGCGTCTTCGCGATGAAATCCGCAAGCCCTGCGCGGACCGTGTCCGGCGCGCCGACAATCGAGCAGGAGAGCATGTTCATGGCCTGGGCCTTCTCGGACGGGGTCCAGTAGCTCTCGATATCGTCGATGGGCGGCTGCAGCTGGCCGCGGGTGCCGCGGAACAGGTTGGTGAATTGCTGCTGCGGCGAGGTGAAGAGGCGGCGCGCCTCCTCGTCCGTCTCGGCCGCAATCACGTTGAGGCCCACCATCGCGTAGGGCCGGTCGAGCTGTTTCGAAGGCTGGAAGCGCTCCCGATAGACCTGGAGCGCCTGCATGAGCGCACCGGGCGCAAAATGCGACGCGAAGGCGTAAGGCAGTCCCAGCATGGCCGCGAGCTGCGCGCCGAACAGGCTCGAACCGAGAATCCAGAGCGGCACGTTGCTGCCGGTCCCAGGCACGGCCTGCACGGCCTGCACCGGCTGGAGTGGCCCGAGGAGCGCCTGCAGTTCAAGCACGTCCTGCGGGAAGGTGTCGGCGCTCAGCGGGTCCCGACGGAGGGCTCTCAGGGTCAGCTGATCGGTACCGGGTGCGCGCCCGAGACCGAGATCGATCCGGCCCGGGAACAGGGCCTCCAGGGTGCCGAACTGCTCGGCGATGACGAGGGGCGAATGGTTCGGCAGCATGATGCCCCCGGCTCCCACGCGGATCCGCTGCGTGCCGCCCGCCACGTGAGCGATCACGACGCTGGTCGCGGCGCTCGCGATGCCCACCATGTTATGGTGCTCCGCCAGCCAGAAGCGGTTGTAGCCCCATCGTTCCGCGTGCTGCGCCAGATCGAGCGTATTGCGCAGGGCCTGCGCAGGTGTGGCTCCCTGGGGAACGGGCGCGAGATCGAGAACCGAAAGGGGCGGCATGGCGAGAGATCCTTCCTGAGCGGTGCGGACCCGCGAGGCTGACGGTCCACCGGAGCGGCCTATGAGATCTGTCCTGTTCAGGGCGGATACAAGATCAGCCCATCCGGCACGGGATAACGTTTCCTATCAGCCAGCGCGCATTGCGACCTTACGCTACGTCATACCCTGGCCATAATCATTAACAGAGTTTAACCCATCGAATGGACCCGGTGGCGATGAAAACAAGAATCTGGTTGAGCCTTGGAGCCTCGGTGCTGGCCCTGCATCTGATGAGCGGTGTCGCCGAAGCCCGGAAGGTGTCTTACGAAATTAACGGCAAACGATACACCTACGACACCAACGACCCCTATCAGGTCGAGTCTGCACGCAAGCGCATCGAGGCCGCCAACGCGGCCGATGCCGCCCACGCGAAGGCCGAGGCCGAAAAGGCCTCCATGCCTCTCGTATCCGTCTTCGGGTCGCAGGCCCAGAAGGAGGCCGCCGAGGCCAAGGCACGGCTGGAGAAGGTCCTTGCCGAGCAGGAGGCCGCGGACGCCGCTCAGAAGCAGGAGCGCAGTGCCGCGAAGGAGACGCAGAACCGCCGCCAGGGTGAGGATGAAGCCCGCGATCCTGATCCCGAGCCCGACATCGCGGCTGAGAAGAGCAAGAGCGCTGCCCTCGACAAGCCGCAGCCCGCGAATGTCACGCGCACGGAGCCGCCCGCGGAGGCTCCGACTTCCGATACAAAGCCGATGGTCAAGACGGTCTCGTTCGACATGGAATCCGGCATCAAGACGACCATCATGTCGGATGGCACCATCCAGGAGGAACCTTTCGACAGCAACATGCTGGCGAAGCTCGCCTTCGAGCAGGACGGCACTGGGAGCCTGACCGAATTCGTCAACCAGATCCGCAAGGTCTTGCCGGAAGACACGACAGGCTCCACGACAAGAGCCGACGCTCACGCACCCGCGTCATCACAGCCCTGAGTTCCTGTTTCTTCGCCGCTACACGACTTACTCACCTCTCATAGAGGGAGAGATGTTGTGCTCGTCATTCCCGGGCCGCGTCAGCGGAACCCATAGCCGTTGACGACGCAGGATAAGGTGCAGCGGTTATTGCAAGGCCAACTTCTAAGACACTGGCGTTTATGGGTTCCGGGCCCGCGCCACAGGCGCGTCCCGGAATGACGGGAAGGCACTGCTCGACGCTTAAAGCCGCGGCCAGTCCCTCTGTGCACCGCGCAGGTTCTCCCAGGCATGGGACAGGCGCATCACGCCCACATCGTCGAAGCGCCGGCCGACGATTTGCAGGCCGATGGGCAGGCCCGCCTCCGTGAAGCCTGCATTGACCGAGGCTGCGGGCTGATCCGACATGTTGAACGCGACCGTGTAGCCGATATGCTCGAACGGCTCCTCGGGGTCGTGGATGGGGGATGCCAGCTCCGCCTGATAGGCAACGACCGGCGACACCGGTGAGAGCACGAAATCCACGTCCTTCGTCGCCTCGACGGCTGCGTGGCGCATCACCATCATCTGGTTCATGCCAGCGTAGACCTCGGCGCCCGTGAGCGCTTTGCCGCCCTCAGCCCAGGCGCGAATATAGGGCAGGACGCGCCCACGCTGGTCCTCGTCGAGCGCGCCGATATCCATCCAGGCGCGCTGGCGCCAGAAATCGTCCAGACCGTCCAGCATCTCCCGCGTGACGAAAGGCGGGATCTCGACGATCTCGGCACCCGCCTGCGCGAATGTCTGAACCGCCGCCTCAATGCAGGCCCGCACCTCCGGATCGAGCGCGATGCCGATGCCAGCCTCCATCATCACGCCGATCCGCAGGCCCTTGAGCGTGATGTCGAGGTCGAGCCAGGGCAGATCCTGGAACGGCAGGCTCATGGTGTCCCGCATATCGGGGCGCACGAGGCTTCTCATCATCAGCGCCGCGTCGTGGACAGTCCGTGTCATGGGGCCCGCCACGCGGCCGTAATACGGCGGATCGATGGGGATGCGGCCGAAGCTCGGTTTGAGCCCGAACACGCCGCACCAGGAGGCCGGCAGGCGGATCGAGCCGCCGATATCCGTGCCTACATGGAACGGACCGTAGCCCGCTGCCGCGGCAGCGCCCGCCCCGGCGGAGCTGCCACCGGGATTCTTCGACAAGTCCCAGGGGTTGCGTGCCAGGGGATGGAAACTGGAGAGGCCCGACGAAAGCATGCCGTAATCCGGCATGGTGGTCTTGGCCAGGATAACGACGCCGTCCTCGCGCAGACGGGCCGCGGGCGGCGCATCCGCGGCCGCGGGCACCAAGTCCCGCGCCGCGGTGCCGAGCGGAACCGGCGTTCCGCGGGTGGCGATGTTCTCCTTGATCGTGCCGGGAACCCCATCGAGGGCTCGAGCCTCGCCGCGCATCCAGCGATCCTCGGAGGCTCTCGCGGCCTTCAATGCAGCCTCAGGATCGAACGCGTAGAGCGCCTGGAGCTGAGGCTCATAGGCTTCGATCCGCGCGATCACCGCCTCGACCACTTCAACGGGCGAGATCTGCCCTCGGGAATAGCCGTCGAGCATCTCGGCCGCCGTCCAGTCCGAAGGGTTGGCGGCTTTTCCGGAATGGGCGGAATGGGAAACGGATGGGGCGGTCAACTCTCGGCTCTCCCTTGGGTCATTCTTTGGATTCGTGCCGCCATGCTGCGCTATCGGTCGCGCAGCGTAAACCGCTTTAAGGGCAGATCGGGAGAGCGTCCGCCGCACAGGAAACTCAGGTCCCGGTGGCTCCGCACATCACCGCGACGGACTTTTGCGCCAACGCACGCAACTCCTCCCGGGGCGTCCCCATGCGCGCACGGATGGCGAGGGTATGGAGCGTCGAGGACGCAATGACGGCAAGCGCCGCAGCATCCGCATCGGCACGGAGCTCACCGCTCTCCTGAGCGGCACGGATCCTGTCCTCGAAGGCCTTGTCCAGCGTCTTCAGCCCCTGCGCGAAAAGAGAGCGGATCTCCGCGTCCTGGACGGCCTCTGTCGTTGCGGTGCCGATGGCGAAGCAGCCGCGGGGCGGCCCCTCGCCCGAAAAGTAGATCGCGAGAGACTTGTCGTAGACCGTCATAAGCTCGTCGGCCAACGGCCGCCGGTTGGCGAGCGCGTCCTGCATCTCGGCGCGCCCTTGGGCCCAGTAGTGATTGAGCGCCTTCAGGTACAGGGAGTGCTTGTCACCGAAAGCCGCATAGAGGCTCGGCCGGTTCATGCCCGTCGCGGCCGAAATGTCGTCGAGGGAGGTTCCGGAAAATCCGGCTGCCCAGAACGTCTCCAGAGCCTGACGTAAAGCCGTCTCGGGATCGTAAGCCCGAGGTCGGCCACGCCGCTTCCGCTCGCCCTCCTCTATTTTTTGTACCATCTCGAAAGAAATTCCTTGACCGGTGTTGGAGCTTCAATAATTTATACAAGTCGGTAAAAAATTCAACGCATGAGGCCTGTCATGGATCTCTACTTCTCCCCCCTCGCCTGCTCGATGGCATCTCGGATCGCGCTCTACGAAGCGGAGGCCCCCGCCCGTTTCGTAGAGGTCGATTCCCACACGAAGCGAACCCTCGACGGTGAGGATTTCCACGCCGTCAACCCGCTCGGCCTCGTCCCGGCAATCCGCGCGGACGACGGCGAGATCCTCACGGAGAACGCCGCCATTCTCCAGTACATTGCCGACAGTTTCCCTGAGGCAAAGCTTGCTCCCGAGGGCGGCATGGCCCGCTCGCGGCTGCAGCAATGGCTGTGCTTCATCGGGACCGAGATGCACAAGGCGCTGTTCACGCCGCTCTTCGACCCGTCCCTGCCCGAGGAGGTAGTTGCAAAGACCCTGGAGGCTGGCGACAGGCGGCTCGCCTACCTCAACGACCATCTGACGGGCCGCGAATTCCTGCTCGATCAATTCAGCGTGGCCGATGCCTATCTGGTGACGATCCTGAACTGGAAGATCGCGACGCCGGTCGATCTCGAGAAATGGCCTGCCGTTCACTCCTATTACCGTCGCCTGAAGAAGCGCCCCAGCGTCGCACGGGCTCTTTCGGAGGAAGGCGCGCTCTATGCGGCCGAACAGGAGCGTCGCAAGGCCGCCTGACCCTTCGGGCCGCGGCGGAGAATTCACCGCTGCGGCCCTATGCGGGCAGCCCTGTGTAGTTCTCGGCGAGCGACCGGGAGGCCGCTTCGGAACCGACGAGATAGTCGAACTCGGCCCGCTGGATTCGCCGTCCGAAGGTGTCCGTCTCCGGGAAGGTGTGCAGGATCGAGGTCATCCACCAGGAGAAGCGCTCCGCCTTCCAGACGCGCTTCAGCACCCGGTCGGAATAATGGTCGATACCAGTATCGGAGCCCTCGCCATAGAACTCGACAAGCGCATCTGCCAGGCAGCCGACATCGTTGAGGGCGAGGTTGAGCCCCTTGGCGCCTGTGGGCGGAACGATGTGGGCCGCGTCGCCTGCCAGAAACAGGCGGCCGAACCGAAGCGGCTCCGCCACGAAGCTGCGCAGGGGTGCGATGGACTTCTCGATGGACGGGCCGGTCACGAGCCGCTCCGCCGTCTCGGAATCGACCCGCCGCCGTAGCTCGTCCCAGAAGCGATCGTCGGACCAGGCATCGACCTTCTCGTCCGCCGCCACCTGCACGTAGTAGCGGCTGCGTGACGGCGAGCGCATGGAGCAGAGCGCGAAGCCGCGCGCGTGATGCGCATAGATGAGTTCGTCCGAGACCGGCGGCCTGTCGACGAGGATCCCAAGCCAGCCGAAAGGATAGACGCGCTCATAGGTGCGCAACGCTCCTTCCGAAACGCTGGCACGGGACACACCGTGATAGCCGTCGCAGCCCGCGATGAAATCGCATGCGATTTCATGGGCGACACCGTCCTTGACAAAGCGGACCGTAGGGCTCGTGCCGTCGAAATCGTGGAGCGACACATCCTCGGCCCCGTAGATGGTTTTCGCGCCGGACCCGTCGCGGGCCTGCATCAGGTCCCGCGTCACCTCTGTCTGTCCGTAGACCATCACGGTCCGGCCGATCAGGGCGCAGAAGTCGAAGCGGTGCCTGTCCCCGTCGAAGCAGAACTCCACCCCATCATGGACGAGGCCCTCCGCATGCATGCGCGTCCCGACACCGGCCCTGTCGAGGAGGTCAACGCTGCCCTGCTCCAGCACGCCGGCGCGGATGCGGCCGAGCACATAATCCTGGCTGCGCCGCTCGAGGATGATCGTTTCGATCCCCGCCTGATCGAGCAGGCGCCCGAGCAGAAGTCCCGCCGGGCCCGCCCCGATGATGGCCACCTGGGTCCGCATGGTCGCTTACCTCCGATCCGGCAGCTTCGCGCCGCATCTCTGTTAAGAGAAAACTCGCAAAGGCTCGGGCGCGGCGCCATGGACAAAGCGGGCATTGAATAGGACAATTCGAACATCGCCAGCCGTGGGACTGATGCCATGGACACCATTCCGACCTATGCCCTTTATGGCGAATATGAGGACGATCCGAACACCGAATGGATCCATGGCGAGACGATCCAGTTCCGCAGCCGCTTGCACGATTACGTGATCGCGCCGCACCGGCACGAGCGACTTTTCCAGGTTCTCCATCTCGCCGGCGGCGAGGCGGATTTCGTGTTGGACGGACAGCGCCACCGGCTCGTTGCCCCTTCCATCGTGACCCTGCCGCCCATGGTGGTGCACGGCTACACCTTCACGCCCGACGTGGAGGGGACGGTGCTGACATTTTTCGCGCACCGGCTCGACGCCATGCTCGCCGCCGCGGCAGAGGTCGCGCCCACCTTCGGCTTAGTGCAGGTCATTCCGCTGGTGGCCGGCTCGTCGGAGGCCGGGATGGTCGCGGAACACGTGGCGGCGATTGCCGGAGAACTTGCGAGCCGTCACCCGGGTCGCCTTGGCGCCATTGAGGCGCATCTCGCGCTCCTTCTCATCCGCCTTCACCGCCTGCATGGAGAAGCGCGAGAGACTGCGCCGGACGCGAAGGACCGGGCGCTGCGCCATCTCATGCGGTTCCGCCAACTCGTGGACGAGGAATTCCGCAGCCACAAGCCCGTCGAGGCCTATTCCCACAGACTCGGCCTGACGGCGACCCATCTCAACCGGCTCTGCCGCGAGCATCTCGGCGAAACCGCGCTCGGCATCATCCACAGCCGCCTCGCGCTGGAAGCGCGGCGCTACCTGACCTTCACATCCTTGAGCGCGAAGGAAGTGGCCCTGGCGCTCGCCTTCGAGGACCCTGCCTATTTCACACGCTTCTTCAAGCGTCGGACAGGTCTCACGCCGACGGAATTTCGGGCACTGCGCAATGGGTAGTTTGCCGTGATTCGGGAACGGCTTTTCTGTCATTCCGGGACGGCCTTCGGCCGGGCCCGGAACCCATAACCACCAGCGTGTCAGAAGAAGAAGCGACGCTAATCGCTGCGCCCTTCTCGTAAAGCTCAGTGGTTATGGGTTCCGGGCTCGCCTGCGGCGCCCCGGAAGGACGGAAAAGTGTTCCGGAACAGCGGGCAGTGCCTCTCAGGCGCCCTTCCCTGCCATAGAAGACGAGACGAATTGCATCCCCTCCGCCAGGATCTGCGCCTTAACGAGACCGGCGCCCGTGGCTTCTGCCATCTGGGGCAGGACCAGCCATTCGAGCGTCCAGGCAGTGCCCGAGCGCTCGTTCTCGTGGACGAGTCCCTGATGGAGGGTGCCGAGCAAGCCCGCATTGAAGCGGGCGAGCGCCACGAGCACCTCGGCCTGGACGGGATTGGACTTATGCGGCATGGCCGAGGAGCCGCCGCCCGACGCAAGGTGGACCTCGCCGACCTCGTTCTGCGCCATGAGCGCGATGTCCTGTCCGAACTTTCCCAGGGTTCCCGAGACGAGCGAAAGCCAAGCGGCAAACTCGCCGATCCGGTCGCGCTGGGAGTGCCAAGCCGACGCGAAGCCGAGGCCGAGCCGTTCCGCCAGTGCATCGGCGAGCGCATCGCCGTGGCCGTGGAAGGTCTCCCGGTTGCCGATGGGACCGCCGAGTTGCAGGACGAGCAGGCGCGGCAACATTTCGCGCAAGGTGTCGGTGTGCCGCTCCAGGGGCTGGATCCAAGTGTCGAGCTTGTCGGCAGCCGTGAATGGCAGCGCCTGCTGCATGCGCGTATGCGCCATGAGCGGCACGGCACCGTCCCGCGTCTTCAGGAGACGGAGCGACTCGATGAGCGTTGCGATGCGACCGACGAGAAGAGCCGCAAGATCCTTCAGGCGCAGGATGAGGCCCGTATCGACGATATCCTGGCTCGTCGCCCCAAGATGCACCGCCCTGTCATGCGGTTCGCCGACGGCCCGGCGCAGCTGGCGGACGAGCTCAGGCACGACCACGCCGTCCTGCGCCAGCCCCCTGGCAAGGGCACCCCAGTCAGGATCGAAGCGGCTGCACGCCTCCACGATCTGGAAGGCCGCATCTTCATCGATAATGCCGAGCTCTGCTTCAGCCTGCGCGAGCGCCGCCTCCACCCGCAGCATGGCGGCAAGCTCCGCCTCGCTGGAGAAAAGCGCCGCCACCGCGTCGTCGCCGACGAGGGCCTTAAGCAGCGGAGGGGAAAGCGGGTCGCTCGCCATAACGCCGCGAGCCTAGACGGCTTCGAGCGCGATGGAAATGCCCTGACCCACGCCGATGCACATGGTGGCGAGCGCCCGCTTCTTTCCGCCCAGCTTGAGTTGGAGGGCAGCCGTCCCGGCAATGCGCGCGCCCGACATGCCGAGCGGATGGCCGAGCGCGATGGCGCCGCCGTTCGGGTTCACATGCGCCGCATCCTCCGCAATGCCGAGCTCGCGCAACACCGCAATCCCTTGGCTGGCGAAGGCCTCGTTGAGTTCGACGACATCGAAATCCAACGGCGATAGGCCAAGGCGGGCGCACAGCTTTCGCGTAGCAGGGACCGGGCCCATGCCCATGATGCGCGGGTCGATCCCCGCGGTCGCGCCGCCGACCACGCGGGCGAGCGGCTCGAGCCCATAGCGTCGCATGGCCGCCTCGGACGCCACGATGAGCGCTGCGGCGCCATCATTGACGCCAGAGGCGTTGCCGGCCGTTACCGTGCCGTTCCGGCGGAACGGGGTCGAAAGCTTGGCGAGCGCCTCCAGGGTGGTGTCGCCCCGCGGATGCTCGTCCTTGTCGACCACACGCGGATCGCCCTTTCGCTGCGGAATCGTGACTGGCACGATCTCCTTGGCGAGGCGCCCGCTGTCCTGGGCGGCAACGGCCTTCTTTTGTGAGCGCAGCGCAAAGGTGTCCTGGTCCTCGCGGGAGACGCGGAACTCCTCGGCCACGTTCTCGCCAGTCTCGGGCATGGAATCGATGCCGTACTGGCTCTTCATGAGCGGGTTCACGAAGCGCCAGCCGATGGTGGTGTCGTGGATCTCGGTAGCGCGCGAGAAGGCACTCTCGGCCTTCGGCATCACGAAGGGTGCGCGGGACATGGATTCGACGCCGCCGGCGATCATCAGTTCGGCCTCGCCGGCCTTGATGGCACGGGCGGCCGTGATCACCGCATCCATGCCGGAGCCGCACAGGCGGTTGAGGGTGGTGCCGGGAACGGCGGTGGGCAGGCCGGCCAGCAAAAGCGCCATGCGCGCCACGTTGCGATTGTCCTCGCCCGCCTGGTTGGCGCAGCCGTAGATCACGTCGTCCACGGCTGCGAAATCGACACTCGGGAACCGATCCATCAACGCCCGAAGCGGCACGGCGCCGAGGTCGTCCGTGCGCACAGACGACAGGGCGCCGCCATAGCGGCCGATCGGCGTGCGCAGATAGGCGCAGATATAGGCCTCGGGCATTCTCAGGCTCCCTTCTTGCCGCCATGCGCCCGCTCGGTGCGGGCCTGCAGGTCGCGGAGTGTTTTCAATTCGAGTTCCGTCGGCGGAGGTGTCTCCTCGACATGATCTGCGAAGCGGACCTTCCAGCCGCAGGTTTCCTGCACCTGCTCGCGGGTCACGCCCGGATGCATGGACACCACCGTGAACTCCTTCGTCTCGGGATCGGGCTTCCACACGGCGAGATCGGTGATGAGCAGGGTCGGGCCCTTGGTCTCGATCCCGAGGCGCCTGCGGTGGTCGCCCCCCTCCCCGTGCCCGAAGGACGTGAAGAAGTCGATCTTTTCCACCATGCCGCGGGTCGTCTGCTTCATGGTGATGAACACCTCCTTGCAGGAGGTGGCGATTTCCGGCGCGCCGCCGCCACCGGGCAGCCGCACCTTGGGTTTGTGATAATCGCCGATCACCGTGGTGTTGATGTTGCCGAAGCGGTCGAGCTGCGCGGCCCCCAGGAAGCCGATGGAAATGCGCCCGCCCTGGAGCCAGTAGCGGAACATCTCAGGCACCGACACGGTGGTGAGCGCCGTCTCGCACAGCTCCCCGTCGCCGATGGAGAGGGGCAGCACGTCCGGCGCGGTACCAATGGTGCCGCTCTCGTAGATCAGCGTGATGTCGGGCGCGTGCGTCAGCCGCGCCACGTTGCAGGCCGCAGACGGCGCGCCGATGCCCACGAAGCACACATCGTCGTTCGAGAGAGCGCGTGAGGCCGCAATGGTCATCATCTCGTTGGGGGTGAAATCCGATCCGCTCATGTCCTCAAAGCCCCTTCACGCGGGACGCGAACACGTCCGGCCCCACATCGAGCACGTTCTCCTTCATCCAGCGGGAGAAGAGCTCCCGGTCGGACGAGATCCTGTCCCATTCGAGATAGGAGGCGTTGTCGCGCGCATAATAGCCGTGGGTGTAGGAGGGATGCGCGCCGCCCGGCACCTGCACGACGGACGCCACGGTCCAGTGCGGAAGCACGCACAGATTCGGGTGGAGGCCCTCGAAATCCTCGACGATCTCCTCCACCGTCACGACCGCGCGCTTCGCCGCGAGCACCGCCTCCTTCTGCACGCCGATAATGCCCTCGATGAGCACGTCGCCACGCCGGCTCGCCTTTTGGGCGTGGATGAAGGCCACGTCCGGCCGGTGCGCCGGCACCGCTGCCAGTTCCTCGCCCGTGAACGGGCAGGAAATGGTCCGGATATCCGGGTTGACATCTTTAAGCCCAGCGCCGCGATAGCCCCGGAAGACCGCGCACGGCAGACCCGCAGCGCCCGCCTCATAGGCGTTCGCCATGGCCGCATGGCTGTGCTCCACCGTCTCGATGGAACGCGGCCAGCCGTTCTCGATGGCGTCGCGCATGCGGCGCAGGAGGCCGACGCCCGGATTGCCCGCATAGGAGAACACGACCTTCCGGGCGAGCCCCATCCCGACGAGCTGGTCGTAGATGATGTCCGGCGTCATGCGGATCAGCGTCAGGTCCTTGATGCCCTGACGGATCACCTCGTGGGCGGCCGCATGGGGAATGAGATGAGTGAAACCCTCGAAGGCGACGGTGTCGCCGTCGCGAAGATTCTCGGCGACGGCCTCCTTGAGGCTTTGGAACTTGGCCATAATGCGCTTTCGGTAACGGTCAGATGTCGAAGAACACGGTTTCCTTCTCGCCCTGAAGGCGGATGTCGAAGGTGTAGATGGCCAGCCCGTTCTCCTCGGAGCGAGGGGCGATCAGGGTCGGCACCCGGACCTTGTGCTCGATCCGGGCGAGCACCGGGCATTCCGCATTGGCGCCCTCCTCGTCGCCGAAATACATGCGGGTGTGCAGGCCGATATTGATGCCGCGTGCGACGATCCAGAACGTGATGTGCGGCGCCATGAGGCGCCCGTCCGGAAACGGCACGCGCCCGGGCTTGATCGTCTCGAACCTGTATTCCCCTGTGGTCCCGTCCACGGGCTGGCGTCCCCAGCCGGTGAAGTGCGGATCGGCCCGCCCGCGCCTCTCCTGGGGGGAGTTGTAGAGGCCTTGCGCGTCCGCCTGCCAGATCTCGACGAGCGCATCCTTCAGCGGCGTGCCGCTGCCGTCGAAGATGCGACCCTTGACGACGATGCGCTCGCCCTTCGCCTCGGGGCCGACGAGGACGAGCCCCAGATCCTCTTTCCACACTCCGGTGATCTCGACCCAGTTCGGCGTCGCGCCGATATGCACATAGGGACCGGCCGTCTGGGATGGCGATTCCTTCAATTGTCCGAGCTTCTGGACCATCAGTTCCCCTCCTGGCGGTTCTCGAACAGGGTCGAGCGGCGACCGCGCAGGACGATGTCGAACTTGTACGCCAGCGCGTCCATGTGGATCGTGTTGTTGCGGTCGAGGGCGGCAATCAGCTGCTCGATGGCGGCCTTGTCCGGAATGGTCGTGACGATCGGGCATTGCCAGATCATCGGATCGCCCTCGAAATACATCTGCGTGATGAGCCGCTGCGCGAAGGCATGGCCGAAGACCGAGAAGTGGATATGGGCCGGGCGCCAGTCGTTCACGCCGTTGGGCCAGGGATAAGCGCCGGGCTTGATGGTGCGGAACGAGTAGCGGCCTTCCTGGTCCGTGATGGTGCGTCCGCAGCCGCCGAAATTCGGATCGATGGCCGCCAGATAGGTCTCTTTCTTGTGGCGGTAGCGCCCGCCCGCATTGGCCTGCCAGAACTCGAGGAGCGCCCCAGGCACCGGCCGGGCATTCTCGTCGAGCACGCGACCATAGACGATGATGCGCTGGCCGATGGGATCGCCGGTCTTGGCGTAGTTGCGGATGAGGTCGTTGTCGAGGGGCCCGATCCTGTCATGCCCGAAGACCGGACCCGTCATCTCCGAGACGGTGTTTTCGAGCGAGAGCAGCGGATATTGCGGCGAGCGCAGCACCGACGTCTTGTATTGCGGCGTGAAGGCCGGCGGATGCCAGCTCCGGTCGCGCTGATAGAATGATCCCTGGTCCGACATCTCACATCACTCCTGCGAGCCCTGCTCCATCTCGGCATAGGCCTTCTTGACGATTTTGAAGGCGTGGTTGGCCGCCGGAACGCCCGCATAGACGGCCACATGCAGCAGCGCCTCGCGGATGTCCTCCTTCGTAGCGCCCGTGTTCCGGGTGGCGCGCACGTGCATGGCGACCTCGTCGTCATGGCCAAGTGCGGCCAGGAGCGCGATGGTTACGATGGAGCGCTCGCGCCTGGTGAATTGCGGCCGCGACCACACCGAGCCCCAGGCGCCCTCGGTGATGAAGGTCTGGAAATCCGTATCGAACTCCGTCATCTGGGCGCTTGCCCGGTCCACATGGGCATCACCCAGAACCTCGCGGCGCACGGCCATACCTGCTTTGAAACGTTCGCTCTCAGACAAGTCCGGCCTCCTTGAGATGCGCCTGTATGACTGCCGTCAGCTCCCGCGGGCGCTCGATGCAGGGAATGTGCCCTGCCCGTTCGATGACACGGAATGCGGCACCCGGGATGAGCGCAGCAGTTCGCTGCACCAGTTCCGCCGGGGTCGATCCATCCTCACTACCTGCTACACAGAGCGTCGGGGCGGCGATCCGCCCGGCATCCCCCGTCAAATCCGCGTCGCGGATGGCCGCGCAGGTGCCTGCATAGCCGGCAATGGGCGTGCGGACGAGCATGTTGCGCCAGCCGGCATGCTCGCTGGCGCGGGTCTCGCGGAAGTCAGGCGTGAACCAGACCTTCAGAAGCCCGTCGGCAATCGCCTCGATTCCATGCTTTTCCACGATGGCGATCCGCTCGGCCCAGCCCTCGGCCGTGCCGATCCGTGCCGCCGTGCAGCAGAGCACGAGCGCATTGAGCCGGGCGGGCTCGCGCACCGCGATCCGTTGCGCGATCATGCCGCCGACCGACAGCCCCACAATGGCGGCGCTGGGCACGTCAAGTGCATCAAAGAGCGCCAGAAGATCGTCCGCGTGGTCATCCATGGAATAGGGACCGGGCGGTGCGTCCGACAGGCCGTGCCCGCGCAGATCGTAGAGAATGACGCGGAAGCGGTCGAGAAAGGCCGGGGCAACCTCCTGCCAGATACGGAAATCGCTTCCCAGGGAATTGGCGAAAACGAGGGCCGGCCCCTCGGAGCGTCCGAAGACCTGATGATGAAGGACGATGCCGTTGGCGCGCGTGAATGCCATCATGTTCCTCAATGCAGGGAGCCGACGCCGATGAACTGTTCGACGAGATCCTGGTCGTTCCGCAGGGCTTCGCTCGGCCCCTGCCAGACGATGCGGCCACGTTCGAGGATCATCACCGTATCGGCAAAATCGAGAGCGCTCTCGATGCGCTGCTCCACCAGCAGGATCGTCATCTCGCCGCCAGAGGCGAGGCGTGAGAAAGCAACCATCAGCTCGTCGCAGATGACGGGAGCGAGGCCCTCCAAAGGCTCGTCGAGAAGGAGCACGGAGGGACGCCCCAGGATGGTGCGTGCCGTGGAGAGCATTTGCTGCTCGCCGCCGGACAATTGCCAGCCGAGATTGCGCCGCCGCTCGCGCAGGCGCGGGAACATCGCATAGGCCTCCTCCAGCGCGCTGCGCGGACGGTCCTTCAGGCCGGCGATCAGGTTCTCCTCCACCGTGAGGGAGCGGAAGATGTCGCGGGTCTGCGGCACGAGGCCGAGGCCGCCGAGAGCCCGGTCGCAGCTCTTCAGCCCCGTCACATCCTTGCCGCCGAGAAGGATCTCGCCGCCATAGCGCTTGGTCAGCCCCATGATGCTCGACAGGAGCGTCGTCTTGCCCATGCCGTTGCGGCCGAGGATCGACAGGCGTGCGCCGGCCGGCACCGAGAACGAGATGTCCTCGATCACTACGGTCGGGCCATAGCCCGTCCTCAGGTTGCGAACCTCAAGCGACTCTGCGGGCATGGGCATAGTTTCCGAGATAGGCCTCACGGACCCTGTTGTTCGCGGCGACCTCCGATGGCAGGCCCTCGAAAATAATCTCGCCCGCCGCCAGGACCACGACGCGCCTCGCGAAGCGGAAAACGAGGTCCATGTCGTGCTCGATCATCAGGACGGCGAGGCTGGGCGGCAGATGCTCCAGAGCCTGCTCGATGCGCGGCGTCTCGCTCGACGGCACGCCGGCGGCCGGCTCGTCGAGAAGCAGGACCTTGGGCCGGAGCGCCATCGCGATGGCGATTTCGAGGAGCCGCTGCTGGCCATAGGCGATCTCGCGGACCTTCCGCCGCGCCACGTCGAGAAGGCCGAGGGTGCCGAGCAAGGCCTCCACCTCCCCGGCGACCTCAGGGTCACCCCGGAAACGGCCGAGGATGCGCGACGCCCGCCCCTCCCGCTGGAGCACCGTGAGGGTCACGTGCTCCTCCGGTGTCATATCGGAAAACAGGCGCGTGACCTGGAAGGTGCGCACGAGCCCCTTGCGGACACGCCGCACGGACCCGAGCCCGGTGACATCCTCCCCGTTGAGGATCACCCGCCCGGCGCCGGGCTGAAGCTGCCCCGTCACCAGGTTGACGAAGGTGGTCTTGCCGGCCCCGTTGGGGCCGATGAGCGCGACCCGGTCCCCCGCGGTCATGGCGAGGTCGATGCTGCGGCTCACCGCGAGACCACCAAAGGACTTGGACAGACCCTCGACGCGGAAGAGATCGCTCATGACTGCCCTCCCCGGTCATCGCCCTTTACGGACGCGGCAGGAAAAAGCCGGCCCGCGAGGCCGCCGAGCCCTCCGGGCGCCACGAGGACTACGGCGATCAGCAGGGCTCCCACCATGGTCATCCAATGGAACGGATTGATGGCCGAAACCACGTGCTCGAAACTCATGAAGATCACGGTGCCGACGAGGGCGCCGTAGAGGCTGCCGAGCCCGCCGAGCACCAGCATCACGAGGGAATTGGCCGAGAGCTCGAAGCTCACGCTGTCGAGGCCCACCACCTGGGTCGAGAGGGCCGCGAGCGCCCCGCCAGCCCCCGCGACCGCGCCCGAGATGACGAACATCTTGAGCAGCACGGGGAACACGAACGCCCCCATGGCGCGGATGCGGACCGGATCCTCCTTGATGCCGCGGCAGAGCATGCCAAAGGGCGACGCCACCACGAATTTCAGGAGGATGAAGACGCCAATGAGGAGCCCAAGCCCGAAGAGATAGGCCGTGCGGCCCCACAGGTCGAACGCGAATGTCCCGAAGAGCGGGCTCGGGCTGAAGCCCGCGAGCCCGTCGCTGCCGCCCGTATAGGCCGAGGCCTTGTTGGCGGCCTCGTGGGCGAGCTGCACGAGGGCGATGGACAGGACGAGCTGGGCGAGGCCATGGGCCCTGAGCATGACCGTGCCCATCACGAGACCTGCCGCCGCGCCGGCTGCCGCCCCGATGAGGATCAGCGTCATGGGCTCCGTGACGCCGCGCAGGCAGGCCATACCGGCCGCATAGGCGCCCGCGCCGAAGAGGGCCGCATGGCCCAGGGTCGCGACGCCGCAATAGCCGACGACGAGATCGAGAGACAGGACCAGGAGCGCCACGGCGATCACGCGGGTAAGCAAAGCGAGGTTGTCCGGAAACAGCCAATAACCCGCCGCCCCCGCGACCGCGATGACCACCACGCCCACGACGTCGCGCAAGAGGCGCGAATCCGCGAAGCGCCCGGATGTGGTGCTCTCCCGCACGCTACTGCGCCCTTCCGAGGAGACCGCGCGGGAAGATGCAAACGATGGCGATGACGGCAGCATAGAAGAAGAAGTTTCCGAATTCGGGCATGAGGTAGCGCCCGGTCGTGTCGATGGCGCCGAGCACGAGGCAGGCGAGCAACGCCCCCGGGATGGAGCCTGCACCACCGACCGAGACCACCACCAGGAAGGTCACCATGTAGCGCAGGGCGTAATAGGGCTCGATGGGCAGGAACTCGGCCCCGACCACGCCGCCGAAGGCCGCAAGCCCCATGGCGATGGCGAAGCTGACCGCATAGACCACCTGCGTGCGCACACCGAGGGCATCGGCCATGCCGGCATTGTCCACGGTGGCGCGCAGGCGGATGCCGAAGGAGGTCTTCTCGATGAGGAACCACAGGCCTGCCGCGACTATGAGGCCGCAAGCCATCACGAAGAGGCGGTGCCCGGCCACGGCCCTAAAGCCGAGATCCACGGGCGCCGACAGGCTCGCGGGCAGCGGGATGGTCTTGAGGGTCGGGCCGAAGAAGTAGTTCGTGATGCCGATCACGCAGAACGTGATGCCGATGGTCATCAGCACCTGGGTCAGCTCGGGGCTGCCGTAGATGCGTCGGTACAGGAAACGCTCGATCGGTATCGAGACCGCTATCGTCCCCAAGATTGAGAGGAGGATCGCGACCGCGTAGCCGGTGCCGAGCTCTTTCTGGGCGTAGGACGCGATGTAGCCGGCGATCATCGCGAAGGCGCCATGGGCGAGGTTCACCACCCGCATCAGGCCCATGGTCAGCGACAGGCCGATACAGATGATGAACAGCGCCATGCCATAGGCGAAGGCGTCTATCGCGATGCTGAAGACGGTCTGCATAAACACGTTCCGATCCGCAATGGCTGTCCGGGCGCGGCCTCGAAAGGCCGCACCCGCATCGGGTCCGGGGCCTTACTTGGCGAGGCCGGGATCCTTCTGGTCAGCGAAGGTCTGGATCTCCTTGTTGTAGAGATGGCCGTTCGCGTCCTTGGCCACTTCGCGCAGATAGATGTTCTCCGTGATGTGGCGGGTTTCCGCGTCGATGCTCACGGGGCCGCGTGGGCTCGTCCAGGAGAGGCCCTTCACGGCGTCCACGGCCTTCTGCGCATCCTGCTTGCCGTCCGTGGCCTCGATCATCTTGTAGATCACGTGCATGCCGTCATAGGCGCCCACCGCAGGGAACGAGAGATTGTCGATCCCGCCGATGGCCTTGGAGGCCGCCTCGACGAAACGCTTGTTCTCCGGGGAATCGTGCGACACCGCATAGTGGAACGTGGTCAGGAGGCCGAGCGCCCCATCGCCGAGGGCCGGCAGGTCGGATTCCTGCGTCAGGTCGCCCGGCGCCAGGAACTTGACGCCCGCCTGCCTCAGGCCGGTCTCGTTATAGGCCTTCACGAAGCCGAGAGTCGTCGGGCCGGAGGGCAGGAACGCGAAGACCGCATCCGCCTTCGAGTCGCGGATGCGCTGCATGATCGGGCTGAAGTCGTTGGTGTTGAGCGGCATCCGCACCGACTCGACCACCTGCCCGCCGGCCGCCTCGAAGGCCTTCTTGAAGGCCACCTCGGCGTCAACGCCCGGGCCATAATCGCTGACCGCCGTGATGACCTTCTTGATGCCCCGCTCGATGGCGATCTTGCCGAGCGGCGTCGTGGTCTGGGCGGTCGTGAAGGAGGTGCGCACCACCAGCGGCGACTGGGTCATGATGGACGAGGTGGCGGCATTGAAGATGACGAGCGGCGTGTTGGCCTGGGTCAGGAGCGGCGTGATCGCCATGGCGTCGGGCGTGAAGTAGACGCCGCCGAGATACTGCACCTTGTCCTTGACGATCAGCTCCTGCGCGAGGGCCCGCGATTGCTGCGGATTGGCGGCCGGCAGGTCACGGTAGATCACCTCGATGTCGTGGCCCTTCACGGACTTGCCGCTGAGGGCCATGTAGGCCTCGACACCGGCCTGGAAATTCTTGCCCTGCAGGGCGAACGGTCCCGAGAACGGGCCGATGATGCCGACCTTGATGGTATCCGCCGCGGCCGCGACCGTTCCGGCGAGCAGCGCGCCGAGAGCGGCGCCGAGAAGCTTCCGTCCAGACATTCCTCAATCTCCTCCCTGGAGCCGCCTCGGCCTCATCGAAGGGGACCTGCGGTCTCTCGTTAGCCTATGGTCCCATATTCTGTTCGCATTGCGAACATTGAAAACCATACCGAACATGAAGTACAACTTCCCCAACGGTGTCAAGGCTCCATGAGTCTGATCGGGACGTCCCATCGGGAGGCCTGCGCACCGTCATGCAGGGCGGAGTTTGCATGCATAAGATCGAAACGGAAGCGGGCACTGCCGAGGATCGCGATTTCGTCGCCAGCCTCGAGAAGGGTCTTGCGGTGATCGAGGCTTTCGACGCGGACCGGCCGCGCCTGACGCTCACCGACGTGGCGAAGCTCACGGGAATCACCCGCGCGGCCGCCCGGCGCTACCTGAAGACTCTGACCCGGCTGAACTATGCGGATTTCGACGGCCGCTATTTCAGCCTCAGCCCGCGCATCCTGCGCCTGGGCTATGCCTATCTTGCCTCCTCGTCCCTCTCGGCGCGCCTTCAGCCCTTCCTGGAGAAGATCTCGGCCCAGACGGGGGAATCGAGCTCGGCCGCGATCCTCGACGGGGACGACATTGTCTATATCGCCCGCTCGGCCACCCAGCGCATCATGTCCGTGAGCCTGGGCGTCGGCACAAGGCTTCCGGCCTATTGCACGTCGCTCGGCCGCGCCATCCTGGCCTATCAGCCCGACGACGAGCTGGAGGCCTATCTCAAGCGCGTCCGCCTGGAGCCACACACGCCGAAGACCATCACGAAGAAACAGGATCTCCGCGCCGCACTGGAGGCTGTCCGCATCGAAGGCTGCGCCATCATCAACGAGGAACTGGAACTCGGCCTGCGCTCCATCGCGGTGCCGCTCTTTCAGGCAAACGGCACGGTCCGGATCGCCCTGAATATCGGGACCCAAGCGGCCCGCACCCCGGCCGCCGAGATGAAGCCTCGCTTCCTCCCGCCCCTGCTGGAAGCGACCGAGACCCTGCGGGGAATTCTCTGAGCGAAGCCGCCTGGGGATTCCAACCGGGCCGAAACTTGCCTATGGGAAGCCTCCCCCTGAATCGGAAAGCCGCATGTCCGCCGAACAGTTCATCCTCACCTTGTCCTGCCAGAACCGCCCCGGCATCGTCGCGGCCGTCTCCACGCATCTGTTCCAGGCTGGCGGCAACATCCTCGAGGCGCAGCAATTCGACGATATCGAGAGCAACCGCTTCTTCATGCGGGTGGTGTTCAATTACGTCGGCGATCTACAGCCCGTCGATTTCCAGCGCCAGGCCTTCGCGCCGGTTGCCGAGGCGCACGGCATGGACTTCTCCATCAGGAGCAGGAACGAGCGGCAGCGCGTGCTCATCCTCGTGTCGAAGTTCGACCATTGCCTGGCGGACCTTCTCTATCGCTGGCGGACCGGGGAGCTACCGATGGAGATTTCAGGGATCGTCTCGAACCATCCCCGCGAGGCCTTCGCACATCACGACTTTTCAGGGCTGGACTTTCACTACCTGAAAGTCACGGCGAGCACGAAGGCCGAGCAGGAGAAAGCGCTCTGGGACATCGTGCAGGCGACTCGGACCGATCTCGTGGTCCTGGCCCGCTACATGCAGGTGCTCTCCGACGATCTGGCCGCAAAGCTCGCGGGCCGCTGCATCAACATCCACCACTCCTTCCTGCCGGGCTTCAAGGGCGCCAAGCCCTACCATCAGGCCCATGCGCGCGGCGTGAAGCTGATCGGCGCGACGTCCCACTACGTGACGGCGGATCTCGACGAGGGTCCGATCATCGAGCAGGACGTGGAGCGCATCAGCCACCACGACACGCCCGACGACCTGATCCGCAAGGGCCGGGACATCGAGCGCCGGGTGCTGGCCCGCGCCATTGCCTGGCATCTCGACGGGCGGGTGCTCCCGAACGGCGCCCGGACGGTTGTGTTCCGGGACTGAGCCGCGTCAGGCCGCCGCGTCCGTCAGGCGGCGACGCACCGCGAGGGCGAGGTCGGGCCGGTCCGTCGTGATCTGGCGGATGGGCCGGGCGAGCCAATGGGCAAGGTCCGCCTCCTCGTTGGGAACCCAGGCGCCGAGCTTCTCCGTGCCGAGGGCCGCCAGGAACGGCTCCATGGTGTGGGCGAGAAGCGCCTTCTCGACCGCGATGGTGCAGCCGGGAATGGCTGTGAAGCGCGCGATCGCCCGGTCGAGGCCGCCCAGCATCTCGGCAGAGCGCCGGTCCATGGAGGCGAGCACGCGGATGACGGGGTCGAGCCCTCTCACCAACTCCAGGACTTCCGGCGCGAAGCAGGTCAGGAACGAGCGCTCCCGAAGCCCGCGGCGGCAGATGGCCTCCAGCGCGAGGGCCTCGAGCCCCTCATAAGGATTGCCGACCGCATCAGTCTTGATCTCCACATGCAGTTCGAGATCACTCTTCCCCAGCACGTCGAGGACCTCTTCGAGGCTCGGGATGCACTCGTCACTGTCGCGCAGGCGGATGGCCTGAAGCTCGGCCAATGTCTTTTCGCCCACCGGGCCGGTGCCATGAGTGGTGCGCTCCAGGGTCGGGTCGTGGATCACGGCGAGCTTGCCGTCCCGGGTCTTGTGCACGTCGAACTCGACACCTTCGACGCCAAGATCCGCCAGCCTGCGGAAGCCGTCGAGGCTGTTTTCGGGCCAGAGGTTCCGGGCGCCGCGGTGGCCGATGATCATGACCATGGGAGAAAGCCTTACTTGCTGCTGTCGACGAGCCCGCGCACGAACCAGCGCTGCATGACGAGGACCACGATGACCGGCGGCAGCATGGTGAGCAGCGCGCCGCTCATGGCCACGTTCCAGGCCGGCTCGGTGTCGGAGCGGGGGATGAGGTGTTTGACGCCGATCACGGCCGTCGCCATGTCCTTGTCGGTGGTGAAGAGGAGCGGCCAGAGATACTGGTTCCACCCGTAGAGGAAAAGGATGATCGAGAGCGCCACGATGTTGGAGCGCGACAGGGGCAGCAGGATCGTCCAGAAGAAGCGCATGGCCGAAGCCCCGTCGAGCCGCGCCGCCTCCAGAAGCTCCTCGGGCACCGTGAGGAAGAACTGCCGGAACAGGAAGGTGGCGGACGCGGAGGCGATCAGCGGCAGGATCAGGCCCTGGTAGGTGTTGATCATGTTCCATTCGAGGGCGATCTCGACCTGGTGCCCCGTGAACCACTCCCATACGGCCGAGAGGTTGAGGGCGTCGATGATCCATTGGATCGGCAAAGCCGCATTCGCGACCGACTCGTAGGTCGGCACGATGCGCACCTCCACGGGCAGCATCAGCGACACGAAGATGAGCCAGAAGGCGAGGATCCGGAACCGGAACCGGAAATACGTGATCGCGAAGGCCGACAGGAGCGAGATCGACACCTTGCCGACCGTGATGCCCACCGACACGATGAAGGAATTCACCAGGAGCTGGCCGAAATCCACCTTGTTCCAGGCCGTGACGAGGTTCTCGACGAAATGGCTGCCCGGTAGCCAGGGCATCGGAACCTGCTGCACTTCCTCCATGGTCAGCGAACCGGCGATGAAGGCGAAATAGAGCGGCAGGCACACGAGCACGATGCCGCCGATCAGGATCAGGTGGCAGACGAGCGTGAGGACGGGGGAACGTTCGACCATGGTCAGATGCTGTAATTCACCTTGCGCTCCACATACTTGAACTGCAGCAGGGTGAGCAGCAGCGCGAAGGACATGAGCAGCACGGATTGCGCCGCCGAGGAGCCGAGATCGAGATTGATGAAGCCGTCCTGGTAGACCTTGTAGACCAGGATGTTGGTTGCGCCCGCCGGGCCGCCATGAGTGACGGCGTCGATGATCGCGAAGGTCTCGAAGAAACCATAGACGAAGTTCATCGTGGTCAGGAAGAACAGGGTCGGGCCGAGGAGCGGCAGCGCGATCTGGAAGAAGCGCTTGATCGGACCCGCGCCGTCGACCGCCGCCGCCTCCATGAGGGACCTCGGCACTGCGAGCAGGCCCGCGACGAGGAAGATGTAGTCGTAGCAGATATGCTTCCAGGAGGCCGCGAGCACCACGAGCAGCATGGCGTCGCTGCCGTTGCGATTGGGATCCCACTCGAAGCCGAGAGCCTTGAGGAGGAACGCCACCGGGCCGACCGACGGATTGAACAGGAAGGCCCACATCACGCCGGCAATCACGGGCGCGATGGCATAGGGCAGGAGAATGATGCCCTTGTAGCCCGACTGGAAGCGCACCACCCGGTCGGTCGCGAAAGCGAGGATGAGCGCGACCACGATGGTCAGCACGTTCTGGGCCAAAGTGAACTGCACCGTGACCCAGACCGAGTTGCGATAGCTCTCGCTCGCGAAGAGGGCCGTGAAGTTGTCGAACCAGACGAAATGCACCGACGCGCCGAAGGGATCCGTGAGCAGGAAGGCCTGCATCAGCGCCCGGACGGACGGAATGAAGAAAAAGAACAGAAGGATCAGAAGCTGCGGCAGCAGCAGCAGGGTCGGCAGACCGGCCGTCCTGAAATGGGCCTGCTTCAGGCCGGGTTCGTGAGTGCGTGCGACCACGTCGAGGCTCCGCTCAGCGGGTGGGAGGAAGCGGCACGGAGGGGAGGAAGGAACTCCGTGCCGCCCCGGCCGTCAGTACTTGCCCTTGTTGAGGCGCTCATACTGGCGGAGGATCTCGTTCCCCCGCTTCACGGCATCGTCCATGGCCTGCTGGGCGTCCTTCTTGCCCGCAAACATAGCCTCCACTTCCTCGCGCTGGGCGAACATGGACTGCGTGAAGTTGCCGAAATGGAAGCCGAGGGAGTTCTCCGTGGGCGTGCCGCGATTGAGCTGAAGGATCGCGATCTCGCGGGTCGGGCTCTCCTTGTAGTAGTTCTGCGACTTGGCGAGCTCATAGGCCTTGTTCGTCAGGGGCACGTAGCCCGTGGCCTTGTGCCACCACAGCTGGGTCTCGGGTTTCGCCAGGAAGTCGAAGAAGGCCGCGACTGCCTTCTCCTCATCGGACTTGTGGCCCTTGATGACCCAGAGCGCAGCGCCGCCGATGGTGCTGTTCTTCGGCTGGCGGCCCTCTTCCCACGGCAGGTAGGTGGCGCTCCAGTTGATCTTGGAATTCTTCTCGATGCCGCTATGGGCGGCCGTCGAGGCGAAATAGGTGGCACAGGTGCCGGAGGTAAAGAGCTGCTCGGGGCTGAAGCCCTGGCCGGCGATCTTCAGCACATCGTCGTCGAGCCAGCGCTTCAGGCGCGCCACCTGGGGCACCACCAGGGTCTTGTTGTAGACGAACTCCGTGTCCAGCCCATCGTAGCCGTTCGCCTTCGTGGCGTAGGGCTGATCGTTGATGGCGCTGTAGTTCTCGATCATGCTCCAGTGATAGTCGGTGGCGAGCGCCGTGCCGCACTCGGCCGCGCCGGACTTCTTGATGGCGTAGAGCTGCTTCTCGAACTCGCCCCAGGTCTCGGCCGGCTTCTCGAAGCCCGCTTTCTGGAACTGATCCTTGTTGTAGTAGAGGATCGGCGACGAGGAATTGAAGGGCATCGCCGCGAGCTTGCCCTTGTAGGAGTAGAACCCGGCGACCGGCTTGATGAAGTCGTTCCAATCGACCTTGTGGCCGGTCTTGTCCATCAGCTCCTGAACCGGGACAATGGCGTCCGAGAGCAGCATGGTCATGAAGCCGCGCTCATAGATCTGCACGATATGGGGCGGGCGCTTGGCGCGATAGGCCGCGATGGTGCTGTTGATCACCTCGTCGTAATTGCCCTTGTTGACCGCCACGACCTTGTACTGATCGTTGGACTCGTTGAATTTCTTGACGAGTTCCTCGACGCGTTCGCCGTTGACGCCGTTCATGGCGTGCCACCATTGCACCTCCACGGGCGCCGCCATCGCGGTGCCGGAGAGGCAGAGCGCCAGGACGCCTGCGGCGGCCGGAGCCTTGAGAGAAAGAAATGTCACGGTAGGTCCTCCCTTTCGTTTGTCGTTTCGTTCGCTCAGGCAGAGGCGGTGTGCCGCGTCTCCGCCCCTGAACGCCGCCCCCAGAAACCATCCTGGGCAAAGAGAGCGGCGATTCCTCTGTCGAGCCAGCCCAGATCGTCGAGAAGATCCAGGATGGTGTAGCGCCGCCGGATCAGCCGCGCACGGCGGTAATCCGCCGCGAGTTTGGCGAGCGGTACGCCGAGATCGTTCGGATGCGCCGGCGCGCCCGCCTGGCGCAACCACGCTTCCATCGTGTCTGCCGGGACGCAGGTGCCGCGCAGGTCCTCCCGCAGAGCGGGCCAACGTTCGACCAGGATCGCGAGGCGCTCCGCACGACGGCCGGCATTCGCGGTCTTCACGGCCATTTCGACCCGTGCGCTGTCGGCGAGATGCCCCTCCGGGAAACCCGCGGCGATCTCCGCCTCGATCCGCTCCGGCGAGGATGCGCCGGAGGCGGCACGGACCGTCTCGGATGTAATGTCCTGGGCAAGAAACCACTCATAGAGCGCAAGGAGCGCCACGGTGCCGATGCCGACGCAGGCCCCGTGCGCGGCAGGCTCGCCCTGGAAAGTGAGGCGTTCCATTTCCCACACATGGGAGATCAGGTGCTCGGCGCCGCTGGCGGGCCTGGAATTGCCGTGGGCCTGCATGGCGAAGCCCGCGACGAGCAGGCCGTTGACCAGGTCGCCCGTGGCATCCGGATCGCCAGCCGCCACCGCGCCGGGCCGCGACAGCCATTCTCGGACATTGTCCTGCACCATGGCGAAGGGCTCAGGGTTGACGGCTTCCTCGCCGAGCGCGTCCGCGAGCTTCCAGTCGGCACCCGCGACGATCTTGCCCGCGAGGTCGCCATAGCCCCAGCCGGCCATGCGGCGGGGTGCCTGCGCGACGATGTCGAGATCCGCCACCACGGTGACCGGCGGCGCACAGCCGAGGGTCCGCTTGAACCCATCGTCGAGGAGAGCCGCACCGGAAGCCGCATAGCCGTCCATGGAAGCGGCGGTCGCCACGCAGACGTAAGGCACGCCCGCCACCTCGGCGGCATATTTCGTCAAATCGTTGATCACGCCCGACCCGACCGAGACCGGAACGGCGCCGCGCTCGCGAATCGCCGCTGCAATGTCCCGCGCAGTTGCCGCATGGGGCTTCACCCGGGGCTTCTCATGAAGGACGATCGGCTCCGCGACCGCAAATCCTGCTCCTGAGAGCACGGATGCCGCTTGGCGGCCCGCCACATCCATTGTGGTGTCGTCGGCGATCACGAGCAACGGCTTTCCCTTGAAGTCCCTGGCCCCTTCAGGCAGCGCCGCCAGAGCGCCCGGTGCGACGAACACGCTGCGTGTGACTGCAGCTTTCCCGATTGCCCGGTCGAGTACGCGTGCCTGATCGGCCATCGATCCCTCACTGGAAATACATTTGAATAGTTTGTATTACATTTGTATGACGAACGCAACGGAACTGTCGAGTCCTCCTCCCCGGCCCTTTCCGCGTCGAATGGGCGGGTCGCCTTGTGAAGTGAGGGCACTTGTGACAATTCCGGTCCGCAACAGCGTTTCCCGAGGGCTCCGGCCATGACCCGTCCCGAAGAGCAGATCGAAGCCCGCGTCGCTTGGCTCTACTACATGGAGGGGCTGACTCAGGCCGAGATCGCCGAGAAGCTCAAGATGACGCGCCTGCGGGTGAACCGCATGCTGGTGGAGGCGCGCACCAGCGGCCTCGTCAGCATCACGCTCAATTCGCGTTTCGCGAGCTGCCTCGCCCTGGAACGGGTCTTCGTCGAGGAGCTGGGCCTCAAGGCTGCGATCATCATTCCGACGCCGGAGGACCCGGATCTCATCCCGATCCTGCTCGGGCAGGCAACGGGCGAGTATCTCTCGACCTACCTGGAGGAGAATCAGGTGTCCGGCCTGGGCCTCGGCTGGGGCGCCACCTTGCGCGAGACGATCCGCAATATGCGGGCTGGCCGCTATCCGGGCCTGTGCGTAAACTCGATGATGGGCGGCCTTACCCACGGGCTCGAGCTCAACACCTTCGAGACCGCCAGCGGCCTCGCCAACCGGCTCAATGCCCAATGCCAGTATCTGGCGGCGCCGATCTATGCGGGCAGCCCGGATTCCCGCGACATCATCCTGGCGCAGGACGTATTTCGCGAGACCTTCGAGCGGATCGCCGCCAACGACATCGCGGTGCTGAGCATCGGCGACCTGTCCGAACGCTCACTGCTGGTGCGCTACGGCCTCCCGCGCGACGTCTCCACTGACGACCTGCGCTCCAGGGGCGCGGTCGGCGACATTATGGGCCAATTCTATGACGAGAACGGCACGCCCATCGACCACCCGCTCAACCGCCGCGCCATCGCGCTGCCCCTCGACGACCTCTCGCGGATCCCCACCGTCGTCCTGACCTCGGGCGGCGCCAACAAGACCCGAGCCGTTGCGGGCGCCCTGCGGGCGAAGCGTGCCTCGGTCCTGGTCTGCGACGAGGATACGGCACGGCAAGCCTATGCGCTCCTGCGCGGAGGCACGGCCTAAGCGCCCCTCAGAGCATGTTGCGCATCACGCCCCAAACGCTGCGGTCCGGGATCGTCTCGTCGGGATAGACGCCCCATAGGCGCGTCTGGCGGACATAGCCGCTCGCCTCCTGGCCCTGCACGCGGACGGAACACCACATCCGATCGCACCATTGCAGGCCGACGAGCACACGGGGCTGAAGGCGCGCCGCGACGGCGGATGTCGGGCGCCTCCCCGCCCGAAGGTCGACGGCGCTCTCGCTCCACGGGGCCACCAGGGCGGTGCGGCGGGACGACAGGAGCATTGCGGCGATCCATCCCTCGCTCCCGTCGCTGGCGCGGATGCGCCGCCAATTGCCATAGGACGCGAGCACCTCCACCGGCAGGCCGCGCTTCTTGTAGACCCAGCGGATCGGATAATCCCGCCCGGGCCCGACGCGGACATTGGCCACGGGTCGCTTCAGGGACGCGAAATAAGGAAGCGCCACCGGCCTCCCGGCCGAAACCGGTGCGGCCGGCCCAGCGGCCTGCGCGCCCACCCTACCGGCATCGACCGCCAGGAGCGACAGGAGGCAGGCCAGCCACGCGGCACGATGGGTCATTCTCGGGGCCATCCTCGCCTCCCGGTCAGCGGCAGGATCGTGTCGCCTTCCGCATCGCAGCCGTCACGCCCTTGAGCGAGAAGGTATATTCCGTCCGGTTTCCGCGGCTGGAGAGAGCCTCGACGGTCATGAGCTTGCCCTTCTGCAGAGCCGCCATGAACTCCCCTTCCCGCTCCTCCCGGCGGAGCCAGGCATAGGCGCCGCGCGGCAGCATCGTGAAGGCGGTCCCGTCCACCGAGACCTTGATGGCCTCTGCGCCGAAATCATATCCGGCGCGGAGGCTGGCCTCCGTCTCGCTCGGGCCCTGCCGGCGATGGCGGATAGCAAAACTCACGCGACCGTGATCGAGATTTTCAGGTTTCATGGTCTGCGCTTCCGCATAGATATAACAAACCCTCGTCTTTCCTTCGTATGACGACCAGGCGCTCCAGTTCTCGAATGTTCCCAAAGGCTTGATCTCCTGTGCAAGAACGCTGGAGCAGGAGGCCACGAGGAAAAACAATGCTGAGAGTGTGGATCGTTTCATTAAGGGAATACTCGTTATGTGCTGTGCGGGAACGCGCGAACCTTTTCAGCCGGATCTTACCGTAGCGTTAAGATGACCCATCATCGGCCCGGCCCAAGCCACCCTTGCCCGAAAGTCACCACACTCACGCTCTAGCGCAGGGCCGCCCTGGCATGGCGGACCGCCTCCCCGTCCCCAAATCCTTCCCGCCCAGGCGCAGAGGAGATTGCGATGATGGATGGACTGGGCGAGCTCGCACCGATTGCCGCGGCTTCGTTCCTGGGCCTGTGCCTGGTGTGGCTGCTCTGGCGCGCCCTTCGGCGCCTTGTGGCGCCCCGCGCCGAGCGGCAGGAGCCAGCCTTTTCCGAGCCTGTTCCCCAGCCCGTGGAGCCAGTCCCCGCCCGTCGGGAACCCGTTCTGGCCCCGTCTCAACCCGGGCCTTCCCAGCCTGTACCGCAGCCGAGCGTTCCTGACGCCGCCGACATTCTGGCCCTGAAGGCAAGCATCGATGCATTGACCCGGCAGATCGCCTCCCTGGAGAAGCGGCTGGTTCCCGCCCATTCCAACGAAGTGGTCGTCGAGAAGCCTGTGCCCTCCGCCGCAAGGCCGTTGTCGGTGGATATCCTGGCCGAAGTCCCCCTCGTGGTGCCGGAACGCCGGCGCTGAACCCAACCCACAGGACCGTCCTGGCCCGGGCTTGCTGAATCGCGGGCGTGGTCGTAAACCCTTTGCCCCGCCGACGGGGCGAGCGTCGACGGGCCATCCGGCATCAATCGCTCTGCGCCGAGGGGAAGGTGGCTCATGAAGCCGCTCGAGGACAGGCACGGTTCGGGAATCCCGCGGGAACGGGACCCGGTCATCTCAGTATCCGGGCTCAACAAGGTCTATGCTTCGGGCTTCCAGGCCCTGCGGAATGTGGACCTGGATATACGCCAGGGAGAGATCTTCGCTCTCCTCGGGCCGAACGGCGCCGGCAAGACGACCCTGATCAGCACCATCTGCGGGCTCGTCAATCCCAGCACAGGCCGGGTAATGGTGGCGGGCCACGACATCATTCGCGACTACCGCGCCGCCCGCACCAAGATCGGCCTCGTGCCGCAGGAACTTGCCACGGACACGTTCGAAACCGTCCAGGATACGGTGAAGTTCAGTCGCGGCCTGTTCGGCAAGGCGCCCAATCCTGCCCTGATCGAGCGGATCCTGCGGGATCTCTCCCTGTGGGACAAGCGCGACACCAAGATCCGCGCCCTTTCGGGCGGCATGAAGCGGCGCGTGATGATCGCCAAGGCGCTCTCGCACGAGCCCGAGATCCTGTTTCTCGACGAGCCGACCGCCGGCGTCGATGTGGAGCTGCGGCGCGACATGTGGGCCATGGTGAGACGCCTGCGCGAGAGCGGCGTCACCATCATCCTCACCACGCACTACATCGAGGAGGCCGAGGAGATGGCCGACCGGGTGGGCGTGATCCGCAAGGGCGAGATCATCCTCGTGGACGAGAAGGCGGCGCTGATGCACAAATTGGGCAGGAAGCAGCTCACCCTGCACCTGCAGGCGCCGCTTCAGGAGGTTCCCCCGGGCCTCGGCATCGAGGGGCTGGAACTGTCAGCCGACGGCACGGAACTCGTCTACACCTTCGATGCCCAGGCCGAGCAGACAGGCATCGCCAACCTTCTCAGGCGCCTCGCCGAACACGGCATCGACTTCAAGGACCTGAACACGTCCCAGAGCTCCCTCGAGGAGATCTTTGTCAGCCTCGTGGGAGGACGCCCGTGAACCTGCCGATCAATCTTCACGCCATCAAGGCAATCTACGCGTTCGAGATGGCGCGCATGTGGCGCACGCTTCTCCAGAGCATCGCCTCTCCGGTCATCTCCACCTCGCTCTATTTCATCGTGTTCGGGTCGGCGATCGGCGGGCGCATGGCGGAGGTCGACGGCGTCAGCTACGGGGCCTTCATCGTGCCGGGGCTGATCATGCTGTCGATCCTGACCATGAGCATCTCGAACGCCTCCTTCGGCATCTACATGCCGAAATTCACCGGCACCATCTACGAGGTCCTGTCCGCGCCGATCTCCGTCGTCGAGATCGTGATCGGCTATGTGGGCGCGGCCGCGACCAAGTCGATCATCCTGGGGCTCGTGATCCTGATCACCGCCCGGCTCTTCGTGTCGTTCTCCATCGAGCATCCACTCTGGATGATCGGGTTCCTCGTCCTCACCTCGGTGACCTTCAGCCTGTTCGGCTTCATCATCGGCATCTGGGCGGACGGGTTCGAGAAGCTGCAACTCGTGCCGATGCTGATCGTCACGCCGCTCACATTCCTCGGCGGCACCTTCTATTCCATCGGCATGCTGCCGCCCTTCTGGCAGAAAGCGACCCTGTTCAACCCGGTGGTCTATCTGGTGAGCGGCTTCCGCTGGAGCTTCTACGGCGTCTCCGACGTGGCCGTAGGCATCAGCCTCAGCATGACCCTGGTCTTCATGGCCCTGTGCCTGGTCATCATCGCGGCCATGTTCCGGACGGGGTATCGGCTGAAGACGTGAGCCGAGCGCCTGCGCGCTGGACGTTTTTTCGGACCCAGGCCCGCCGCGCCAGCGCGCGGCAACCAGGGCCGCAGAAACTCTTCGCAGAACAAGCGCTTCAGGAAAATCAGGTGGCGGAGACGGAGGGATTCGAACCCTCGATACCCTTTTGGGGTATGCTCATTTAGCAAACGAGTGCCTTCAGCCTCTCGGCCACGTCTCCAGCAACGGGGAATCTGGTGCAGATCGCCCCGTCCGCGGCGCATATGGCGCGACAAAGCCCCCTTCGTCAAGGTCGTTGTGTCGCAAGATCGCCCTTTCCAGGCGTCTCCTGTGGGCCGGAGCCGTTCGCGGTTTTTCCTGTGCGCCGCTGCACCTCCTACGGGGCTCATCTCTCCTAGCGTTCCTTCGACGGGAATCGCACAGGAGGTCGTGTTCGTGGATTCGGAACGGGACATTCGGGAACAGTCCCCCTGCTCGGACGCAGGGGTGGACGGGGCCCTTGCGGAGATCAGGGAGCGGTTCCTGGCTCAGGCGCCGCGGGACGCGGCCGGACGGCTCCTGTTCGCCGCGATGCTGACTTTCGCGGGTCTCTGGATCGGTCTGTTCTCCTGGCTGGGCTCCTATGCCTACGAGCTCTCCGGCGAGTGGGCGAGCCGCGCAGCCATGAAGCCCCCTTCCCTGCTCATCGGGCAGAGGTGACAAGCATTCTGGCGCCAAGCACTAATCCTGCTGCTGGCTGGGCCCCTTCAAGGCATTCAGGCGGCGCTTCTCGTAGTGCTTGGCGAGCCGCAGGTGCCGGGAGATGGCGTAGTTCATAGCCGTCAGGAAGCCGTAGGTGCCGCGCAGGGCATGGCGGCGGCCGATATAGGCCTTGATGAACGCCGCCGGCAGCTCGAAGAACACCCGCCAGGTGGGGATCGTAACGCCCCGGATCTCGAGATCGACCGCCTGCTGGTCCGAATAGCGGTTGAGCTTGGCCAGCTGGTCGCCGAGGGAGCGCACGGACCAGTGATGAATAATCCCCTTTAGCTTTCCGACTTTGGCTCCAGGCGTGAGATCGACCCGGTCGTGCACCAGCGAGGGTGAATAGCGCCCCCAATCCTTCCGGTAGAGGCGAACGGGATAAAGGGTATAGGCCAGCGGGTGCGGCGCCGCCTCGCCCGGGAAGATCTCCGCAATCCCGATCCGATAGGCCTGCTTCGGCGGCTCTCCGCCTGCGAAGAGCGCGCGGATCTCGGCAGCGAGCTTCGGCGGCACGACCTCGTCGGCGTCGAGGTTCAGCAGCCAATCGTAGCGGCACTGGTCCTCGCCAAAGCGCTTCTGGGGGCCATATCCCGGCCAGGGATTGTGGATGACCCGCGCGCCGAGCTCCTCCGCCACGGCCTGGGTTCCGTCCGTGGAGCCGGAATCGATCACCACGAGATCGTCCGTCAGGTCGCGGACCGCCCGGATGGTGTCGCCGATGCGATCGGCCTCGTTCTTGGCAATGATGAAAACAGAGATGGGGAGCATGACGAAAGAGCCGGGTGATCGGGCTGACTAGCCGCCGCCGCCGCATCTGGCAAGAGCGCTGGCATCCCAGCCCGTCAGCCCCCGCAGCCGCCCGCGAGGAGCCCCTCATCCTCCATGGCTTTTCGGACCTTCGGTCGGCTGCCGACCCGCTCCATATAGGCGACCATGCGCGGATAGGCCGTGAGGTCGATCTTATGAAAGCGGCACCAGTTCAGAATGGTGAACGCGTAGGCATCCGCCACCGTGAAGGTGCCCCCCATGAGATAGGCCCGGCTCTCGAGTGTCAGATTGAGGAAGGCGAAATGCCCGTGGAGGAGCTTCAGCGCCATCCGGCGGCATTCCTCCGAAACAGGCATCCACAAGGGGCCGAAGCCCTTGTGCAGATCGCTCGCCACAAACGCCAGCCATTCCTGGACCTGAAACCGCTCCAGGGAGCCGCACCGGGGGATCAGGCCGGAACCGGGCGCCTGGTCGGCCAGGAACTGGACGACCACCGATGCCTCCGTGAGGAGTTCGCCGTTGTCGAGCATCAGGGCCGGGACGTCGCCTTTGGGGTTGACGCTGAGGAAATCACGGCCCGAGGCCGTCGTCTTCGTCGTCAGGTTGACCTTGTCCAACTCAAGGGAAAGCCCGGCCTCGGAGGCAACGATATGCGGCGCAAGAGAGCAAGCTCCCGCGGAATAATAGAGCTTCATGGTCCTCTCCGGCTCTGCGGCCGAGCTTGGTCACGCAGCGGAACCGGCGGAGACTAATATGGCGAATGCAACGTAGCAATATTGTCTTCTTTGCACCCGGAACAGAAATGTTGCATCCGTGCAAAGATTCAGGTCAGTTCCTTTGAGGTAGCTTGAGCATAATCGCTCTCGGCGCTCGCAGGGCCGGGTTGAACGCGCAATTCCGCCAGCAGCGGAAAGTGATCCGAAGCCACCCGGGTGAGCTCATTGCGCACGGGTGCCGCTCCGATGATATCCACCGATTTCGTGACGAAGACATGGTCCAGCCGCAGCACGGGCGCCCGCGTGTGGAAAGTCGGCTGGGGTTCGCCGGCGGGATTCGACAGCTGCGCATCCCTCAGGCGGCTGGCGAGGAGGCGGTAGGACCGGGAATAGGGCGGCGCATTGAAATCCCCGAGCAGCACGGCGGGGTCGGCGCACTCGGGATGCCCGGTCCATTCCTCTCCCAGGAGCGCGGCTGCCTGAGCGCGTCTTTCCCGGGAGCGAAGGGAAAGATGGGCGTTGATCACGTTGAGGGGGTGTCCCTCCACGTCCACCGAGACCCAGAGCGCGCTGCGTTTTTCGAAGGACGACCCTGAGGACAGGCACGGCAGGCGCCCGGACTTGATGATGCTGGAGGAATGCCGGGTCAGGATGGCGATGCCGTACTGATCCCCGAGCATGCGGATCGTCGGCTGGAAATGCAGGTCCATGCCGAGCTGCTTCGCCACCATCTCGGCCTGGTCCGGATGTCCCTTATGGAGCCGTCCGGCCCGGACTTCCTGGAGGGCCACGACATCGGCCTCGCAGGAGGCGATGACCTCGGCGATCCGGCCAGGCGAAATCTGCCGGTCCGTCCCGAGCCAGCGATGAACATTGTAGGTGAGAATACGGACGTTCCGCCCCGGCTTTTCCACGTGCTTCAAAGCTCAGTCTCGATCATCTGGGGATAGGCGGTGCGCAAGGTCCGCATCCAAAAGTCCTGAATTCCGCTAGTGGTGGAACATGGTGGTTCAATGGCCGGGCACAGGCCGAGGTTCCAGCTACCCGCAATATGGCAAGGCTCGCGCCAGGATTCGCCCCCAACCATAGGCTAGGACCGAAGGTCGCATTCCTTTCGCCACCAGCCTTACGTAATGTCATTACGTGAAGATGCTAATTAATACGAAATGTCTGTTCCAGTCCGTGCGTCTTTATCTTAACAGTAACTGACTCGGAGCATGAAGCTTCGTGGATGCCAAGCTTGAATCGCATGTCCTCTCGTTCTGACAAACGCCCGGGCGAAGATCTTCTGGCACGTGTCCTCGACTGGGCCGGATTATCGTTCGGCATCGGGGTGCTGATCGTCGTCGCGACATTCACCATTCAGGTCCACTGAAGGCTGAGGGTCTGCGGCCGGCCGCGCAGCCTCCGCCGCCCCTAGTCCCTGAACCTCTCCATCCACTCCCGGTTCTCCTTCCTTTCCAGTGCGTCCATGCGGGCCTTGACCTTCCCATGATGGGAAGGATCATAAGATCGGGCCAGGATATGGAATCAGGAGATTCATCATGGCCGATACCCGACCCACTGCGGACCTCACCCTCGACATTCCCATCGAGGGGATGTCCTGCGCGTCCTGCGTCGGCCGTGTCGAGAAGGCCATCAAAGGCGTGAACGGTGTCACTTCGGCGAGTGTCAACCTGGCTACGGAACGGGCCCGGGTATCATTCGACCCGTCACGCGCGGCGCCTGAGGCCGTGGCCGAGGCGATCCGCAAGGCCGGTTACGAGCCCAGGGCCGAAAAGATCGACTTGGCCGTGGAGGGCATGACCTGCGCGTCCTGCGTCGGGCGTGTGGAGAAGGCGCTCGCGCGGGTTCCGGGCGTCATCGAGGCCAACGTCAACCTCGCGACCAGCCGGGCCTCGGTGCGGTATCTGGGCGGGAGCGACATGACGGCCCGCCTCGTCGCGGCCGTGGAGAAGACCGGCTATACGGCCCGCCCGGCCGCTCCTGCGGGCGCCGAGACCGACCGGGAAGCCGCGGCCCGTGAGGCCGAGAACACCGCCCTTCGCCGTTCCCTCGCCTTCGCGGCCGTGCTGACCCTTCCGGTCTTCCTCATCGAGATGGGCTCGCATTTCATCCCGGCCGTCCATGACTGGGTTATGGCGACCATCGGCCATAGGGAGAGCTGGTATCTCCAGTTCGTTCTGACGACCCTCGTGCTGTTCGGGCCGGGCCTGCGCTTCTTCCGGAAGGGCGTTCCGGCCCTGCTGCGCCTCGCGCCCGACATGGATTCCCTCGTCGTGCTCGGCACCAGCGCAGCCTATGGCTACTCGCTCGTCGCGACCTTCCTGCCCGACCTCCTGCCGGCCGGCACCCGGAACGTCTACTACGAGGCCGCCGCCGTCATCGTGACGCTGATCCTGCTCGGGCGCTTCCTCGAAGCGCGGGCCAAGGGGCGGACCTCGGAAGCGATCAAGCGGCTGATGGGCCTGCAGGCCAAGACCGCCCGGGTCCGCCGGGATGGCGCGTTCCAAGAGCTTCCCCTCGACGAGGTCCGCACCGGAGACGTGGTCCAGGTGCGGCCGGGCGAGCGGATCCCTGTCGACGGCGAGGTGATCGAGGGCTCGTCCTTCGTGGACGAATCCATGATCACCGGCGAGCCGGTGCCGGTCCAGAAGGCCGAAGGCGCCGCCGTCGTCGGCGGCACCGTTAACAAGACCGGGAGCTTCACCTTCACGGCCACGAAGGTCGGTGCCGAGACCGTTCTGGCCCAGATCATCCGCATGGTCGAGGAGGCGCAGGGCTCGAAGCTTCCGATCCAGGCCATGGTGGACCGGGTTACGGCCTGGTTCGTACCGGCCGTCATGGGGGCGGCCGTGCTGACCTTCGCGGCATGGCTGTGGTTCGGGCCGGATCCGGCCCTGTCCTTTGCGCTCGTGAATGCGGTCGCGGTGCTCATCATTGCGTGCCCCTGCGCTATGGGCCTCGCCACGCCGACCTCGATCATGGTCGGAACAGGCCGGGCCGCCGAACTCGGCGTCCTCTTCCGCCAGGGCGAGGCGCTCCAGAACCTGAAGGATGTGGGGATCGTGGCTCTCGACAAGACCGGCACCCTGACCCTGGGCAAGCCGACCCTGACCGATTTCTCCGTAGAGACAGGCTTTGAGGAAGCGGACGTTCTGCGCTTCGTTGCGTCCGTGGAGAGCCGATCCGAGCACCCTATCGCCGAGGCCATCGTGGCGGCGGCGCAGGGCCGTGGCCTAACCCTGGCGGAGCCCGAGCGATTCGAGGCCGTTCCGGGCTTCGGCGTCTCAGCCCTTGTCGAGGGACGGCGGGTCGAGATCGGAGCCGACCGGTTCATGGACAGGCTCGGCCTGAAGGTCGCGGCCTTCGCGCAGGTCACGGAGCGGCTCGGCCAGGAAGGCAAGAGCCCCCTCTACGCAGCCATCGATGGCCGGCTCGCCGCCGTGATCGCTGTGGCGGATCCGCTGAAAGCCTCCACCCGGGAGGCCATCGCGGCCCTGCACGGGCTCGGCCTGAAGGTCGCCATGGTGACGGGCGACAACCGCCGCACGGCACAGGCCATTGCCCGACAGGTCGGGATCGACGAGGTCGTGGCGGAGGTGCTCCCCGACGCGAAGGTGGAGGCGGTCCGCCGCCTGCGCACACAACATGGGCGCATCGCCTTCGTGGGCGACGGCATCAACGATGCGCCGGCCCTTGCGGAGGCGGATATCGGCCTCGCCATCGGCACCGGTACGGACATCGCCATCGAGAGCGCCGACGTGGTGCTCATGTCCGGCGACCTGCGCGGCGTCGTCAACGCCATCGCGCTGTCGCGGGCGACCATCCGCAACATCAAGCAGAACCTCTTCTGGGCCTTTGCGTACAACGCCATCCTGATCCCGGTCGCGGCGGGTGTCCTCTATCCCGTGGATGGCGTGCTGCTCTCGCCGATGATCGCGGCAGGCGCGATGGCCCTGTCGAGCGTGTTCGTCGTCGGCAACGCGCTGCGCCTACGCAGCTTCCGGCCTCCCCTGCCGGGCAGCGTGGGCTCGGCCGAAATCGGCCGCATGGTAGGAGAAGCCGCATGAATATCGGACAGGCGGCGGAGCGCTCCGGCGTTTCCGCGAAGATGATCCGCTACTACGAATCCATCGGGCTGATCCCGAAGACCGTACGGACGGAAGCGGGCTACCGGGTCTATTCGGACGCGGACATCCACACACTGCGCTTCATCCGCCGGGCACGGGACTTAGGATTCTCGGTGGAGCAGATCGGCGAGCTGGTGTCGCTCTGGCAGGACCGCAGCCGCGCAAGCACCGACGTGAAGGCCATCGCGCTGGAGCACATCCAGGCCCTGGAGCGCAAGATCGCGGAGCTTCGCTCCATGACCGAGACTCTGAAGCATCTGGCGCACACCTGCCACGGGGACGCGCGGCCCGATTGTCCCATCCTCGAGGAGCTTGCGGGCGCGGAGGTCGTTCACGATTGCGCGAAGCGCGAGACCGTCTTCGGCCTCGCTCGTACGCCTCACCGGACTGGCTCGAAGGCAGGACAGGGTTCCTGACGGAGCCCTGCTCACGGCCAAGCCGTTGTTTCCAGCCATGATTTGCCTCTGGCGTTGCCAGCCGGTGTGGCCCAAGGGGCACAGGTCCGGCCTGCCTTGTTTTCGCCATGAGGGATCCACTTTGCAGCCACGCCGCGGCTTTGAACCTTTTCTCCAGTCTTTGCGCCCTATCTGCGCACTCAAACGGATTCCCTCAAAACCAAGAAACCACGAGTCTCCCACTGATGTTTGTTGCCGATCTGATCCAGAGCCCTTCCCTGCGGCCCCTTCTCCGTCGCATCGGCGCGATCCTGGTGCCCCTGGCCATGGCCGGATGCGTCTCCACCCAGCCGCCTCAGCCGGCCGCCCGCGTCGTCGATCCGACTTATGCGGCCATGTATGGTCCGAAGCCTGACGAGACGTTCCCGCTTCCGGCCACGGACATCTCCGAGGTCGATCCGCGCTATCTCCGCCGCGAGGTGGCCTATAACGGTCCCGAACAGCCCGGCACGATCGTCATCGACACGGACAACCGCTATCTCTACCTCGTGCGGGAGAACGGGCGGGCGCTACGCTACGGCGTCGGCGTCGGATCCGAGGGACGGGCCTGGAGCGGTCGTGCCCAGGTGGGGCGCAAGGCCCAATGGCCGCGCTGGACCCCGACCCCTGCCATGATCAAGCGCGAGCCGGAGCGCAACGGTCCCTGGGCCGGCGGCATGCCTCCCGGCCTCGGCAACCCCCTCGGCGCACGAGCGCTCTATCTCTACAAGAACGGGCAGGACACCCTCTACCGGATCCACGGCACATCGGAGCCATGGTCCATCGGCCAGTCGGTCTCGAGCGGCTGCATCCGTCTGTTCAACCAGGACATCATCGACCTGTTCAGCCGTGTCCCGGTCGGCGCGCCGGTCGTGGTGCTGAACCGGGGCCTTCCGAGCGAGCCGAGCGACGGGATGCGCATCTCCGCGAACGAGGCCGTGACTGAGAGCTTCTGACGCCCCTGCCCTTCCGGGCAAGGGCTCTTCCGGGTGCAGCAGGGCCCGCCCATATGAGGGCCATGCTGACCTACGCTATCGGCGACATCCATGGGCGCCACGATCTTCTCCGGCGATTGCTGGAGGAGATCTACGGCCATGCGTCAGGGCGCCCGCATCGCCTGGTGTTCCTGGGCGACTATATCGACCGGGGGCCCGACAGCGCCGCCGTGGTCGCAGATGTGCGAAGGCTTCAGGCTGATGCGCCCGGGCGGGTCGTGGCGCTCATGGGCAATCACGAGGCGATGCTGCTCGCAGCCGTCAGGCATCCCAAGTCGGCGGCAATGCAGTGGCTGGCGAACGGCGGCCTCGCCACGCTCGCGTCCTACGACGCCGCAGCTCCGGGCGACATTCCGGCCGACGTGGTGGCGTGGATGGCCACCCTGCCCACGTCCTACGAGGATGAGTGGCGCTATTTCGTCCATGCGGGCGTCATGCCGGGTCGGCCCTTAAGCGCGCAGAGCGAGATGGACAAGATCTGGATCCGCGAACCATTCCTCTACAACGAGTACGACTTCGGCAAGCATGTGGTGCACGGTCATACGCCCGTGCGGGACGCAACGCCCGAATGCCTGCGCCACCGCACCAATCTCGACACTGCCGCAGTCTTCGGCGGCGCGCTTACGGCCGGTATTTTCGAGGATGGCCAGGGCGCGCCGCAGGACATTCTGCAGGCGCGCTGAGCGCCGACGCTTCCGGTCCCCTGCTCTTTCGGATGAGTGCTCGTTCGGGCTCTTCGCGGCGTTGATGCCGCGTGCATTCAATGGCCCGGAAGCTTGGCGCTGGAGACGGACCCATGCACCTCCGTTCGAATTGGGGCCGCTGGCTCCTACTGGTACCGTTGCTGCTTACCGGATGTGCGGGCGTGAATGTCAGCCGCGTGACCGACCCCAATCAGCCCGGCATCCGCTATTGGCGGCCGGCAATTTATGTGGCGCTTCAGAAATCGGTGGCGAAGGACGAGACCCAGACCTGCGAGTTCAAGACGCTGACCCTGCCCGACAAGTCCGAGGAATACGCCATCACGTTCACGCCCGGGATGGGCACCGCCAATGTCACGCCAACGCTCTATGAGGGATGGCGTTTGGACAGCCTGAACGCAAACCTCGATTCCAAGACGGCAGAGAACCTCAACGCGGTCACGGGCCTGTTCAAGGCAATTGTTGCTGGGACACCCGGGGCGAAGTCCGCAGTAGCCCCTCCTAATCGAAACCGGGCGAAAGAACTTCCTTGCCTAGGCGTCTATAGATTGGAATACGATCAGATGGGCGTGTTGACCGGCTTCAAGCCCATTCCGATGCCCGGTCTTTATTGATGCAGACGAGACGGCTCGCTTTTTTGCGAAGGGAGATCTCTGCCTCATGGACGAAGGGGCTCCGAAGAGCCCCTTCCCTGGTCGCTCAGCGACGCACGACCCGGCAGCGCTGGACGCGCTCCTTGATGATTCTGCCCCGCACGCGGCGCTCGACCGTCTCCCAGCGGCAGATCCGGCGCGGAGGACCGAAGCGGCGCCCACGATCATGGTACTGTGCCTGCACGATGCCACTTCCATCGGAGAATGCGCTTCCCTTGGCGAAGGGCGCCGCATACGCGGCATTTCCGCTCAAACCGATGAACGCCGCCAGGGCGACCGCAGCAAGACCGAGTTTCTCGAACGTCATAGCAATTCCTTGTTCTTAGCCCCCGCGGGGCAAAGACACTCCGGCCCGTGAACAAGCGGTTAATGCTAGGACGGTGATTGGCATCAATCTCGGCTTGTACTTGAGATGATGCTTGGAGGCGGCCGCCGACCTCGGCTCCCTGTTCGTGGTGATTTTCTTGATCTAATAGGATAAGGAGAAGCAACGATAGACTGACATGAAATGTGATTTTGTTGCATGAAAAATTCAGGTTATGCAACTGCTCACTTTATAAAGTTATATCGCCGAAACGTTTGAACCCGCTGAGGGCATCGGGTATTATCCCGCCCGCGAAACACATGCCTTTTCAGCCCAGTTATTTCGTGTTTAGTTGAAATCATGAATGGTTCTAGGCTAGTAACTAGCTTCGGACCGCGAGGCCTGAAACGTTGCATATACTCAGATTTTTAGGTACGTTCCTCTTAATACTTATGCCCAGCCTTATCTCACTAGGCAAAGCTTCTGCCCAGGGCGGCCCAACCGTTACTCCATCAAGCTTGGCTGGGGTCAGCTATGTAGGGAAGCCTATCTCTATCAGCATTGATGGATTTGTTGGCGACTACGAGTACCGCGCCCTCGTTCGGCACGAGACGGATCCGTCGTGGAATTTCGATGCTCCTTGGCATGAATCTCCAAATCTCGAAGTGACGCCGGACAGGGAGGGAGTGCTATCAATTAATATTCAGGTCAGACAAACCGGTTCGGACACCCTGTCTCTAAACAAGTGGATCGGGCAAACACAGGTCTTTTCCAGCGTAAAGGCAGTTACGCTATTGGCTCAGCCGCTCAATAGATTCAAAAGGGCATCTATCCCATCCGACTTGAGCGAGATTGCAAGCCGCCTAGACTGGCGTGCAAGCGTACATTCCCCTAGCGATTTTGCTGCATTCGTACGTAGCCACATGTCACGCTCTGGAGATCTCCGGACAATCGTGCAGTCGGACGATGGTATTTTCGCTCTTAGTGCAATGCAGATTGTCTCCGGCCTCTGGCATTATGGCAACTTCGACAATTTGTCGGTCACGGGCTGTGTCCGTAACAACGAAAATCTTCCCGAACCCAAGAGTTCGATAAAATTCGCTGAGTACCTTAGCGCAGAAATCGGATGCTGTGAGGACTACGCAACTGTTCTTAGCATGGCGCTTGAGATCGCTGGAATTCAAAACCGTGTTGTTTTGCTGGAAACGCACGCCTTGAATGAAGTGTTCATTGACGACGAATGGTGGACGCTCGATGCGAATATTGGCGTCGCATACCAAGCTGCTTGGGAGCAGGTCGTCGATGGGGCATCAGAAGTTAATGTCTATACGTTTCCCCATGAGGGTATGCGCCTCGGCTCTCGCATCTATAGTGCTCCGCTAAACAACATTCGCACATCCTTCGTCGCGCAACTCGCGGCCGGGTTAATGTTCAAATTCGACCGGTATTTACCTACTGATTGGATCTCTAACTACAATAATGATGGCTTTTTCCCTTCAGGCACGCGAAAGATAACAGCCGTAGAATAGCCCTCTCACTCACTGGAATTTCTCATCAAAAGTTCATGAAAAAGAACAACAGCGCAGGCATAACCTGTTGGAAATTCATTTTACAACAAGAACCTAAGGCGGCTTCTTTTCCGCCTTAGGATATGGGAGATCAGTCTGGTCTCGGCCAGTAACTTAATAAGCATTTTAGCGCCCAAAACAGGGCGACGGACTAGTTTTACTCTTCTGTCGTCACGGCACGGGACTGCACCCGCCTGCGGCCGCGATAGTGGCGGACGAGGACATAACCACCGGCGAGAATCAGGAATGGCAGGCCAGCCCCTGCCAACGGGCCCGGAGCGCCTTTGTTCTGGCCCGGAGCGCCGGGATTGCCGCCAGGGCCTCCTCCCCACGAAGGCGGGCCCGGAATGCCACCCGGGGCAGCTGTCGCTGACAGGAACCCGAATAAACTCATGCCTGCAGCCGTAATGATGGCCTTATGCAAAGTACTCATCGACACCTCCCAAGGTTCAAGATGTCCCTTGTAGCGGAAGGTTTTGCACCAATGGTGGCCTGTACTTCGGAAGTGTCATGCTCTACCCCATCGTGGCTCCGTTGAGCTAGAGCATCGTGCGGAAAAGTGGACCCGGTTTTCCGCGTCAACGATGCTCTTACCCAAGGAGAAAGCATCGGACCCAAAAGTGCAAATCCACTTTTGGGTCCGATGCTTTAGGAAGTGACAGGGCGAGATGAAGCGACCCGGCTGCGCATTCGGGTTGGGTATTCAATCATTCAAATCGGGCAATCGTTCAACCATCGCGCATGGCCGAGCTTCTAATGGGAGGCGGCGAGAATCCGAGACCTGCTCAGACGCCCCCTAACACGAACCTATATCGCATTTTACTCGGCTCGCCGAGCTGTTAATTCATTATGCAAAAGGAGATGGTGCCCAAGAGCGGGATCAAACCACTGTCATTACGAATTTAAGTTGGAAATAACCAGTTGAAACTCCTCATAGCTGTTACCCCCACGGCTGGCAGGGCGAATGCCTCCCCGGTTAAGGATTTGCCCTATCAGCAGCGCTCATAAAGAACAGGAAGGCAATTACGATCAAGTAGAGCTGGACGCCGCCCAGAACGACGGCGCTATCCTTAAAGCGCCGCGAAAGAGCCAAACCCGGCACTTCTATGAAACGGTGGAGCAGGACGGCGAGCGGGACGCAAATGAGCAAGCTAGTCAATAAAAAGTAACCGTAGACCTGCTCAGAGGAAGCAAAGAGGCCGCTGCTGAGATAACGCTGGGATAGCTGCATTGCCGGAACGTGCAGAAGGTAGATAATGAACGACAGGATACCTGCAGTTCGCAGAAGCCGCCCCGCTTCCCCTCCAAACCCGATTTGCTCCAGCCATCGAGCCGTCGCGATCGATAACCCGAGCAGGGCGATAAATACGAGACGTTGGATCCCAGAGACAGAAACAGCCTCCGTTACAGGATAGATACCATAATACGCTACGGCCAAGACCATGATAGCCATCCAACCATATCCGGCACAAAGCTTGACGGCCCAAGGATAAGGTCGGATCGCCAGGCTGGACAGATTTCTCATCGGCAAGACAGCCAAGGCCATGCCAGCCATAAACACATCGAAATGCTTAAACACGAGGTATTGGGACCAGCCGACCTCTGCTAACTGGTCCAGTGTTAGGCGAGATACCGCTATTCCAAGGGCAGCAATGGTCGCGGCTCCGATAAACCGAAGATAGCCGGGGGCGTCCCTCAACCGTCGGACCGAGAGAACGGCTCCGAAGAAAAAGACAGGCATCAGCGCGTAGAACTGGAATTCTGTCGAGATTGACCACCACACGCTGTGTTGGACAACACCGTTGAGGATCGCTTGATCGAAGATATAGGTCAGGGACGCATAACGCCACCACGTGCCTGGAGGTAGATCGGCAGCGAGGGTTGGATATAACAGTGGCCTCGCCGCAAGCACCAGCACAACAACAGTCACAAACACGGGCATGATCCGAGTCAGGCGCCGAAGCCAAAACTCCGTGACTGGATTCGCTTTGCTTGAGCCGGCCAAGAGACTCAAGGTCAAGGTATAGGCACTTATAAAATAGAATATTTCGACACCTAAATGCCCATTTGCCACCAGCCTTTTGAATAAAGGAACATGGGCAAATGCCGGAAGCTGCGAATACCCTGCCATATGGTGGAGGACAACAAGGAGCACTGCGATGCCCCTGGTGACGTCAATAAACAGCAGCGCTTGACCGGAACTAGGCGTCATCGCCCTGACAAACCGCCCAGCGATTGCAAATACACTGACGACTGCACTCACCAAGGCGAGTACCAAAGCCACCCTCTTGAATGGAAACCCAGCTCCTTTTAGGTCGATGTGATCGACGATGAAGCTATATTGGCCGATCTCAATAGGCCGGATGCGAAGGAGCGAGACCGTTGTCTCGCTAGGCAATGGCACCTGAATGCTCTCCGGACCGACCACTTTAGCCGGCGGCTGGACAACAGTTAGCGGCGGCTGATCATCAAGAAGAATCTCGATTCGGTTGGTGCCAGCAGCATAATTTCCTAGTCCAAGAGTAATAAGCCGGACAGGCTGTGCAGAGGCAAAATGATAGGATATTTCAGCCTTCGGGTCCCTAGTAAAGGAAGCACGGCTTTCTGAATAGGGCGTGAGGTCAATGAAGTCCCACGTCCCTGTTTTTTGCAGAATCTCATCGGCAATTCGAATACGATTTCCGCTAGTTTCCAAGAATAAGACAGTTATCGCAATCCAGAAGATTAAGAACCCCGGAAGATAGCTTTTCGTTATTGAGGGCCACCAGATCCGAGCCACTGCGAGGCATCCTATGCTTACTGGGAGATCAGCGGGCATACTCCGAACTGCCTCTAAAGCGCAACAAAAGAATGTTATCGTGGTGTTTACGCCAGCGACCGAAAGTTAGCTGGGTTGCTCAACCAATTCTGGTCTATTAGATGGTCTGTTTTCGAAAAGCAGGATCTATGATCCACCGGCTTCACTTGCAGGGCTAGCAAATTGCGCAACAAACATATCTGGGCAGCGACGACTGTTGTGGTCATCGCGATTGGAGCGACTGCCCTTTTTGAACACAGAGCCGACCGCAAGCTAAAGCGAATGCTAGCTGAGAGCGCAGCGATCATGCTCCAGGTGCGAGACCAACTGGCTACCATCCGGACGAGCACTGATGAAGCCAAGATCAAGCTCTCGTCTGCTGATGACCTTCAAGGAATTTTGAACGACCTTCAGAGAATCCGCGAGACGTACACTCAAAGGCAGACTGGCCTTGAGAAAGCTGAGCATTATATCAATAATATTAAGGGTGAGATCAATCGGCGGCTCGACGTTATTAGCAGCGAGATCACTCGACGCGATGCGACTGTGACGCCTGTGACGGGTCTATCCTGGATTGATTTGCACGGTCAGCAAATAAAAATTCTAGAGACTCCACTTCGCTTTGACATAGACGTGTTGAAAGTCGCGTCCCTTCGTCACCCTAAGGGACTTAAGTACGACCCAAGCAAACTTCCTGTCCCATGGCCGAAGCAGTACGTTGAGCAGTTCAAGCAGGAATTCAATCCATACACATTTGCCAGCAATTGCTCAGCCGTTGCTCAGCAGATTCGTGAGGGCAATGGAGATTGGATTCAACAGATTACGTATCTCTTGACCCAACTTGCTAAATATACAAATGCCCAGGATGAGATTTTTTATAATTTTGACTACCAACAGGTCGGGGACATTTTCAAAGCGGGGTGGAAAAGCGCGCTCGGGAATGCTCTTGTTTCTGTTGGCCTACTTGAGATCTACGATGCCACAAAGGATGATAAATATCTAAACCTTTCTCGGCGTTACTTGGCACCTCTCACAACAGCCTGGCAAGACGAGGACATCGTTAGATTAGACCAAGCGAATTACCTTTGGTTTGAAGAAACGCCACCTGCGAATGGTCGGCCAATATCGGTGTATAACGGGCACGTCTACACAACGCTTGCCTTATATCGCTATCAGCAGCTCACGGGGGACAAGTCGCTGGAGCCCTATCTTCGAGCTGGCCTTGCGACAGCGGCGCGTTACCTACCGGAGTCGAGACGACCGGGCAAGATCCCTGTCTATTCACGGTACGACGAAACCCCGGACTACGGCCCATTGCGAGCATATAACCAGGCAAACGCGCTATGGGAGATCACCGGTAACCGCATCTTCAAAGACCTTGCTGATGGCCTGATGACAGATATCCCAGTTCGATGACCTCCCCGTCAGCTCGTCCTTGCTTGTTGTCATGTGGTCGGGCGCCTAAGGTCACTGCAGTACAATCCATCCCTGCACTGTAGCAATAAGATTCCGATGCGCTTTGTCCTTGCTTTCCTTCTCGCTCTCCTAGCAGCCCCAGCCCTTGCATATGAAGGTGCTCCTGTCTCTGTCGCTCCGTTGCCCGATGGCAGGATCCTCGTTGCGCGGTACGAGCACCTCGACCGCTACAACCCCGACTTAGGCGACCGGCAGCCACTCCGCCCGGTTTTCCCTGAGGGCGTCTCGGCTCACTGGAATCCGACAGGCGTGTACGTTTTCGGCGGCAGAGTTTATGTGGCGAACTACAGTGGCCACAACATCCTAAAGGGCACGGTGCAAGGCGACGAATACTGGGTCGAGCAAGTGATCAAGCACCCAGACATGACGAGCCCGGAGAACGTCGCGGTCGATGCTGATGGGATCGCGGTCGCGGATTACGACGGCGAAGCAATCTTGTATTTCAACCACGATGGCACACTACGCTGGCGACGGAAGCTGTCTGTGGCCCACGGTGTCGCCCTTGCCTATGGAAATGTTTACGGCGCGTCACTCTCGCCCGAGGGACTTGTCAAGCTCGATCCACGTACGGGCGATCTCCTAGCCCAGAACACCACCTACGGCCAAAAAGGGTTCATTTATCCGACTGCGATCTTCTCCGTGAGGGACAGCACATTCCCGGGGGATCTCGCGGTAATCGACGCCAACCGCGGTGCCGTGATATTCATCGACCGCGACTTGAACCTCATCGAGACCTTCGGGCGTAATTCCCCTCACTTATGGCTGCGGCCCTATGGCGGCGAAATCCTCGGTAACCGCATGCTGGTGACGGACACGGAAGGCCGGCGACTGGTTTGGTTGACGCCTGGGCGTGACACGATGGTGGCCGCCGATCATGGGCAACGCATCCACGCCGGGCACGCCCAAGAGCGCGGCGCGGATGGCGCTCAATGTGCCTACATCCCTCTGCCCAGAGCGCCAGGCATCCCGCAGGATATTGCCCTGCGTGGCGGCTGGCAGGGCGGCTGTGTTGTTCAGGATGGCAAGACCACTTCCCCTACAGTCATCTTCCCAAGAAACAGTTTTCTAGGGTGGCGCCCAACAATCTACTTCAACGCCCTCTGGGGGGCCACGGTCGAGAAGGACGGCCAATCCTATACCATCTACGGGTCGCCTTCGCGATCTATCTACATGGTCACGGATGGTAGCGATTACGTGTTCGTACCTCAGGATCCACGTCTCGTGATCTGGGGACCGGATGGCGCCGAGGCGGAACTCCGTCGGATCACCGAAGACGCCCAGTCTGATCTCGCCGCGCTCAAGGCCTCGTCGGAGCGCTGCGGAAGATTGACGGCGTTCCTGCGCTACGGAGACGTCAAGGGTGAAGACTTGGCGACCACCCTCTCCAACATCACGGTTTATCCCAGTGCTAAGGCGCTGGCGGAGCGCTGGATCAAGGGCGAGCAGATCACGGATCAAAGCATCGACGATCTTGCCAGGTCGGCAGCCGGCGGCATCTACATATCGATTGACGACATCGCCATGCTACGCCGGATGGTCGGAACAACTTACGAGAGCGAAGCGGCGCGGTTTCGGGCGTGCAAATGAGGCACGGCCTATTTGCGGGAGCAGCAACTCGGTCGTGACCGAGCTGCTGCTGAAATGCATGTCGTTCAGCTCGCCCCAGGCGCGACTCGACGCTTCGGGCCCGGCTTCGGAGGAACACGGGGTTCGCGGGGATTGGAACTGTCTCTCCACCGATCTGTAGGGTGACGGGCTCTCAGACCTCAATGGAGGTCTCGCGCTACACGAACACGGCGTGGCAAAAAGTGCGGACTGAACGGCCGACGGGTGGATTCTCGAAGTCCCATTTTCAGAAGCCGGAGAAACGCGATGGGCCCCAACCCGTAGGATGCCGAGGAAAATCAAGACCGAAAAGTAAAAATGGTGCCCAGGGGCGGAATCGAACCACCGACACTGCGATTTTCAGTCGCATGCTCTACCAACTGAGCTACCTGGGCGTCCGGCGCGGCGCTTGGCCGTTTTTCGTCGGAGGCCGGTTGTATAGTCAGAGCCGCGACGCATGTCCAGCACCCTGAGGCGCCTTCGCGTGGAAAATTTTTCGCACTGCACTGGGTCAAGCTTCCGCTCAGGCACACGGCAGCCTTAAGGGATTGCGAAGGCTACGCTTTCCGGCACGGTGCGATATACGTCCGTAAAGGTGTCGGTCAGAATTCCCGGTCACTCTCGTCCCGATCTTCATCGTCCTCGACTGCTGGAATCGCGTAGCGACCCGAAAACCAGCGCTGCAGATCCACGTCGGCGCAGCGCTTGGAGCAGAAGGGCCGGAAGTCCGGATTCGTCGGCTTGCCGCAGATCGGGCATTTGCCGCCAGAGGTCTTGGCAGCGGAAGCCTTACTGGCTGACTTCTTTGGCTTGTTCTCGTTGGCCGCATTCATGGCGACGTCCTCCGTTCAGGCGGCATTGAGCCAGCTGAAGCGGACGGGATAGCCCTCCCCGTCGAGCAGCGCGACGGTCTCGTAGAGGGGCAGCCCCACCACGTTGGAATAGGAACCGACCAGCTTCACCACGAAGGTTCCGGCCAATCCCTGGATGGCATAGCCGCCCGCCTTGCCGCGCCATTCGCCGGACGCAAGATAACGCTCGAACTCGTCCCGCGCGAGGCGCTTGAAGCGCACCCGCGTCTCCACCATGCGCAGACGCACCCCGTCCTTCGGCGTCACGAGGCAGATGGCCGTATAGACCCGGTGCGCCCGGCCGGAGAGGAGCCGCAGGCAGGCTGCCGCCTCATCCACCACCTCGGCCTTGGGCAGGATCCGCCCGCCGGCCACCACCACCGTGTCGGCTGCCAGAATAAAGGATTCCCGCAGGTCGTCCTGGTTGCGGGCGGTGCGGCGCGCCACCTCCGCCTTTTCCCTGGCGAGACGCTTGGCGAGCTCGCGCGGGTTCTCGGATTTCCGGGGCGTCTCGTCCACGTCCGCCGGGAGGAGCGCATCAGGCTCGATCCCGGCCTGCTGCAGGAGGGCCAGGCGGCGGGGTGAGGCCGAGGCCAGAACGAGCTTGGGACGCCAGCCGGCATTCGACATCTCGGGGAGGACGCCACGATCTTCTCCAGGCATTGAGGGCCGTCAGCCGGCCCCGCAAACAATCACGATACAGGTTATGGGCTGAACTGCCCCGCCACAAAATGGAACCGCGAAACGGCGTTTCAAGCGTCCGGCGGCGGCACCTCCGGCCCGGCGGTCTCCATGCGCGCCTCCAGCCGCTCCAGGCGGCGGTAGCGCATGACGCTGACCGGGATCGACGCCAGGAACAGGAACGTGATCACCGTCAGCATCTCGAACGGGAAGCTGACCAGGAGCCCGAAGAGGGCCACCGATACCACGAAGATGGGCAGCACCCAGTGGCGCGGCACGTATTTGCCGATGGTCTTGCCCGAATAGACCGGGATGGTGGACACCATCAGGAACGCGAGACCCAGCAGATACACGAGAACGATCGGCGCCACCGAGGCGTCGACGATGGGCACGCCGAGGAAGTGCAGGTAGATCGGCAGGAGCGACGTGATGGCGCCGGCCGGCGCCGGCATCCCGGTGAAGAAGTTCTTCTGCCATTCGGGCCGGTTGGGCGTGTCGAGCATCACGTTGAAGCGCGCGAGCCGCAGCACCATCGCGATGGCGAAGACCAGCACGGCGATCCAGCCCACCGATTTCAGCTCATGCAGGACGAAGCTGTAGAGCACGAGCGCCGGCGTCACGCCGAAATTGACGAAATCGGCCAGGGAATCGAGTTCGGCGCCGAACCGGGACGTGCCTTTCAGCATCCGGGCCACCCGCCCGTCGATCCCGTCGAGCGCCGCCGCCACGATGATGGCGAAGACCGCCGGCTCCAGCCGCCCCTCATAGGCGAGGCGGATGGCCGTCAGCCCGAGGCAGAGTGCCACCAGGGTGATGATGTTGGGCACGATGACCCGGAACGGCACCGGCTTGAACAGCCGCTTGCGCGGCTCGTCCGGATCGGGCGCGAAGGGAGGAAAAAGATCGCTCATGCCAAGGTTTTAAGGTCACCCCCTCCGGCCCGCAAGGCCGGCTTTGGTTTTGCCCTCAACACTTCTGCGGGGAAAACCCCGCCCTAAAGCCTCGGGCGTGAAATCAAACTCACGTCCGAGGCTTTAAGCCTTTGTTTTTGAGCATCTTTTCACGCAAAACCGGTCCCCACTTTTGCGTCCGAGGCTCTAGCCTCTCACAACCCTCAAAGCCGCAAGGCGGCGGCGCTCCCTACGGTTGAGGTTGGACGCGAAGGGGCAAGACACCGCAAAGGCCGGCTCGCCATTCACCGCCTGCGCCTCGCCCTCGTCGCGAAGCCCGGCGATCCAATCTGGCAAGTACGGCCTGTCATCGAGCGATACCACCCAGTTCTCCTGAAACGGCGCATCCAGCGGCGTGCCGCCCGGCCAGGGTGTGGCGTTGTAGAATCGCCCATCGGCCCCTGTCAGCGTCCCGTCGGGCCTGATCGTGTAGTTCTGCTGCCGCAGCACCCGCGCCAAGCTCCAGCCTTCGCTTGAGCCGTCCGCTCGCCGCTCGGCGATGCAGACGATTCCCGCTCTCACCACGGCCTTGTGCGGTCTGCCCGCCCGGTCGGCAAACAGCACCGTGACAGGCGCATCCTCCTCCGACCCGATCGCCGCTCCGGTACGCGCGCGCACTAGGACTGGCCCGCCCGTGCGCTCCTCCACAATCGCCCGGTCCCGGCGAAGAACGTCCGCAATCTTGAGCCATTCACCGTTGTCGGAGAGCACCACATGGCCCGGCGTCATGCGCAGACCGCGCAGGTCGATGATCGACTTCGTGACATTCTGAAAGGTGCGCCTGACGCGAGCAGGCTTCCTGGCGCCAAGGCCATCATTGCCCTTGGGATCGAAGGCCATGACAAGATCGTCAGGGCGGACGTCCTGGATCGGCTTCTCCGACCCATCCGCCATCAGAACGGGTGTGTCGGCGAGGAAGCAATGAACCTCAAGGGACGAGCCCGGCTTATCCCAAGTCGCAGCGCGAATCTCCAGGAGTTTCTCCTTGCTCAGCAGGAGAACACTTTGTCCTGGAATTGGCTTGGTTATGGAAAGGGGTGGCTGAAGGCCCATGGCAACAGCCAAGGTCTCAATCACCGCATTGCTGTTGCTAATTCCGAGGGATGTTGATGTAGAAAATAGCCCTATTACTGGATAACCAATTTCTAGAGCATTGATTTCCTTAGCCGCTAGAGTAGCTGCCGCCATCATTGCCTCGACCTCAGCTCGAGGTCCGCTGAAAAGCGTCTGCGACGGCATAGTCGGATCATAATTCGGACTCACGCCGGGAATAACAACTGCTTCTATCCTGTTAAGAGTAGAAAGGCCTATTGCTCCTCGGACGCCATTAGGCGCTACTGCTAGACCTTCATAGCTTTGTACAATTGTCCCAGTCGAATCCCTTACGCTGATGACGCCATGGGAAGCGATGCCGAGTTCTTTTGTAGAATACCCAATCGTCCAATCGCCCACGATTAGTACTTTCTATCTTTGTAATAAGGGTCAAATTCGTAACCAAATTTTATCTTTATTTTCGGACAATTAGATCGGCCAAAATCAACCTTGACCTCCCATGATTGCCTAGCAATATTCGGGGTGAACTGGCCCATAAGATATTTAAATCTGCTGGTCTGACAAACCTTGTTGCGACACACAAACCCTGCTTCCAGCAACTCTTGAACATCGCGGCGTCCACAAAATTTCGAGAAATACGGCTTTAACTCTGAAATGACGTACTCTTCTTCAGGAATTGACTGTCTTTTCAGGAGTAATCTATCGAATTCGCTATCAATAAAATTACTATGAATTTCATATACTTGGGCTAATGCCCTTGGCTCTACGAAGCAAACAAAAGTCTGCGTCGCCAGAACAGCGCAGGTCCATCGTCCTAGACCCGTTTTTGAAGACGACATGGCGCAAGCGAGCCTCAAGTGTGACCACAACCTAAATTTTCATAGGCTACTCAAAATACAACTATATATTTGGAGGGGGCCCTTGTATTCTACGACGAATTGTTTTCTAGGGTCCGCGGATACTATGAAATTAAATGATCGGTCACCTACTGGAAAACACCCTCCCCAAGCATTTGAGATAGAGTTATGGGAAAATGTGCCGGTTGCTGATAGTGTCTAGCTGCCAAATGCAACAGGATTCCATATGATATCGCGACCGGTCGGCGCTTTTTTCTCCCTACACTCTGCTCCCTGATTATATTTTTGCTTACGATTGCACAAATCAATCCGACTACTGCTTCAGATAGCCCTTTTAGATTATAAACAATTATTGATATTGTAGAAGAATTTAATGTCTCTACTCTATTGTGAGAACAATCGCGATCCATATAAATTATATTGCAATATATATCTGTTTCACTACTGGATAAATCTTATTCCAATAATTTTATCGACCGTCATATATATATATATCAATAATTAGTTGGACCAGAAATTCACACCGATCCTCGGGCATCCAGGTTTATTTACTCGGAAACTCCAACGTCTGACGTTTCTCTTGGAATCGAATATACTTCCGTAAACCCATGTTCGACTTGTCACACAGACCCGATTCTTACACTGAAAATTTGCAGCATAAAGTTCCGCAAATTCCTTCTTATTACAGAAATTTTCAAAATATGACCTTGTGTATTCTATAGCGTATTTTTCGACCTCTATAAGACGAGCGTAACGGAGGATCCTATCGAAGGGGGTGTCGAGAGCATCGCTCTCAATTTCGTATACCTGCGCCAAGCTCCGTGATCCGGACAGGCAAACAAAAGCCTGCGCCATCAGAACAGCGCAGGCCCATCGCCCCATACTCGTTTTCAGTATCCTCATGGTGCAGCCGAGTCCCCGCGCGACTGCAACCTAGACTTTCACGGTCTCCGGAGAACACAACTCTCTATTTGGGGAGGATACCTCTCGGCGTTCCTCCCCAGAGAGCACTGCTCCAGGTATGGGTGCCCGCCCTACCCCACCCGGTACTGCCGCGCAGGCTCGTTGACCGAGAGGTCCGCCAGCAGGGTTTCGCCCGCTACGGAGGTCTGGCCGAGGCCGACGAGGACCTGGGCGGTGAGTGGGACGTAGATGTCGAGGCGGGAGCCGAAGCGGATCAGGCCGAAGCGCTCCCCGGTGCTCAAGGAATCGCCCGCCTTGACGAAGGACACGATGCGCCGGGCCACGAGGCCGGCGATCTGCACCACGCCGATGCGGGTGCCGCCGGTCTCGATCACGAGGGCGTTGCGCTCATTGTCCTCGCTCGCCTTGTCGAGCTCCGCGTTAAGGAAGAGACCCGGCGTATAGAGGATCTGCAGGATGCGGCCCGTGACGGGGGAGCGGTTCACGTGGCAGTCGAACACGTTCATGAAGACCGAGATTCGGGTCATCGGCTCCTGGGGCAGATCGAGTTCCGCGGGCGGCACCGCCGTGGTGATGAGGCTCACGCGCCCGTCGGCGGGCGAGACCACGAGGCCTTCGCGGATCGGGGTCACGCGGGGCGGATCGCGGAAGAAGTAGCAGACCCAGACGGTCAGGATCGTGCCGATCCAGCCGAGCGGCGACCACAGCATGGCCAGCAGGATGGTCGCGATCAGCGCGATCAGGATGAAGGGATACCCCTCCTTGTGGATCGGGACGAAGATGCGGCGCATCGATTCCAGGATATCGGACATTCTCGGCTAGCCTCTTGTGACCTGGAGGGGGATGGCAGGGGCGGCGGGATCCGTCAACCCGCCACGCTTTCGCGCTCACGCTCCTCCGCCTCGGCGCGCTTGAGGGTCTCGCGGGCCTCGTCGGCCTCGCGCTGGCGGTTCCACATGGCCGCATAGACCCCGCCCTGGGCAAGCAGGCCCGCATGGGTGCCGCGCTCCACGATGCGCCCGTGATCGAGCACGATGATCTCGTCGGCGCCGATGATCGTGGACAGGCGATGGGCGATCACCAGAGTGGTGCGACCACGGCTGACCCGGTCGAGAGCGTCCTGGATCTCCTTCTCGGTAAAGGAATCGAGGGCCGAGGTCGCCTCGTCCAGCACCAGGATCGGCGGGCCCTTCAGGATCGTGCGCGCGATGGCCACACGCTGCTTCTCGCCGCCCGAGAGTTTCAGGCCGCGCTCACCGACCGGCGTATCATAACCCTCCGGCAGGTGACCGATGAAGCGGTCGATCTGCGCAAGGCGCGCCGCCTCCCTCACCTCCTCGGCGGCAGCATCCCAGCGGCCATACTGGACGTTGTAGCCGATCGTATCGTTGAACAGCACCGTATCCTGCGGGACCATCCCGATGACCTTACGCAGGGACGCTTGCTGCACTTCGGAGATGTTCTGCCCGTCGATGAGGATGCGCCCGCTCGTGGGCTCGTAGAAGCGGAAGAGCAGGCGCGAGATGGTGGACTTTCCGGCGCCCGAGGGGCCCACGATGGCGACCGTGTGGCCGGCCGGCACCTCGAAGCTCACGCCCTTCAGGATCTCCCGCTCGGGATTATAGGCGAAATGCACGTCCTCGAAACGGACTACGCCCTTCGCCACGTGGAGCGGTTTTGCATCCGGCCGGTCCTCGATCTCCGGGTTGCTGTCGAGGATCGTGAACATGTCGTCGATGTCGATGAGAGCCTGCTTGATCTCGCGGTAGAGCATGCCCATGAAATTCAGCGGGATATAGAGCTGCACCAGCATCGCATTGACGAGCACGAAGCTGCCGATGGAGGTCCGCCCCGCCATGATGTCCCGCGCCGCGAGAATCATCACGACGGTCATGCCGATGGTGAAGATGACCGCCTGTCCGGCATTCAGCACCGCGAGCGACGTGTAGGTCTGGGTCGAGGCCTTCTCGAAGCGCTCCATGGACTGGTCGTAGCGGATCGCCTCCCGCGCCTCGGCGCCGAAATACTTCACGGTCTCGTAGTTGAGGAGCGAATCGACCGCCTTCGTGTTGGCGTCCACGTCCGATTCGTTCATCCGCTTGCGGATGGAGATCCGCCATTGCGTCGCCTGATACGTATAGGCGAGGTAGACCACCACCATCACGAAAACGACGAGCGAGTAGAGCCAGTCGAACTGCCAGGCCAGGATGCCGAGCACCATGGCGAATTCGACGATGGTCGGGATCAGGGTGAGCACCGCGAGCCGCGACAATTCCTCGATGCCGTTGCGGCCACGCTCCAGCACGCGGGTCAGGCCGCCGGTCTTGCGCTCCAAGTGAAAGCGCAGGGACAGCCGGTGCATGTGCTCGAAGGTCTGCATGGCGAGCTTGCGGACCGCATGCATGGCGACCTTGGCGAAGAGCCCGTCCCGCACCTGAGTCAGCACGGCCATGAGGATGCGCGTGAAGCCGTAGACCAAGGTCAGGAGAACCGGCGCGCGCCACAGCCACGATCCCGCCGTGGCGGCCGCCTCCGTCCCCTGCTGGCCGGTTCCGGAGACCACTGCCACGAGGGCGTCGGTGGCCCATTTGAACGCGAAGGGCGTGACCATGGTGGCGCCCTTCGCGACCAGAAGGAGCGCGAAGGCCAGAAAAACCCGCATCTGCAGGTCCCGGCGGCCATGGGGCCACAGATAAGGCCAGAGTCGGTTGACCGTGACCATGAAGCCCGGCGTTTTTTTCGCGGCCTCGCGGGGGAGGACGCCGAGGAGGAGGACATTTTTACGAGAATCCGATGACAGTGCCGGATGTCCATATAGGCGATCGGCGGAACGAATTCATCCCGCCGCTTCGCGCCCGCATGTCACCCGGGCGGGTAACCCGCCTCAGTTGGTCTCTCTGGCCTCGTCGGAGGGCAAAACGAAGACCTGGCCGGGATAAATCAGGTCCGGGTCGCGGATCTGCTTCTGGTTGGCGCCGTAGATCACCGTGTAGCGGACGCCGCGGCCATAGATCCGCTGGCTGATCCGCCACAGGCTGTCACCCTTGGACACGATGGCGGTATCGATATTGGGAACGATGACGGTGCTCGGGGTGATCTGCCCCTCCGGAAGGGCCGAGGCGAGGCGGTTGCCGGCACTGGGTGCCGCAACTGCCGGGACGGGAGCCTGTTCGCCGGCCCCCGCCACCTGCGGCGCTGCGCCCGCCTGGTCGGGCCCGGCCTTGGCCTGGGGCTGAGACATGGCTCCCTGGGGAGCCGCGCCTTGCGCAACCTGGGCCGGCGCGGTCTCGACGGGCACATTGAAGCCAACCTCGGCCCGGGACTTCACCTGTCCCGAAACCGGGTCCACATCGTCGAGGCGCACCCGATAATCGCCAGGCTTGACCCCGCTCGCGATCGCAAAGGAGAGCCGGCCGTCCGCCCCTGCGCCGCCGGGCGCCACAAAGGTCTCGTTGAGATAGAGGCGCACCGTGGCGCCGGGCGCGGCCTGTCCGGAAACGTAGAGCCGTCCGGGCTCAGACTCGACGCTCATGATCTTGATCTCGGCACGGGGGGCCGGCTGGGCCGCAGGAGGCGTGGACGCGGCGGGGGTCGGAGCCGGCTGAGCAGCACTTGCTTGGTTCTGGGGTTCGGGCGCGGCAGGGGCCGGCTCGGCGGCTTTGGGGGCCGGAGGCTCGGGATTGGACAGGAGCACCGTCGGCTTGTCGGGCGCCGCCAGAGCTACGAGCGGGCGGCTCTCGCCCGTAATCGCCACTGTCACGCTTTCGCGGGAGCGCTGCCGCGTGCCGTCGGGCGCGATGGATTGGAGCACGATCTGGTGAGAACCGGGCGGGAATGGCGGCGGCGTGATCGCGAAGAGGCCGGAGGCGTCCGCCACGCCGCGGGCATGGACCTGCTCGCCGTTCAGAAGCTCGATCGTCGCTCCAGGCGCGGCGCGGCCCGCGATGACGCTGTCACCGTTGGGCTCCACGCGCACGATGTCGAAGGATGGAGCGACCGGCTCGGAGGGCTTTCCATCTGCGGCGGCCTTGGCGGGAGCGGCAGGCGGCGGAGCGGCCGTGGCCTTTGCCGGTCCCTGGCTTTCGGATGTCTTCTGGGGTTTCGACGGGACAGCCTGAGCCATGTCGGAAGGCTGCGGCGCCTTGTCCCCGGCCTGCTGAGCCGGCGCCGGAGAGGCCGTACCGGCGCCCGCGGGCTTGTCTTGACCGCTCCAGTTCAGCACGCCGAACAGCGCCAGCACGACCGCGATGGCCGTCGCGCCAAGAACGGCGATGGTGCCCCTGCCCAGTTTCTCGTCAGCCATGATGCCTTTGTCTCAATCTGGCACTTTCGTGCATTAAAGCTGTTTATCTTTCAAAAGGCTACGGCCATAAGGAATAACATAATGCCTTACGACTCAACGGGGGCTAGCTCCCATTTTCCCGACGTTCCAATGCCTGCGATCAAATCCATTTGCGTGTACTGCGGCTCCGGTTTCGGAGACGACCCCGTTTTCGCCGAGAATGCGGCGGCATTAGGCCGCGCAATGGCTGAGCAGGACATCAGCCTCGTCTATGGGGGCGGCAATGTGGGCCTCATGGGCACCATCGCGCAATCCGTGCTCGATCATGGCGGCTACGTCACGGGCATCATTCCGGACTTCCTGAAGGCCCGGGAAAGGCTCCTGGAGGCCGTGCAGGAGACCATCACGGTCCCGGATATGCACACCCGCAAGCGCCTGATGTTCGAGAAGGCGGACGCCTTCGTGGCCCTGCCCGGCGGCATCGGCACCCTGGAGGAGCTCGTGGAGCAAATGACCTGGGCGCAGCTAGGGCGGCACACCAAGCCGATCCTAATGCTCAGCACCAAGGGTTTCTGGAAGCCTCTCCTGAGCCTTCTCGCGCACATGCGCAACGAAGGCTTCATCCGCCCGGGCCTCGAGCTCAACTACCTCGTGGCCGAGCAGGTCGAGGACGTAATTCCCATGCTCACGGCCTCAGTCCGCCGCGTAGGCCTCGTGGCCAATGCCGACATGATCGAGCGGCGTTTTTAGCGTTAGCATTTCTTGCGCTGTGGACATCCGGATCACGGACCAGATAGTCACGCTTTGAAGGGCGAATAGCGTAGCGGCAGAGGCTCTCCCTTTCCTCGCGGCCCGGCTGGCCTCTTGCGCTGCCTGCCGCCCTTCGTCATAGGGTTTTTCATGTCAAAGCCCATCGTCCGCTTCGCCCCGTCCCCGACCGGGCACATCCATATCGGCAACACCCGTGTCGCTTTGCTCAACGCGCTCTTCGCGCGCCGGGAGGGCGGCACCTTCGTGCTGAGGTTCGACGACACCGATCTTGCGCGCTCCAAGCAGGAATATGCGGATTCCATCGAGACAGACCTCGCATGGCTCGGCATTCCGCCGGACGTGGTGGTGCGCCAGTCGGAGCGGTTCGACCTCTATGACGATGCGGCAGAGCGCCTGAAGGCGCTCGGGCGCCTCTATGCCTGCTACGAGACCCCGGAGGAGCTGGAATTCCGTCGCAAGCGGCAGCTCGCCCGCGGCCTGCCGCCGATCTACGACCGCGCGGCCCTCAAGCTCACGGACGAGGACCGGGCGAAGCTCGAAGCCGAGGGGCGCCGCCCCCATTGGCGCTTCCGTCTCGACCACGCGACCGTCGCCTGGGACGATCTCGTGCGCGGCCATGCCCACGTGGATTGCGGCTCGCTCTCGGACCCGGTGCTGGTGCGTGAGGATGGGACCTATCTCTACACCCTGCCCTCGGTGGTCGACGACATCGCCCTGAAGATCACGCACGTGATCCGCGGCGAGGACCACGTCACCAATACGGCGGTACAGATCCAGATCTTCGAGGCGCTTGGCGCGAAGGCGCCGCTCTTCGCCCATCACAGCCTGCTCATTACGGCGAGCGGCGAAGGCCTGTCGAAGCGTCTCGGGCACCTCTCGGTCAAGGGTTTGCGCGAAGCCGGGCTCGAGCCGCAGGCTGTCGCGTCGCTCGCGGTCCTCGTCGGCTCCGCCGAGGCAGTCCGGCCGGTGGCCGATCTCGACGAACTCGCCCGCCTCATCGACTTCTCCCATATCTCCCGCGCCCCGGCGAAATTCGACGAGCACGAGCTCGACCAGCTCAATGCCCGCCTGATCCACGAGATGTCCTACGAAACTGCCCGCCCCCGCCTTGCGGCTCTCGGGGCCGATGGGGGCGAGGCATTCTGGCTCGCGGTTCGCGGAAACCTCGGCAAACTGGTGGACGCGGCCGAGTGGTGGACCGTGGTGCAGGGCCCCATCGTGCCCCTCATCACCGACCGGGCCTTCATCGAGGAGGCGCGCCACCTGCTGCCTCCGGAGCCCTGGGACGGAAGCACCTGGAAGACCTGGACCGAGGCCGTGAAGATCGCGACCGGCGTGAAGGGCAAGGCCCTGTTCATGCCCCTGCGCATGGCGCTCACGGGCCTCGACCACGGCCCGGAACTCGGCGCTCTGCTGCCATTGATCGGGCCGGAGCGCGCGAAGGCGCGGCTGTCGGGGGATGCGGCTTAGATAACTGGCCTCATTCCGAGTGCGTTCTTCCGTCATTCCGGGGCCGCGAAAGCGGCGCCCGGAACCCATAAACACCATTGTTTCAGAAGAAAGAGCTGCGATAACTACTGCGCCTCTCTCATAAAGCTCAGCGGTTATGGGTTCCGGGCTCGCCTACGGCGCCCCGGAATGACGGTGCGATGCGCTAAAGCCCCGCGCCGCTCTTCAACAGCTTGTAGACCATCGAATCCGTCAGCGCCTGGAAGGAGGCGTCGATGATGTTCGCCGAGACGCCGATGGTGGACCAGCTGTCGCCCTCGCCGTCCGAGAACTCGATGAGCACGCGGGTCACGGCGTCCGAGCCGCCCTGGTAAATGCGCACCTTATAGTCGATGAGTTCCAGGTCCTGGATCAGGTCCCGGTATTTGCCGAGATCCTTGCGCAGGGCCACGTCGAGGGCGTTGACCGGACCGTTGCCCTCGGCGGCCGAGATCAACACCTCGTCGCCGACCCGCACCTTCACGATGGCTTCCGACGCCGTGACCATCTCGCCGACCGCGTTGAAGCGGCGCTCCACGTTCACCGAGAAGCGCTCCACCTGGAAGAAGGCCGGAACCTCGCCGAGCATCCGCTTGACCAGCACGTAGAAGGAGGCGTCCGCCCCCTCGAACGCGAAGCCCTCCGACTCCTTGCGCTTGACCTCGTCGAGAATGCGCGACACGCGCGGATCGCCCTTCTCGAACGTGAATCCGAGGCGCTTGAGTTCCGCCAGGATGTTGGACTGGCCGCCTTGGTCCGAGACCAGGACCTTGCGCATGTTGCCGATGCTCTCCGGCTCCACATGCTCATAGGTGCGTGGATCCTTCAGCACCGCCGAAGCATGGATGCCGGCCTTGGTCGCGAAGGCGCTGGCGCCCACGAAAGGCGCATGGCGGTTCGGCTGGCGGTTGAGGATCTCGTCCACCTGGCGCGACACATGGGTAAGTTGGTTCAGGGCCTCGTCCGACACGCCGAGGTCGAACCGGGCCGCATAGCCATTCTTGAGCTTCAAAGCGCCAATGAGCGTCACCAGATTGGCGTTGCCGCAGCGCTCGCCGAGGCCATTAAGGGTGCCCTGGATATGGCGCGCGCCCGCCTCGATGGCAGCAAGCGAATTGGCGACCGCGCAACCGCAATCGTCATGGGCGTGGATGCCGAGATGGGCGCCCGGCACGACCTTGGCGACCTCCGACACGATGGCGCTCACCTCGTGGGGCAGCGTGCCGCCATTGGTGTCGCAGAGCACGACCCAGCGGGCCCCGGACTCGTAAGCCGTCCTGGCGCAGGCGAGCGCGTAATCCGGATTGGCCTTGTAACCGTCGAAGAAGTGCTCGCAATCGACGATCACCTCACGGCCCTTCTCGCGCGCAGCCGCGACGCTGTCGCGGATTCCCGCGAGGTTCTCGTCGAGGGTCGTCTCCAGCGCCACATGGACGTGATAGTCCCAGGACTTGGTGACGAAGCAGATCGCATCGGCCTCAGCATCGAGCAGCGCCGCGACGCCGGGATCGTTGGCGACTGAGCGGCCAGGCCGCTTCGTCATGCCGAAGGCCGTGAACTTCGCGCCCTTGGTGCGCTTCTCGGAGAAGAACTCCGTGTCGAGGGGGTTCGCGCCCGGATAGCCGCCCTCCACATAGTCGACGCCGATCCGGTCGAGGAGGCCCGCCACCGCGCGCTTGTCCTCCAGCGAGAAGTCGACACCCGTGGTCTGCGCGCCGTCGCGCAGAGTCGTGTCGAAGAGATAGACGCGTTCGCGGGTCATGACGAAGGGGTCCGGGCCTCGGATGGGGCGAGGTGCTTTTCCATGGTGGTATTGGCGACCCATTCGTCGCCGAGCGGGATGGTGTTCCGGCGCTGGGACGTGAAGCCGCGACGCTCGAAGAACGTCCGCGCCGTGTCGCTTGCATCGACCGTGAGGCGCGTCGCCCCGCGGGCCTGGGCCAGCTTCTCGACAGCATCGTAGAGCATGGCCGCGACGCCCTGCCCGGCTACGGCAGGATGGACATAGAGAAAGTCCACATGCTCGTTGTTCTTGAGGCACGCGAAGCCGACTGGCGAGCCGCCCAGGGTGGCGAGCAGGGTCAGGCCCTCCGCGAGGCGTTTGCCAAAATTCTCGTCGTCGGCAAGCGCCGCCCAGGCCTCACGCTGCGCTTCGCTGTAATCCTCCTCCGCAAGCTCCATGACGCTTGCCTGATAGATGTCGACGAGCCTCGGAAGGTCGCCGGGCAGGAAAGGCCGCAGGGCCGGTTTCGGCAGAGACTGTCCCATCAGCGTGCGACCTCCCAGGTGGTGGTGCCGTCCTTGTTGTCCTTCACGACGACGTTGAGGGCGGCGAGCTCGTCGCGGATGCGGTCGGACTCGGCCCAGTTCTTGGCGGCGCGGGCCTCCTTGCGGGCGGCGATCAGTGCCTCGACGGCCGCGGGATCGACCGCGAGCGAGGCCTGTCGGCGAGCCTTCCAGGCTCCCAGTGTGTCCGACAGGAAGCCCATGGCGCGAAGGTTCGCTCCAAGCTCCTCGTGCGCCCCCTGTCCGTCGAGGGCATGCAGCTCCGCGATCATGCGCGGCGTGTTGAGGTCGTCGGCCAGGGCCTCCGCCACCGCGGGCGAGAAGGACGCGCCCTCCCCCTGGGCGATGCCATACCAGCGGTCGAGCGTTTTCTCGCTCTCCTCCAGGCCCCGCACCGTCCAGTCGATGGGCTGGCGGTAATGGGTGCGCAGCATGTTGAAGCGCAGCACCTCGCCGGGCCAGTCCTTCAACAGGTCGTGGATCGTGAGGAAGTTGCCGAGGGACTTCGACATCTTCTCGCTTTCCACCTGCAGGAAGCCGTTGTGCATCCACACATTCGCCATGCGCGGCATGTCGAAGGCGCAGCACGATTGCGCGATTTCGTTCTCGTGGTGCGGGAAGACGAGATCGATGCCGCCGCCATGGATATCGAAGGTTTCGCGCTCCGCCGGATCGTCGCAAGACAGACGGGTCTCGAACGCCTTGATCAGGTGCTGCCACGCCATGGCCGAGCACTCGATGTGCCAGCCCGGACGGCCGGGCGTCGCGATGCCGGCGGGCGAAGGCCAGGCGGGATCCTGCGACCCGGAAGGCTTCCACAGGACGAAATCCATGGGGTCGCGCTTGTAGGGCGCCACGTCCACCCGCGCGCCCGAAAGAAGCTCGTCGAGGGAGCGCTTGGAGAAGGCGCCGTATTGCGGCACGTTCGGGAGCTTCTGCATCGCGGCCACGCTGAAGAGCACGTGCTCCTCGGCCACATAGGCGGCACCGCGCGCGATCAGCCGCTCGATGATCATGCGCATCTCGTCGATATGCTCGGTAGCCCGGGGCTCGACGAAACGGGGTGGCTCACCGGGCTCGTTCACGTCATCGGGCATCAGCACGCCGAGAGCCCGGATATCGGCATGGAACTGCGCCTCGGTCTTCTGCGTGACAAGGCGGATCGCCTCGTTATGGGGCAGGTCCGGATAGTCCCGCACGGCGCGCGCGTTGATCTTGTCGTCCACATCCGTGATGTTGCGCACATACGTCACCGCCCCCGCGCCGTAGACATGCCTCAGGAGGCGGAACAGAAGGTCGAAGACGATGATGGGGCGCGCATTGCCGATATGGGCATAGTCGTAGACGGTGGGGCCGCACACGTAGAGGCGCACGTTCTTCGGGTCGATGGGGACGAAATCGTCCTTCGACCGGGTCAGCGTGTTGTAGAAGCGAAGCTTCGCCGCCATGAAACCATATCCCTTCGGGCCGCAGGCCGGAGAATGGTTTCGATCTTGGAATGAGAACGAGACGGCTCCAGCCAGCGGGTGAGCTAGCTGCAAATAATCCCGGAAATGAGGATCGCTGCCGTTTTCATGCCTTGATCAATGCCCTCTTGCCGCGACTTCGTCAAGGTTCCCTCCCGTTAGGCATAAATTATTTGCATTCTTGCAGGAAACACCCATGAGGGCACCGCGTTAGCGGAATATTCATGTCCCTTCGTGACAATGGTTCACGAGTTTCAAGTAGTGAGGTCTACATGCGCCGCGCATATGCCATGCTCGGGTTGGGTACTGCTATGTTCGTGGCTGCGACCACGTCGCTGACGCTTCTTCCCAACGACACCCAGGCCTCCTCCACCGAAGCCACCTTCATCGTGCCTGCCGCGGACGGCTACGGCGTCGCCGAGTGCCTGATTTCCGGCCAGACCTGCGGGCAGGCCGTGGCCGATACCTGGTGCGAGGCACAGGGCTACGCCCGGGCCCTCTCCTTCCGCCAGACCACCCCCGACGAGATCACCGGGTCCGTTCACAAGGTCTCCCTGGAGACCGGCGACCTGCAGCCGGTCGCGATCACCTGCGCAAACTGATCCGAGCGCATCGTTCCACTTCACTCCCGGGAGGCTTAAGATGCGCCACCGTCATTCCGGATTGCCGTCAGGCAAGTCCGGAACCCATAGCCGCTGACAGTACAGGATGGAGTACCACGGCTGCCGTCGCTCTCTATCCTCTACAGACGATGTTTATAGGTTCCGGGCTCCGCTGACGCGGCCCCGGAATGACGCGGAAAGCACTACCTGCTCTCCGCCCTCCTTGTGGGAAGGGAAACCCGTCGCGCCCCGTCGCCGTCGCGCGTAACCTCCCCGGCGCCCCTCTCCCTTCAAACACCAGTGCAAAGGCAGGGATCCCCAGCACAAGGCTGGGGGATGAGGATCACACGTCCACGGAGGCTTGGCGCGGCTTGCCGATGGCGCGCTCCAGGGCTTCGTCGGGGCGGTGGGCGACAAGGCCCTGGTCCCGGAAACGGTTGACGATGGGATAGCGGCGGTCGCGGCCGAAGTTCTTGCGCGTCACCTTCACGCCGGGGGCGGATTGGCGACGCTTGTATTCCGCAATGTAAAGCAGCCGCTCGACCTTCTTCACGGTCTCCAGGTCATGGCCCTTGGCGACGATCTCTGACACCCGTAGCTCATCTTCCACGAGACCGCGGAGGATGTCGTCGAGCACCGGATAGGGCGGCAGCGAATCCTGGTCCGTCTGGTTCTCGCGCAGTTCCGCGCTCGGGGCCTTGGAGAGGATGTTCTCGGGGATCACGACCCCGTCCGGCCCCAGCGCCCCCTTCGGCTTCCAGCGGTTGCGCAGGGCCGAGAGACGATAGACCTCCATCTTGTAGAGGTCCTTGATCGGGTTGAAGCCGCCATTCATGTCGCCGTAGAGGGTGGCATAGCCCACCGACATTTCGGACTTGTTGCCGGTGGTCACCACCATGGGACCGAACTTGTTCGAGATCGACATGAGAATGGTGCCGCGGGCGCGGCTCTGGAGGTTCTCCTCCGTGATGTCCCGCTCCCGGCCGGCGAAGAGCGGCTGCAACAGGGCCTCGAACCCTTCCACAGCCGGAGCGATCGGCACCGTGTCGTAGCGGACGCCGAGTGCCTTCGCGCAGGCCTCCGCGTCCTGGAAGGATTCGCTCGATGTGTAGCGGTAAGGCAGCATGATGCAATGGACGCGGTCCGCCCCCAGAGCGTCGACCGCCATGGCGGCGCAGATAGCCGAGTCGATGCCGCCCGAAAGCCCGAGCACCACGCCCGGGAAACGGTTCTTCTCCACGTAGTCGCGCAGGCCCAGCACGCAGGCGGCGTAATCCGCCTCGTCGCCCTCCTCCACGGTGACGAGCGGCGCCTCCCGGCAGGCCCAACCCTCTTCGCCCTTCTCCCAGACCGTGAGAGCGACCGTCTCCTCGTAGGCCGGGAGCTGGCAGACCATCGCGCAATCGGCGTTGAGCACGAAGGAGGCACCGTCGAAGACGAGTTCGTCCTGCCCGCCGATCTCGTTGAGATAAACCATCGGCAGACCGGTCTCGGTGACCCGTGAGGCCGCGATGTTGAACCGCTCCTCGGTCTTGCCCCGCCAATAGGGCGAGCCGTTCGGCACAAGCAGGATCTCGGCGCCGGTCTCGGCCAGGCACTCCACCACGTCCCCGGACCAGATGTCCTCGCAGATCGGAAGGCCGAGGCGGATGCCGCGGAAATTCACCGGCCCAGGCAGCGGGCCCGGCTCGAAGATCCGCTTCTCGTCGAAGACGCCGTAATTGGGCAGGTCCACCTTGAAGCGCACGCTGATGCTGCCCTGGTCGAGCAGCGCATAGGCGTTGTAGAGATTGCCGTTGTCCCGCCAGGGAAGCCCGATCAGCATGGCCGGCCCGCCATCGGCCGTCTCGTGGGCGAGGCGCTCCAGCGCGGCCCTGCAGACATCCTGGAAGGCGGGCTTGAGAACCAGATCCTCGGCCGGGTAGCCGGCGAGGAACAGTTCGGTGAACATCACGATATCCGCGCCGAGCCGGGCCGCTTCCGCACGGGCGGAGCGGGCCTTCTCCTCGTTGCCGGCGACATCGCCGACGATGGGATTGAGCTGCGCGAGGGCGATCTTGAGACGGTTCTGAGCCATGGCTCCTCGCATGTAGCGCGCAGGTCCCGGCTCAGCAATCCGCCGCTGGAGCTTTCCTCCGGAGCTTTGCGGCTTCGGGCCTAACGAGCCGGCTCATGAGCAAGCAGGAATTCCAGCCCGTTCCGGCGCCCGATCTCCAGCAGGCGCGGAATGTCCGGCTCGCCCTCAGGTGCAGGCAGCTCCCGCGTTCCGGCGGGCATCGGGTCGCCGGCCTCCCGGAAGAACCCGTCATGAGCGCGGCCCGGCGCGTTGATGATCAACAGCCGCCCCGGTGCCTCCCCGACATTCTTGAATGCGTGAACGGCCCCGTTCGGGACTTTCACGAAATCTCCGGCGGCTGCCGTGACGGTCTCGTCACCGACGAGGAATTCGAACGCACCTTCGAGCACGTAGAAAGCCTCATCGTCGGAAGGATGCCGGTTCGGCGGCGTGCCTGCGCCGGGCGCCGTCAGGGTTTCGACGAGGCAATAGGCGCCGCCCGTATCCGGGCTGCGGGCATGGAAGCGCAGGAGATTTCCAAGGAGATGGTAGGTGTCGGTCTCGGTGCCGGTCATGGCGGAACCCTTTTGATGGCGGATCGGGATACACACACCAACTTGAACGAACGAGACGAAGATATCATAATGAGACACACGTCTCAAGAAGCACGCCCTATGCGCCTCGACATCGGACGAACCAATCAAAAGGCACGGACCCGGCAGGCTCTGCTCGCAGCGGCCCGGTTGCTGATGGAGCGCAATGAGCCCGTCAGCGTCGCGGCAGCCGCCGACGAGGCCAAAATCTCCCGCGCTACCGCCTACCGGTACTTCTCGAATGCCGATGTCCTGTCCCTGGAAGCGGTCCTCGACGGCCGGGTCGCCACGCCGCAGGAAATCGTCGGCGACGCGCAGGACGTGCGGGAACGGGTCCACCGGGTGCAGCGCTATCTGTTCGCCCTGACCAGGGGCTCCGAGGCCAAGTTCAGGATCTTCCTGGCGCGTGCTCTGGATTCCTGGGTGGCCGATGGCGGCCGTCCGGACCGCCAGATCCGGGCCGGGCGCCGGCTGCCCATGTACGAATTCGCCCTTGCGCCCGTCCGCCCCCGCATGACCGAGGAGGACTTTACCCGGCTGGTTCTTTCGCTGTCGGCTGTCTCGGGGATGGAGAGCTATCTCGCCCTCAAGGATGTGTGCCGGGTCGATGATGCGACCGCCGACACGGTCGCGGCTTCGGTCATCGACGCGGTTCTTGACCGATTCCTGCCGAAGGACCTGGGCCGGGCTGAGGTGGACAGTCAGGTGGGCGGATCGGAGCCGATGAAGACCTGAAGAACTGCCAGGCTCCGACGGAACCCGAAACGGCCTAGTTCGTTGTCACGACACGAGACGAACGGGAGACAGCGATGTTAAAAGGCGGCCTTCTCTGGCTTATCGGCATTCCGCTGCCGATCATTCTTATTCTCTTCTTTCTCGGTTACTTGCACTGAGACAGATTTCGACCTCCAGGGACCTTCAACTTATCAAAAGGGGCGCTTTCGCGCCCCTCTTTTTCTTGCCTTGGCAGAGATCGACTACTCGGCGGCTACCGCGTCGGGCCGCTCACGACCCTGACGCTCCTGCTTGACCAGCTCCGAGGTCAGGAAGGCGATCTCCAGAGCCTGCTCCGCGTTGAGGCGCGGGTCGCAATAGGTGTGGTAGCGATCCATCAGATCCGCGTCGGTCAGCGCCCGGGCGCCGCCCGTGCACTCCGTCACGTTCTTGCCGGTCATTTCCAGGTGGATGCCGCCCGCATAGGTGCCCTCGGCCTGGTGGACGGCAAAGAAGTCGCGCACCTCGCTCATGATTCGCTCGAACGGCCGGGTCTTGTAGCCGGAGGCCGCCTTCACGGTGTTGCCGTGCATCGGATCGCAGGACCATACCACCGTGCGGCCTTCCTGCTTCACGGCCCGCACGAGCGCCGGCAGATGCTCGAACACCTTGTCGGCACCAAAGCGGCAGATCAGGGTCAGACGGCCAGCTTCGTCCTCAGGATTCAGCTTCTCGATGAGCCTCAGGAGATCGTCCGGCTTCAGGGACGGGCCGCATTTGAGGCCGATCGGGTTCTTGATGCCCCGCATGTATTCCACGTGGGCATGGTCCACCTGACGGGTCCGGTCGCCGATCCAGACCATGTGGCCGGAGGTGGCGTACCAGTCGCCGGTGGTGGAATCGACCCGGGTCAGGGCCTGCTCGTAGCCTAGGAGCAGGGCCTCGTGGCTGGTGTAGAAATCCGTCGAGCGCATCTCGGGATGCGTCTCCGGGTTCACGCCGATGGCCCGCATGAAGTCGAGGCTCTCGGTGATCCGCTCGGCCAGCTCGCGATAGCGCGAGGATTGCGGGGAATCCTTTACGAAGCCCAGCATCCAGCGATGGGCGTTCTCGAGATTGGCGTAGCCGCCGGTCGCGAAAGCCCGGATCAGATTGAGGGTCGCGGCCGACTGGCGATAGGCCATGAGCTGCCGGCGCGGATCGGGAATGCGCGATTCTGGCGTGAACGCGATATCGTTGATGATGTCGCCCCGGTAGCTCGGCAGTTCCACGCCGCCGACCGTTTCCGTATCGGAAGAGCGCGGCTTGGCGAACTGGCCGGCCGAACGGCCCACCTTCACGACCGGCGAGCTGCCCGCGAAGGTCAGCACCACGGCCATCTGCAGGAACAGGCGGAAGAAGTCGCGAATATTGTCGGCGTTGTGCTCGGCGAAGCTCTCGGCACAATCGCCCCCCTGGAGGAGGAACGCCTCACCCTTGGCAACCTTACCGAGGGCCTTCTTCAGCTTTCTGGCCTCGCCTGCAAAAACCAGCGGCGGAAACCCGGCGAGCTGCTGCTCGACGTTTCCAAGCGCCTCGAGGTCCGGATAGGCCGGGACCTGCTGGATTGGCTTGTTTCTCCAGCTTTCGGGCGTCCACCGCTCGTTCATGACACACTCCTCGTGTCGTTTGATGATCCTCATCGTTCACCGCAATAAGCGGCACGAAAGGGCACCTATACACGACATATTCCAAAAGGCGAGTGCAGAGAATCGCGCACCCTGGTCTTTCTTGCCTCGAGTTCCAAGCACGTCCAGGGCCCGAAATTCGGGAAGATCGGCCCTCCTCAGATGCCTGCTCTCCCCTTTAGCAAGCCGAATATTTCCGGGATCGCGGAGAGAAAGAAGAGCGGTGGAGAGGGGCCACACGCAAGTAGGACGAAGCGCGACCGGATTCCCTCCCCCTTGTGGGGAGGGTCAGGGTGGGGGTGTGAGCGCCACGTTCTGAGAATTCAGAGCTGACACCCCCACCTCCACCTCCTCCCCACAAGGGGGAGGAGAGCAGCGCAGCGCTTCCCCCGAGAGCTTGAGCCGTGGGGAGGAAAGCCGGTTGAGGGTCTCCCTCAGATGAAGAAGAAGTCCTTTTCGGTCAGCTTGAGGCCCTTCTTGAGGGTCGCAATCTCGACCGCAGCCTTCGACCCGGACCCATCCGCATCATAGGACAGCACGCCCGTCTTCTTGTCGTAGATGAAGAAGTCGTTGGCATCCTTGGCCTTGTCGCCCACCGTGAAGAACTTGCTCGCCATCTTCGCCGGCTTGGCCTCGCTGCCCTTCTTGATCGCCGCATAGAGGCTCTTGTTGGCCTTGAACAGGCTGTTCTCCAGCCAGAGCGTGTCGTCCTTGACGGTAAAGTCGGCGATCTTGTCGAGGTTGGTCTTCTTGTTGAACTTGGCATCGAACACGAAGATGTCCTGGCCCGCGCCGCCATACAGCACGTCCTTGCCGGCCCCGCCGTAGAGCCTGTCATGGCCGGACAGCCCCTTGAGCACATCGTGGCCGTCCGCGCCGGTGAGCCGGTCAACCCGCGCCGTGCCGCGCAGGCTCAGCGCCACCGGGCCGGACGGGTTGCCGGCCCCACCGGACGAGCCGCCCCCTCCGCCGGCGGGCGTGTCGGCCACGTCGGTCACCGTGACGGTCACTGTCTCGGAGCGGGCAAGACCGTAAGCATCGGTCGCCGTGAGGGTGAGCTCATAGGCGTGCGGGCCGGTCTCGTAATCGGGCGCCTTGAGCAGCACGAGCTTCGTGCCGTCGAGCTTGAACGTGCCGGTCGGATCGGTGAGCGCATAGGTGATGGCATCGCCGTCCGCATCCGTGGCCGAGACGGTGGCGACCGTCGTGCCGGCGGGCGTGTTCTCGGCCACCGCGGAGGCCGACAGGGTGAGGCTGGCGGGCGCGGTGTTGGAGAGCACGACCGTCTTGTCGGCGAACTGGGCAAAGCGGATGTTGCTGAGCGTATCGGTGCCGTCGCGGCCGGACACTTTGTCCTGCACCTTGAAAAAGAGTCCTCCCCCCTCCAGGCTTTGAATAGAGTAATCGGCGGCTTTGCCGGAGAAGACCGCCGTGTTGACGCCGCCGCGGCCGTCGAGGGTATCGTCGCCTTTGCCGCCGGTCAGGACATTGTTGCCCGCATCACCTTTCAGCAGGTCGCCGGCTTCTCCGCCGATGACGTTCTCGATGTTCTGCAGCGTATCGGTATGGTTCGGCCCGACCGCCTGCGGCCCCGCCAGGCTGAGATCGATGATCACGCCATATGTTCGGTCTTCATACGAGACCGTATCGATGCCGGCGCCGCCATCCACGACGTTGTTGCCCGCTCCGGGCAGGAGGACGTCGTTGCCGCCATTGCCGGTCAGGGTATCGTCACCGTGTCGCCCCTCGAGGCGGTTGGCGCCGTCGTCGCCGATGAAGGTGTCCTTTCCGGCGGATCCTGTGAGGTTCTCGATATGGATCAGAGTATCCATCCCCTCGCCGGTGTTCTGCGCGGTGGTGAGGCGCAGGTCGACCGTCGCAGCATGGTCGAAGGCGACAGTGTCGAGGCCGCCGCCGCCATCGATTAGGTCATCGCCGAGGCCGCCATAGAAGACCTCGGTGCCGGCGCCGCCATAGGCGGAATCCTGCCCGTCGCCGAGACTAATATATCCAAAGAGAACGCTGCCCAGCTCCCCGTGATAGGTATCATTGCCTTTCGTGAGATCGACGATGCCCTTGATCGTTCCGCTGTTGGTGATCACGTCATCCCCGAGCGAGGCATAAATGGCATAATCTTGATTTCCTGGAAAATCGACGGCTAGCCGACTTTCGATGATTCCTGTGTTGGTGAGCACGAGACTGTCGGTTGGGCGTTGCCCAGAGAAGTTGATCGCTTGAGACTGCAGCGAGCTGATGTGGCCCGCATTCTCGATGATCGACGGGCCAATGAGACTGATGGTCGAAGCTCTAGTAACGCTACCTGAATTCGGGTCTGCGTGGACGTACCCTTCTGCCCCAATGGCGATGTACGAAGGGCCGCTAACCGCAATTGCGCCACGCAGCTTTCCGTAGACCTCACCGTTGATCGTGAGGCGCGTCGGAACAGCGGCGGTCGCGGCGCTCTGGACATAGACGCCGAAGGACGCCGCCCCCGTCGCCCTGAATAGGCACCCTCGTCGACAAAGAGGATATCGTCCTTTTCCATCGTAAGGGCCGGCGTATTGTCCGCCGTCGTCCCAAGAGGTTCCTGTGGGGTAATGGTATAGGAGTTGGGCATCCGGACGATCCGAAGAAAAGGAGGATAAGATTTCTCCAATTTATGCTATGTAATAGCATTTATACAATTGAAAGCCTGCAAGGATCACTCTCGGCGGCGCATCGCCGCAGGCCGTTTTGCCCGATCACTGCAGAATCTGCGCGGACTCAGGAAGCTAAAAGAGCCGCGTTACTGATACAGTCCAAGGAAAGCCAGCCTATCACACCTACTCACTCGCCAATCCCCGGCCATGCCGCCCTTCAATGTCACCCTCGTCTTCTTCAGGGCACTTCCAGAGTCACACTGATGTGATGGCCCTATGCCGTTTCGGCGGAGGGATCGGCTGGCCGCCATGGTATTCTCGGGTCCTCGACGGTGTTTCGGACGGTCACCATGACGGATGCTTACATCAACGGCATCGGCACCGCGGTTCCACGCCACGACGTGCACGAGACCTTTATCGCTTCCGTCGACCGGCGCCTGCCCGATCGGCGAAGCCAGATCCTGTTCCGGCGCATGGTCCAACGAGCCGGGATCGATCATCGCTATTCCACCCTGGAGCCCAACCCGAACCTGGACGAGAGCGTCGACCGGGAGGGCCTCTACCGGTCCGGCAGCTTCGCCGGAACGGCGGCGCGCATGGCCCGTTTCGAGACGCAAGCGGTCGAGCTCGTCCTGGAGGCGGTCGAGGCGCTTGGCCTCGGAGACCGCAAGGATGGGATCACGCACCTGGTGGTGGCGAGCTGCACGGGGTTCACGGCTCCAGGCCTCGACCAGCAGCTCATCGACCGCCTCGGCCTGCCCCCCTCGATCGAGCGGACGGCGATCGGTTTCATGGGCTGCGCGGCCGCCGTCAACGCTCTCAGGATCGCCCGCCATATCGTGCGCTCGGACCCCACCGCCAAGGTGCTGACAATCAATCTCGAGCTCTGCACCCTGCATCTTCAGGATTCTTCCGACATGGAAATTCTCCTGAGCGCCCTTCTCTTCGGCGACGGCTGCGCCGCAAGCCTGGTCTCGGCGACGCCCGAGGGCATCGAGCTGAAGGATTTCCGCTCCGTGACGATCCCGGACTCGCAGGATCTCATTACCTGGCGCATCGGCGATACGGGCTTCGAGATGGCGCTGTCCGGTGAGGTTCCGGCCCGGATCGCAAAGGCGCTGCGCCAGGAGGCCCTGCGCAATGACCGTGACGGCATTTTGCATGGCCAGAGCAAGGACGAGGTCGACCTGTGGGCCGTCCATGCCGGAGGGCGGACGATCCTCGACGCGGTCGAGCAGGGCCTGAGCCTCGGCCCGGACGCCCTGCGCTGGTCGCGGGATGTGCTGCGGGATTTCGGGAACATGTCCTCCGCGACCCTGATGTTCGTGCTCCAGAGGATGATGCAGGCCCGCGTCTCCAACGCGCTCGGCCTCGGGATGGCCTTCGGACCCGGACTGGTGGCGGAAACCTTCCGCTTCAGCCTTCCTGGCTAGCCAATATGGACACGGGCCTCTCCCGCCGCAGCGAGGCCGTGGAGATCATGGACGGCCAAGCCGTTCCTTTCGAGGAGTACCGCGCCTATCTGGCCGATCTCGCACGGGTCAACACGGCAACGCTGGCGCACCGGCCCATTCTTCGCTGGCTCGATGACGCCGTCCGTGCAGTGCCTCGCGAGGTCCCGCTCACCATCCTGGATGTCGGCTACGGCCATGGCGACCTGCTCCGTCGGCTCCGGCGATGGGGCATCGCGCGCGGGCGGACGCTCGACCTCCTCGGGATCGACCTCGACCCCGCCAGCGAAGTCATCGCGCGGGATGCGACGCCGGCAGGCGACGCCATCGACTACCGCACGGGAGACGTCCTTCGCTTCGAGCCGGAACGATCCATCGACTACGTTCTCTGCTCCCAGACCGCGCATCACTTCTCCGACGCCGATCTGGTGATGCTCGTCCGGTGGATGGAGCGCGTGGCCATACGCGGGTGGTTCATCGCCGACCTGCACCGGCACGCCCTGGCGTTCCACGGCTTCCCCCTCCTGGCCCGCCTGGCCGGATGGCACCGTTTCGTGCGGCACGATGGGCCGATCTCCATTGCCCGAAGCTTCCGCCGCGCCGACTGGGAGCGCATCCTGCGTGACGCGGGGCTCGACCGGTCGATGTCGACGATCCGCTGGCACATTCCGTTCAGATTGTGCGTCGGGAGATTACGCGGCGCTTCGACGTCTTCCGGCCGCAGAGGAGCAGCCGGAATGTCCTTCCCTACTTCAGCGGCCAATCCTCGATCGTGACGGCCGGCAGGCCCTTTATCTGCAGAGCCGTCCGAAGCGCCTCGTTGAGGCCTCGCCCGGCGGTGAAGACCGCGAGAGACTCCTCATCCCCTTCCTCGTGGCCCGGCACCGGGCCGCCGAGGAGGTGCACCACCCGGCGGGCGATGGCGGGGGCGGGATCGATCCAGGCCACCGGCCACGGGGCGAGCGCCTTCAGGCGCGGCAGCAGCAGCGGGTAATGGGTGCAGGCGAGCGCGACCACGTCCGTCCGACGTCCACCCTCCTCCACGAAACAGGGAGCAAGCTCCGCCGCAAGGTCCGCATCCGGAACCGGGCGACCTTCCAACTCGGCCTCCGCATAGGCGGCGAGCTTCGTGGAGCCGACGAGATTGACCCGGCAGCCCGACGCATAGGCCGCTACGAGGCCGCGGGTATAGTCCCGCGCTACCGTGCCGGGCGTAGCCAGGACCGTCACGACGCCGCTGCGGGTGATCTCGGCGGCCGGCTTGATGGCCGGCACGGTGCCGACGAAAGGAAACGGGAAGCGCCGGCGCAGGTGGGGCAGCACCAGGGTCGAGGCGGTGTTGCAGGCGATTACCGCGAGGTCAGGACGGTGGAGCACGGCGAGCCGCTCCATCACGGTCAGCACGCGGGCGACGAGGGCCTCCTCGGACAGGCGGCCATACGGAAAGGCCGCATCGTCCGCCGCGTAGACGAACCGGGCATCCGGGCGTGCCTTCAGGACCTCGGAGAAGACCGTAAGGCCCCCGAGACCGGAATCGAAGACCAGGATGGTCGGTACGGGAGCCGGCATGACCGCGGGGTTATAGGCGGTTCCGGCCAGAAGATCGACACGCATGGAGGGAGATCTCCGTTCGCCCGGCCCCGGTTCAGGAGCGGCCGCCCAGGAAGTCGGACAGGCTCTGGCGCGTCTCCGTGGGCGCGAGGTTGAGCTTGCGCCGCGGGCCCCTCTCGGGCTTCTCGTCCTCGACCTGCCCCTTCGGCATCTGGGCCGAGAGGCGGCGCACGGGCCAGCCGTCGGTCCAGGTGGTCATGTCGATGAATTTCGGGTCTCGGGCCAAGGAAGCCGCGTCACGGCCCGCGAAGGCCGCCTCCGCGGCCATGTCGAAGGTCTTCCAGAACGCAAGGTAATCGAGCGCATCGGTCGGGTTGTTCCCGAGCTGCGCGGTCAGGATCGTCTGGGGGCCGGACAGGGACATGTCGGCGCTCCACTTCCAGGTATTCTTCTGCTTCGGATCCCGGGGCGGATCCGGCGGGAGCTTGATGGCCGAGGCATCGTATTCGGGTTTCGGGGAGCCGGGCGAAGCCAGGGTCGCGGTCAGGGCCGGAAAACCGTGGTCGTCGGAACTGGCGCGCATGAACAGCTTGCGGCTTGCGGGCACGCCCTTCGAGGCCTCGAAGATCCGGCGAGCAGCACGGTCGCTCGGCAGATGATCGCGATCGCCGCTCATGGCGATGAGGAGGGTCGAGGGATCCACGGTCGAGAGATCGCGCAGCATGATGCCCCGCTCCTTCTCATTTGACGCGATGCCGCCCGGCATAAGGCCGAAGATCAGCTTGGGAGCCGGCACGTCCGATTCGGCGACACCCGCCGCCACGTTGAACGCAATCGGCACGCCAGCGGAATGCCCGATGAAGGCCACACGATTCAAATCAGGCCGCGCCTTCTCGTCGTTGGCCAGATGCCCCAGTCCGTCACGGATCAGGGTCTCGGCCAGATCGGTGGCACTCGCAGGGCGGGTGCGGTTCACTTCCTGGAAACGCGGGAACAGGACGAGATAGCCCTTGCGGGCCAGGTGATCGATAAAGCCGCCATAGAGGGCCGGGTTCACGGCTCCCCAGGAATGGAAGAAAACCACCACCGGGCGGGGCGCCACAGGCGTGTCGTTGCCGTAGAAGACGAAGCTTCCCGCGCTGACGGTGCCGGTCCCGGTCTTGATGACCTCGGCGATCTTGTAATCCGCCCCGCCCGGCCCCTGCTCCGGCTGCTTGGGAGGTGAGGCCGCGAGGACCGCCGGGGCGATCAGGCAGGAGCCAAGAAGGAGAAAAGCGGAAAGCGGGCGGCGCATCATGCGTCTCTGGTCTGGTCAACGCGCGAAAGATCTCGCGCCCCGCACTAAAGCAGAAGATCTTTAATGGTTTCTCTAGGGTTTTCTTTCCGCAAGGGCACGAATCGCTCCGCGCAGGGTGCGCACGTCCTGCTCGGTCAACGCGAGGCGATGAAAGATGTCGCGCATGTTGCGGACCATGATCGGCCGCTTGTCCTCGGGGAAATAGTCCAGGGAATCGAGCGCGCCTTCGATATAATCGAAGAACGAGACCAGCATCTCCCGCGGGGCCGGCAGGCTTTCCGTGCCGCCCGCGAAAGGCAGCGCGCTGCCCGTGGCCTGCCGCTGCCACTCATAGGCCATGAGAAGAACCGCCTGGGCCAGGTTGAGGGAGGAGAATTGCGGATCGACCGGGAAGGTCACGATGGCGTCCGCAAGGGAGATTTCGTCGTTCTCGAGCCCGGTGCGCTCCCGGCCGAACAGGATGCCGACCCCCTGCCCTTCCCGGACGCGCCTATGCGCCTCCGCCATGGCGGGCTCCGGCCCGAAGACCCGCTTCATCTGCCCGCGCGCACGGGCCGTGGTGGCGAGGACGAAGTTGAGGTCGGCGATCGCCTCCCTGGCCGTGTCGTAGAGCTTCGCGCTCTCCAGGATATGTGTTGCGCCCGAAGCCGCCGAATGGGCCCCCTTCTTGGGCCAGCCGTTACGCGGCGAGACGAGCCGCAGTTCGGAGAGGCCAAAATTCGCCATGGCGCGGGCGACCATGCCGATATTCTCGGCGAGCTGCGGCTCCACCAGGATGATGACGGGATGGTTCATGGGACATTCTCGAGAGGTGCGATCCGCGAAGGCATGACACGACCCGGAGGAGCAAAGTCAAGCGGGCCCCAGGCTCCTGCATCACGGTGGTAGGCTCAATGGCACTGGACCAACGGGTGCCTCCCAAAAGAAAACCTCCCCGCGAGGCTCTCGCCGGGAGGTTGAAGATGGGCCAATGGAGGGGCGGTTTTCCGCCCTGCCATCGACCGCTTGGCCTGCGCGCTTACCAGCAGCCCCAGCCGCAATAGTAATGCGGACGGGCCGCGGCCGCGCCGATGGCTGCGCCGCCGATCACGCCGACAGCCGTGCCGACCGCAACCTGGCTCGCGGCCTGGTTCGACTGGGCCACGTTGTTGCGGTAATTGGCGTCGGTGCAGCGGGCATAGGCCTTCGTGCCGGGCTTCAGGCCCGATTCGACGCAGACGTTCTGGGCATTCGCCATGGATTGCTCCGCGGTCTGGCATCCAGCCAGCAGCAGGGCGGTGGCCCCCATTCCGATGATGATAGCAAGACGCATGTTCAGCTCCCCAAAATTGAAAAATCGGCAGATCGCCCGCGGGTACAAATGGAATATCATGTCATGAGTCAAGCGATATTACGTTAAGTTACCCAAGGGACTGTGCATAAATTCATGACGGCCACGCTGTAAAAGCGGTGCGGCACCACACAGGCCGGGCAATGGATACCCAGGAACCGCAAGGAGCGGGCCCGGAACCTTCGAGAGCCTTGGCCATTTTCCCATCCGCCGTGCGGGCCGCGCGTCACGGCCCTGACCCGACGGAGAATCCCGACCATGTTCCGCCTGCCCCCCCTTTCGGCCGCCCTCGTCGTTCTGCTGACAATGGCGGGCGGGGCTTCGGCGGCACCCGCCGCCGTGACCACGCCGCCTGCTGCCCCGCTCTTCCACGGCCATTGGTGCGGTGCGGGCGACGAAAACCGGGCGGCGCCTGTCGACGCCCTGGATGCCGCCTGCCGGGCACATGACCTCTGCTACGAGCAGAGGGGGCGCGGCGCCTGCACCTGCGACAAGGCTTTCCTGAAGGCGACCGGCCGGCTGATCACCAATCCGAAGACCGACGAGACCCTGCGCAGCAAGGCCGCCACCGCCAATTCCCTGTTCAGCGCCACCCCATGCGTGGAGACCGGGCGCAAAGGCGCCCGCGCGGCCCGGCGCTAGGCCTTCGGCGAAAGTCGACCCTTCCTTCCCGGCCCCAGTCGCGCTATAGCCCGCGCCACGATGCCCGCTGTCCGGCGGGCTGTCCGAAGGCTTCAAGCACAAGGTGAGATCATGGCGAAGATCAAGGTGGCCAATCCGGTCGTCGAACTCGACGGCGACGAGATGACCCGTATCATTTGGCACTTCATCAAAGAAAAGCTGATCCACCCCTATCTCGACATCGACCTCAAGTACTACGACCTCGGCATCGAGCATCGCGACGCCACCAACGACAAGGTCACGGTCGAGGCCGCGGAAGCCATCAAGAAGTACGGCGTCGGCGTGAAGTGCGCCACCATCACGCCGGACGAAGCCCGCGTGAAGGAGTTCAACCTCAAGGAGATGTGGAAGTCGCCGAACGGCACGATCCGTAACATCCTGGGCGGTGTGATCTTCCGCGAGCCGATCATCTGCAAGAACGTTCCGCGCCTCGTGCCCGGCTGGACGCAGCCGATCATCGTCGGCCGCCATGCCTTCGGCGACCAGTACAAGGCCACCGACTTCAAGGTGCCCGGCAAGGGCCGCCTGACGATCAAGTTCGAGGGCGAGGACGGCACGGTCATCGAGAAGGAAGTCTTCAAGTTCCCGGACGCCGGCGTCGCCATGGCGATGTACAACCTCGACGAGTCGATCCGCGACTTCGCCCGCGCGTCGATGAATTACGGCCTGAACCGCAAGTACCCGGTCTACCTCTCCACGAAGAACACGATCCTCAAGGCCTATGACGGCCGCTTCAAGGACATCTTCCAGGAAGTCTACGAGAACGAGTTCAAGCAGAAGTTCGAAGCCGCCGGCATCACCTACGAGCACCGCCTCATCGACGACATGGTGGCCTCGGCCCTCAAGTGGTCGGGCGGCTATGTGTGGGCCTGTAAGAACTACGACGGCGACGTGCAGTCCGATACGGTCGCGCAGGGCTTCGGCTCGCTCGGCCTCATGACCTCCGTGCTGATGACGCCGGACGGCAAGACCGTCGAGGCGGAAGCCGCGCACGGCACCGTCACCCGTCACTACCGCGAGCACCAGAAGGGCAAGGAGACCTCGACGAACTCCATCGCGTCGATCTTCGCCTGGACCCGCGGCCTCGCGCACCGCGCGAAGCTCGACGACAATGCGGACCTCGCCAAGTTCGCCAACACCCTCGAGAAGGTCTGCGTCGACACGGTCGAATCCGGCTACATGACGAAGGACCTCGCGCTCCTGGTCGGCGCCGAGCAGAAGTGGCTCTCCACCACGGGCTTCCTCGACAAGATCGACGAGAACCTCAAGAAGGCGATGGCCGCGTAAGGCGAGCCCTTTCTTTCCTGCTTCGCGAAAGCCCGGCTCCGGCCGGGCTTTTTGCTGCCTGGTCTCCAGCCTGCTCATCCCGGAGGACGTGCGCCCTTCTTGCCGCTCCGGCGCGGCGCGCCAGATATCCGCGAAAGGAAGAAGGAAACCCCATGAGCAAGGACGACGCCATGCCCGACAGCTCCCTGGACTACGCCGTGCGCGAATACCGGCGCCTCCTGGACGAAGCCCGCCGCGGCGAGCGCCCCTGGGATCACAGCGCCACCGTGAGGGCCCTGGCCGAGAAAACGGGCGTCACGGTGGAGGAACTCGAGGCCAGGCTCGGCCCATCTGCATCCCATTCTTGAGCAAGACTCTCCCGGCCAGGTCGGGCCGGAACCGGAGTGTCAATCTTCGCGGGAGGCAGCCGCCGCGCTGGCCGCAATAATGTCGTCCACGCGCGAGCGCGCGTAATCCCACGCGCTGAATGAAACGGGGTCCATGTCGCCGGACACGACGATGTAGGGATCGTCTCCAAAGGTCGTGTAGAGGTCGTACATTTCGGACGATGTAAGGCCGTCTCTGAGGTATCCTACCAGACAGGTATCGACAATCGTGCGGGCTGCCGCCAGCGCCTGTTCCTTCGTGTCGAAGGTCCCCGCTTCGTACTCCTCGTCTGGGTCCTGATAATGAAAATTGTCGGCAACAATGACCTTGTATGGCAATCCCGGCTGCCTTTCCCCGTGTCAACCAAGCACGCACTAGATACCCGCACGGCGTTTCAGACGCCAAACGCGCATTCGGATTGCCTGCGCTGCATCATCTGAAAAACATGCTCTTTGGAGAAACGCACCACATTAGGTCGGAAAGCGCAATGTCGGAGATTACCGGCCTGCTCGGGGAAGCACGTTGCGATCGCAACTATGGGATTGGCGACGGCCCGGCACCCCCCCTTTGCGGGAAGGAGCTTGACCGCAGAAGGAGTTGAGGCTGCGATGTAGCATCACTGGTGAGCAGGACGGTGGTAGTCTGCTCCTACCGTCAAGGAGATGTGAGTGACCGAACCTCAGCACTACCCCGCAACCGGAGGCTGCCAGTGCGGCGCGGTGCGCTATGCCCTGCGCTCCGCGCCGACCGGCGCCGGCATCTGCCATTGCCGCATGTGCCAGAAGGCCTTCGGCAACTACTTCGGCGCCTTCGCGGGGGTTCCGATGGCGGACCTCGTCTGGACCCGGGGCGAGCCGGGCATGTTCAGGAGTTCCGAGGCGGCCGAGCGGGGTTTCTGCCGCGATTGCGGCACCCCGCTCACCTTCCGCTACCGTGAGAGCGGGCGCATCTCCGTGTCGATCGGAAGCCTCGACGCGCCGGAGGGGATCCGGCCCGAGATCCAGTACGGCATCGAGAGCCGCCTGCCCGCCTTCGAGAACCTGCACGCGCTCCCGGGCGAGCGGACGGAGGACGCGGTGACGCCGGAGGATCTCATCCGGATGACCTCGCGCCAGCACCCCGACCACGACTGAAGGCGCCTGCCCCGCTTACGTCCGGTTGACGGACACGCCGCCATCGGCGAGGAGCGCCGCGCCGGTCGTGAAGCTCGATGCGTCTGACGCCAGAAAGAGCGCCGCGCGGGCGATCTCGTCCGGGCGCGCCAGGCGCTTGAGAGCGTGGAGGCCTTCCACGAAGGCGCGCGCATCGGGCGTCGGCATCCAGGCCTCTGCCATCGGCGTATCGGTGCCGCCGGGCAGGAGCGCGTTCACGCGGATGCCTTGGGAGCCGAACTCAACGGCAAGCGCCTGCGTGAGCCCGATCAGCCCCGACTTGCTCGCCGCATAGGAGGCAGCGCCCGGAAAGCCGGCCGTGTGGCCCACGAAGGTAGACGTGAAGATCAGCGACCCGCCTCCCCGCTCCATCATGGCCGGGATCTGGTATTTGGCGCCCAGGAACGCCGCCGTGAGATTGACGGCGAGCGCCTCGTTCCATCCATCGAGGGTGAGGCCCGGCGTCGGGCCCATCTCGCCGTTGGTGCCCGCATTGTTTAACGCGATATCGAGCCCGCCGAAGCGCTCGGTCGCGGTGTCGACAAGCCTCTTGGCGAAGGCCTCCTCGCGCACGTCGCCCGCGACTGCGAGCGCAGTACCGCCCGCCTCTTCAATCTCGCGCACCAGCCGCTCCAGCGCATCGGACCGGCGCGCCGCCACCACAACCCGTGCACCCTCTTGGGCGAAGAGCTTCGCGGTCGCGTAGCCGATTCCGGAGCTGGCGCCCGTCACGATGGCGGTCTTGTTCACGAGTGTCGTCATGGATGTCGTCCTTTCCTCGAGCATTGTGCTCGCGGATCAGTTCCGACATTCCCGCACGGGCAGCGACCCGTTTCCGCCGCCCGTTTCCTGTGATGGACGGCTGAGGGATCACTCCACCTTCAGCGCTTTGCGGGCGATGACCTTGTCGCCGTCGAGACCCGGGGCCGCCATGACATAGCGCACCTCGTACAGGCCAGGCTCGTCGGGCGCCGCCATGACGATGCGAGGCGCAGCCGCATCCACGGACTGGAACTGCGCCGCCCCATTGTCGGCCTCCGAGGGGGCCGAAATGGCGATATAGTCCCCCGCCCCTATGGGGCCGGTATAGGCCACCGTGATCTCCGCGCCCGCCTTGATACGGTCCGGCGCCGTAACCGTCGCGCGGGCCGGTTCGACCGTGAGAGGGCTCGCGGCAAGGATCTTGTAGACGCCGCCCGATTCCAGCACGAACCGCACCTCGTAGGCGCCGGGCTCGCCCGGAACATGCAGGACGACCTGCTCCCTGTCCTGCGGATATTCATAGGAAATCCACGCCTGCGCGGGCGCGCCCTTCTTGACGATGCCCACGAAGGTGTCGCCGCCGCCCTTGCCCTGGAAGCCGACCGGAATCATGGAGCCGGCCATGGCCTTGGGAGGAGACGACAGGGCGGCGCTCGCGGCCGTGACCTCGACCTTGCGGGAGGCCAGGATCTTCGGGTCGAGACCCGAGATATAGCGGACTTCGTAAATGCCCGGCTCGGCCGGCAGGCGCAGCGTCGCGGGGGAGCCGTTCTGCGCATAGACCCAGGAGCTGCCCTCAAAGGCGTTGGCATCCGTGCCGGGTTTAGCAAGGCCGACCCAGTCCTCCGCCGCATCGGGCCCCTTAAACGACACAGCGATTTCGGAGCCGGCCGCGCCCTTCGCGGGCGCCTCGATCGTCGCCGTCACGGCCGTGACGGTGATCTTCGCGCGGGCCAGCACGGCGCCCAGCGCATCATGGACGTAACGCAGCTCGTAGTCGCCTGGCTCGCCCGGCACACGGACCTTCAGGGGATTTCCATCCGCCGTGTAGCTGAACTGCCGGATCTCCAGCGGCTCGCCGGTCGACGACGCGAGAGAGATGTAATCGCCCTGACCGTTCGGCCCGGTCCATCGCACGTCGACCATGCCGGTGGCGGGCACGCTGGCCTTGACCGGCTCCAGGCTCGCCTTGGGCAACTCGCCCGCAAGCGGCACGACAATCCGGCCGGGCGCATCACGGGTGACATTCACGCCCACCTGCCCGGCCTTTGCGCCCGAGATGGCGGATATCCGGTAGCGGCCGGGCGGAAGCGCGATGCTGGAGAACGTCCCCTCCGCGAAAGCGCCGGCCTCGCCGTCGCGGGTGATCGTGAAGGTCGCGTCGGATACGGGCCGTCCTCCTTCCGTCGCCTCAAGCGGCACCGCGCGGGTGACGACGGCCGCTTTCGGCTTTGCCTGAACGGTGGTCTTCAGGGCCTGTCCAAGTTCGCCGGCATTCGAAGCGGCCAGGAACGTGCCGCCCGTGCGCTCCGCGATGCAGGAGAGTTTTGGCCGTTCCACGGCCGAAACATCGAAGCCGATCACATGCGCGACGAAGCCGGCATTCCGGCGCTTGAGCTCCTCGGCGAGCGCGCAGGGATCGCCCTTGCAGGTTTCGACCCCGTCCGTAACGATGATGACATTGCCCGGCTTGCCGGCCGGAAGCTGGCCCGCCGCCTCCTTCAGAGCGGCGGTGATCGGCGTCTTGCCCCGGGGCGTCAGCCGACTTGCGAGCGCCTGCACCTTCGCTTCATCCACGGCACCGACCGGAAGGATGGTTTCGATATCGCCGCAATCGCCTGCACGGCGATGCCCATAGGCTACGATGCCGAGGCGCGCGCCCTTCGGGAGAGTTCCGACGAGAGCCGAAACCGCATCCCGCGCGACCTCCATCTTCGCCTTGCCGTCGATCCGCCCCCACATGCTGTTCGAAGCATCGATGACAAGGACGGTCGGAGCCGCACCCTTTTCCTGCGCATTCCCTTGGGTCATTCCAAGAAGCGCGCAAAGCAGAGCGGCCGATACAAGAAAGCTGAGACGCATTGTAACGTATCCCGAAAACCGGGCGTCACATCTGATATAACAGACCTTACGTCAAGGCATGCGGGGCGATTCCGCGCAAAAACCTTTGGCTATACGCTCCGTCTGTCTTCCCTCGTGCGGACCACCTCCTCGACATGCCGCCTCATGGAGGGGTTGGTTTCCAGGAGGAGATGGAAGTCCTCGGCATCGAGCACGAGCAGCCGGCACGGCGTCGCGGCCCTGACCGTGGCGCTGCGGCGCCGCCGCTTCAGCACCGCCATCTCGCCGAAGAAATCTCCGGGGCCCAGCCGCACGACGTCGCCGGGGAGCATGATCTCCACCTCGCCGGAGGCCAGCAAATACATGGAATGCGCCTTCTCGCCCTTGCGCACGATGATGTCCCCGGGCGCGCAGGTCTGCGACCGCAGATACTGCATCACCCGGCCGATCTCTCCGGTGCTGAGCCCCGAGAAGAGCGGCACGCGCGCCGCCATGCTCCAGGTGATGATGAAGTCGCGCCGATGGATCTCCCGCGAGAAGGCACTGGCGATGATGCCCACGGGCAAAGCCAGCATGACGAGCCCCGCAACCGCCGTGATCCCGGCGATGACGCGTCCCAGCGGCGTCACGGGAACCACGTCCCCGTAGCCCACGGTGGTCAGCGTCACGACCGCCCAGTACATGGCCCTCGGGATGGTTCCGAACGCATCGGGCTGCGCCTCGCGCTCGACGAGGTTCATCACGGATGCGGCGAGGAGAATGGTGCCGAGGAGGATGATGCCGCAGGCGACGAGCGCCCGGCGCTCGGAGGCGATCGCCCCCGCGAGGCTCGTCAGGCCGGGCGAGTAGCGAGCGAGCTTGAAGAAGCGGAAAAGCCTGAGGAGCAGAAGCGTGCGCAATCCGCCGACATCCCAATAGGCGAGATAGAAGGGAAGGATGGCGAGGAGATCGACGATGGATTGCGGATGCAGCGCCCATGTGACGCGAGCCCGCCACGGCTTGAGATGGCGCCACGGCGCATGTTCCGGCGCGCACCACAGGCGCGCGGCATATTCCACCGTAAAGACGGCGCCGCTGACGATCTCGATAGCGAGAAACAGTCCCCGATAGGATTCCTGGATGGTGGGCTCGCTTTCGAGCACCACCGCCGTCACGTTGACCACGATGAGCCCAACCAGAACGGCATGGACCGCGTGGATGAGCGGATCGCCGACGCTGCTGCGCTCGAGGATTTCGTAGAGGCGGTGCCGGACCGGATGAGAGCTTTCCCGGGGCACGCCTCTACCGTCCCTAGGCGGCTGTTGACAAAGCCGCCTCGATGGCCGCGAGCGCGGCTTCGGCCTGCGCCCCATCGGGCCCGCCGGCCTGCGCCATGTCGCGCCGTCCGCCGCCGCCCTTGCCGCCCAGCTTCTCGGCGCCGGCGCGCACGAGGCTAACCGCATCGACCTTTGCGGTCAGGTCCTCGGTGACGCCCACGACGATGCCGGCCTTGCCGTCCTCGGCGACGCCCACGATGGCGACGACGCCGGAGCCGAGGCGCTTCTTGCCCTCATCCGCGAGGCTCTTGAGATCCTTCATCTCGACGCCGGAGACGGCCCGGGCCATGAGCTTGATGCCGCCGACATCGCGCACCGGCTCGCCCTCGCCGCCGCCACCGCCCATGGCGAGCTTGCGGCGGGCCTCGGTCAGCTCGCGTTCGAGCTTGCGCTTGTCTTCCAGGAGCGCCGCGAGGCGGTCTGCCGCCTCGTCCACGGGGGTCTTGAGCAAGCCCGCGATCTCCCGGAGCCTGCGGCTCTCGCCCTCCAGATAGCGCCGCGCCGCATTGCCGGTCATGGCCTCGACGCGGCGCACGCCCGCCGCCACCGCGCCTTCGGACACGATGGTGACGAAGCCGATATCGCCCGTGCGGTTCACATGGGTGCCGCCGCACAGCTCCACCGAGAAGGCCCGGTTTCCATCGCCCGTGCCCATGGAGACCACGCGCACCTCGTCGCCGTATTTCTCGCCGAAGAGCGCGCGGGCGCCGGATTCGATGGCCTCCTCGACGCCCATGAGCTTGGTGACGACCGGTTCGTTCTGCAGCAGCACCCGGTTGGCGATGGTCTCGATCTCCACCAGCTCCTCGTCGCCGATGGGCTTGGGATGGCTGAAGTCGAAGCGCAGGCGATCCGGAGCGACGAGCGAGCCCTTCTGGGCCACATGGTCGCCGAGCACCTGCCGCAGGGCCTCGTGCAGGAGGTGGGTGGCCGAATGGTTGGCCCGGATGGCAGAGCGCCGCTCGTGATCGACCGTCAGCTCGACGGATTGGCTGAGCTTCAGCGTCCCATGCTCGACGAGAACGTGATGCACGAAGAGGTCGCCGAGCTTCTTCTCGGTGCCGGTGACGCGCGCCCGCGCCCCCTCGCCCTGCATGATGCCGGTGTCGCCGACCTGGCCGCCGGACTCGCCGTAGAATGGGGTCTGGTTGAGCACCGCGAGGCCGGTCTCGCCGGCCTTGAGCTCCTTCACCTCCTGGCCGTCCTTCAGCAGCGCGAGGACGAGGCCCTCCGCGGTCTCGGTATCGTAGCCGAGGAATTCGGTGGCGCCGACGCGCTCCTTGATGCCGAACCACACGGTCTCGGTCGCAGCCTCGCCCGAGCCCGACCAGGCCGCGCGCGCCTTCTCGCGCTGGCGCTCCATGGCGGCGTTGAAGGCATCCGTATCGACTCCGATGCCGCGCGGCTTGAGCGCATCCTGAGTCAGGTCGAGCGGGAAGCCGTAGGTGTCGTAGAGCGTGAAGGCCGTCTCGCCCTTGAGGTTCTGGCCCTTCGTAAGATCGCGGGTCTCCTCGTCGAGGATCGAGAGGCCACGCTCCAGGGTCTTGCGGAAGCGGCTCTCCTCGAGCTTCAGGGTCTCGGTGATGAGCGCCTCGGCCCGCACCAGCTCCGGATAGGCCTGCCCCATCTCGCGCACAAGGGTCGGCACGAGGCGGTACATGAGCGGATCGCGCGCGCCGAGGAGCTGCGCATGGCGCATGGCGCGGCGCATGATGCGACGGAGCACGTAGCCGCGGCCCTCATTGGACGGCAACACGCCGTCCGCCACCAGGAACGAGGAGGCGCGCAGGTGATCGGCGATCACCCGGTGCGAGGCCTTGCGCTCGCCCTCCGGCGCCACGCCGGTTGCGTGCGCCACGGCCTCGATGAGGGCGCGGAACAGGTCCGTGTCGTAGTTGGAGTGAACGCCCTGGAGGATCGCCGAGATGCGCTCCAGCCCCATGCCGGTGTCGATGGAGGGCTTGGGCAGGCCGATCCGGTTGCCGGGCTCGATCTGCTCGTATTGCATGAAGACGAGGTTCCAGAACTCCAGGAACCGGTCGCCGTCCTCCTCCGGGCTGCCGGGCGGGCCGCCCCAGAGGCTCTCGCCCTGGTCGATGAAGATCTCCGAGCAGGGGCCGCAGGGGCCGGTATCGCCCATCTGCCAGAAATTGTCCGAGGTCGGGATGCGGATGATCTTGGAATCCGAGAAGCCCGCGATCTTCTTCCACAGGTTCGCGGCCTCGTCGTCCGTGTGGTAGACGGTGACGAGGAGCTTGTCCTTGGGCAGGTCGAATTCCCGGGTGATCAGGTTCCAGGCGAGCTCGATCGCCTGCTCCTTGAAGTAATCCCCGAAGGAGAAATTGCCCAGCATCTCGAAGAAGGTGTGGTGGCGCGCCGTGTAGCCCACATTGTCGAGATCGTTGTGCTTGCCGCCCGCGCGCACGCATTTCTGGGACGTGGTGGCGCGGCTGTAGGGCCGCTTCTCGACGCCCGTGAAGACATTCTTGAACTGCACCATCCCGGCATTGGTGAACATCAGCGTCGGGTCGTTGCGGGGCACGAGCGGGCTCGAGGCCACGACCTCGTGGCCGTTCTTGGCGAAGTAATCGAGGAAGGTCGACCGGATTTCGTTGACGCCGCTCATGGAATTCAAAGCTCGGTAGGGGCAAGGCCCGAAAAACACACAGGGTGGCCGGTTTTAGACGCAGGCTGAGGCGCTGTCGAGGCATTCGCATCAGGATGCCTGCGCATGGACGAATATGGCACAGGGCCAGGCTTTCGGGCCTGGTCCCTCGGTGCAAGGCGCGCCATGGTTCTGGCACCGCACAGCTGAACCCGGTCCTCCGGACCATTCCAGATTGACGGGAGAGTATCATCCCCCTCTGTCGGCAGGAAAAAAGAAAGGCCGCCGCGATCTCTCGCGACGGCCTGCCATTTTGCCCTTGAAGGAGAGCAAATCTCGATTCTGCGGGACCGTTGTCGAACAACCGGTGCCCGCTTGTCCGGGTCGTGCGTTACGCAGCGCCCTCGTCCAGGTCCTCGGCCGTCGGGGTCGCCTGCTCCAGGATGCGGTCGGCCAGGAGGCCGGCATTCTGGCGGATGAGCGCCTCGATCTTGCCGGCGACCTCCGGATTGTCGCGCAGGAACTGCTTGGCGTTCTCGCGGCCCTGGCCGAGGCGCTGGCTGTCATAGGAGAACCAGGCGCCGGACTTCTCGACGATTCCGGCCTTGACGCCGAGATCGATCAGCTCGCCCACCTTGGAGACGCCCTCGCCGAACATGATGTCGAACTCGACCTGCTTGAAGGGCGGCGCGACCTTGTTCTTGACGACCTTCACGCGCACCGAGTTGCCGATCGGATCGTCCCGGTCCTTGAGGGTCGAGACACGGCGAATGTCGAGGCGCACGGAGGCATAGAACTTGAGCGCATTGCCGCCCGTCGTCGTCTCAGGCGAGCCGTACATGACGCCGATCTTCATGCGGATCTGGTTGATGAAGATCACCATCGTGTTCGAGCGCGAGATCGAACCGGTGAGCTTGCGCAGGGCCTGGCTCATGAGACGGGCCTGGAGGCCCGGCTGGACCTCGCCCATCTCGCCGTCGAGCTCGGCCTTCGGGGTGAGCGCCGCCACCGAGTCGATGACCAGCACGTCCACGGCGCCGGAGCGCACGAGCGTGTCGGCAATCTCCAGGGCCTGCTCGCCCGTGTCGGGCTGGGAGATCAGCAGGTCGTCCAGATTGACCCCGAGCTTGCGGGCATAGACCGGATCCAGGGCATGCTCGGCATCCACGAAGGCGCAGACGCCGCCCTTCTTCTGGGCTTCGGCGATGGTGTGCAGGGCGAGCGTCGTCTTACCCGACGATTCCGGCCCGTAAATTTCGATGATGCGTCCCCGCGGCAGGCCGCCGACCCCGAGCGCGATATCCAGGCCGAGGGACCCGGTCGAGATCGTCTCGATCTCCACCGGCTGCTGGCCCTTGCCGAGCCGCATGATCGAACCCTTGCCGAAGGCGCGTTCGATCTGGGAGAGCGCCGCGTCGAGAGCTTTCGACTTGTCTTTATCCATTGATGAGCTTTCCACCAGTCTCAGAGAAGACTGCGACATGACCACGAATCCTTATGGCACGGAGGGGGACTGAATCTCAACGCGGTGTTGAGGTCATATATGTACCCTTTTTGTTCTCTGAAGCAAGTTCGTTTTTTGTTCTACGGCAACCTTATTCACAGGCTTAGCAAGGCGCGATTGAGCCCGCCCAACATGGTCTGGCGAAGTGGGCGTCAGGCTCGACAATCTCAACGACAGTCGGCGATGAAAGCCTTTGAGCAGGCCATGTCTCGACAATACTAAACCAATCGGTTGACTATTCTGCGGGCACCTGTATATTTAACCACATGGTTGAATTACAGACACCCCAGCTAGATACCGTCTTCCACGCCCTCGGCGACGCCACACGCCGGCGGATGCTCCGTGATCTTGCGGGCGGTGAGCGGACGGTCGGGCAGCTTGCCGAACCCTTCGCGATCTCGCTCGCGGCCGCCTCGAAGCACATCAAGGTGCTGGAGAGCGCGGGGCTGATCCGCCGCGAGATCCGGGGCCGCACTCACCTGTGCCGCCTCGATCCAGGACCGCTCGCCAGCGCCCATGCGTGGCTGAGCGCCTATGAACGCTTCTGGACCGAACGTCTGGACGTGCTCGAACGACTCCTCCGCGAGGAGGACGCCCGCAAAGACCCTACCCCCAAAGGAGACGATTCATGACCGACCTCGCGCCACTGGACACCTACGGAGTGCTCACCGAGCCCGCCACTCTGACGATCCAGCGCCTTCTGCCCGGCCCCATCGAGCGGATCTGGTCCTACCTTACGCAGAGTGACCTGCGCCGCCGGTGGCTGGCGGCGGGCGAGATGGAGATGTCGGTCGGAGCGCCCTTCGAATTCGTCTGGCGCAACGACGAACTCAGCGACCCGCCCGGCCAGCGGCCACCGGGCTTTCCTGAAGAACACCGCATGCAGGCCCGGATCACCGAGCTCGATCCGCCCCGTAAGCTCGCCATCACCTGGGGAACCACCGGCGGAGTTTCCTTCGAGCTGGAGCCTCAGGGCAACGAGGTACTGCTCACCATCATCCACCGCCGCGTGCCCGACCGCTCGGTTCTCCTCAACGTGAGTGCGGGCTGGCACATGCATCTCGACCTGCTGGCTGCCGCCGTGAAAGGCGAGAAGCCGACGAGGCCATTCTGGGAGGGCTGGAGCCGCCTGAAGGCGGAATACGACCGGCGCCTGCCGGCCTGACGCCTGCTCGGCAAGGCTTCCCTTCAAACGGATCCCATCTGCGGCGACGCGGGCGGACCTGACGGTGCGCCCGCCGGCAGCTTGCGTCCATAACCCAACGCCAGGACAACAGAATGCTCACGCTATTCCCCAGCAAAAGAACCGCGACCTGCCTCAACATCCGCGAAGCGAGTGCCGGCGCCCGAAGCCAGGCGAAAGCCCGCCTCTGGTCCTGGGCAGCTCCTCTCCTTGCCTTCGCGATGCTCGGAATGTCGGCGCCGGTGGGCCGGGCCGCCGAGGCGACACTCGCACCGATGCCTGCGGATCTCGAGACGCGATACGCGCTGAGCGCATTGCCGCCCGCACTTCGGGAGCCGGCGAGTGTCTTTCTTCTCGATCCAGGCAAGGGCTATCGACTTTCAAGGCAGGGTACGAGCGGAGTGGCCTGTCTCGTCGAACGCACCGCCTGGGAATTGGCCGACTTCCGCAACGATATCTACGTCCCGATCTGCTTCGACGCCGAGGGCGCGCGGACATACCTGAAGGCCATCATGGACGCGGCCGCGCTTCGTGCCGAAGGAATGGGCCCTGTCGCGCTGAAGACGGAGATCGAGCACCGTTTCCAAAACCGGACCTATGCGGTTCCCGGAAAGGCGGGTGTCTCCTACATGGTCGCCCCGGTTATGCGCACCGTTGGACCGCCTGAGATGAAGGTGCACACCATGCCCATGCCGCACTTCATGGTCTACGCACCCGGCGTCACGAACGAGGACATCGGAGCGGCGCCCGATCTCGGCGCCCCTTCCAGCCTTCTCTTGCCGTTCATCGACCGGCAGGGCGTTGCCGAACACAGCTACATCATCCTGCTCGTCGGCGAGGCCGAGAGGGCGAGGATCCTGGCAGACGAGAAGGTCCTGATGGATGATCTCTGCGCCTATCGCGAGGTTCTCTGCCTCGAAAAATCCGGGCACTGATCCGCGGCGCGGCAACCCCCTTTTCTAGGGGACGACTCCGTCCGCCCCGGAATCGCTCTACCGCCCCATCACCTGCTTCACGGTCTCGACCAGCTGGCGCAGGCTGAAGGGCTTGGGCAGGAAGTTGAATTCCTCCCCCTCCGGCAGGTTCTTGCGGAAGGCATCCTCGGCGTAGCCCGACACGAAGATGACCTTGAGGTCCGGATAGAGCCGGCGCAACTCGCCGAGCAGGGTCGGGCCGTCCATCTCGGGCATCACCACGTCTGAGACCACGAGATCCACGGGCTCGCCCCGCTCCTCCATGACCTGGAGAGCCTCGATGCCGGAGGCGGCCTCCAGCACCGTGTAGCCGCGGGCCGAGAGGGCGCGGGCATTGACGGCGCGGACCGGGTCCTCATCCTCGACCAGCAGGATGGTGCCCTGCCCGGTCATGTCGGCTGCGGGCTTCTTGGCCGTGTCTTCCTTCGCGGCTTCGGGCTGTTCCTGAACTTCGGGAATGTGGCGCGGCAGGTAGATTCGGAAGATCGTGCCTCCGCCGACCTGCGAATCCACGTCGATGAAGCCGTTCGACTGCTTGACGATGCCGAAGACCGTGGACAGGCCCAGCCCCGTGCCCTTGCCAACCTCCTTAGTGGTGAAGAACGGCTCGAAGATCTTCTCCAGGATGTCGGACGCCATGCCGGTGCCCGTATCGGCCACCTCGACCATGACATATTCGGCCGGCGGCATGCCGCTGACATGGAGGCGCGCGGCCTCCGCCTCGCTGACGTTCGCCGTGCGGATCGACAGCTTGCCGCCGTCCGGCATGGCATCCCGGGCATTCACCGCGAGGTTCATCACGACCTGCTCGAACTGGTTCAGGTCGGCCTTCACGAACCACAGGTCGCGGCCGTGGTTGAGGTCGAGCTCGACCCGCTCGCCGAGCAGGCGCTTGAGGAGCATGGACAGGTCGTAGAGCCGGTCGTTGAGGTTGAGCACCTCCGGCCGGAGGGTCTGCCGGCGCGAGAAGGCGAGCAGCTGACGCACGAGACTCGCGGCCCGGTTCGCGTTCTGCTTGATCTGCATGATGTCTTGGAAGGACGGATCGGTCGGCCGGTGGCTGCCGAGCAGGAGGTCGCTGTAGCCGATGATCGCCTGGAGCACGTTATTGAAATCGTGCGCCACGCCCCCGGCGAGCTGGCCGACCGCGTTCATCTTCTGCGACTGGGCGAGCTGCTCCTCGACCTTCCTGAAGTCGGTGGTGTCGAGCGCATAGAGAACGGCGATCTCTCCGTCCGTTCCGGTCAGGCCCACGGACGTGACCCACACCCGGACAGAACTGCCGTTGCTGCCCGCCGTGTGAAGCTCGAGGGGCTGAATGTCGCTGCGGTCTTCGGCGGCCGCCTTCAGGGCCGCCTCTACCTGTGCGCCCTCCCCGGCCCGGAATGCCTCGATGATCGATGGCCCCTCCCCGTTCTCGCCGGTGCGCGGCAGGGTTCCGAACAGCCGCGTGAACGGGGCATTCGCCTGCACGATCCGGCCGGCCCGGTTCACGGTCGCGATGGCGATGGGCGTGTTGTTGAAGAAGCGGGCGAACCGCACTTCCGCAGCCCGCTGACCCTCGTCCACATCGAGGCCGGGAGAGCGGTTGAGGACCAGGGTGCGGGAAGCGCCCATGCGGCCGTTCTGCCCGAAGGCGATGCGGTGATAGAGCCGCACGGGCAGGAACTGGCCGTTGCGCCGCCGCAGGTCGAGGTCGAAGGTCTCGGTGCGGACGCTGCCGGGGTCGCCCGAGAAGGAGGTCATCATCGCCACCACGTTGCGCGGCACGATGTCCGAAAGGCTCAAGCCTCCGGAGCCGACCTGGGCGAGGTCGTAATCGAGCCAGGAGGCGAGGGTCGCGTTGAGATAGACGATCCGCCCGTTCGGATCGATGGACAGGAAACCCGCAGGCGCATGATCGAGATAATCGATGGCGTGCTGCAATTCCTGGAAAACGTTTTCCTGGCGCTCCCGCTCGTGGGTCACGTCCGCGATGGACCAGAGCGAAGCCTCCCGCCCCCCCGGCCGCGGCAACGGCCGCACGCGCACGCGATACCAGCCGAATTCCTGCGCCCCGCCGAGGGATGGCGACAGGCGGATCTCCTCCGCGCCGGACCGATGCTCGCGGGCCGCCTGGGCGAGACGATAGATGGCCTCCGACACCTCGGCCGCCCCGGTGAAGAGACGCTCCACCGGCCGCACGTCGCCCGCGACGGAGGCGCCCGCCATGGCAAGATAGGTCTCGTTGGCATAGACGACGCGGCCGTCGTCCTCGACGGCGATCACACCCTCGGCGGCCGTGTCGGCGATTACTTTGGTGATGTCGTTGCGCACCGTCCGGCCCGAGAACCGGATCACGCCGATCGCAGCCGCGAACAGGAAGAACACGCCCGCCATGGCGAAGAAGGCCAGAAGGCCGAGGATCAGGAGCTGCGCCTGATCGGGCTCGAGGAAGCGCAGGCCGAGGATCGCACCCACCAGGACGGCCGCCAGAAGGAGAACCAGCCCGATATGGCCGTGCCGGTCGGACCGGTCGATCGTTGCGCTCTTGGGCATCTCGCCTTGGTGAGCCATGGGCTTTCTATCTCTCCGAGGAACGGCGCGTTCGGCTTCGGCATCCGGCGCGGCGGACACGCGTCATGCGCCCATCCTATCCGGAAATTCTTGACCGACCTCTAAAGCATCGTCCCCAAAAGTGGATTGCGCTTTTGGGATCGATGCGATGCCTCCTCTATAGATCAGAGCGTCGCCGAAGCGAAAAACCGGACGCCGACTTCGCCCTATGCTCCAAGGCGATCGCGCCTGCGGGACCAAGCGCCGGAAGCCGCTCGCAGACACCCGGCCGCTTGGACGCCAGCGCCCAGAAGCGCATTTGTGTTTAGATTGAAGGTCTTGGCAAGAGTTTCGACGATGCCGGATCAGTCATCGCCCTTCGCGGTCATGACCCGGCAATCGGACGCCTCAACGGGCCGGTCGCGGCGAGGCTGGATTTCCGGCGGTCCGCCGGTGCCCTACCAGCACAGCGCGGCGGTCACCTGGTACTTGGTCCGACAGGAAGGGCCGTCGCCTGTCTGGATCTGCTCGATGGAGCGGGGACGGCAGGCATTGACGCTTGCGGTATCGATGGCCCGGCCGGCCTCGTATCCCTGAGCCTTGCAGATGTTCAGGGCGGCCCTGCCGCAATCGGTCTCGCCCTCCTCCGTCACGTGGCAGCGCTCGGAGCCGTAGACGATCCGCGAGACGCGCGGCAGATCCGGAGTGACGTCCTGGATAGCCTGCATGCCGGATTTCAGCCGGGATCCCAGCTGACCGGACCAGGTCGCCTTCTCGGCCGCGGGATCCTCAGGACCGGCGCACCCGCCGGCCGCCATGAGAGCGGCCACGAGAGGAATGCCGATGCTTCCCCGGAAAAGCGGCATGGATTCGCCCCTTCGTGAGTTCCAGTGTTGCGGGCATCCCATGGATACCGGCCCTTCGCAAGAGCGAAGCCCGCGCCTTTCCCGTTCATGACGACGCAGGACGGAGGCGCCGGACATCAAATCAACATATTGAAAGACTTCCAGGGCACCGTCGCGGTCGTTAACCATCTGTTAACCTTGCTGCTCGCTTCGGTTCTCGATGTGATACAAACGGCATCGAGAACAGGGCCTGGCAAGGTCTTCCCAACGCTTGAGAGTTCATCGTGCAATCTCTTTTAGGTATCGAAGCGTCACGAGCGGCCCAATACGTCATCGCATTCGCGATCATCCTCGTGTTGGTTGCCCTCTTCGGCTTGGTTCTTCGCAAATTGACGGGCGGACGCCTCATGCTCCCGGGCCATGACCGGGGACGCAGCCGCCAGCCGCGCCTTGGCGTGGTCGACATCTACGATCTCGACCGGCAGCGGCAGCTCGTCCTGCTGCGTCGGGACAACGTGGAGCATCTCCTGCTCATCGGCGGTCTCAACGACGTGGTGATCGAGACCAACATCGTCCGCGTCGCCGGCGCCCGCATTCCGGCTCCCGACGCGGGAGCGCCGGAGCGCTTCGAGCCGTCCTTCGATCAGGCCCCGCGCCCGCAGGTGGAGCCGTCCGGACGTCCGTCCATCGAGACGCAGCTTGCCGCCCAGCTCGGCGCCTTCATCCGGCGCCCTTCCGAAGAATCCGACGTAGATCAGGAATTGGCCCCCGTCGCGTCCGTCACGGCCCCGGCACCTGCCCGGCCGGAGCCCATGCTCAAGCCCGACCAGGTGACGGTCACGGCTGCGGCCAGCGTGGAGCCCATGCGGCCTCAGGAGCCGCCGCCGGCAAGCTTCCTGCGCGCTCCGGCGACGCATGAGCCTCCGGCTCCGCCCGTGCGTCCGGAGCCGCCTCCGGTCCGTCCGGAGCCGCGCCCCGTCACACCGCCGCCACCGTTCCAGTCGCGTCCGACCCCGGTGCCGCCCCAGCCTCCGATGACGCCTGCCCCGACGCCCGCGCCCGCGCCCGAGGTAGTGCTGCCGCCTCTCGCGATGCCCGTCGAGACGAAAACACCCGACGCTGCCATCCTGTCGGACATGGCGAAGCAGCTCGAGGAAGCCCTCAAGCGTCCGGCCCAGCCGGTCGCGCCGCCGCAGCCCCTGCCGCTCGAAGAGCCGGTCGCGGGGCCGATGGACGACATTCCTGAGATCAGCGACGATCTGGACGAGGACGAGCTCCTGGTCCCGGCCACGAAGGACGAGGAGCCTGAGCTGCCCGAGCCGGAGCACCGCGAACCGCCGCGCCCTGCCCCGGAACCTGAGCGCCCCGTCGCGACACAGCCGCAGCCAATGGTCGCTCCTGCGCCCGTGCCCCCACCGCCCCCTGCCGCCCCGGCTCAGGCTGAAGCGGCTCCGGGGCCGGCCTCAGCCCCGAAGGTGAGCGATCCCTTCTCGGTTGAGGAGATCGAGGCCGAGTTCGCCCGGCTCCTGGGACGCCCGCGCGATCCCGCCAGCAAGGGCTGACGTAAGCCCTGCGACGAATGCTCCAAACAAGAAGGGCTCCGTTTCCGGAGCCCTTTCTCTTTGGGGATCAATCGTCGCGGTAGACCCGCTCGTTGCGCTCGTGGCGTTCCTGCGCCTCGAGCGACAGGGTCGCGATGGGACGGGCCTCGAGGCGCTTGAGCGAAATGGGATCGCCCGTTTCCTCGCAATATCCGTAGGTGCCATCGTCGATCCGCGCCAGGGCGGCATCGATCTTGGCGATCAGCTTGCGCTGCCGGTCCCGGGCCCGGAGCTCGATGGCCCGGTCCGTTTCGGAGGAAGCGCGATCTGCGAGATCGGGATGGTTCTCGTTCTCGCTCTGCAGGGCGGCCAGGGTTTCCTGGGCCTCCTTCAGGATCTCGCCCTTCCACCGAATAAGCTTACGTCTGAAATATTCCCGCTGGCGTTCATTCATGAAGGGCTCGTCCTCAGTCGGACGATAACCCTCATCGATTACGGTGCTTGTCATTGTGGGCCGTTTATCCCCGATGAACTGTGGCGCCCCTATATCGCCAAGCGAGCCCCGGGACAACGCGCAAGAGCGTCATCGATTTGTCTAAGACGCCGCAGCCCGAAGGAGCCCCCTCCCCCGGAAGGGCAATGGACCAGCCCTGAAGCCGAGTCGGCCGATGGGCGCAGGCCGAGCTGCCGCAAGCCCTGCGGCGCGCACGATCCGGCGTCCTTTCGAACGGAATGCGTCTGTCCGACCCCAGAAATACGAGACCGCCCTAGGTTCGATGTCCTAGCGCAGGCTCTCCAAAGCCTTCACGATATCGTTCTCAATCGCCATGGCGATGGGCTGCCGGTAATGGCTCAGGTCGAAGAAGTAATCGGGATTGTGGTTCTCCGGCCTGTCGATTCGCCAGTCCACCACGGCACTCCTGGGGTGCCCGGCCAGAGCCGCCTTCATGGCCGCCTTGCAGGCCTTGTCGAGGTAGCCGTCCTCCGTCCGCTCGGGCGGAAGATAGCTCTTGTACCGGGCCGGATGAACGACAATGAGCGCAGTCTCGGCCGGCAGGGACTCCGCAAGGGCCTTCAGCTTGTCGGCCACCGGAAACTTGCGCTGCCCTTCCTTGGGATCTCGCTCGAAGGTGGGCTCGCTGGCGAAATAGGGCTTTTCGAGCCGGGCGCGGACCTCCGGGCGGGTGTCATAGCCGAGGTTCAGGTAGTCGGGCTCGTAGTCCCAGTAGCCGTCCGGGCGTGCCCGCGCGGGATTCTTGCCGAATACGTAGCCGAAGCGGCGCGGCAGCTCCTCGAGGATGTCGTAGCGCATCAACCCCTTGGCATATTCCACGGGGTTTGCAGCGTAGAGCCAGAACGGGAACGGCCGGAAATTGGGCATCTCCGGGTCGGAGGTGCACCAGGTCTCGTCGGAATCGACCACGAGGGCCTTCACGGGGCCCTTCCGGTGCTTGAGGAACCAGTCGATGAGGACGAAATGCTCCTTCGGCCCGGTGGCCGGGACCGCAAGCTGCAGGAAGTTGAAGCCGGTCCGCTTGTTCAGCCGATCCGGGGACAGGAGCTGGATCTGGGAATTGCCGAAGATCGCCGCATCGAAGGAGGGATCGCGCCCCCGGCTCGCATTGGCCGTGCGGGGACCCTGGGGACGCACGCCTTCACGCCCGAAAAGCAGGGAGCGGCCCGTATCATAGGGGTCGATCACGTAGGCGGCCGCGATGACGCCGAGGACGGCCGCAACCGTCAAGCCGACGAGGAAGACCGAGAAGCGCCGCCAGGACGTCTCGGTGGCTTCGGTGGCCGCGATGGCCTCAGAACTGGAAGTAGATGAATTCATAGTTCACGTCGTCGCCGATCTTGAACAAGACGATCACGAAGAGGAGCGCGAAGAGAAGCGCGATCCAGCGCCGGGGCGGCAGCTTGTGGACCAGGGTCCAGGCAGTCGGCCCGATGAACGCAAAGGCCGCGCCGACAGCGATGGCCCGCCACTTCATGCCCGCCCCGTCGGCCCCGAGGCCGAGCATTCCCTGATAGATGCGCCAGGCCGCATCGAAGCTCTGGGCCCGGAACACGATGATGGTCAGCACGAAGAAGCTGAACATGCAGAACCAGCCGAGGATCTTCGGCATGGTGAACCCGGCCTTGCGCCACAGGGTGTTGGCCGCAAGGCCCACTCCGTGCATGAAGCCCCAGGCCACATAGGTCAGCCCCGCCCCGTGCCAGAGGCCGCCGAGGGTCATGGTGGCCGTGAGCGCGCCGATCTGGATGGCCAGGCCCCGGCGGCTACCGCCCATGGCGATGTAGAGATAATCCCGCAGGAAGCGGGACAGGGTCATGTGCCAGCGCCGCCAGAAATCCTGCAGGGAGATGGCCCGGTAGGGCGAGTCGAAGTTCTGCGGCAGCACGATGCCGAACAGGAGCCCGAGGCCGAGGGCCATGTCGGTATAGCCCGAGAAATCGAAATAGACCTGGAACGTGAAGCCCAAAGCCGCCTGCCAGGCCTCGCCCATGCCGATGGCGTGGCCGGCCATGGCGCTTTGGTAGATCGGGTTGGCGTATTCGGCCAGCTGATCGCCCAGGAACACTTTCTTGGCGAGGCCGAAGACCAGGAGCATCAGGCCGCGGGCGAAGCGCTCCGCAGCGTCGGAGCGCGCATAGGGCCGCTCCTCGAACTGGTGCATGATCTCGCTCCAGCGCACCAGCGGACCGGCCAGCACCTGCGGGAAGAACGCGATGTAGAGGCCGTAGCGGACGAGATCGAAGCGCGGCGCTTTGCCGGCCTTCAAATCCGTCAGGTACATGATGTGGTGGAAGGTGAAGAACGAGATGCCGAGCGGCAGGGCGATGTCGTAATGGGGCGCCGCGATCCCGGGGATCATGTCGGCCAGGTCGGCGAAGAAATTGAAATACTTGAAGATCGCCAGGACGATCAGGTTCGCGCCGATGGCGAGCGGGATCAGGACATCCCGCCCGGAGCGGATGAAGGCACGGGCGACGAGCCAGTTGACCAGGATCGAGACGATCAGGAGCGGCGCGAAGCGCCAGTCCCAGTAGCCATAGAAGACGAGCGAGAGGAGGAGCAGCACCGGCAGGCGCCATTCGGGCCTGAAGCGCTCCACGAGCCAATGCACCAGAAGCGCAATGGGAAGAAAGGCAAAGAGAAAGACGAACGAATTGAAGAGCATCGCAATCGGAACGGGTCAGACGGCGCGCCACGCTCCCTTCCGCGCCAGAAGGCGGGTCCTTGTGCGGGAATACGCCGCCGCCGTCAACGCTCCAGAGGGTGGCGCGCTGCCGCTCCCTGCAGAGAGGGGGTGACGGCGGCGCAATGCTGCTCTTCGCTCCGCAGACATGCCCGGGAGGCCAAGACATAACGACGCGTTCGCTCGGTCCGCGCATTGGACACAGGAGTCAGAACCCTTGTAATTCATCCGGCATCATCCATATACCATCCATGCAGATGGTATATGGATGATGCCAATGACGAGAGTGCAGGATCTCAGGCCGCGGATCCCGGAAACCGAGAAGATCACGATCAACCTCGGCTACGTGGATCTCGGGCACATCGATCTTCTGGTGCAGGAAGGTTTTTATTCCAATCGCACGGATTTCATCCGGACCGCCATCCGCAACCAGCTCGACCGTCACGGCGACGCGGTCCGGCAATCGGTGGCCCGGCACCGGCTCGATCTTGGCCTGCATCACTATACGCGCCGGGACCTTGAGCAGGTCCGGGCGGCCGGCGAGACATTGCATATCCAGGTTCTCGGGCTGGCGGTGATCGCGAACGACGTCTCGCCGGAGCTTGCCCGGGACACTATCGCGTCCATTCACGTCCTTGGTGCGCTGCAGGCGAGCCCGGCCGTGAAGGCGGCTCTGGGCGACCGCATCCGCTGACGTTTCCCCTCGTGGCCTCCTCCCCGGCGGACGGTGGCCTCCTGTTCTTTTAGACCTTTGCCAACAATAAGGACCAAGTTCATGGCCGTGCTTTCGAAGATCGACATGATGGAGGCGACCCGTCTCACCCGCGAGGGGCGCCTCGACGAAGCCATGGGCGTCCTCCAGAAAGCGCTCGGAACCCCGCCCATGGGCGGATCCACGATGGAGGGCGGGTCTCCGTTCCCGAAGACGGTCCACACGCTCCTCGACCGTCTGGGCCAGGGCGGTGGCCTGAGCGAAACCCTGCGCCGCCCCGCGGTCCGGGACCAGCCGGTTCCGGAAGGCGCCCGTTTCGAGGAGCGCACTTACGCCGATGTGGCCGGCAGCCGGACCTACAAGCTTTACGTTCCGAGCGGCTACCTGGGCGAGGCGGTCCCGCTCGTCGTGATGCTCCACGGCTGCACCCAGTCCCCCGACGATTTCGCCGTCGGCACCGGCATGAACGACCTCGCCGAGGAACATACAGTCCTTGTCGCCTACCCGGCGCAGGCTCCCTCGGCCAATGCCTCGAAATGCTGGAACTGGTTCAAGGCAGGCGACCAGAAGCGGGATCGGGGCGAACCCTCGCTCATCGCCGGCATGACGCGCGAGGTCATGCGCGATTTTGCGGTCGATTCCGAACGCGTCTATGTCGCGGGCCTTTCGGCCGGAGGGGCCTTTGCGGCCGTCATGGGCGCAACCTACCCGGATCTTTATGCCGCCATCGGGGTCCATTCGGGATTGGCCTGCGGCGCGGCCCGCGACATGCCGTCAGCCTTCGAGGCGATGCGGCAGGGCGGATCCGCAACGGCGAGAAAAACGGATTGGTCTGGCGGATTCACGGCCCCCGTTCCGACGATCGTGTTCCATGGCGACCGCGACACCACCGTCAATCCCCTCAACGGCGATCAGGTGATCGCTCAGTCCAAGGCAGCGGCGGCTTTGAACATGGAGGTCCATCGCGGCGTGTCTCCAGGCGGCATCGCCTATACGCGCAGCGTCCAATCGGACGAGACCGGACATCCCGTGCTCGAACAATGGGTCCTGCATGGGATGGGCCATGCCTGGTCCGGGGGGAGCCCGGCCGGCTCCTATACCGAACCCCGCGGCCCCGATGCCAGCAGAGAGATAATGCGCTTCTTCCTGCAGCACCCGAGGACCTGACTTCCCATGCCTCAGGTCGCCGCCGCCTCCGTGCGGCTGACGAGCTCGCCGGCCACGTCGCCGATCTTCGGGGCCTCCTCGCGGATGAAGGGCAGCGGCCGGCAGACCGACAGGGCCGCGAGGCCGAACCGGGCCGTCATGAGGCCGTTCAGCACCCCCTCGCCCAGCTTGGCCGAGATCCGGGCCGCGAGGCCGAGCCCGAGGACCTGCTGGAGGACGCTGTCGCCCACCGCCATGCCGCCCGTGACGGCAAGGTGATTGAAGGCCGCCTTGGCGAGGCGCAGGAAGCCGAAGAGGCCCGGCCGGCCGCCATAGATCCGCGCGAGAGTCCGCAGGAGCCGCACGGCCGCGAAGATCACGAAAGCCACGTCCACGATGGCCCGGGGGCTCACGGCCGTGACCAGGGAAACCTGCTTGGCCGCCCCCGCGATGGCGCGCTTCGCCTGGGCATCGAGAGGCGCAAGAAGCTCCCGCTCGGCCATGGCGAGGCGATCGTCCGCGTCGATGATCTCGTCCATCACGTTCATGAGCCGGGCGCTGCCCTGGACGGCGCCGGCCCGGGAGCCGTAGAGGTTCAGGAGTTCCGACACTACGGTCTTGGCGGCCTTGTGGTCCTTCACGGCGAGCGCATCGATGGCCGCTTCCCGCAAGCGCTCGATCTTCTGCTCCCGCCAGATCCCCCTCAAAGCCCCCCAGGGAACAGTTGCCGTTGGGTAACATGGAGAAAGAAAGATCTTCCGCAGAGGAATCTGTCGTAGAATGGTAGGCTTTTCCTCACAATACTGCACGGCCCAACCGACTGGCATCCGATTTGCGCCTATGCCTACGAGGATCGTGCATGAGATTGTCGCCCTCTTCCCGTCGCGCATTGTGGCATTCCACTACCCGAATCCGCGCGGTTTCCACCTTCCGGCCGCGCTCGGCAGGCGCGAGGCTTGTCCGCACCGCCCTCCTGAGTGCGGTCGCCCTACCGACGTCCGCCTGGGCTCAATCGACATCGGTATGGAACGGAGGGATGCCGGGATCATATTGGCAGGACAGCTCCAACTGGAACATGCTTCCATCATCGAGCGACCTGGCGGTCATCGATAACGGCGATGTCGTTTATGTCGACGGGAGCCAGGGCTTCGCCGACGCGGGGATCCTCAGGATCGGATCGACCTTCGGCGCAGTGGGCGGAACGGTCTCGATCGTGAATGGCGGGTCGCTTTCGCTCGGATCAGGGGCCACATCAGGAATTGGCTACGAGACGGGCACCATCGGCAATGTCATCGTGGAGGGTTTCAGCTCGCGGTGGAACGGCTCGTCCAGCAACCTCACGGTCGGATACCGCGGAGAAGGAAACGTCATCGTCAGGAATCTCGGCACGATGAGCGTTTCCAACCTCTATATCGGCGACCTCAGTGGGAACGGTACTGTGACGGTATCGTCCGGCGGCACGCTCAACGTTTTCCAGGGCACTCACCTGGGGCGCGGGTTCGGCTCATCGGACGCGATATTGAATGTCTATAGTGGTGGCGGCGCTTTCCTGAACTCGCTTTCCACCGGCCTGTTCGCGCCCAGCACGGTCAATGTGAGCGGCCCGGGCTCCTGGCTTTCCGTGGCATCGACCTTTGCCCTGGGAGAAGGCTCCGCCGGAGGCACGCTCAACCTGGGCGACGACGGCAAGATTACCGTCGGCAACGGTTCCGGCACCATCACTATCGGGGGCGGCGGCGCAGGCTGGGGAATCTTCAGTGTTGGTGGTGCGGCCGGTTCTCCGGCAGTCGCGCCTGGCACTATCCAGGCTGCAGCCGTCAACCTGTCCGCCGGGAGCCTCCTAAACTTCAATCATACCGCGTCCGCTTACGTCTTCTCACCGCAAATTACCGGTTCGGGACAGGTACACGTGAATAGCGGCACGACCGTATTGGAGAGGGCGAACACCTATTCGGGCGGCACGGTCGTCAATTTCGGTGCCCTCATCGCCAATGCGAGCGGGGCCCTCGGCTCCGGTGCCGTCTCCCTGAACTCGGATACGGCGTCTCTGACCTATGGCGGCGCGGGCGTGAGCGCCGGACCCGCGGCGATCACGCTTAACAATTCGAGCAAGGTCACCTTCAGCAACGGAGCGAGTGCCGGTTCGGCGAGCATCACTATCGCGAACGATCCCTCACCGAGCCTGGGGATGGGCCTGTTCTTGACGGAGAACTCCACGGCCGGCAATGCCACCATCACGAATGTTTTCGGGGGTGGCTACCAGACCGTCACCTTCAGGGGCACCAGCACTGCGGGATCCGCGTCGATCACGAACGGCAGCGGCGCCGTCACGGCTTTCGAGAATAACAGTTCGGCGGGCGCTGCCAGCATCACCAATAATGGCGGGAGCACGTTCCTCCAGAACAACGCGACGGGCGGAACCGCGACCTTCGTTAATACCAACGGTTCGCTCGAAGTGTCTGGATCGAGCAACCTGGAATCCGCCACCGTCACCAACGGGGCGATGGGACGGACCTACATCTACGGCAATGCGTCGGGCGGCAAAGCGCGGATCGTCAACAATTCCACCGGCTTTCTCGATATCTCGGGTCTGAGCAGCGCCGGCACCACTCTCGGTTCGATCGAGGGCGCAGGAGAGGTGCGGCTCGGTTCCAAGAACCTGACGGTCGGTTCCAATAATCTGAGCACGACGGTTTCTGGTCTCATTAGCGGCCTGGGGGCGCTGACCAAGGTCGGCACAGGCACCCTGACACTTACGGGGGTCAACTCTTATGCGGGCGGCACCACGATCAGCCAGGGCACACTCGAAATCCAGAGCGCTGCGGCCCTTGGCTCACTTGGCAGAAGCCCTGTTATCCTGAACGGCGGACAGCTACGCTCGAACATTACCTCACTAGATGTATTATTGAATCCTGTGAGATTTGCGGATAGCAGCGTCATTTCGGTCGCGCCTGGCCAGACCTTCAACATCAATCTCGCCGAGGTTGATGCCGGCGTTACTCTGCGCTTCGGTACTGCTTCTGATACCGGAACTCTCGTTCCTGTCGGCATTAACCTTGCTACAGCCGGCTCCACTACCGTCGAGGTGAATGGCGGCACGCTTCGCGCCGGCGGTCCCCAGCTTCCCAAGCTGCTCGCCGCTGCCGACAGAACGACAATCGCTGACGGCGCCACACTGGATCTAAGCACCCTTGGGGCCACGATCCGGAACCTACGGGGCGCGGGCACCCTTATGGGCAGAGACGACACGGTCCAGATCATGAGCGGGGATTTCGCTGGCCGCATCACTGGCGATGTTGCGCTCTACAAGATCTCATCGGATTCCCTGAAACTTGACGGCGCCAGCACCCTGACCGGCCCGACCTATGTCCAGGCCGGACAACTGGCCGTCAACGGCTCGCTCGCCTCCTCGCCCGTCACGGTGACAGGGGGCACGCTGTCCGGCACCGGCACGGTGGGGCGGCTTAGCCTGCAGAGCGGTGGCACAGTGGCACCGGGCAATTCCATCGGCACCCTGAATGTCGCCGGTCCCCTCTCGTTCGGCCCCGGCGCGTTCTATGCGGTCGAGATCGACGGCGCCGGCCGCTCCGACCGCATTGCCGTCACCGGCACCGCCACGCTCAACGGCGGTACCGTGCAGATCCTGCCCGACCAGGGCATCAACTTCCTGGCCGACCATGCCTACACCATCCTGACCGCCCAGGGCGGGCGCACCGGCACCTTTGCGGGCACCCAGAGCACGGACTTTGCCTTCATCACGCCGACGCTCGGCTATACGGCTGATGCGGTCACGCTCACCATGGTCCGCAAGACTGTGCCGCCAACCCCTCCGGCTCCGCCTCCGCCGGTTCCCCCGGCGCCGCCTGTGCCGATGGCCTTCCACACCGTGGCGGTGACGGAAAACCAGTATCACACCGCCGATGCGGTCGAGGCGCTCGGGGCCGGCAACCGGCTCTACAACACTGTGCTCGGATCGACCGTCGCGGGCGCGCGCCAGGCCTTCGATGCGCTCTCGGGCGAGGCGCACGGCTCGGCCGTGACGGCGGGCTATGCCCAGGCCGGGCTGATCCAGACCACCCTGCTCACCCGCCTGCGCCAGCCGCTCACGTCCCTGCCGCTGCTCGCCCAAGGCGCCTACGGCGCCGCCTTCGCGGCCGACCGGCCCGGCCAAGCCGTGATGCCGGTCGCGGTCACGCCCGCTCCCATCGCCCCGCGCTACGCCCTGTGGGGGGAAGGCTTCGGGGCCTGGGGCAAAACCCGCTCCGACCGCAATGCCGCTTCGCTCGACACCTCCACCGGCGGCTTCCTGATCGGTGCCGATGCCCAGGTCACGGACGGCTGGCGCCTTGGCCTCGCCGGCGGCTATCTGCGCACCTCGTTCGATGTCGATGCCCGCCTCTCGTCCGGCTCGAACGAGAGCATCTTCGGTGCCCTCTACGGCTCTGGCCAATGGGGCGCCCTCACCCTGCGCCTCGGCGCGGCCTATGCCCGCCACGACATCGACTTGAGCCGCACCATCACGTTCCCGGGCTATGCCGATGCGGTCAAAGCCTCCTATGACGGTTCGACCCTGCAGGCCTTCGGCGAGCTCGGCTACCGGCTCGGCTTCGGCGCGCTGGCGCTCGAGCCGTTTGTCGGCGCGTCCGTGCTGCGGCTGTCGACCGACGGTTTCCAGGAGCAGGGCGGGGCTGCCGCGCTGACCGGGTATGGGCGGACCTATGATCTCGGCACCACGACCGTGGGCTTAAGGGCCGAGGCGCGCTTGAGCGAGACGGTGCCGCTGACGCTGAGCGGCCTGCTCGGCTGGCGGCATGCCTATGGCGATGTGGCGCCCGAGGCGCTGCTGGCCTTTGCGGGCGGAGCCTCGCCGTTCACGGTGGCGGGCGTGCCGGTCGACCGGGATGCCTTGGTGGCCGAGGCGGGTCTCGACTGGCGGGCCTCGGAGGCGATCAGCTTGGGCGTCAGCTATGCCGGGCAGATCGGCGCACGGGCGCAGGAGCATACCGTCAAGGGCAACTTCGTCTGGCGCTTCGGCACCTATTGAGCCGGACCACAAGGTCCCTTCCTGAAGACAAGGCAGCGGCTCAGGTCGCCGCCGCCTCCGTGCGGCTGACGAGCTCGCCGGCCACGTCGCCGATCTTCGGGGCCTCCTCGCGGATGAAGGGCAGCGGCCGGCAGACCGACAGGGCCGCGAGGCCGAACCGGGCCGTCATGAGGCCGTTCAGCACCCCCTCGCCCAGCTTGGCCGAGATCCGGGCCGCGAGGCCGAGCCCGAGGACCTGCTGGAGGACGCTGTCGCCCACCGCCATGCCGCCCGTGACGGCAAGGTGATTGAAGGCCGCCTTGGCGAGGCGCAGGAAGCCGAAGAGGCCCGGCCGGCCGCCATAGATCCGCGCGAGAGTCCGCAGGAGCCGCACGGCCGCGAAGATCACGAAAGCCACGTCCACGATGGCCCGGGGGCTCACGGCCGTGACCAGGGAAACCTGCTTGGCCGCCCCCGCGATGGCGCGCTTCGCCTGGGCATCGAGAGGCGCAAGAAGCTCCCGCTCGGCCATGGCGAGGCGATCGTCCGCGTCGATGATCTCGTCCATCACGTTCATGAGCCGGGCGCTGCCCTGGACGGCGCCGGCCCGGGAGCCGTAGAGGTTCAGGAGTTCCGACACTACGGTCTTGGCGGCCTTGTGGTCCTTCACGGCGAGCGCATCGATGGCCGCTTCCCGCAAGCGCTCGATCTTCTGCTCCCGCCAGATCCCCCTCACCTCCCGTCCGATGAGAGCCAGGAAGGCGAGCGTCGCCAGGATGGCGAGGACGAGCGCAACCCAGCCGAGCCAGGGCGCGACTGCGTAGAGATCGACGATCAGCTTCTCGACCCCCAAGCCGAGCGCCAGCACGAGCAGGCCTGACAGGGCCGAGAGCAGGATGCCGAGCCAGGGCGCCCGGCGCTTCTCGGCCATGGGCACCAGGGTCCCGTCGGCGGCCTCGATGGCATCGAAGGGCTCGTCCGTCACCGTGATGGAACCGTTGGCGAGGTTCGGATCGTCCAGGCGGAAGGCGCGCGGGGGGCGGCTCATGCGAAGCGGTCTCCGAGCAGGAATTCAAGGGCGCGGTCGAGGCGGATATGGGGCATCCTGGCCATCCGGCCGGCGGCATCGACAGGCAGCTTGGGAGGCCTGAAGCGAGGGAAGCGTAAGGAGCCCGGCGGCACCGCCCCCTGGAAGACTTGCTCGGCCGTCTCGGGCAGCTCACCGGGGAAGATCGCGGCCTCCGTCTCGCCGTCGAAGATCTCGTCGCCGACCCGCTCCCCGGCCTCCGGCACCCCGGCGACAGCCCGCAGGGTCTCGCGGCCCTCGCGGATCGTGGTCTCGCGGGTGGCGCGGACGGAGGCCAGCGCGACCGTGCCGACCCGCGCGCCCGCCGCCTCCGTGCGCCGGGCTGCGCGGTTGACGAGCAGGCGAAGGATCGCGTCGAGCCGGTCGTGATCGGTATGGTGGATATGGTCCGCCTTCGTGGCCGCGAAGAGCACACGGTCGGCCCGGGGCGAGAACAGGCGCGACAGGAAGGTGTTGCGGCCGATCCGGAAGGCCATCAGGACCTGATCGAGAGCCTCCTCCAGCTCGGCCAGTGCGACCGGCCCGGCATCGATGGCCGCAAGCACGTCGACGAGGACGATCTGGCGGTCGATCCGCTGGAAATGGTCACGGAAGAAGGGCTTCACGACGTGAGTCTTGTAGGCCTCGAAACGGCGCTCCATGAGGGCCGCAAAGCTCCCCGGCGCGGGGCTTTGCGCGGGCGGAAGGTCGAGCGGCGCAAAGGTGAGCGCGGGCGAGCCCGCGAGATCCCCCGGCATGAGGAAGCGCCCGGGCGGCGTGGTCGCAACGGCCTCCTCGCTGGAGCGCAGGGCCGAGAGATAGGCCTTGAAGGCCTTGCTCGCCTTGGCGGCCAAAAGCTCGTCGGGCGGGCCGGCAGGGTCGAGCTCCGCCAGGACCCCGTGCCAGGGCGCTGCGAGAGCACGCCTGTCGCGCCGGCGGCTCGCCTCGACGGTCTGGCGGGACCATTCCGCATAATCGGCTTCGAGCAGCGCCAGGTCGAGCAGCCACTCGCCCGGGTAATCCACGATGTCGAGGGCGAGCGAAGCCGGGCCCGTGCGCCAGCCGGACTTGCGCTCATATTCGATATCGACGCGCAATTCGCTGATGCGGCTCGTCGATTGGGGCCAGCGCCGGTCGGCGGTCAGGGCCGCCATGTGCTCCTCGAAGGGAAAGCGCGGGATCGCGTCGTCGGGCTGGTGGGCCAGATGTGCCCGCCTGATCCGCCCCTCGGCGGAGGCTCGGAAGGCCGGCAGGTTGGTGCCGCGGGTCAGGTGATGGACGAGCGCCGTCGTGAAGACGGTCTTGCCGGAGCGGGCGAGCCCCGTGACGCCCAGGCGAAGCGAGGGCTGGACGATCTGGCCCGAGGCCTCCCAAAGCGACTGCGCCGCCGAACCGGCCCGGGAGGCGATATTGGTAAGCACTGACACGAGGGCCCCGACCTTTGCTGTGGACGCCTATCAGATGGGCCCGATCGCGCCGAATGCAAAGCAAGGAGGGTATTTTTTCCGGGACCGGACGGGAGGTTGCCGCCGGCCCCGGAAGAGATCGTGCCTGCCGGAGCAGGCACGCAGGAAACGATCAGGCGGCCCGGCTGACGCCCTTGTCGTGGGCGAACGCCCAATAGAGCTCGCGGGCCTTGCGGTAGAAGGCGCCAGGCTGGAGGTCGCGGCTGTCGATGCGCAGGACCGGCATGACCTTGGAATAGTTGCCCGAGATGAAGATCTCGTCCGCGTTGGCGAAATCCTCGTAGCGAAGCGTGCCTTCCACAACCTCGACGCCGTCGTCGCGCAGGAGGCGGATCACCCGCTGGCGGGTAATGCCGTTCAGGAAGGAGCCGTTCGGGGCGGGCGTGTAGACCACGCCATCCTTGGCCATGAACACGTTGGACGTGCCGGTCTCGGCCACGTTGCCGAGGGCGTCGCACACGAGCGCGTTGTCGAAGCCCTTCTCACGCGCCTCGCGAATCACGCGGGCATTGTTGGGATAGAGGCAGCCGGCCTTGGAATCGGTCGGCATGGATTCGAGGGTCGGGCGGCGGAAGCTCGACTTCATCACCGACAGGCCGCCCGGCACGGGCATGGGCGCCTCGAACACCGAGAGGCAGAACTGGGTCGATTCCGGGTCCGCCGCGATGGTGGCCATACCCTCCGCCTCGCCCCAGTACATGGGCTTCACATAGAGCGCGGTGCCGGGCGAGAACTTCTTGGCGCCCTCGTGCACGAGTTCCTGGATGACCTTGGGGTCCATGGTGGGCTTGAGGCCGATGGTCGTGGCGGAGCGGTTCACGCGCTCGCAATGCCGGTCGAGATCGGGCGAGACGCCCTCGAACACGCGGGCGCCGTCGAACACCGACGAGCCGAGCCAGGAAACATGGGACCGGGGTCCGATCAGGGGCGGGTTGCCCTCATGCCAAGCGCCGTTGAACCAGTTCCATGTCTGCGAATACCAGGCCACTGTCGTCATCCTTCAAGGTCAGGGTTGCTGCCCCATCGAATCCCCTCCCCGCCCCAGCGTCAATGTCCGGGCCGGCCTTCCGCACATAAAGACTTGTGATGGATCACATGAACGAGCCTGATCCCTGCGCCCGTTGCCAGATCGACCCCAGGGTGCCAGGCTTCGCCATGGCTTCCTCCGCTTCCCTCCTGTCGGGCGTCAGTGCGGTCGTCTTCGACGCCTACGGCACCCTGTTCGACGTGCATTCGGCAGTCGCGCGCCATGCAGCCGCCATCGGCCCTGAGGCGGCCCGGTTCTCGGAAGTGTGGCGCGGAAAGCAACTCGAATATTCCTGGGTCCTGTCGCTCGCCGGACGCTACGAGCCGTTCTGGATTCTCACCGAACGGGCGCTCGATTATGCGTTCGCGCGTTTTCCCGATGTGGATCGGCGTCTGCGGCCCGCCCTGCTGGAAGCCTACCGCACCCTCGACGCCTATGGCAATGCCGGACCCACCCTCGCGGCGCTGCGACAGCGGGGCCTGCGCACCGGCATTCTCTCCAACGGCGATCCGGCCATGCTGGAGGCCGCCGTCGCGTCGGCCGGGCTTGCCGAAAACCTCGATGCGGTGCTCTCCGTCGATGCCGCGCAGGTCTTCAAGACCCATCCGCGCGCTTACGACATCGCGCTCACGGCCCTGTCGGTCGCGGCCGACGAGGTGGCGTTCGTTTCGTCCAACCGCTGGGACATCGCCGGCGCAACCGCCTTCGGCTTCCGCACGATCTGGATCAACCGCGCCGGCCTGCCGGACGAATACGAAACGCTCGCGCCGCGCGCGGTCGTGTCGTCCTTAGAAGATCTGCTTCGCGTTTAGAGAGGTTCGACAGACCGGGCGCGGTTCGCTGCTAAAAGAACGTGGCTACCAACGAAAAGACGCTTTCGCACAAGCGGAAGCGGCTTCAGGCGGCCGGTTTCGCGCGCAGATCCTGCAGCAGCATTCCGGCTTCCGCAGCCTCGCGCTCGTGATCGGGCTCGCGCCAGGTTTCGGCGAGACCGGCCTTGTACCAACTTTGCATTGCGGGCAGAGCCAGGAGGCGTGCCACATAGGTCATCGCCTGCCCTTCGAGTTGCAGTCCGTAGGTCTGAACCCGGAACGCCACCGGTGCGAAGAAAGCATCGACGGCCGTAAAATTTGCACCCGCCAGAAACGCCCCGCCGAAGCGGGACAGCCCCTCGTTCCACAGTTCGCCGATGCGGGCGATGTCCTGCTTCAAGGCATCAGACATCGCATTCGGCCGCACCCGGATGCCGCAGCTCATGGGACATGCGCTCCGCAGGGCCGTGAAACCTGAATGCATCTCCGCTGTCGCGCAGCGCGCCCAGGCGCGCGCCTGAGCGTCCTCAGGCCAAATCCGCCGGTGCCGCTCGGCGAGATATTCGGTGATGGCGAGCGAATCCCACACCACCGTCTCGCCGTCCCTCAGGCAGGGCACTTTCCCGGTCGGGGAGAAGCTCCGGAACGTATCGTAGCTCCCGCCTTCGGGGAACGGCACAACCCGTTCCTCGAAGGGAATGTCGCATTCACGCATCAGCACCCAGGGCCGCAACGACCAGGACGAGTAGTTCTTATTGCCGATGAAAAGCTCGTACATGCGCCTCACTTCTGCGCCAGGGCCGCCAGAATCCGCGCCCAGGAGCGCGTGCCCTTGTGGAAGCTCTTGAGGTCGTATTTCTCGTTCGGCGAGTGGATGCGGTCATCGTCGAGGCCGAAGCCGACGAAGAGCGTGTCGAGGCCGAGCGTGCGCTTGAAATCGCCGCCGACCGGGATCGAGCCGCCCATGCCGATGACGACGGGCTCTGCGCCCCATTCGTCATGAAGAGCGCCCTTGGCGGCCGTGAGGGCCGGAAAGTCATGCGGCAGCGCGAGGGCGCGGGAGCCCTTGTGGTGGATGAACTCCACGGAGCAATCGGCCGGGATGCGCTCGCGCACGAAAGCCTCGAAATTGGCCGAGATCTTCGCCGGATCCTGATCGCCCACGAGGCGGAAGGAGACCTTGGCCCGTGCCTCGGCGGCAATCACGGTCTTGGTGCCCTCGCCCGTATAGCCGCCGATGATGCCGTTCACGTCGCAGGTGGGGCGCGACTGGATCTGCTCGAGGAGAAGACGGCCCTTCTCGCCGGCCGAGTGCTTGAGGCCCACCTGGCCGAGGAACTCCTCCTCGGTGAGGTTGAGCTTCTTCCACTGATCGAGCACCTGGGTCGGCGTCTCGTGCACGCCCTCGTAGAAATCCTTGATGGTGATGCGGCCGTTCTCGTCGTGGATCGCCGCGATAATCTTGGACAGGATATGGATGGGGTTCCGTGCCGCGCCGCCGAAAGAGCCGGAATGAAGGTCCCGGTCCGCGCAGCGCACGATCACTTCCTCATAGACCATGCCGCGCAGGGAGGACGTGATGGCCGGCGTGTTCTGGTCCCACATACCGGTGTCGCAGACGAGCGCCACGTCGGCCTTCAGCTCGTCCTTGTTGGCCTCGATGAACTCGGGGAGAAACTTCGAGCCGTCCTCCTCGGCGCCCTCAACCAGGAACGTGATGTCGATGGGCAGCGAGCCGGTCACGGCCTTCCAGGCGCGGCAGGCTTCCACGAAGGTCAGCACCTGCCCCTTGTCGTCCGAGGAGCCGCGGGCACTGATCGCCTTGCGGCCGTCGGGCAGCGTGATCATGCGCGGCTCGAAGGGCGGCCGCTCCCAGAGATCGAGCGGATCGACCGGCTGCACGTCGTAATGGCCGTAGAACAGTACGTGCGGCTTCTTGGATCCCTTGGCATGGCCGACCACCGCCGGATGGCCGCCGGTCTCGCGCAAGGAGGTCTCGACGCCGAGGCCCTTCAGCTCCTCCACCAGCCACTGCCCGGCCTTGCGGCAATTCTCCTTGTACGCCGGATCCGTCGAGATGGACGGGATCGTCAGCCACTGGAACAGGCGCTCCAGGGACGAATCGAGGTCGGAATCGATCTTGGCGAGGACTTGGTCGAGCTGGGACATGGCTTTCCGCTGCGTTGAACGAATCGAGAGCCGCGACAAGGTGCGCTGAACGGAACGGAGCGGCAAGGGGGAGCCGCACTACCGCCGCAGCAACCCGCCCAGGGTTCCGCGTACGATGGCGCGGCCGATGGAGCTGCCCTGGCGGCCGCCGATGGACTTGCCGATCTCGGCCGCGATGCTGCCGACCGTCTGGTTGACGACCGTCCGGGTCACCTCGCGGGTGACGCGCTGACCCACTGTCAGCGTGCCTTTGCGCTGGCCCGTGGTGCCGAACAGGCTGCCCAGCATATCGAGGATGCCGCCCCCGCCCTGCTGCGCCGCCTGGGCGTCCGCGGCGGCCTTCTCGGCCCGCTTCGCCAGCATTTCGTAGGCGGATTCTGAATCGATGGACTGCTCGTATTTGCCCCGCAGGACGCTCGACGCAATGATCTGCTGGCGCTCTGACGGGTCCATCGGTCCCACCTGCGCCATGGGCGGGGCGATCAAGGTGCGCTCCACCATGGAAGGCGCTCCCTTGCCCTCGAGAGTTGAGACCAGGGCTTCGCCGACGCCGAGTTCCGTGATCGCCTTCTCGGTATCGAAGGCCGGGTTCTGCCGGAAGGTCTGCGCCGCCACCCGCACGGCCTTCTGCTCCCGGGGCGTATAGGCGCGAAGCGCGTGCTGCACCCGGTTACCGAGCTGAGCCAGGACTGTCTCGGGCACATCGGCCGGGTTCTGGGTCACGAAATAGACGCCGACGCCCTTCGAGCGGATGAGGCGCACGACCCGCTCCACGGTCTCGAGCAGGGGCTTCGGCGCATCGCTGAACAGAAGATGCGCCTCGTCGAAGAAGAACACGAGCTTGGGCTGGTCGAGATCGCCCACCTCCGGCAGTTCCTCGAACAGCTCGGACATGAGCCATAAAAGGAAGGTGGCGTAGAGGCGCGGATTGGCCATGAGCTTGTCGGCCGCCAGGATATTGACGATGCCGCGCCCGTCCCGGTCCGTCCGCATCAGGTCCTTGATGTCGAGGGCCGGCTCGCCCAGGAATTCGTCGCCCTTCTGGTTCTCCAGCACCAGAAGCTGGCGCTGGATGGTGCCGATGGTGGCTTTCGAAACGTTGCCGTAGGTGGTGGTCAGCTCCTGGGCGTTGTCGGCGATGAGCTGGAGCAGCGCGCGCAGGTCCTTGAGATCAAGGAGGAGGAGGCCCTGCTCGTCGGCGATGCGGAACGCGATGTTGAGCACCCCCTCCTGCGTATCGTTGAGATCGAGGAGGCGCGAGAGGAGAAGCGGGCCCATCTCGGACACGGTCGCGCGCACCCGGTGGCCCTGCTCGCCGAACAGGTCCCAGAACACCACCGGAAACCGGTCGGCCTTGTAGTCGATACCGATGTCCTTCGCGCGCTTCACGAAGGCGTCCTTGGCGCTGCCTTCGGCGCCGATGCCCGAAAGGTCGCCCTTGATGTCGGAGGCGAAGACCGGAACCCCGGCCTGGGAGAACCCTTCGGCCAGAACCTGCAGCGACACGGTCTTTCCGGTGCCCGTCGCGCCGGTGATCAGGCCGTGGCGGTTGGCGAGAGCCAGATCGAGATATTCCGGCTTCGTGCTCCGTCCGATGAAGATCTTGCCGTCCTGCAGCATCGTGGTCCTCCAAATGCCTCCCCAGTCTAGAAAATCCCTCCCCGGCTTTCCACTGGAGACCGCCTTGATTTCGGAACCGTCCAGCGCGAATTATCCGGACCATATTTCCCTAAGGAGATTCTCATGGAAGAGCTCATCGCCCGCATCACCGAAAAAACGGGCCTGGAGGCCTCCGTCGCCAGGAAGGCGATCGGGCTCATCCTGGCCTTCCTCCAGAAGGAGGGCCCCGCGAACGAGGTCAACCAGCTCATCGCGGCCCTTCCGGGCGCCGAGGAGGCCATCGCCCAGGCCGGCAGCGGCGGGGGCGGCGGCCTCATGGGCATGGTGGGCGCCATGGGGGGCGGCGTGATGGCGCTCGGCGGCCAGCTGATGGGCGCCGGCGTCTCCATGGGCCAGATGCAGCCCCTGGGCCGGGAGCTCTTCGCCTATGGCCGCGAGAAGGCCGGCGAGGACGTGATGGGCCCCATCGTGGGCGCAGTCCCGGGCCTGTCGCAGTTCGTCTGAGCCTTTACGGCCCCGCTCCGGCCTCGGCATTACGCAACGTGCCGAGGTCGCAAGAGCCTTTTCGCAAGAGCCTTGTCGCAAGGCGACGAGGCCCCTCCCTCGACACGGCCTTGCGCCTGTGGCTCTATCCCCTGGTCGACTATAGGGGACCGACATGAGCTTCGAAACCTGGCTTGCCTTTGCGGCCGCATCCACCGTCCTGCTCGTCATCCCGGGACCGACGATCCTGCTCGTGGTCTCCTATGCGCTCGGCCAAGGCTGGCGTACCGCGCTGCCCATGGCCATCGGCGTCGCGCTCGGCGATTTCACGGCCATGACCTTCTCGCTCCTCGGCCTAGGCGCGCTCCTGGCGGCTTCGGCGACGCTGTTCACGCTCTTGAAATGGGCAGGCGCGGCCTATCTCGTCTGGCTCGGCATCAAGCTCTGGCGGGCCGGAGGTGCGATGGACGCCAAGCCGCGAGCCGACGCGGCCTCCTCGTTGAAGATGCTGAGCCATGCCTGGCTCGTGACGGCTCTCAACCCGAAAGGCATCACGTTCTTCGTGGCCTTCCTGCCCCAGTTCATCGACCCCAAGGCTGATCTCTTCCCGCAGGTCGGCATCTTCGCCGCAACCTTCCTGGTGCTCGCCTTCGCCAATGCGTTCACGTATGCGCTGATCGCCTCCCGGGCGCGCAACGCGGTGCGCAATCCGCGCACCATGGGCATCGTCAACAAGATCGGCGGCAGCCTGCTGATCGGCGCCGGCATCGCGACCGTGGGACTGAGGGCGGGCCAGTCCTGAGAAGGCGAGAAGTCGACGGACCTACTCCGCAGCCACTTTCGAACCGTAGCCGAGCCTGCGGTTCAACTCCGCGATAAGGTCGACGGCCGCTGAGGCGATCACGGTTCCGGGCGGGAAGATGGCCGAGGCGCCGGCCTTGAGGAGGGTGTCGAAATCCTGCGGCGGGATCACGCCGCCGACCACGATCATGATGTCGTCGCGCCCGTATTTCGCCAGTTCGGCCTTCAGTTCCGGCACCAGGGTCAGGTGGCCGGCCGCCAGCGACGAGACGCCCACGATGTGCACGTCGTTCTCCACCGCCTGCCGCGCCGCTTCCGCGGGCGTGGCGAAGAGCGGGCCGATATCCACGTCGAAGCCGAGATCCGCGAAGGCGGACGCGATGACCTTCTGGCCGCGGTCGTGCCCGTCCTGGCCCATCTTGGCCACGAGGATGCGCGGGCGGCGGCCGTCATTCTCCTCGAACTCCTCCACGAGCCGGCGGACCTTCTCGACCATGGGCGATTCCATTCCGACCTCCCGCTTGTAGACGCCGGAGATCGCCTTGATCTCGGCCCGGTGACGGCCCCAGACCCGCTCCAGGGCGTCGGAAATCTCGCCCACCGTCGCCTTGGCGCGCGCGGCCTGAACGGCGAGGTCGAGCAGGTTGCCCTCGCCTGCTGAAGCCCCCTTGGAAAGGGCGTCGAGGGCAGCATCGACATCCGCCTGACGGCGCTCGCCCTTCAGACGCCTGAGCTTCTCGATCTGGCTCGCGCGCACGGCAGCGTTGTCCACTTTCAGGATCTCGATGGAGGCCTCGTCCGTCGGGCGGAAGGCGTTGACGCCGACGATGATCTGGTGGCCGGAATCGATGCGCGCCTGGGTCCGCGCGGCCGCTTCCTCGATCTTGAGCTTGGGGATGCCCGCCTCGATGGCCTTCGCCATGCCGCCGAGGGCCTCCACCTCCTGGATGTGGCTCCAGGCCTTCTCGGCGAGTTCCTGCGTCAGGCGTTCGACGTAATAGGAGCCGCCCCACGGATCGATGATCCGCGTCGTGCCGCTCTCCTGCTGCAGGAAGAGCTGCGTGTTGCGGGCGATCCGCGCCGAGAAGTCGGTGGGAAGCGCCAGCGCCTCGTCGAGGGCGTTGGTGTGGAGCGACTGGGTGTGCCCCTGCGTCGCCGCCATGGCCTCGATGCAGGTGCGTGCCACGTTGTTGAACACATCCTGCGCGGTCAGCGACCAGCCGGAGGTCTGCGAATGCGTTCGAAGCGCCAGGGATTTCTCGCTCTGCGGATCGAACTGCCGCACAAGCTTCGCCCAGAGCAGGCGGGCGGCGCGCATCTTGGCCACTTCCATAAAGAAGTTCATGCCGATGGCCCAGAAGAAGGACAGGCGCGGCGCGAATTGGTCAATGGTCAGGCCAGCAGCCAAGCCGGCGCGGATATATTCGACCCCGTCGGCGAGCGTATAGGCAAGCTCGAGGTCCTGCGTCGCGCCCGCCTCCTGCATGTGGTAGCCGGAGATCGAGATGGAGTTGAACTTCGGCATGTGCGCCGACGTATAGGCAAAGATGTCCGAGATGATGCGCATCGACCCTTTCGGCGGGTAGATATAGGTGTTGCGCACCATGAACTCTTTGAGAATGTCGTTCTGGATCGTGCCCGAGAGCTTCTCGGCCGGAACCCCCTGCTCCTCGGCGGCCACGATGTAGAGCGCGAGCACGGGCAGCACCGCGCCGTTCATGGTCATCGACACGCTCATCCGGTCGAGCGGGATGCCGGCAAACAGCGTGCGCATGTCGTAGATCGAGTCGATGGCGACACCCGCCATGCCCACGTCGCCCGCCACCCGTGGGTGGTCGGAATCGTAGCCCCGGTGGGTCGCGAGGTCGAACGCGACCGAGAGCCCCTTCTGGCCGGCCGCGAGGTTGCGCCGGTAGAAGGCGTTGGAATCCTCGGCCGTGGAGAAGCCCGCATATTGGCGCACGGTCCAGGGCTGGTTCACGTACATGGTCGGATAGGGACCGCGAAGATATGGCGCGATGCCCGGATAGGTATCGAGGAAATCGATCCCCGCCCGGTCCGCCTCCCCATAGGCCGTCTTGACGGTAATCCCCTCCGGCGTGAGCCAGGGCTCCGCCTTCGGATTGTCGGGACGGGCCGGCATGGGCGGATCGGCCCAGGAAACGCTCGAAAAGTCCGGGATGCGGGTCATGGTGCCATGCAGCTCTGATCGGCGCGAAGCGCAAACATCTCGGCCGATTTTAGTCGTCCGACCGAGGCAGGGCCACCCTTAAAAGGTCTCATGGCGGCTTGGCGAACAGGTGGGGATTTCGGCAAAGACCTGGACAAAGATCTGGGTATTAAACGACGGATGTCCCGGTGATCTCTCGTTCGGCTCAAGAATGTGATATGAAACATTGTTCTATTGCAATCCAAGCCTTCCAATGCTCCGCCGCCTTCCGCCCATCAAGCCTGATAGCGCCGCCCGTCTCTGGCCGCCCTTGGAACGCTTCATCGAAATGGAGGAGCGCCTTGGACGGGCCGCCGAGCGCCGCGGGTGGGTTTCGGCTGGACTCTACGAATTCCTGCGCTTCGGTCTCAAGGAGGCATGGGCTTGCCTGTTCGGTGGCGCGATGTGTGCGCTCCTGCTTGCAACCCACTTCTTCTACCCCAGCGACGTTCCGCTGGCCCGATACGATTTCCTCTTCCTTGCCGCCCTGACGATCCAGATCTTTCTCATCGCTTGTCGGCTCGAGACGTTGGACGAGGCCAAAACCATCTTCATCTTTCATCTTGTCGGGACGCTTATGGAGCTGTTCAAGACGAAGGTCGGGTCCTGGATTTATCCCGAGCCAAATTTCTTTCGTCTGGGAGGTGTACCGCTCGTCACCGGCTTCATGTACGCGTCGATAGGATCTTATGGCGCGAGAGCTTGGCGCCTGCTGGATTTTCGCTTCGAGAAGCATCCGCCTTTTGCCGCCACGGTAGCGCTATCAGTTGCGATTTACGTGAACTTCTTCACGCACCATTACATGGCCGATCTGCGCTATGGTCTTTTTCTTGCGGCCGCCCTGCTGTTCGGGCGCACCACCCTCTATTTCAAGGTCTGGCGCGTGTATCGGCGCATGCCGCTTCTGCTCGGCTTCCTGCTCGTGACCTTGTTCATCTGGTTCGCGGAAAACATCGGGACTTTCACGGGCATGTGGCTCTACCCGTCGCAACTCAAGGGCTGGTCGATGGTGCCGGTGGGCAAGATTGGATCGTGGTTCCTTCTCACGATCATTTCCTACGTGCTCGTCTCGGCGGTCAATCGCCCGAAGCCGCTGGGGGAAGCCTAACTCTGCCTCTCCGCGTTCCACGTGCCTGCGCAGGCGCGGTTGCCCGAGGCAGTCCAGGTTCCGGTGCCGCGGCTTCCGGCCAAGCGGCCCCTGACGGCCGCGCGTGATGCTGCCCGAGACCTCACCGTTGCGGCGCACCTGGCCGGTGACGGCGAAATTCTCCGGGCCGCCGTAGCGGACGCGGCCTTTCTCGATCACGACGACGTAACGATAGGCACGGTCGCAGGCGCCCTGCTCGGTCACGACTTCGACGCTCCACGTACCGTCGAAGGTGCGGGTCTGGGCCTGCGCTGGCGCAACAAGGGTAGGCGTCGTTACCAATACGCCCATACCCAACAGCTAGGAGTTCGCTCGAACCATGGCATCCTCCCAGGCAGATAAAGAAGCTGCCGCGTCAACGGAGGGGTTTCCCGCGAGTTCCGCCCGCAAAAGCCTCAGCTTGCAATGGTGCTCGAGCGCTTCTGGGCGGTCCAGCGGCCTGTGCAGCCGAGCATGTTCAGCTTCCATGTTCCGGCACCGGACCCGCCGGCCAGCCGGCCGACCGCATCAACCTTGGCGATGCTCCGATAGATATTGAGGTCGACTGATCCGTTGGGCCGAACCTCACCCTTCACGGTGGTGGGTGAGTCGCCGGGGGCCAGGAGGTAGCGTACGGCGCCGTCCTCGATGGCGATGGAATAGTTGTAGCTGCGTTCGCAGAGCCCTGAATCCGTCACCATCTGCACGCTCCACGTGCCGTTATGGACGGAAGAACCGGACGCGGCCATGACGGCACCGGCCGGGAGGGCTGCAAGGCATAGAGCGGCGGCAAGACGATGGGCGGCGATCATGAGCGCTCCTCTCGATGGAGGGGATACGCACCGCCGGGCTTCAGGCTCCAGCGTGGTCGAGGGCCCGGCTCAGGAGCCCCAGAACGTCGCATCCCACATAGATGAAATCGGTGACCCCGGCCTCCCGCAGGCTTTGCTCCATCTCTCCGGGGCGACCGGCCAGGTAGATGGGACCCTTGACTGAATCCCGCAAGGTCTTGGCGACGTCGACGGCCTTCTCTTTGTAGATTTCATCCGAAGAGCAGATGCAAACAAGCTGGGCTTTACTGGCGGACAACGCTCCGACAAGCTGATCCAGATTTGCAAATCCATCGTTGGAGATGGCTTCTATTCCTCCGGCTTCGAAGAAATTCTTGGCGAAAGTCGCGCGGGCCGTGAAGGTTGCCAGCGGGCCGAGATTGGCCAGGAAGATCCGGGGCCTCGCGCCCGTGCGGACCAGGGCAGCATCCGACCGGTCCCGCAGGCGCTCGAAAGGTTCGGCATCGCGAAGGCTGGGAAGCGGCGAGATATGGACCGCCTCGGCGGGCGTCGCATTCCCCTGCCCGGCCGGCTTTCCATCCCACAGGGGCGAGCGGAGAAGAACCTCGACCGTCGCCTCGCCCAGATTGGGGAATTCGCTCGTGCCGGTGATCGGCTCGCGACGGGTCGCGACTGCACGGGCCCGCCCGGCCTGCGTCTCGGCGATCTGGGCCTGCAGTGTCCCGCGCATGAGGCTCTCGACGATGCCGCCGTCGCGCTCGATGTCCTGGAAGGCCGACCAGGCCTTTTCGCAGAGCGCCTCCGTCAGGGCCTCGAAGCCGCCCGCCCCGGCGGCGGGATCGGCCACGCGCCAGAGGTTCGATTCATGAAGCAGGATGAGCTGCGTGTTGCGGGCAACCCGCCGGGCAAAGGCGTCGGGCAGGCCCAAAGCCGCCGTGAAGGGCAGGATTGTAACCGCATCCGCCCCGCCGATCCCGGCCGAGAAGGCCGCGATGGTCCCGCGCAGCATGTTGACCCAGGGGTCGCGTCGGGTCGTCATGCGCCAGGCCGTCTCCGCATGAAGGCGGATCGGCTTCGGCGCGAGGTCCGACATCTGCTCCACGCGGGCCCAGAGCCGGCGCAGGGCGCGGAACTTGGCCACCGTCAGGAACTCGTCCGCATCGGCGACCAGAAGAAACGAGAGAGCATCCCGCGCCGCCTCGAGGGAATGGCCGTATTGCTCCAGGGCGCGCAGATAGGCGACGCCCGTGGCGAGCACGGCGGCCAGCTCCTGAGCCTCTCCGGCGCCCGCCTCGTGATAGGGTCGCCCGTCGGCCAAAGCCGTCCGCCCGGCGAAGCCGCGTTCCGTGAGGTCGGCCAGGGTCTCGCCGAGCCGACCGGCCACGACGGGCCAGGGCGCCGAGAGGATGCCGAGCGCCGCCATGGCGCCGATGGGGTCGAGGCCCAGATCGGCGGAGATCTGCGACAGGGCATGGCCGCGCCGCTCCGCCAAGGTGGCGAAATGGCCCGCCACGATCCGCCCGCGCCCGCCGGCATCGAGACGGATATGGATGAGGTCGAGCATCACGCCGGACAAGGCCCGGTCCAGCTCGTCCACGCTCTCGGCCGCAAGGCCGAAGCCGCGGGCCGAGGGAGCCTTGCGCGTGACGAGGGCGAGGGAATCCGCCCCGCCCTCCAGATCAGCCAGCGCGAGGGCATTGGCAGCCGCGAGATCCGGATGGTCCATCCGTTGGGTGATCCGCCAGGGCGCCGCCTCGGTCCGGACGATGGGAGATGTCTCTTCGGCCTTGGGATAGAGCGGCTGGATGCCGAGACCTTCATAGGTCCGGGAGACGAGCTTCTTCTCGAAATCCGCTCCCTTCAGCACGCCCTCGACCAGCCTGAGCCACTGCTCGCGGGAGGGCGTGGGGAATTCGGCCGCGAGGGTGAGGTCGTCCATGGCAAGCATCCCGTGCGAAAGCTGTCACAGGCCTTGTAGCCGGTTCGCTCCGGGAACCAAAGACCGCGTGCCTCCGCTTTTCGTCAGGAGGCGGGCGAGAGGCCCGTCAGGAGTGGACGCTCGGCCACGAGCCCCTCTCCCACCACGTCAAAGAAAGCGCGCACGCGGGCGGTGCGGCGCAGGTCCGCATGGGTGACGATCCATAATTCCCGGGTGAGTTCCGGGATCGGCTCCTGCACGAGACGGACCAGATCCGGCTCCCGGTCGCCGAGATAGCAGGGCAAAACGGCGACGCCGATTCCGGCCTTCACGGCCACGAGCTGGTTGACGATGCTGTTGGTCCGATAGGCGAAGGCCTGTGCGGACACGTGCTCGGCCAGCCAGTCGGCCGCATTGATGCCGGTGGTGCCCTCCTCCCATCCGACGACCGGAAAAGCCGCGAGCCCAGTAGGGCCGTCGACCGGCTCCGCCTGGGCCAGGAGAGCCCGTGAGCCGTAGGCGGTCCAGGCAATGTCCGAGATCTTGCGACCGTGAAGATCGCCTTCCCGTGGGCGATTGACGCGCAAAGCCACATCCGCCTCGCGCCGAGACAGGCTGAGGATCCGGTTGTCGATGACGAGCTCCACCAGGATTCCGGGGTGAAGCGCGCGAAAGCGGGCGATCTGCGCCGTCAGAACCCGGAACGCGAGGGTCTCCGAGGACGTGACGCGCAGGCGGCCGCTGAGGCTGCGGTCGCGGCCGACGATCTCCCGGTCGAGGGCCGTCGTCTCGGTCTCAATCCGCTCCGCCGCCGCGGCCATCCGCTCGCCCGCCTGGGTCGGCGCATAGACCCCGCCCGGAAGACGCTCGAACAGGCGCACCCCGAGCGTGCCCTCGAGGGCTCCCAGCCGCCGGAAGGCTGTGGAATGGTTGACCCCGAGATCCTTCGCGGCGCCGGTCAGGCTGCCACTGCGGGAGATCGCGAGGACAAGGCGCAGGTCATTCCAGTCATCCATGGCGGCAGCGTAGCGTCGCGCTTGCGATGACGCAAGTGACACTGTCAAACACACAGACGGATATGCACCAGAGCAAGTCATATTCTTTTTCCGGTTGCTGCTGCGGCGGCATTCTCGAAAAAGGATCCCCACCATGAAGCTCTATTATGCGCCCGGCGCCTGCTCCCTTGCCGTGCATATCGTGGCCCGCGAGACCGACATCCCGCTCGACCTCGCGAAGGTCGATCTCGCCAGACACCGGACCGATACCGGCGCGGACCTCGCCACCGTCAATCCGAAGAATGTCGTACCGGCTCTCGCGCTGGATAACGGCGAGGCGCTGACGGAGGCGGCCGTCATCCTGCAATGGCTGGCCGAGCGGGCCGGGCGAAGCGACCTCCTGCCGGCCGTCGGCACCCTGGAGCGCTATCGTGTCCTGGAATGGCTGAACTTCGTCGCCACCGAGCTGCACAAGGGCTTCAGCCCCTGGCTCTGGCATTCGGACACGGCGGAGGCGACCAAGAAGGCGGTTCACACGAAGCTCGCGCTCCGGTTCGGCTTCATGGAGGAGCGGCTCGGGACGAGCCCCTACCTTGCGGGCGACGATTTCACGGTGGCGGACGCCTATGCGTTCACGATCCTGAACTGGTCGCACATGCTCAATGTCGATCTCGGGCCGTTCCCGCGCCTTCGCGCCTATCTCGACCGGATCGCTTCCCGCCCGGCCGTGCGCGAGGCCATGCAGGCCGAGGGGCTGCTGAAGCAGGCGGCCTGACGCGAAACTCCGTCGTTCCGGGCGGGCATCCCTCCGGAACGACGCCATCCTCTTCGGGCGCTACATCCGCTCGCGCTCGATGGCGCGCTTGACCACCTGCTCCACCTCTTTGTTCGAGAGGAACAGGTCGTGGTTGATGATGCCGCCGCCGAACTCGGACGCGTCGGCGACGCGGACGCCCAGGGCCTCCAGCCGCTCGCGGTCGGCCGCGCCGGCTCGGATGATGCCGCCGGCGAGGCGGCTCGAGACGGCGAGCGCCCGGTCGTTGGTGGAACTGATGACTGTTATCTTCTTGGCGTCCGGGCCCAGGCGCTCGATGCTGCGGGCGAAGAGATCGATGTCGATGTCGGGAGCCGCCAGCACGATGGCGCCGATCCGCTCCATGGCGCTCGGGCCCCCATCGGTGCGCAGCATGCGCAGGGCCTCCAGGGTCAGCAGGGTTCCCATGCTGTGCGCCACGATATGGACGCGCCCGCCGCTCGGCGTCTTCGCGATGGCGGCAAGCAGATCCTCCAGCGGATCGCGCGACCACATGGCGGCCTCCCGGTCGGCCACGTAGCTCAGGGTCGAGCCTGCGGACGGCCAGGTGAAGAGCCCCGTCACGCCGGAGAACTTGATGCCCTCCGAGAGCTGGATGGTCGAGGTCGCGGCGGTCTCGAAGCTTTCGCGATAGCCGTGGATGTAGAGCAGAAGGTCGCGCCCCAGGGCCGCCTGCGCGAAGGAGGATGCGGCGTTCGTCCGGGTGACGCCGTCGACGGACGCGATGTTCCACCCGCCTCGGCCGATGAGCGAGCGGCTCGGGGGCGTCAGGCGTGCCTCGGCAAAGATGAGATCTGCGGAGCGTTCGCTGCTGAACCAGGGTTTCTGGATCGGATCGCCGACAGGCAGACGCGTGGTCGCAATCAGAAGACGCGGATCGCTCACGAGCCCGGGCCTGGGCGCCGCGGGCGCGCTCGTCAAAGCGGTTTCGCCGCCGAGACAACCCGAAAGGACAAAACCGACAAGACCGATGGCAGAGAGGCGGGCAAGGCGTGGGAACATGGAATCGACGCGATCGACGGAGGAAGGGAATCCGGCACGGCTGTTTTGCCGGGGATGATGGCGAGGGCAAGGCGGCGCCGGATCGGACGTGCGGGACTTCCGCCCTATGGTAAACCAATGGTGACCGGGAATGGGCGCGGCCTGCCTTGAAGGCCGGCACTTGGACGCCTATCCTCGCAACAATGATACGGCTCCTCCGCGCATTCCTCGTCTTCCTCGGCCTCTTCCTGTTACCTCTCGGTGCCCATGCGATCTGGTGGGCGATGCGCGACGACGTAGCCCCGACTTGGCGTGATGCGGACTGGTCGAGCGCGAAGCTCCTGCCGCAGCCGGCCGCCGCGCCCCAGGCCATCGTGGCGGTCTATGCAGCACGGGTCGGGCGCTGGCGCGGCATCTTCGCCCACCACACCTGGATCGTCGTGAAGGAGGAAGGCGCCGACAGGTACACGCGCTTCGACAAGGTCGGCTGGGGCAGCCCGGTGCGCACCAACGGATGGGTGGCGGACGGGCGCTGGTTCGGTAATCCGCCGCAACCCATCGTGCTCATCAAGGGCGAGGCCGCCACACGGCTGATTCCGCAGATCCGGCAGGCAATCACGACCTATCCTTACGGCAGAGCGGGCGACTACAATGCCTGGCCGGGGCCGAACTCCAACACCTTCGTGGCGCATGTGATGCGCTCCGTGCCGGAACTGGGAGCCGCCCTGCCGCCGACCGCCCTGGGCAAGGACTGGCAGCCCTTCCGCGACATCGTCGGCCTGACGCCGAGCCGCACGGGATTCCAGGTCTCGCTGGGTGGCTATGCGGGTTTCTCGCTCGGCTGGGTGGAGGGGATCGAGGTCGATCTGCTCGGCCTCGTCGCCGGCCTCGACCTGCGCCGCCCTGCAATCAAGCTCCCCGGCTGGGGACGGATCGGCATGGATCCGGTCCTCTGACGAAAAGCGCCGAAACCGAATCCCCCTTTGCCTGAAAACGCGCTAAGCCTCCTCCATGACCGGGGGCATGCCACAGAAGAATCTCGTCACGGCCGAAGCAGTCGCCCGCGGCGACCGGGCGGCGCTCGCGCGCGCCATCACGCTGATGGAATCCCGCCGCCCCGACCACCGGGCGGCCGCACGTGACCTGCTCCAGGCGCTGATGCCGCGCACCGGCCGGGCCGTGCGGGTCGGCATCACGGGCGTGCCGGGGGTGGGCAAATCCACGGCCATCGATTCCCTCGGCAGCCTGCTCACGGGGCGCGGCCACAAGGTAGCGGTGCTCGCGGTCGATCCCAGCTCCACCCGCACGGGCGGCGCCATTCTGGGCGACAAGACCCGCATGGCGCGGCTCGCCGTCGATCCCAACGCCTTCATCCGGCCCTCCCCGTCGTCCGGAACCCTCGGGGCGTCGCGGCCAAGACCCGGGAGACGATGCTGCTCTGCGAGGCGGCGGGCTTCGACGTGATCCTCGTCGAGACGGTGGGCGTCGGCCAGTCGGAGACCGCGGTGGCGGACCTCACCGACTTCTTCCTCGTGCTCATGCTGCCTGGCGCCGGGGACGAGCTGCAAGGGATCAAGAAGGGCATCCTCGAACTCGCGGACATGATCGCCGTCAACAAGGCGGACGATGCGGAGGCGCGCGCAAAAGCCGCCGCCGCCGAGTACCGGGCCGCCCTGCGCATTCTGACTCCCGCCTCCGCCAGCTGGGTCCCGCCTGTCCTGACGATTTCCGGCCTGACCGGACAGGGCCTGGACGTTCTCTGGGACAAGGTGCTCGACCACCGCAACCGCCTGGAGGCGACCGGGGAACTCGCGACGCGGCGGCGGGCGCAGGACACCAAATGGATGTGGGCCCTCGTCCACGAGCGGCTGCACGACCGGCTGACCCACGACCCCGCCTTGCGCCGGCGCGTCCCCGAGATCGAACGGCAGATCGCAGCGGGCCACCTCTCGCCGACCGCCGGCGCGGAGGAAATCGTGGGGCTTCTGGGGATCTGATCGAAGCAGAGACTCGCTACGCCACCGATGACCTCTCCCTGAGGGAGAGGTCGGACCTGCGTTCCGGGTGAGGGGTTACGCCTTCTCCCGAGATGGCTCTCCCCTCTCCCCATGAGAGAGGGGGGGAGCAGCGGAGAGGTCGCGCGACAGAGACGGAGCACGACCTGTTTCCCTCCCCCTTGTGGGGAGGGATTAAGGGTGGGGGTGTAAGCGCTAAGTTCTGAGATTTCTGCGCCGACACCCCCACCTCCACCTCCTCCCCACAAGGGGGAGGAGAGCAGATCGGCGCTTTCCCGCTACCTTCAGGCTATGAGGTCCCGCGTCACACGGATGCGGCCGACCTCGATGCCGTTCCAGTTCTTCAGAACCGGCTGGGCCAGGGCCTCGACCGTGGCGCGCTCGGTGTCGTCGAGCTTCAGGAAGCGAAGGACGAGCGACGCCATCATGGCTTCGGCGGCACGGCCGGCCCCGTCATCCACCTTGAGGGAGATGCCGTAGCCGAGTTCCGGGAAGGCCGCGCAATAGACGCCCTCTGCGCCGGCTTTGACGAAGGCGCGCTCGCCCATGACCTCCATGAGCCGGGTGTCGAACCGCCCCGTGCCGGCGACCATGAAGGGGTGCCGCGCGACGGCCTTGCGGATCCGCTCGGCGGCCGACTTGCAGCCCGGCGCGATGCCGACGCCCGCTCCGAATTTGGCGAAGCCGAACGCGAGGGCCGGCAAGGGAATCGCGTAGGTCGGGATGGAGCAGCCGTCGATGCCGCTCACGTCCTCCGTATGGGAGGCGCCGGTCAGGTCTTCGAGGGCGCTGCGCACGGCCTGCTGGACCGGGTGCTGCGCCTTTACGTAGCCCTTCGGATCGTCCCCCATCCCGCAGGCCAGGCAGATGAACCCGGCATGCTTGCCCGAGCAGTTGTTGTGCAGTTGCGTCGGCTGTCCGCCCTGGGCGGCGAGCGCCCTTGCCGCAGCCTCGCCCAGGGGCCAGTGCACCCCGCATTCCAGGCACGGCTCGCCCTGTCCGGCCTTGGCCAGCATGGAGGCGGCCGCCGCCACATGCGCGGGCTCGCCCGAATGGGACGCGCAGGCGAGCGCGATTTCCTCGTCGGTCAGGCCGTATTTGTCGGCAATCCCGCTTTCCACGAGCGGCAGGGCCTGGAGGGCCTTCACGGCTGAGCGCGGGAAGACGGGCCGCTCCACATCGCCGAGCGTCAGGACGGTGCTGCCCTCCGCATCGACGACAGCCACGCTGCCCCGATGCCATGATTCGACCAACTGCCCCCGCGTAACCTCGACGAGAATAGGATTGTCCATGAATGGCCCCGATTTGAACCGCGGTGTTTTGTCCGTGACCTGTCCGGATGTCAAAGGGATCCTTGTTTCAAAACGCCTTCATGGCGCCCAAACCGGGGGTCGGAGGGTTCGGCCGAAGCCTTTTCGGGGCGCTTGCGGCCAAGCCTCCGCGCCCTTAAACCGGGCCGCTGAACAAAATGGGATCTCCCGATGCGCATTGCGATGATAGGGTCAGGGTATGTCGGGCTGGTATCGGGGGCGTGCTTTGCCGATTTCGGCCATGATGTGTGCTGCGTCGACAAGGACCCGGCCAAGATCGAGGCTCTGAACCGCGGCGACATCCCGATCTTCGAGCCCGGCCTCGCCGACCTCGTGGCTACCAATGTCCGCGCCGGGCGCCTGACCTTCACGACCGCCCTGCCCGAGGCCGTGGCCTCCGCCGAGGCCGTGTTCATCGCAGTCGGCACCCCTTCCCGCCGCGGGGACGGCCATGCCGACCTCTCGTATGTCCACCAGGCTGCCCGCGAGATTGCCGCCGCGATCTCCGGCTATACGGTGGTGGTGACCAAGTCCACCGTCCCGGTCGGCACCGGCGACGAGGTCGAGCGCATCATCCGTGAGACACGGTCCGAGGCCGATTTCGCCGTCGTCTCCAATCCGGAATTCCTGCGCGAAGGCGCGGCCATCGCGGACTTCAAGCGCCCGGACCGGATCGTCATCGGCACCGAGGATGCCCGCGCCGCTCAGGTCATGACCGATGTCTACCGGCCGCTCTACCTCAACCAGGCACCGCTGATCGTCACCTCGCGCCGCACGGCCGAGCTGACCAAGTACGCGGCCAATGCGTTCCTGGCGACCAAGATCACCTTCATCAACGAAATCGCCAACCTGTGCGAGCAGGTCGGCGCCAATGTGCAGGACGTGGCCCGCGGGATCGGGCTCGACAACCGCATCGGCACCAAGTTCCTGCATGCCGGCCCGGGCTATGGCGGCTCGTGCTTCCCCAAGGATACGTTGGCGCTGATCAAGACGGCGCAGGATTACGACGCGCCGGTGCGCATCGTCGAGACGGTGGCGGCGGTCAACGATCAGCGCAAGCGCGCGATGGGGCGGAAAGTCATTGCGGCCTGCGGCGGCTCCGTGCGGGGCGAGACGGTGGCGGTGCTGGGGCTGACCTTCAAGCCGAACACCGACGACATGCGCGAGGCGCCCTCGATCGACGTGATCCGCACGTTGCAGGATGCGGGCGCGCGGGTGCGGGCCTACGACCCGGAGGGGATGATTGCGGCCCAGGCCGTGCTCTCGGACGTCGAATATGCGCGCGATCCCTATGACTGCGCCCGGGGCGCGGCCGCTTTGGTGATCGTGACCGAGTGGGACATGTTCCGGGCTTTGGACCTGCCGCGGCTGAAGGCGGCGCTGGCCAAGCCCGTGGTGGTGGACCTGCGTAACATTTACCGCCCCGAGGACATGCTCAAAAACGGCTTCCAGTATACCTCCGTCGGGCGGCCATCCTAAACCGGCCGACGCCGCAGGTTCACGCGGGCGCCGTCCCGTGCCATAGAACGATCAGGTTCAAGACCCCTCACCCATCCGGAGCACCCGATGCAGACCTTCTTCGTCGAGATCAAATGCAAACTCGGGAAGACCTACGAGGTCGCGAGCCAGCTCGCCGACCGGGAGATCGCGTCGGAGATCTACTCCACGGCCGGCAATTACGACATTCTTGCCAAGTTCCACGTGGACGACGACGTGGATATCGGCCACTTCATCGCCAAGAACGTGCAATCCGTCGAGGGCATCGCCGACACCCATACGATCATCACGTTCAAGGCGTTCTGATCCGGGCTCTCCGGCTCAAGGAACCAGCGCGTTCGCCTCGATGGTCCGCTCCACGATATGCGGCTGCGGGCGCGTGAACTCGGCGATGTACGGGCGCAGATCCTCGTAGCGGTCCATGCGCCGGACGATCTTGGAATCGATCCGGTTGTAGAGCTCGGCGACGCTCACGGCGCGGCGCTTGCGCCCCTTCCCGTCCATAAACAGACCGGCATTGGCCTTGGCGGCCCGGGGGAAGAGCTTCGCGGCCCTGGTATTCGGGTCCTTGTCGAGCATCTCCAGGAAGCGCACGGCGCTGCCTGCGCCCAGGAAGTGGGCGAGATAGAGCTCGGCCTCCGCCAGCTCGCGCTCTCCCTGCTGGCGCAGGGCATATTCCACGTCCTTGATCAGCTCCCCGGCCATGAGGGCCGAAAAGTAAGGATCGCAGCGCAGGCTCAGGATCCAGGCCTTGTCCTTGTCATCGACGACCGGCTCCCCATCGACCATCCGGATCGCCTTGGCGGCGGCCGCGAAGCCGTAATCGGCCGCATGGGAATAGACGGTTTCGAGCCAGGTCCGGTCGATGAACTGGAAGAGGCCCTGGGCCGAGGAGGTCGGCGCCTTGGCGTCCGGCGAGAGGCTCGATTCCACATCCGCCAGGGTCATCATGTAGACCGGGTCGACGCCCGTCACATGGGCGGCCTTCAGGATGGAATGGACGAGCCAGCGCGGCACGTTGCGGCCGCTGAACGGGATCATCTCGTCCGGATTGCCCGGAGGCTCCGCCATCGTCTCGATCCGCAGGGGCGGCTCCGAGACCGTGGCGCTCGGGAAGGCCTCCTCGACAATCGAGCGGAAGAGGCCCGGTGCGCTCGCCAATTGAGGCGAGAAGGTGACCGTTTCGGGCAGGATCGCTTCGGAAGGGACAGAGGGCCGCGCCATCACGGCGCTCGGCAAAGTCGCGACGGCGGCCGGGCCGGCGGTCGGGACCTGAAGGCCGGCGCAGAGGCCCAGCGCCAGGAGAGCATGAACAGGGCGACGACCCCATCGCCCCTTGGTCTTGGACGCATCTTGCGAAGGATGCGGAGCAGCGCCTTGCGGCGTCCTCACATCGGTCGACATCTACTTTTCCCGCTGGGCCCCGCCGGATGGCTGGGCCCCCCTTTGTGTCATTCTGGGACAAGGGTTGGCCGCAAGTTGTGTCGATAATCGGTCAGCTTGACCGTAAGAATGTGTTTTTCCTGGGAAATTTCCAGTTAACGAAGGGTTTTCATCCTAAATATCAGGAACCCGATTGCGCCACGAGCTGGGCATTCGTCTGTTCGAGGCGCTTTGCCAGCTCCCGCATGACCGCCAGGGACATCTGCGGGAACTGGGCCAGAAGCTCCAGGAAGACCCTCTTGTCGATCCTCAGGGCCGTGGTGGGCTCCGCCGCCATGATGGAGGCGGAGCGCGGCGTGTCGGAGAGAATGCCCATCTCGCCCACGAGCGCGTTTTCGCCCAGCTCGGCCACCTTGATCTCCCCATGGGGCGTATCGAGGAGTACCTGGGCTCTCCCGTCGAGGATCACGAAGGCGGCGTCCGCCGCGTCTCCCTGGGAAAAGAACCGTTGCCCGCCGGCGAACTGGACCCGCTCGCTGGTGAAGGCGAGAAGCTTCAATCGGGCCGGATCGATGTCGCGGAACATCGGCACCTGGCGCAGTGATTGAACCTCGGCCTCAAGGGTCATGCAACCTCTCCTGCTATGGGTTGGGAGTCCGGCGCGGGCGTCTCGGCCCGCCTTGCCGGAGCATTCCGGGTATCTGTGAGGATCTGCCCGTCGCGGAAGCGCACGAGCACGTCGAAACCGTTCGCCTGCCGGTCGTTGGGGAGCACCATGAACAGGCTCCGCCCTTCCGTCAGTTCGAAAAGGACCTCGATCATCTTTTGGCTGCGCGCCTCGTCGAAGGCCGAGAGCGCACCGTCGAGCACCAGGATGTCCGGGCGCTTCACCAGGCAGCGGGCAAGGTTGATGCAGGCCCGCTCCTGCGGCGAGAGAAGGCGGCCCGCGGTGCCGACCTGATGGTCGAGCCCGATCCGCTCGATGTCTTCAAGCAGGTCCATGTCCCGTACGACGGTGGATACCGCCTCGGCCACCCGCGCCTGCGCATTGGCGACCCGGTAGCTGATGCGGCCGAAAAGAAGGTTATCCCTCAATGGGGCAGCCGCACAGATCTTTTCCGGATCATAGAACTCGACACCGTCCGCATCGGCCGTCTGAAGCATCTCGCGCACGAGCCGGCGCGCATGGACGAGCAGAAGCTTCAGATGATCGTCGAGGAGCCCCAAACGGTGACGGGGCTCGATATAGGCCAGGGGCAGGGACAGGAGCTTGGCCCGCTCCTCCTTGGAAAGGGCCGCGTTGGAACGGGAATGCCTGCGCAGGATCGCCTCGAACTCCGTCAGCTCCTCGGCGCCGATGAATGAAAACTGCTCGAACAGGGAATGGCCCGGCGGCAGCCCTTCGAAAATCTCCGTCATGGTCTCGGCGATCTGCAGGCCCATATGGACGAGATCGTCGCTGAGTCCAGCGCGCTCGATGGCGTCCCGGAAATCGGGATTGTAGGCCAGGTTGCGCCCCCGGAATTCGTCCGTCTTCGGAACACCGAACAGGAGGTTCTCGGCGATGGTGGTCTGGTCGTTGTAGCTCTCGGGATCGAACGGATCCACGAGCCCGGCCATCCCCTCGGCCTGGAAGGTCTCGCGCAGGCGGTGGCGTGCCTCGACGATTCGCTCCGCCAGCTCGGGCTCCTGATCGGGGACGATCCATCCGGCAAGACCGAAGAGATAGATCTCCCCGCCCATCCCGAGCTTGTTGAGAATCTTCACGAGGATCCGGTCGAGATCCTCCTCGTCCTCGGCACCGACCTGCGCGTAGTCGATCCACTGGTCCCCGATGCTCTCAACAGGGTTCCCGGTCCGCTGAGCCTCCAGGATCCGGCGGTTTTCCTCGCGCGTCGATGTCCCGTCCTGCCCGAGCGGGCGATGGCGCAGGCCGTAGATCAGGTTCTCGCGGATCGTGCCGGGAAACAGGATCGGATCGATGCCCGCATAGGCCAGTCGCCGGCCGCTCACCGTGAGGGGAATCTGATGAAGCTCGCGCTCGCCGATGCGGATCTGCCCGCTGAAACCGTTGGTCCGCCGCGCCAGGATACGCGCCAGGATGCTGGCGGCGCCTCCACCGTTCGACACGATGGCGACCTTTGCGGGCAGCATGATCTCGAAGGATGCGCCATCGAGGACCATGCCCCCATGGGCATCGCTGACGCGCAGCTCTTCGGCCTGGAGAAGCCCCGTGAGAGCCTCGTCCCGCTCCTTTCCGTCCCGCGCCGTCAGAAGCGGGAGAAGCCGCTCCTCGGCAAAATGCTCGGTAACCTGGTCGTATTTGACCTGAACGTCGAGGCGCTGCTGGTCCCAGTCGATCAGCTCCTTGAGGGGCGGCGGCAGCTCCCGGTAGGCCCCGATGACGGCGACGAGCTGGCCGATGTCCAGGGTGCCGCGGATCGCGAAATAGCCGCCCACCGCATAGAAGAAGAACGGCGTCAGCTGGGACAGGAAATTGTTGAGGAATTTGACGACGAATTTGCGATTGTAGATCTGCACGCGCAGGTCGAAGAGACGGAAGAGCCGATGGCCGATCTCGGCCTTCTCCCAGCCATAGGCATTGTGCACATGCACGGCCTCGATGCCGTCGAGCACCTCGCCGATGCGCCCGGCGAGCTCCCGCGAGGCGAGCTGGCGCTGTTTGCCCAGCCGCAGCAATTCCCGGCGCAGATAGGGGATGACCGTGAACTGGATCCCCACCACCGCAATCGCCATGAGGCCGAGCCAAAGGTTCTGCACGATGATGAAGAACAGGGCTGTGAGGGCCTGCGTGCCGAGGAAGATCGGCGTGATGAACGCATCCCCGATGAAGCCGCCGACCGGCTCCACCTCGTCCTTGATGATGGTCGCGGTCTCGGACGACTTAACCGTACGTAAGGCCTCGGGCGTGAAGCGCAGCACCATGGTGAACAGGTCGAAGCGCATCCGCCGGAGCATGCGCTCGCCCAGCACCCCCTTGGCGACGTTGATCCAGTATTTGAACGCGCCGTTGATGATGACGAAGAACAGGAACAGGCAGGAGAGCCCGAGCAGGAGCCCTATGCGGCCGACTTCGAATCCGTCGAAGATGTGGAAGGACTGGCCCCCGAGCCAGTTGGGCAGGTGCAGGTCGAGCTTGAGAAAGGGCGCGGTCGCCTGTCCCTCCCGGAAGGCTTCGCCCTGGATGGCCTGATTCACGATCTGGCGGGGCAGGTCCAGAGAGGCGAAGTAAAAGGGCTGGGAAGCGAGCACGACGGCGCACACGATCAGCTGATCGCGCTTCGAGTGCGTCCAGATATATCGAAACAGGCTCTTTTCCATCGGCGCGACGATACCATCTTCGGTTCGTCAAACCATCCCTCTTCGCCTCTTTCCCTCTGGACGTTCTGCCATAACTTCCTTCATGGGTGTGTTGTGTGCTCTTGCAACGGAATGGGCAGCTGCCCTAACGTTCGGTGGGCGCCGGCAAAGAATGCCTCTGTGTAAAAACCTTGTCAGGACTTGAGGATGGATCACCTAACGCAGCTTCCGTCGGGGCGCTCCGACGGCGCCCGGGTCCTGATCTACAGCCATGACACGTTCGGCCTGGGGCACCTGCGCCGCTCCCGGGCCATCGCCAACGCCATCTCGCAGGAGCAGGCCGATTGCTCCATCGTGATCATCTCGGGTTCGCCCGTGATCGGCAATTTCGAGTTCGGCAGCGGGGTGGACTACATCCGCATTCCGGGCGTGACCAAGCTTCCGGACGGGGATTACCGTAGCCTCAACCTCAATCTGGACCTCGACGAGGCGGTCGGCCTGCGCCAGGCCCTCATTCTCCAGGCTGCCCAGTCGTTCAGGCCCGACGTGTTCATCGTCGACAAGGAGCCCGCAGGCTTCCGGGGCGAGGTGGTTCCCGCGCTCGATTATTTGGAAAGCCAGGGCTGCCGACGGGTGCTCGGCATTCGCGACGTCATGGACGAGCCGGCACTGCTGGTGCCCGAATGGGAGCGAAAGGGCGCGAAGGACATCCTGATCCGCGCCTATGACGAGATCTGGGTCTACGGGCTCGAGGACGTCTACCGCCCGCTCGCGGCCCTCGACCTTCCGGCCGAGGTAGAGAAGCGCATTACCTATACGGGCTACCTGCGCCGGGAAGTGCCGCCGACCCCTTCCCTCACCCGCTACCCCAAGCTCACCAAGCAGCCCTTCATTCTGGTGACCACCGGCGGGGGCGGCGACGGGGACGACCTGATCGACTGGGTGATCTCGGCCTACGAGCATGACGAAGACATCGCCATGCCGGCCCTCATCGTGTTCGGCCCCTTCGTGAACCGGGACATGCGCCGCTCCTTCATGGAGCGGATCGCCCGGCATCCGAAGCTCGACGCCATCTCGTTCGACACCAAGATTGAGCACCTGATGCAGAAGGCAGCCGCCATCGTCGCGATGGGCGGCTACAACACGTTCTGCGAGATCCTGTCCTTCGACAAGCGGGCCCTGATCGTGCCGCGCACCCGGCCGCGGCTGGAGCAGCACATCCGGGCCGTGGCGGCGGAGCGCCTGGGGCTGGTTCGGATGCTGAGCGATTACGGAGCGCCGCGCACCCCTGACCGGATGGCCGAGGCCCTGAAAGGCCTCGCAGACCAGCCGCGACCCTCTGAGGTGGTGATCCCGGGTCTTCTCGAAGGGCTTGACCGGGTCCAGGAGCGGCTTAAGGCTCTCATCGGGTCCAAGGCTCCCTTCCTCCCCGCCCGGCACGCCGCAGAATAATATCGACAAGGATGCCATCCGCTTCTTCCCCGCAGCGCATCGCGATTGCCGTCAAAGGCTATCCGCGCCTGTCCGAAACCTTTATCGCCCAGGAGATCCTCGCCCTCGAGAACCGGGGTCTCTCCCTGGAGATCTGGTCCCTCCGGCACCCGACCGAGAAGGCCGTTCACCCAATGAACCGCCAGATCAGGGCGCGGGTCTCCTATCTGCCGGAATATCTCTACGAGGAGCCCCTGCGCGTGCTGAAGGGGGCGGCCTGGAGCATCCGGCAGCCCGGCTTCAGGGCCTTGATGCGCGCCTTCTTCGCCGACCTGAAGCGGGACTTCACGGCCAATCGGGTGCGCCGCCTGGGCCAGGCCTTCGTCATGGGGCGCGAACTATCGCCGGACGTGAGGCACCTGCACGTCCACTACCTGCACACTCCCGCCTCCGTGGTGCGCTACGCGGCCCTCCTGACCGGCCGCACCTGGACCTTCTCGGCCCATGCCAAGGATATCTGGACCACGCCCGACTGGGAGAAGAGCGAGAAACTGGCCGAGGCCCTCTGGGGCGTGACCTGCACGGCCGAAGGCGCCCGGCACCTCCAGGCCCTCGCGCCGCGTCCGGATCGGGTGTCCCTCGTCTATCACGGGCTCGACCTGTCCCGCTTCCCTCCGCCTCCGGAGGCGCGCCCTGCCCGGGATGGGACGGATCCGGCCGATCCGGTCCGCATCGTCTCGGTGGGCCGGGCCGTGGCCAAGAAGGGCTTCGGCGACCTCCTGAAGGCCCTGGCGGCCTTGCCGCCGGATCTGCACTGGCGCTTCGCCCATGTGGGCGGCGGCGAGCTTCTGGAGAGCCTGAAGACCCAGGCGAAGCAGAACGGAATCGCCGACAAGGTCGCGTTTCTGGGTCCGAAGGCGCAGCCGGACGTGGTCGCTCTCCTGCGGGAGGCGGACCTCTTCGTCCTCCCATCCAAGAAGGCGCGGTCCGGTGACCAGGACGGCCTGCCGAACGTCCTCATGGAGGCGGCCGCGCAGAGCCTCGCCATCGTGGCGAGCGATTTCGCCGGCATTCCCGAATTCATCCGCAGTGGCCAGGAGGGTGAGCTTGTCCCGCCGGGCGAGTGGGAAGCGCTCTCCAATGCCCTGAACCTGCTGGCCCGGGAGCCGGAACGGCGGCGCGCCTATGGGGCAGCGGCCTATGAGCGCCTGCGGCGAGAGTTCTCCATGGAAGGCGGCATCGACGTGCTGGAGGAGCGCTTCCGCGCCCTTAACGAGCGTGCGCCCGAGAGCGCGGCTGCGTGACCCGGCTTCCCGTCGCCTTCTACGCCCCCCTGAAAAGCCCGAACCACCCTTCCCCGTCGGGCGACCGGGCCATGGCCCGGCTTCTCCTGAAAGCCCTGGAGGAAGCCGGATTCCGGCCGGACCTCGCCAGCGAGCTGCGGACCCTCGACCGGGACGGGAATGCCGGGCCTCAAGAAGAGATCAGGACCCGCTCCGACGAGGAGGCGATCGCCCTGATCGCCGCCTATGAGCGCCTGCCCCCGTCCGAACGGCCGCGCCTGTGGTTCACCTATCACGTCTATTACAAGGCGCCGGACTGGATCGGCCCCCGGGTGGCCGAGGCCCTGGGCATTCCCTATGTGGTCGCCGAGGGCTCGCGGGCGCAGAAACGCGCGGACGGCCCATGGGCCATCGGCCATCGCGGCGCCGAGGAGGCGCTCGACCACGCCGGGATCGTGTTCGCCATGACGGACCACGACAGGAAAGCGCTCGAGGCTGCCCGGCCCGCCCATCAGGCCATCGTCGACCTGCCTCCGTTCCTGGACATCGCCGAATGGGGCCCGCTTTCGTCTCGCCCCGCCCGACAGGACCCGCGGCTCCTCGCGGTCGCGATGATGCGCCCAGGCGACAAGCTCGCGTCCTACCGGATCCTGGCCGAGGCCCTGAGCCGCCTCGGGGACAGACTCTGGAGTCTCGATATCGTGGGCGACGGCGAGGCACGGGAGGAGATCGAGGCGCTGTTTGCCCCCTCCGGCGGACGGGTCCGGTTCCACGGTCAGGTCGAGGACAGGGAACAGCTGCGCGCTCTCTACGAAGAGGCCGGTCTGTTCGTGTGGCCGGCCGTGAACGAGGCTTACGGGATGGTCTTCCTGGAAGCGCAGCTTTTCGGATGCCCGGTCGTCGCGGGTGCCTATGGGGGCGTCGCAGGCGTCGTCCGGGACGGGACGAGTGGTCTTCTCGTGTCGCCCGGCGACCCGGACGCCTTTGCGCGAGGGATCGCAACCCTCCTCGACGACCCGGATGAGCGCAGTCGCATGGGAGAGGCGGCCCGCCTGTTCGTGACGACGGAGCGCAGCCTCGCACATGCTGCCACCCGCCTGCGCGACACCCTGATGCCGCTGGTCGAGACCGGGAGCCCGTCGTCATGCGGGTCCTGATCGCCGTAACCCATCTCCTCGGGGGAGGACATCTCACCCGCGCCGCAGCTCTGGCCCGGGCCTTCGCGGAGGCCGGCCACGACACCACCCTCGTGTCGGGCGGAAGCCCTATCCCCCTGCCGTCCCTCGGACAGGTCCGCCTCATTCAGCTGCCTCCGGTCCGAACCGTTGGGACCGATTTCAGGACCCTTCTCGACGAGGCCGGAGCGCCCGCCTCTGCCGAAAGGCTGGCGGACCGACGCGACCTCCTCCTGCGGACCCTCGATGCGGTACGCCCGCAGGTCGTGATCACAGAGCTTTTCCCCTTCGGCCGCAGGGTGTTGGCGGCGGAATTCGAAGCTCTGCTGGAGGCCGCACAGGACCTCGCGCCGCGCCCTCTCATCGTGGCGTCGATCCGCGACATCCTCGTGGCCCCATCGAAACCGGAGCGGCTCGACGAGACCCGTCGACGTCTGGCGCGCTTCTACGACACCGTCCTCATGCACGGAGACCCGGCCCTCGTTCCCCTGGAAGCATCCTGGCCCGTGGACGATGCGCTTCGGGACATGCTGCACGTCACCGGCTACGTGGACGAAAGCCCCGAGACCGTCGCCTCCGGCAGCCGGAGCGGCATCGTCGTATCCGGTGGGTCGAGCGCCACGAGCCTGCCCGTCTACCGCGCAGCCCTGGAGGCGGCGCGGCTCATCACCGACCGTCCCTGGCACATCCTGGTCGGCCGCGGCGTCGCGGAGGCCGATATCGAGTCGCTGGCGCGGGAAGCGCCGCCCCACGTGAAGGTGGAGCGGACGCGGCCCGATTTCCGTGCCCTGCTCGGCACGGCCGAATTGTCGGTGAGCCAGGCCGGCTACAATACCTGCGTCGATCTCCTGCGCGCCGGGGTACGGGCGGTCCTGGTGCCCTTCGAGGCCGGCCGGGAGACCGAACAGCGCCTTCGGGCCGAACGCCTCCGGAGCCTCGGCATTGCCGAAATCGTGCCCGAGGCGGACCTTTCAGGCGAGACTCTGGCCGAAGCCATCCGCCGCCGCCTCGCGGCGCCCCCGTCGGGGCCACTTCCCGTTTCCCTCGACGGGGCACGGCGCAGCGTCGCCATCGTGGAGGGCCTCGTCCCGTCCGCGCCCGCCCTGCACGGAAAGCTCGACTGGTCACCCCTCGACAAGGCCCTGGCACGCTCAAGGGACCAGGGCCTGCCCATCCGCTTTTGGTGGCGGGACGATGACGCTGTAGCGGCGACACCCCAGCTCGACAGGCTGCTGGAGCTGGCGAACCGCTACGAGGCCGGAATCGCCCTTGCGTGCATTCCGGCCCATCTCGAGCCGTCGCTTACCGAACGCCTCCGCGGCGAGGACCGAGCCTTCGCCCTGGTGCACGGCTTCAGCCATACCAATCATGCGCCCCCGGGCGACAAGAAAGCCGAGTTCGGGCCGCATCGGCCCGTCCAGACCATGGCACAGGAAGCCGCGGACGCTCTGGCGCGGGCGCGCCCCCAGCTCGGAGAGCGGCTTTTGCCGGTCTTCGTGCCGCCCTGGAACCGGATCGCGCCCGCGCTGGTCCCCGCCCTGCCCCGCCTGGGCTACCGCGCTCTCTCGACCTTCCGGGACCGGAGAGCAGCCCGGACAGCCGAGGGCCTGGTGATCGTCAACACCCACGTGGACCCTATCGACTGGCACGGCACCCGCAGCCTTTTGGATCCCGACGGGCTGGTCCGCAATCTCGCGGATGCAGTGGAGCGGCGGCTTTCCGGGGACGCCGATGCCCTGGAGCCGGTCGGGTTTCTCACCCATCACCTCATCCACGACGAGAAGCTCTGGACATTTTGCGAGAACCTGTTGGTTTATCTGTCACGAAACAATGCAATTTTCGCATCCATCGGCGGGTTACCATATGACAAAATCGGGATCACTGCCGACCCGTAATGCGTTATTGTGACGTGCTGCGTAGCCGGAGGAGTTCATGGACAAGCCGCTCCTGTCGATCCGCGACCTTGCGGTCGACTTCGAGACCGAAACCGGACGGTTTCGGGCCGTCGATGGCTTGTCCTTCGACATTCCCAAAGGGAAGACCGTGGCCCTTGTCGGGGAATCCGGCTCCGGCAAGTCGGTGACGGCCCAGGCAATCCTCCAGATCCTTCCGAAGAAGGCCCGCATCAGCGCAGGCTCGATCCTGTTCGACGATCCGGCCCGGGATCTGCCGCTCGACATCGCAGGCCTAGATCCGGCGGGCTCAGGGATGCGCGAATTGCGCGGCGGCCGCATTTCCATGATCTTCCAGGAGCCCATGACGTCCCTGTCGCCGCTCCACACCATCGGCGACCAGATTTCGGAAGCGCTCGTCATCCACGCGAAGGTCTCCCAGGCGGAAGCCCTGGAGCGCACCAAGGACGTGTTGGCCCGCGTCGGCTTTCCCGATCCGCGACGGGCCCTGCGGACCTATCCGTTCGAATTGTCCGGCGGCCTGCGGCAGCGCGCGATGATCGCCATGGCGCTCATCACCCATCCGGCCCTTCTGATCGCCGACGAGCCCACGACCGCGCTTGACGTGACGACCCAGGCGCAGATTCTCGACCTCATCAAGGAGCTGCAGGTCGAGACCGGCATGTCGGTCCTGCTCATCACGCACGACCTCGGGGTCGTCGCCAACGTGGCTGACGAAGTGGTCGTGATGTATCGCGGCAAGGTCATGGAAGCCGGTTCGCGGGAGGCGATCTTCCGCCAGCCGGAGCATCCCTATCTCCAGGCGCTCATGCGCGCGGTCCCACGCTTCGCCATGGGCGAGGACGAGCGGCTGACGCCGATCCGTGAAGTGAAGAGCGCCACGCTCGCCGAGGCCCATAAGCCCGAGCGCGTGGAGCCGAAGGGCCCCATCCTCAAGGCCGTGGACCTCACGAAGACCTTCACCCTGCGGTCCGGCTGGTTCTCGGGCAAGCTCCGCACGATCCACGCGGTCAACGGAGTGTCCCTTGCGCTGCCGGCCGGCGAGACCCTGGGGCTCGTGGGCGAATCCGGCTGCGGCAAGACCACGGTCTCCAAGATCATCATGCGGGCGATGGAGCCGAATTCCGGCACGGTGCTCTTCGACGACGGCACCGGGCCGCGCAATGTGCACGAGCTCGACGGCGAAGCCCTGAAGGATTACCGGCGCAGCGTCCAGTTCATCTTCCAGGACCCGTTCTCATCCCTCAACCCGCGGATGACCGTCTACGAGATCCTGACCGAACCGCTGATCATCCACGGCATCGGCGACGAGGACATGCGCTACCAGCGCGCCAAGCAGCTCCTCGACATGGTGGGCCTGGACCGTCGCGCCCTGCGGCGTTACCCGCATTCCTTCTCGGGCGGTCAGCGCCAGAGGCTTGGCATCGCGCGGGCGCTCGCGCTGGAGCCGCGGGTACTGATCTGCGACGAGCCGGTCTCGGCCCTCGACGTCTCGGTGCAGGCGCAGGTGCTCAACCTTCTCAAGGACCTGCAATCGGCCCTCGGCCTCTCCTACCTGTTCGTGTCGCACAATCTCGCGGTGGTGGATTACATCGCGGACACCATCGCGGTGATGTGCCGGGGCTATATCGTCGAGCAGGCACCCAAGACGTCCCTGTTCCGCAATCCGGTGCATCCCTACACTCAGGCGCTTCTCGCCGCCGTGCCGGATCCCGATATCGACCGGCCGCTCGACTTCGCGAAGCTGCGCGCAGGCCGCTTCTCTCATCCGGGCGAATGGCCGGAGCCTTTCCGGCTCAAGGACGGCGAGACCGGAATCATGAAGGAAATCGAGCCGGGCCACCTTGTGCGGCTGGGTCGGCTCCCCTTGGAGGAGGCCGCATGATGTCGATGCTTCCGCGCCTGAAGGCCGGCCTGCTGGCCCTTCTGCTCGCCTGCCCGGCCCTGCCCGCCCTCGCGGCCGATTATGCCGAGCAGCCCTATTTCGCCGAGAAGGTCGCCCGGAAGGAGCTGCCGCCGGTCTCGGAGCGGGTGCCCCAGACGCCTTACGTCTCCGAAGAGGCTAGCGGCCAGTACGGCGGCGACATCGTCACGCTGGTGGCCCGCGCCCGCGACATCCGCTACATCAGCACCTACGCCTATTCCCGTCTGGTCGGCTACGACCGGAACCTGGAGCTGCGGCCCGACATCCTCGAGAAGTACGAGGATGAGGACGACCGGGTCTTCACCTTCACGATCCGGGAGGGCCACCGCTGGTCCGACGGGCATCCGTTCACGGCAGAGGATTTCCGGTACTATTGGGAAGACGTTGCCCTGAACAAGGACCTGTCGCCCGCCGGAGTGCCCGAATTCATGATGGTGGGAGGCAAGCCGGCCAAGTTCGAGGTGCTCGACGAGCGCACGGTGCGCTACACCTTCGACAAGCCCAATCCGCGCTTCCTGCCCCACCTCGCCGGCCCGGTCGATGCGGCCATCTATCGCCCGGCCCATTACCTGAAGCAGTACCACGCGAAATATGCCGACAAGGCGAAGCTCGACGAGGCCGCCAAGGCCCAGAAGCTGAAATCCTGGGCGGCCCTGCACAACCGCCTCGACGACCTGAAGGAGCACACCAACCCGGACGAGCCTGTGCTCCAGGCCTGGCGCGTCACCAACCGGGCGCCCGCCAACCGCTTCGTCTTCGAGCGCAATCCCTTCTACCACCGGGTCGACGCCCATGGGCATCAGCTGCCCTATATCGACCGGATCATCATGGACGTGTCCTCGGGCGGGCTGTTCGCCGCCAAGGCCAATGCGGGAGAGGTGGACCTCCTCTTCCGCGGCATTTCCATGAGCGACATTCCGATCCTGAAGCAGGGCGAAAAGGCCCATGACTACACCACGCTCCTGTGGCCCTATGCCCGCGGCTCCGAGCTTGCGCTCTATCCCGATCTCAATGCGAAGGATCCGGTCTGGCGCGCGCTCAACCGGGATGTGCGCTACCGCCGGGCCCTGTCGCTCGCCATCGACCGCAAGACCCTGAACAACGTGTTCCTCTTCGGCCTCGGGATCGAGGGCAACAACACGGTCATGGAACAGAGTCCCCTTTCGTCCCCGGGCCTGCGCACCCTCAACGCCACCTACGACCCGGCCGAGGCCTCGCGGCTCCTCGACGAGATCGGCCTCTCCAAGCGCAATGCCGCCGGCACCCGGCTGCTGCCGGACGGGCGCGAGTTGGAAATCATCGTCGAGACGGATGGAGAAGCCAGCCACATCGTCGATGCTCTGACCCTCATCGGCGAGTTCTGGCGCGAGATCGGCGTCAGGCTCTTCGTGAAGCCCCAGGACCGGACGGTGCTGCGCAACCGGGCCTTCGCGGGGCTGACCAACATGGTGGCAGGCCAGGGTTTCGACAACGCCGTCCCGACGGCCATCATGCCGCCCAGCGAGTACGCCCCCATGCGCCAGGACAATTACGCCTGGCCGCAATGGGGCCAGTATGTGGAAACCAAGGGTAAGAACGGCGAGCCCGTGGACATTCCCGAGGCGCAGCGCCTTCTCGATCTCTATTCGGTCTGGATGAACACCGCGAACCACAACGTTCAGCGGGACGTCTGGACCGAGATGCTGCGCAACCACGCCGAGAACCAGTGGTCCATCGGCACGGTGGCGGGCGCCCTGCAGCCCATCGTGGTGCGCAACGGCCTCAAGGGCCTGCCCGCGAAGGCCCTCTATAGCTGGGAGCCGACGGCGCTGATCGGCATTTACCGGATCGACGAGATGTATTGGTCCAAGGCCGCCCTGAAAGAGGCCCGCAGATGATCCTTTTCCTGTTGCGTCGTTGCGTCACGATGATCGTGACGCTCCTGATCATTTCGGCTCTCGTCTTTCTCATCATCAAGCTCCCGCCGGGAGACTTCCTGACCAACCAGATCGCCGAGCTGCGTGCGCAGGGCGAGGCGGACGCCGCCGCGAAGGCGGAGTTCCTCATCAAGCAATACGGGCTCGACAAGCCTGTTTGGCAGCAATACCTCGTCTGGCTCGGCGCCATGCCCGGGCAGAACGGATTCTCGGGCCTGCTGCAGGGCGACTGGGGCTGGTCCTTCGAATATGACCGCCCGGTCACAGAGGTGGTGGGCGACGCGCTCTGGCTGACCCTCGTCGTCAACATCGCGGTGGTGATCTTCATCCACCTGATCTCGATCCCGATCGCCATCTATTCGGCGACGCGCCAGTACTCGGTCGGGGACTATATCGCCACCTTCATCGGCTATATCGGCTTGGCCACGCCCAGCTTTCTCCTGGCGCTCATCCTGCTCTACTACTTCAACCGATGGTTCGGGGTCTCGATCGGCGGTCTCTACGACGCGCGCTTTGCGGGCCAGCCCTGGACCTGGGCCAAGATCCAGTCGCTCCTCGCCCACCTGGTCGTGCCCACCCTGGTGATCGGTCTCGCGGGCACAGCCGCGATGATCCGGCGTATGCGCGCCAACCTGCTCGACGAACTTGGAAAGCAATATTACGTGACCGCGAAGGCGAAGGGGCTCGCGCCCAGCCGCGCCCTGCTGAAATATCCGTTCCGCATGTCGCTGAACCCCTTCATCGCCGATATCGGCAACCTGCTGCCGCATCTGGTGTCCGGCTCGGTGCTGGTTTCTCTCGTGCTCAGCCTCCCGACCGTCGGGCCGATCCTGCTCAGCGCCCTGAAAAGCCAGGACCAGTTCCTCGCCGGCTTCATCCTGATGTTCGTGGCGGTGCTCACGGTGCTCGGCATGCTGGTCTCCGACCTCCTCCTGGCCTGGCTTGACCCGCGCATCCGGGTGGGAGGCGGCCGATGACCGAGGTCGTTCCGCTCAAGGGTCACTACGTCAACAAGGAGCCGTTCGACCCCGGCGCCACCGAGCCAACCGGGACCGAGAGCGAGAGCTTCTACCGCGCCTCCTCCTGGCGCCTGATGTGGTGGAAGTTTCGCCGCCACAAGGTGGCCGTGGCGGCCGCCGCCATCCTGCTGGCCTTCTACCTGCTGATCCCCTTCGTCGAGGTGATCGCCCCCTACAACCAGACCAAGCGCAACGGGGACTTCATCTACGCGCCGCCCCAGTCCGTGCATCTGATGCATGAGGGCCGGTTCGTGGGCCCCTTCGTGTACCCTTACAAGTTCTCCTTCGACCTGGAGAGCTTCCGCCGGGTCTATACGACCGATACGTCGAAGCCCGAACCCATCCGCTTCTTCTGCCGGGGCGACTATTACGAGTTCTGGGGGCTCGTGACCTGGAACGTCCATCTGTTCTGCCCGCCCGAGAACGGGACCCTCTTCCTCTTCGGCACCGACAGGCTCGGTCGCGACATGTTCTCACGCATCATCTATGGGGCGCGGATCTCGCTCACCATCGGTATCGTGGGCATCGCCGTGTCGTTCACGCTCGGCCTCCTGTTCGGCGGGCTCGCGGGCTATCTCGGAGGCTGGGTGGACCATGTGATCCAGCGTCTGATCGAGATCCTGCGCTCGCTCCCGGAGCTTCCCCTGTGGCTTGCCCTGTCGGCCGCACTACCGGCCAACTGGAGCCCCATCCTGGTCTTCTTCGGCATCACCATCATCCTCGGCCTGCTCGACTGGCCGGGTCTTGCCCGGGCCGTGCGCTCGAAGCTGCTCTCCCTGCGTGAGGAGGATTTCGTGCGCGCCGCGGAGCTGATGGGCGCCTCGAAGGGGCGCATCATCGCGCGCCACCTCATCCCCAACTTCATGAGCCACCTCATCGCGTCCGCAACCCTTGCGATCCCGTCCATGATCCTCGGCGAGACTGCCCTGTCGTTCCTGGGGCTCGGCCTGCGGCCGCCGGTGACGAGTTGGGGCGTGCTGCTCAACGAGGCCCAGAATCTCGCGGCCGTCCAGCTTCATCCCTGGCTTCTCTTCCCCATCGTGCCGGTGGTGATCGTCGTCCTGGCGTTCAACTTCATGGGCGACGGCCTGCGCGACGCAGCGGACCCCTATCACTAGCCTGGAGACCCCGGCGATATTCGGGCGCTCTGGCAGACCGTGACCAGCAGGTCTAGAACCGAGGCCGAACTTGACGCTACGGTAGTTTATTGACGGATTGTTAAGGATAACGTGACCAAACTCCCGGCCATTCGTCCTCAACAGGGTCTGGGCCATGCGTGTCATCTTCGAGAAGGTGCTCTGGCAGGTGGCGCATGCCGACGCGCAGGCCGCGGCCCGGTCTCGAAAAGCCGGCCGTCCCGGGAGCCGCATGGAGGACATCATCCGCAAGCGCGATGCCGTTGCGGGGCGTGTCGTCCTCGGTTTCGGCTGCGCCCTCGCGGTCTCGTCCATTGCATTTGCGGGCTATGCGATCCAAGGCGGCGTGGAACGCTCGGACTTTCCCATGACCGTGCCTTCCCTGGCGAGTGCCTCGCAAGGGGAGAGCCGCGTCGCCTATCGCACCCGGATCCGGGAACCAGCCGTGACAGGGTCCACCGCCAGCCGGACGGTGATGACCCAACGTGACACCGCGGGCCCGGACGAGGCCGATTCCGGACGCGGCTACGTCCTCAGAAAGGTGCTGCGCAGGGGCGCCCTCGTGGAGGGTCCGGACGGGCTGCACGAGGTCGCGCCAGGCAGCGACCTGCCGGGTGCCGGGCGCGTCGTCTCCATCATCAGGTCCCAGGCCGGATGGGTGGTGGTGACCTCCGAAACCGTCATCCGGGAAGGCGCGGTTCTGGGCGCCGGCACCTCGCTCATGGCGTCCCGCGGCGCGAGCTGACGCCTTTTCGCGCCCTCCTTTACCTCTCAGGTCATCGCTTCCAGGTCGTTCCCACGGCAATCTTCGTCCGTCTCGGAACGAAAAGGATGATGACCATGCGGCACGATGCTCCCCTGACCGAACGTGAAGATACGGCGCGCCCCGCTCCGGGCGGCCCGCATGCCTTCACGGTCGAGTTCCGCCTGAAGCCCGGCTGCGCGGAGGCGTTCATGGATCTCCTGACCCCGGTTCTCGACGCCATGCGGCACGAGCCGACATTCATCAACGCCGTCCTGCATCGCGATCCGGAGGATGCGAACCGGTTCATGCTCTACGAAACCTGGGCAGATCTCCAGGACGTCATCGAGGTGCAGATCGGCCGGCCCTACCGGCAGGCCTTCTGGGACCGCCTCCCCGACCTGCTGGCGGAGCCGCGACGGATCGGAACCTGGCAGCCCATGCGTTCCGACTTTGCGTTCTTTTCGGCCTGGTGAAACGGGAAACCCTTCTGCGGCCAAACAAAAAGGCGCCCCGAAGGGCGCCTTTTCTCATGCGTTATGGGCGGGGATCAGCGGCGCGGAGCCTTTTCGAGCCACGCCACCTGGGCACCGTCCCGGCGCCCGTCGTTGCGGGCGCGGTTCGGCTGGCCCTGGGACGGCCGCTGCGGCTGGCGCTGGCCCTGAGCGTTCTGGGCCGGGCGCTGCTGGCTGCCGTTCGGCTGGGCGCCATTTCCGGCAGGCTTCTGCCCGCTGCGACCACGACGACGCCGGGGACCGCGTTCCGCGTTCGGATCCGCGTCCCGCGACTGACCGTGGCCCTGATGGCCGCGGGCATGGGGAGCCGGACGGCCGCGCTGCTGCTGGGGCTTGCGCGCTGGCTCCTGGGGCTCCTGGCCGATGGGACCGGCCGAGAAGCCTTCGGGCAGCGCCGCAACCGGCACCTGCATGCGCGTGAGCTTCTCGATGTCCTTGAGATAGGCGCGCTCTTCGTCGTTGCAGAACGAGATCGCCAGCCCGTCCGCCCCCGCCCGGGCCGTGCGGCCGATGCGGTGGACATAGGATTCCGGCACGTTCGGCAGGTCGTAATTGATCACGTGGCTCACGCCTTCCACGTCGATGCCGCGGGCCGCGATGTCGGTCGCCACGAGCACCCGGCATGTACCGTTACGGAATGCCGAAAGAGCCCGTTCGCGCTGCGGCTGGGACTTGTTGCCGTGGATGGCCGCAGCCGCAATGCCGGCCTTGTCCAGGGACCGGACAACCTTGTCGGCACCATGCTTGGTGCGGGTGAAGACCAGGACGCGGTCGATGGATTTGTCCTGCAGCACGATCTCGAGCAGCGCCTGCTTGCGGCCGGTCGACACGAACATGACCTTCTGCTCCACGCGCTCGGCCGTGGTCGCGACGGGGGTCACGGCCACCTTGGCGGGATCGCGCAGGAAGGCATCGGCGAGCGTCGAGATGGTCTTCGGCATGGTGGCCGAGAAGAACAGGCTCTGACGGTCCTTCGGAAGCAGGGTGACGATGCGCTTCAAGGCATGGATGAAGCCGAGATCGAGCATCTGGTCGGCCTCGTCGAGGACGAGGATTTCGACATCGCGCAGGCTTAAGGACTTGCGGTCCACCAGGTCGAGCAGGCGGCCCGGCGTGGCAACGAGGATATCGACGCCCGGCGAGAGCTCACGCTCCTGCTTGCCAATGGTCACACCGCCGAACACCACCGAGGTGGTGAGCTTCAGGTTGCGCCCATAGACGCGGAAGCTGTCGGCGATCTGGCCGGCGAGTTCGCGTGTCGGGCTGAGCACCAGCACCCGGCAGCTCTTGCGGATGCGGGCACGGGGATTTTCGTTGAGGCGGTTGAGGATCGGCAGCGCGAAGGCAGCCGTCTTGCCGGTTCCCGTCTGGGCGATGCCGCACACGTCGCGGCCTTCCATGGCATAGGGAATGGTCTGGGCCTGAATCGGCGTCGGCTTCTCGTAGCCCTCGGCAGCCAGGGCCTTCAGGATCGGCTGGGCCAATCCGAAATCGGTGAAGTGAGTCAAGGATGGTGTCTTTCGAACAGATGCGGTGAGCCGCAGGGCAAGGTCTGCCGACATGTTCGGGCGATTGCTCGGGCTCGTGGCGACCGCCCGCGTGATGGGGCTGTCGGATGATCAAGCGATTGAAGAAAGGGGCCGGGGTCTCCACCCTCCGGTGGATATCCGTCACGCAGCCCCGCTCAAGCGGCTCCATGAAGAGCGCTGACGCCGTCCCTGTGCATATGAGGCTTTCGGGCCTGTTCGTCAACCGCCCGGGCTGACATAAAGCCCATAGCCGTCTAATCGTCGGGCCGCCGCACCGGAGGCCGAAGGTGCGGGACGGAACGGTTCGCAGCCTATGTCCCTCCCCACATCCTTCCCCGACCGCATGCCCTGGGGCTTCGTTTCGGCCCTGTCCCTAACCCAGCTCGTCTCCTACGGGTCGATCTTCTACGCCTTCGCGCTGTTCATCGAGCCGATGGGCCAGGAGCTCGGCTGGTCGAAATCCGCCCTGACGGCCGCCTATTCCCTCGCCCTCGCCTCCTCGGCTCTCTCGGCATTTCCGGTCGGCCGCCTGATCGATCGCGGGCACGGCCGCGCCGTAATGACCGGCGGATCCGTCCTGGCCGCCGTGCTTTTGGCCTTCTGGTCCCGGATCGAGAGCTATCCGGTCTTCGTCCTGATCTGGATCGGGCTGGGCATCTCCATGAGCGCGGTGTTCTACGAGCCGGGCTTCGCGGTGCTCGCCCGCAGGCTGGGCGCCCGCCTGGCCCGGCGCGGCATCACGGTCATGACCCTGGTTGGCGGCTTTGCCAGCACAGTCTTTATTCCCCTGACGCATCTGCTGATCGATGCCTTCGGGTGGCGCGGCGCTCTCCTGGGGCTCGCGGCCTTCAATCTCGGCATCTGCGCCCTTTTCCACGCCATCGCCATCCCACCGCTCGCTCGTCCCAAGCCGGGCATCGCCCCCACGGGCGCACCGTCAGCGGCCGGGAACCCGCGCCATCTTCTGCGGAACCCCTCGTTCTGGTGCTTCGTGGCGACCTCCATCGCCCAGGGCATGATTTCCACAGGGATTCCGCTCCACCTCATCCCCCTTCTCATCGAGCGGGGCTTTTCCCTGGACGCCGCGGTGGCGGCCTTCACGGTCATCGGGCCGGCCCAGGTCGCCGCCCGGCTCGCCATGGCGGTCGGCGAGCGGTCAGTCAGCATCTGGACCCTCGGCATCCTCACCATGCTGTTCAGCGTCCTGGCCTTCGCGCTCCTGCCCTTCATCCCGCCCGGATCCTGGCTGATTGCGGTCTTTGCAGCCCTTTACGGCGCCTCCAACGGCATGGTGACCATCGTCCGGGCCCTTCTGCCGCCCGAACTGTTCGGACGTGAGAATTACGGGGCCATCCAGGGCATGATCGCCATGCCGGTGCGGATCGCCATGGCGACGACGCCTTTTGCGTTCGGCGCCCTCTGGGCCTGGTGGGGCAGCTACGGGATCGTGCTTGCCGTCCTCCTGGCCCTGGCCCTCTGCTCTCTGGCCTGTTTCATGCTAAACCTCGCCTTCGCCCGCAGGGTGCGTACATAGTTCAGTTTTTGCTTGCCTTAGACGGCTAAAGGAAACATGTGCTGGGTGCCGGCGCGGGCCGGCTCGAAGGAAAGACCCGTTTCGTGACGACAGTGACAGATCTTCTGATTGTAGGCGGCGGCATCAACGGCGCGGGCATCGCCCGCGATGCGCGAGGGCGCGGCCTCTCCGTGGTTCTTTGCGAGCAGGGCGATCTGGCCGGCTATACGTCGTCCGCCTCGACCAAGCTGATTCACGGCGGCCTGCGCTACCTGGAATATTACGAGTTCCGCCTGGTCCGTGAAGCCCTGTTCGAGCGCGAGCGCCTTCTGGAGGCCGCCCCTCACATCATCTGGCCCCTTCGGTTCATCCTGCCCCACGAGAAGGGCATCCGCCCGGCCTGGTTCGTGCGCCTCGGGCTCTTCCTCTACGACCACTTGGCGCCGCGCAAGAAGCTGCCGGGCACCGAGACCATTCACCTGACGCGCCACCCGGCCGGCAAGGCCCTGAAGCCCGGCTTCGACACCGCCTTCGTGTATTCCGACTGCTGGGTCGAGGACAGCCGCATGGTCGCCCTGAACGCCCTCGATGCGGCAGAGCGCGGCGCGGATATCCGCGTGCGCACCAAGCTCGTCTCCGCCCGTCGCGAGGGCGAGACTTGGCTCGCGACCCTGCAGAACGTCGAGACCGGCGAGACCACGGATGTCCGCGCCAAAGTCATCGTCAATGCGGGCGGCCCCTTCGTGGCCGACGTGCTCAACGCCAAGCTCGGCCTCAACACGCAAAAGAGCGTGCGCCTCGTGAAGGGCAGCCACATCGTGGTGCCGAAGCTCTTCGAGACCGAGCAGGCCTTCATCCTGCAGAACACGGACAAGCGCATCGTCTTCGCGATCCCCTACCAGGGCAAGTTCACCCTCGTGGGCACCACGGACATCCCGGTCGAGTCTGTACCCGACAAGAAGGTGACGATCAGCGACGACGAGATCCAGTATCTCTGCAACGTGGTGAACCATCACTTCCAGCGGCAGGTGACTCCGGCGGACGTGGTGTGGACCTATTCGGGCGTGCGCCCGCTCTTCGACGACGGCTCCATCAACGCCTCGGCCGTGACGCGCGACTACGTGTTCGATCTCGACAAGCCGGAGAGCCAGGCGCCGGTCCTGTCCATCTTCGGCGGCAAGATCACGACCTTCCGCAAGCTCGCCGAACATGCGCTCGACGAGCTGAAGCCCTTCTTCCCGGCCATGAAGCCCGCCTGGACCGAGACCGCGAAACTCCCGGGCGGCGATTTGTCCGATGCGGATTTCGACCGTTTCCTCACCGGCGTGAAGGCGCGCTGGCCCTTCCTGCCCGAGGCACTGGCCCACCGCCTGTCCCGCGCCTACGGCACGCGGATCGAGGAGTTGCTCGGCTCAGCGAAGTCCATGGCCGATCTCGGCGAGGATTTCGGTGGCGGGCTAACGACCGCCGAGATCGACTATCTCGTACGCCGCGAATGGGCGCGCACCGCCGAGGACATCCTCTGGCGGCGGTCCAAGCTCGGCCTCCATGTCCCGGCCGGCGCGCCGGACCGGATCGACGCCTATCTGGCAGGACGCAAAACGACGACGGTCGCCGCGCAGTAATGATCGGCCGTTAAAGCCTCGGGGGAATGTTCATGGCTCAGTATGTCGGCGCCATCGACCAGGGCACCACCAGCACGCGCTTCATCGTCTTCGACCGGGGCGGAAGCATCGTCTCGGTCGCCCAGAAGGAGCACGCGCAGATCTACCCGAAGCCCGGCCACGTGGAGCACGATCCGCTCGAGATCTGGCACAACACGCTGGCGGTGGTCGAAGAGGCTTTGGCCAGGAAGAACTTGAAGGCGACCGACCTCGCGGCGATAGGCATCACCAACCAGCGCGAGACGACCCTTCTCTGGGACAAGGCCACCGGTAAGCCGCTCTATAACGCGCTCGTCTGGCAGGATACGCGCGTCGACCCGCTCGTCGCGGAATTCTCCCGTGAAGGCGGCCCGGACCGGTTGCGAGACAAAACCGGCCTGCCCCTTACCAGCTACTTCTCGGGCTTGAAGCTGCGCTGGCTTCTCGACAACGTCCCGGGCGCTCGGGAGAAGGCGGCGGCCGGCGAGGCGCTCTTCGGCACCGTCGATACCTGGCTCGTGTGGAACCTGACCGGCGGGCGGTGCCATATCACAGACGTGACCAATGCCAGCCGCACCCAGCTCATGGACCTGCGTCAGCTCGAATGGGACGACGAGATCCTGAGCCTCTTCGACATTCCCCGCGCCTGCCTGCCCACCATCGTCTCGTCGAGCGAGGTCTATGGCGAGGCCGTGGGGCCGCTCAAGGGCGTTCCCATCGCGGGCATCCTGGGCGATCAGCAGGCGGCGCTCGTGGGCCAGGCCTGCTTCCAGCCAGGCGAGGCCAAGAACACCTACGGCACCGGCTGCTTCATGCTGATGAACACCGGCGAGACCCCCTACCCGTCCACCTGCGGCCTCCTGACCACGGTGGGTTATCGCTTCGGGCAGAAGAAGCCCGTCTATGCCCTCGAGGGCTCGATCGCGATCGCCGGCGCGCTGGTGCAGTGGCTGAGGGACAATCTCGGCCTCATCCAGGCCTCGACCGATATCGAACCGCTGGCCCGCACGGTCGAGGACAATGGCGGCGTCACCATCGTGCCGGCCTTCTCGGGCCTCTATGCGCCCCACTGGAACGCCGGCGCGCGCGGCCTGATCGGCGGCCTGACCCGCTACGCCAACAAGGGGCACATTGCCCGCGCGGCCCTCGAGGCCACGGCCTTCCAGACCCGCGAGGTGCTGGACGCAATGACCAAGGACACCGGCATCGCCGTGAAGGAGCTGCGCACCGACGGCGGCATGGTGGTCAACGAATTGCTGATGCAGTTCCAGGCCGACATCCTCGACGTGCCGGTGGTTCGGCCGCAGGTGATCGAGACCACAGCCCTCGGCTCGGCCTATGCGGCAGGCCTTGCCACGGGCTTCTGGGCCGGAACGGACGATCTCGTGAAGAACTGGGCCGTCGACCGGCGCTGGACGCCGGAACTCGACTCCGCTGCCCGAGAGCGCTTATACGCCCATTGGCGAAAAGTGGTGGGGCGCTCGCTCGACTGGAACTGAGGCTTTAGCCGGAACACGCCTTCCGGCTCTCTTCGATAGGAAGAAACGCGATGTCACGGACAGTTCTGACGGTTGTTGGTGCGCGGCCGCAATTCATCAAGGCGTCTCCGGTGAGCCACGCGCTTCTCGCCCATGGCGGCTTTTCCGAGATCCTGGTCCATACCGGCCAGCATTTCGATGCCGCCATGTCGGACGTGTTCTTCGACGAGCTCGACATCCCCCCGCCCAAGCACAACCTCGAGGTCAACAGCCTCGGCCACGGTGCCATGACCGGCCGGATGCTCGAAAAGCTCGAAGAGGTGATGATTGCCGAAAAGCCCGACTGGGTGCTGATCTACGGCGACACCAACTCCACCGTGGCCGGCGCGCTCGCGGCCGCCAAGCTGCACATTCCGGTCGCCCATGTGGAGGCGGGCCTGCGCTCCTTCAACCGGCGCATGCCCGAGGAGATCAACCGGGTCGTGGCCGACCATCTGAGTGCCCTGCTGTTCTGCCCGACCCGCACCGCCGTCGACAACCTCCGGACGGAAGGCATCACCAAGGGCGTGCATGCGGTAGGCGACGTCATGTACGACGTGACCCTGGCGGCGGTGGAGCGGGCGCGGGGCCGCTCGCGCATTCTGGAGACCCATGGCCTGGCGCCGAAGACCTATGCGGTCGCGACCATCCACCGAGCCGAGAACACCGACGATCCGGCGCGCTTTGCCCGGGTGATGGACTGGCTCTCGCAGCGGGCGCGCGAGACCCCGATCGTGATGCCGGTGCATCCGCGCACGCGCAAGCTCATGGAGAAGAGCGGCCTGACGCCGGAGGGCGTGCGCCTGATCGATCCGCTTGGCTATCTCGACATGGCCTGGCTGACGCACAATTGCGCGGCGGTGTTCACGGATTCGGGTGGGCTTCAGAAGGAGGCCTATTTCCACCGGGTGCCGTGCGTGACGCTGCGCGACGAGACGGAATGGGTCGAGACGCTCGAAGCGGGCTGGAACCGCCTGTGGACCAGCGAGGGCTACCAGCCTCGGGCTGAGATCGCCGATTACGGATCAGGCCACAGCAGCCGCAAGATTGCAGACCTGCTCGCAAAAGGACCATGACGACATTCGCCAACCGTATAGTTTCTCCACGCTGGCGGCAGACCGGTCCTTAAGCAGCCTTCCTATAAGATCTAAAGGCAGTCCGGGCTGCCCTTACGGTGCGCACGCATGCCATCCGGGCGAAGAGTAAGGCAAGTCTGGGCACCGATCCAGGGCATGATGCGACGAGAGGCCTTAGGCCTGGTCGGCAACTTGTCTGAGGTAGTCGCCATAACCGCTCTTGGACAGGGCTCCAGCAAGATTCAATAACTGATCCCGGTCGATCCAACCGAGATTGAAGGCGACTTCTTCCGGACAGGCCATGCGAAGGCCCTGGCGTTTCGTCAGGGTGCGCACGAATTCGGTCGCCTCTAGCAGTGCGTCTGGGGTGCCGGTGTCGAGCCAGGCGAAGCCGCGACCCATCTGCCTCACATGGAGCTGTCCGCGCTCGAGATAGGCCCGGTTGACATCCGTGATCTCCAACTCCCCTCTCGCAGAGGGCTTAAGGCGGGACGCGATATCCACCACCTGGGAGTCGTAGAAATAGAGCCCCGTCACGGCCCAGTTGGATTGAGGCTTGAGGGGCTTTTCCTCGATCGAGACCGCCTTGCCGCCTCCATCGAAGGCAACGACCCCATAGCGCTCCGGATCGACGACCTGATAGGCGAAAACGCTTGCGCCCTCTCCCTGGCTTCCTGCGGCCCGAAGGAGTTCCGGCAATCCGTGACCGAAATACAGATTGTCGCCGAGGATCAGGGCCGATGGTTCACCGGCCACGAAGTCCGCACCGATGATGTATGCCTGCGCAAGGCCCTCGGGCTTCGGCTGTTCGGCATAGGAGAGACGAAGCCCCCAACGCTCTCCATCGCCGAGCAGCTGCCTGAACCGCGGCAGGTCCTCCGGCGTCGAAATCAATAGGATGTCCCGGATTCCCGCCAGCATCAGCGTCGTCAGCGGGTAGTAGATCATGGGCTTGTCGTAGACGGGCAGAAGCTGCTTCGAGGTGACGTAGGTCATCGGATGAAGCCGCGTGCCCGAGCCCCCTGCCAGAATGATGCCTTTCATGGCTGCAACTCCTGCCTTTGAAGATCTTCGATGAGACGCCGGACGCAGGTGCCGAGGGACGAGCGCCACGGGGGAAGGACCACACCGTGCACGGCCGCAAGCCTGCTGCAGTCGAGGCGTGAGTTACCCGGCCGTTTTGCGGGGGTCGGATATTCGGCCGTGCCGATGGGCCGGACACGGGCCGTCGGACCGCCATGGCGCGCGGACTCGACAAAGACCTCGCTCGCCAACTCCGCCCAGCTGGCGCTGCCAGTGCCGGCGATATGGAATATTCCGCGATAGGTCGGCTCTGTCGGATGGGCGACGAGATTACGACAGACATCCAGGATGCCGTCCGCGAGATCGAGCGCACTCGTTGGAGAACCGACTTGATCCGCCACCACGGATATCTCCTCGCGGCCGGCTGCCAGCCGCAGCATCGTCCTGACGAAGTTCGTGCCGAAGGGGCTGTAGATCCACGCTGTCCGCAGGATCGCGTGGTTGGGGCCTGCACGGGCAACGGCTTCCTCGCCGCGCAATTTGGTGGCGCCGTAAATGCCGAGCGGACAGGTGGGCGCACCCTCCGTGTAGGGATCGAGCGCCGTCCCGTCGAAGACGTAGTCCGTCGAAAGGTGAACGACCGGAATGCCGAGCGCGGCAGCCGCTGTGGCCACGGCACCGGCTCCCGTCGCGTTGATCGCCTCGGCCAGGTCAGGCTCTCGCTCCGCCTGATCCACCGCCGTGTATGCGGCCGCATTGACGATCACGTCGTCTTCGGCCTGACCGAGCGTGTCCTGGAGGTTGGCCGGATGCAGAAGGTCGAGTTCAGGACGCCCCATCGTGACAACGGTTGCTCCACGGGAAGGGGCGCGCTCGACCAGCGAGCGGGCAACCTGCCCGTGAGTACCAATGACGAGGATGCGCATGGATTGTCGGAGTCTCAGGGTGAATCGGCGAACAGCTCGGAAAGGCGCGGATTGCGGGCATCCTTGTCGGACAGAACGGCATGCTCCAGCGTGACCGGCCAATCGATGCCGAGCGCAGGATCGTTCCAGGCAAGGCCCCGGTCGTGTGCGGCAGAGTACGGCGCGGTTACCTTGTAGATGACCTCGGTGTCGGGCGCGAGAGTGCAAAAGCCATGTGCAAACCCAAGTGGGATATACACCTGTAGGCAGTCCTCAGCGGAGAGCTCGATAGCCACATGCCGGCCAAACGTAGGCGAAGCACGCCTCAAATCGACTGCGACATCAAGGATACGACCGCGCCCGACCCGAACAAGTTTGGCTTGTCCGAATGGCGCAGTTTGGAAATGTAGTCCGCGGACCGTACCGGCCGCGACCGAGAGCGAAAAGTTATCCTGAATGAACTCGTCCCCTATGCCCGCGGCGGCAAATGCCTGGCGGTTGTAGGTCTCGGTGAAATAGCCTCTCGCGTCGCCGAAGATCTGCGTTCGGACCAGCTTCACGCCCGGAAGCTCCATCGGCTCAACTTGAACCACAGCCAACAAGTCTCTCCTCAATCGCAGAACAACCGTATCACATAATGTGGGAGGGCTAGGTTCAAGCTACGATGCCCAGCCGCTCACCTTGATAGACTCCTGAGCGCACGCGCTCCCACCATCTGCGATTGTCCAAATACCATTGGACCGTGCGGCGCAGGCCGGACTCGAAGGTCTCATCCGGGCGCCAGCCGAGATCGCGCTCGATCTTGGAAGCATCGATCGCATAACGCTGGTCATGACCAGGGCGATCAACCACGAAGGTGATCAGTCGGTTGCGTGGACCAATTTCCCGGCTCGGAGCCAGCTCGTCGACCAGATCGCAAATGGCGCGCACCACATCGATGTTCTTTCGCTCGTTATATCCCCCGATCATGTAGGTCTCGCCAGGAGACGCGCGCTCGGCAGCAAGAATCAGCGCACGGGCGTGATCGTCAACGAAAAGCCAGTCGCGCACATTCTCGCCCCGTCCGTAAACCGGAAGGGATTTGCCCTCCAGGGCATTCAGAATGGTCAGCGGGATGAGCTTCTCGGGGAAATGGTAGGGGCCGTAATTGTTGGAGCAGTTAGTAACGATCGTCGGCAAGCCGTAGGTGCATTGCCAAGCCCGCACCAGATGGTCGGATGCCGCCTTTGAGGCCGAATAGGGAGAGGTCGGCCCATAGGGATATTCCTCATGGAAGAGACCGTCCTCTCTAAGGGAGCCAAAGACCTCGTCCGTGGAAACATGATGGAAGCGGAATGCGTCTCGCTGTGCCCCTGGTAGCGCGCGCCAATAGCCTAGAACGGCCTGGAGTAAGGCATATGTTCCTACAATATTGGTTTTGATGAACTCGCCCGGACCATCGATAGACCGGTCCACATGGCTCTCGGCAGCCAGATGCATGACGACGTCGGGCCGGTAGCTTTCGATCAAATTCCGCATCCGATCGAGGTCTGCGATATCGGCCCGCTCGAACCGATATCTCGGATTGTTGGCGACCGGCTCCAGAGAATCCAGATTGCCCGCATAGGTCAGCTTGTCGATGACCAGCACCTCGTGCGGCGTTTCGCGCAAGAGCATTCGTACGACAGCGGATCCGATGAAGCCTGCGCCACCCGTAACAACAAATCGCTTCATGGTTTCCTTTCGCTCGAATGCTCTCTCAAGATTGAACGGCCAGTAGGAGTAGACCTTCGCCCCCAGGCGACAGTGCTCCAATGTTGCCGCCGGAGCTACGGCTGCGCAAATGAAATTTAGGAGTGCCCAGATGCTCAGGGAATAATACCCCTGACTCTGGATTGCGGCATTGCTTTGGCTTTTGACAGCAAAAGGGCCAGCTTTTTCAAGCTGACCCTTGGTCTTTTACTGTCGAACCAGCCCTTATTCTGCGGCGTTTTTGTGTTGGTTTGCGAGGGCGGTTTTGACGGCTGCGATAATGCGGTCCTGCACGGCCGGCGTCAGATAGGGGTGCATCGGCAGGCTCACCACCTCCTGCGCCAGGCGCTCCGACACCGGCAGACCGTTGCCCGCCACAGGATAGCCCTTGTACGCCGTCTGCTGGTGCAGCGGCTTCGGGTAATACACCGCCGTCGGAACCCCGGCCGCCTTCAGGTCCGCCTGGAACCGCTCGCGGTCAAAGCGGCCCATCCGCAGCGTGTACTGCGCCCACACCGAGGTGTACCCTTCCGGCACCTCCGGCACGATCGCCACGTCGCGCAGATGCTCGTTGTAGTACTGCGCCACTCGGTTGCGTGCCTCGATCTCGCTCGGGAAGATCTTCAGCTTCTCGATCAGCACCGCCGCCTGCATCGTATCGAGGCGGCCGTTCACGCCGATGCGCACGTTGTCGTACTTCTCCGTCCCCTGCCCGTGCACCCGGATCGAGCGCAGAACCGTGGCCAGCTCGTCGTCGTTGGTGAAGATCGCGCCACCGTCGCCGTAGCAGCCCAAGGGCTTCGCCGGGAAGAAGCTCGTGGTCGTCGCATCGCCGATCACGCCGACCTTGCGGCCCTTGTAGGAGGCGCCGAAGCTCTGCGCCGCGTCGCACATCAGCCACAGGCCCTCACGGGCGCAGAACGCCTCGATCGGCGCATAATCGGCCGGCAGGCCGAACAGGTCCACCGGCACCACCCCGACCGGGTTGAGCTTGAGCGACCGGGCCGTCTTCAGCCCCGCCTCCAGGCTCGCCATGTCCAGGTTGAAGGTGTCCTCGTGCACGTCCACGAAGATCGGCGTCGCGCCGACCCAGGCCACCACCTCGGCCGTCGCCGCAAAGGTAAAGCTCGGGCACAGAATGGCATCGCCCGCCTTCACGCCCTTGGCCATCAGCACCATCGCCAGCGCATCGGTGCCGTTGGCGCACGAGATCGAATGCTTGGCGCCGCAGAACGCCGACAGATCCGCCTCCAGCGTCGCCACCTCCGGGCCCATGATGTAGCCGCCGTGGTTGACCACGCGCAGGATGGCCTCGTCCATGGCGGCGCCGATCCGCGCACGCTGGGCCAACAGGTCAATGAACGCAATCGGGTCCGACATCAGGCAATCTCCTCAAGGGTATGGGGGCCGGTCTCGCGGTAGCGGCGGCCGGTTTCGGGGCAGACGAGATCAGGGCCGAGCTTGGCCCCCGCATGGCTCATCCAGCCGATGCGCCGGGCCGGAACCCCGGCCATCAGCGCAAAGGCCGGCACGTCCTTGGCCACCACCGCGCCTGCCGCAATGAACGAATATTCCCCAAGGGTATGGCCGCACACGATCGTCGCATTGGCGCCGATCGAGGCGCCGCGCCGGACCAGGGTCGGCCGGTACTCGGACTTGCGCGCAATCTCGGAGCGCGGGTTGTTCACGTTGGTGAACACGCAGGACGGACCGCAGAACACCCCGTCCTCCAGGGTCACGCCCTCATAGACCGAGACGTTGTTCTGGATCTTCACGTTGTCGCCCACCGTCACCTTCGGGCCGATCACCACGTTCTGGCCGACATTGACGTTCTTCCCCAGCCGCACGTTGCCGAGAATGTGGCTGAAGTGCCAGATCTTCGAGCCCGCGCCGATCTCGACGCCGGCATCCACATAAGCCGTCTCATGGATCGTCACGCCCGGATAATCCTTGGCCACCCGCGGCGCGGCAGGCGCTGCCGCCTTCGCGGCCGTCGGCTCGGCACCGTCGCCGCCCCGCGCCCGGCGCAGGGAAGCGGCCGCCCGCGACAGCACCGAGAGCACCCGCAGGCCCTCGCGCCCGTCCGTGCGCGGGGTTGCGCCGGTGCGCACGCAATCGATGAAGTGCAGGCATTCCTGCTTCAAGGGCTCGTCCTGCGGCACCGTGACCGGCACCGCGTCCGCCTTCACGGGCACCGGCATGGCGTCCTTCCACTCCACCTTGTGCGGGTAAAGCAGTAGCTTGCGCTCCCAGGCCTCGCCGTCGTCGAACACCGCCATGGCGTCGGAACCGACCACCACCAGCTTCTGCTCCTTGAACGGGTGCAGCCACGACACGAACACATGCGCCCGCTCCCCGCCCGGGAAGGCCAGATGCGTCGTCGTCACGTCCGCGATGGCGTCATGCAGGTAATAGCCGCCGACCGCCTCCACCTTCTCGGGCTCGCTGCCGATCAGCGACAGGATCATCGACAGGTCGTGCGGCGCAAACGACCACAGGATGTCCTCCTCGCGGCGGATCTTCCCGAGATTGAGCCGGTTCGAATAGACGTATTGCAGCCGCCCGAGCTTGCCCTCGCGCACCAGCCGCTTCAGTTCGAGGAAGATCGGGTGGTACTGCAGCAGGTGGCCGACCATGAGCCGGCGGTCGAGCCGCTCGGCCAGCGCGCACAGCTCCTTGGCCTCCTCCACCTCGAGCGCCAGCGGCTTCTCGACGAAGACGTGCTTGCCGGCCTCCAGCGCCTGCTTGGCGAGCCGGTAATGCAGCGCCGCCGGCGCCGCGATCGCCACCGCATCGATGCCCGGATCGGCCAGCGCCGCCTCGAAGTCCAAAGAGCGCCCGCCATGCTTGGCGATCAGCGCCTCGACGGTCGGCTGGTGGGCGTCGACCAGGGCCTCCAGCGCCCCGATCTCGGCGAAGTTGCGCACCAGGTTCTTGCCCCAGTAGCCGCACCCGACCACTGCCACCCGCACATCGCTCGCCATCGTGTCTGCCTATCCGCTCGTCTTGCTGTTGCTCTTGGTTGGGCTCGTTCCGCTCAGGCCTTGATGACCCGGCCCTCCGCAATGCCGGCGCGGGCGCAGGCGTTGCGGGTGTCCACCACCACCTTCGCGGCCTCGACCACCAGGCGGTAGTCGACGGCATCGTGGTCGGTGGCGATCAGCACCGCGTCGTAGCCGGCCAGGGTCTGCGCATCGAGCGCCACGGACCTGCGGCCGGCCAGCGCCGCATGCTCGCGGGTCGGCGGAATCACCGGGATGAAGGGGTCGTGATAGTCCACATGGGCGCCGCGGGCCTCCATCAGCTCGATGAGCTTGAGCGAGGGGCTCTCGCGCATGTCGTCCACGTTCTTCTTGTAGGCGATGCCGAGCATCAGGATCTTCGAGCCCGCAAAGGCCTTGCCGTTGCGGTCGACCGCCTCGGCGAGCTTGTTGACCACGTAATAGGGCATGCGGGTGTTGATCTGGCCGGCCAGCTCGATGAAGCGGGTCGCGATGTCGTATTCGCGCGCCTTCCAGGTCAGGTAGAACGGGTCGATCGGGATGCAGTGCCCGCCCAGGCCCGGGCCGGGATAAAACGGCATGAAGCCGAACGGCTTGGTCTTGGCCGCGTCGATCACTTCCCACACGTCGATGCCCATGGCCGCATAGACCACCTTGAGCTCGTTCACGAGGGCGATGTTGACCGCCCGGAAGATGTTCTCGGTCAGCTTGACGGCCTCGGCGGTCGCGGCGGAGGAGACCGGCACGGTCTTGACGATGAGCTGGCCGTAGAGCGCCTCGGCCAATGCGAGCGCCTCGGGCCCGTCGCCGCCGACCACCTTCGGGATGGTCGAGGTGCCGAAGTCCGGATTGCCCGGGTCCTCGCGCTCCGGCGAGAAGGCCAGGAAGAAGTCCTGGCCGCTCTTGAGGCCGGTGGCCTCGAAGATCGGCCGGATGACCTCGTCGGTGGTGCCCGGATAGGTGGTGGATTCCAGCACCACCAGCTGGCCCCGGCGCAGGCGCGGCGCGATGGCGCGGGCGGTGTTCTCCACATAGGAGAGATCCGGCTCGCGATGCTTGGTCAGGGGGGTGGGCACCGCGATGAGGATGGCATCGGGCTCGGACAGACGTTCGAAGTCGGCCGTGGCCTCGAACTTGCCCTCGCGCACGGCGGCGCCGATCAGCTCGGCCGGGATGTGCTTGATGAAGCTCTCGCCGCGGTTGAGCTGGTCGACGCGGGGAGCATCGATGTCGAAGCCGAGGACCGTAAATCCGGCCTTGGCGGCCGTCAGCGCCAGCGGGATGCCGACATAGCCCAGGCCGACGATGCCGATGCGGGCCTTGCGGGCCTTGACGTTCGCGATCAGGCCAGCCACGTCCACGGCCGCCGCCTCGGTCTTCACCGCGCGATTTGAATCCATCCCAGGCTCCTGACTATACCCCTTTTGCGGCCTCAAACCCGAAGATCGGACCGTCCAGCCAGGGGCGGCGCGGGGCAAGGCAGCATGCACAATTTGTGCGCTCCTGTGATGGCATTACCTCGCAAAGTCAAGTGAAAGCCACACCCCTGCCCGTGCGCGGAGCCACGCCTCCACGCCCCACACACCGCCAAAACAACGCAAATTCCAGCCTTGCACCAATCCAGCCAAAACGCCAAATAGCAACCGGCCCTTCACGATAAAATCTGATTACGTTTCAATATGCGCTTAGAGAGTTTATGAGATGCGACTTACAGTTCTGACGGTTGTTGGTGCGCGGCCGCAATTCATCAAGGCGTCTCCGGTGAGCCATGCGCTTCTCGCCCATGGCGGCTTTTCCGAGATCCTGGTCCATACCGGCCAGCATTTCGATGCCGCCATGTCGGACGTGTTCTTCGACGAGCTCGACATCCCCCCGCCCAAGCACAACCTCGAGGTCAACAGCCTCGGCCACGGTGCCATGACCGGCCGGATGCTCGAAAAGCTCGAAGAGGTGATGATTGCCGAAAAGCCCGACTGGGTGCTGATCTACGGCGACACCAACTCCACCGTGGCCGGCGCGCTCGCGGCCGCCAAGCTGCACATTCCGGTCGCCCATGTGGAGGCGGGCCTGCGCTCCTTCAACCGGCGCATGCCCGAGGAGATCAACCGGGTCGTGGCCGACCATCTGAGTGCCCTGCTGTTCTGCCCGACCCGCACCGCCGTCGACAACCTCCGGACGGAAGGCATCACCAAGGGCGTGCATGCGGTAGGCGACGTCATGTACGACGTGACCCTGGCGGCGGTGGAGCGGGCGCGGGGCCGCTCGCGCATTCTGGAGACCCATGGCCTGGCGCCGAAGACCTATGCGGTCGCGACCATCCACCGAGCCGAGAACACCGACGATCCGGCGCGCTTTGCCCGGGTGATGGACTGGCTCTCGCAGCGGGCGCGCGAGACCCCGATCGTGATGCCGGTGCATCCGCGCACGCGCAAGCTCATGGAGAAGAGCGGCCTGACGCCGGAGGGCGTGCGCCTGATCGATCCGCTTGGCTATCTCGACATGGCCTGGCTGACGCACAATTGCGCGGCGGTGTTCACGGATTCGGGCGGGCTTCAGAAGGAGGCCTATTTCCACCGGGTGCCGTGCGTGACGCTGCGCGACGAGACGGAATGGGTCGAGACGCTCGAAGCGGGCTGGAACCGCCTGTGGACCAGCGAGGGCTACCAGCCTCGGGCTGAGATCGCCGATTACGGATCAGGCCAAAGCAGCCGCAAGATTGCTGAAGCCCTCATGAAAATTTAGTGGAACTGCACCCTGTGGGGAGCGGCTCTTTCCTTCCCCACAGATTATGCGAATGATGCAACGTTGCTAACTCAGATTATAAAAAAATCGTTCGCTGAAAGATGCTGGACCCCTACTATTCGAAAGCTCTCTGAAATTCCCTGAGATGTGTTCGAAACAGTCCAGGTATCACCAGAATGCGTGAGGCTCACTTCGTCAGATGAGCCAAATCCGACCAGCCATAACTCGTCTCCCCCCTCCTTCCCGGCTCCTTTGAAATCCGCGATGACGTCCCCCTGCACTTGACCCTTCTGCAGATAGAAGCGATCGTCATCCTGCTGCCCAAAGCCTATAGACTGCAGCATCTCGACTCCGCTCTTGCTAGGCCGGTCCTTCAGGAGATCGCCTTTGCCGTCACCGTCGAAATCACCGAGTGCATAGCGGTCATTTCCACCTCCAATCGCTGACCATTCAGACGTTCCAACGAACTTATTGCCATTGCTCCTGAGGACATAGGAGCCAGCGGACGTGCTCCAACTGTTCCCCATAAGATCGTCCTTCCCGTCCCCATCTACGTCTTGGACAACCCATCCTCGATCGTCGCTTCCGAACTGTGACCAGACGCCGTCGTACTTGAAGGAGCTCCCAGTCGACAGGAAGACCTCAGCTCCCTTGCCACTCGTATAGCGCATGAGATCCGTCTTCCCGTCTCCATTGAAATCGCCGACGTACCAAGGGTTCTTTCCATGGCCCGTCTTCGCCCAGTTGCCTGCGTCTTCCAAAGAGCTCCCGTTCGATAGGAGGACACGCGTCGCCCCACTCGTGGATGAGCGCAGGACGTCGGACTTTCCGTCCCCGTTGAAATCGCCGACAATCCAGCCATCGGACCCGGAGCTGGCGCCCGTCCATTGACCTGCAAAGTCGAAGGCAGCACCGTTGGACAGGAACACGTTCGTCACGGTTTTCGACCATGAGGCAAGCAGGTCATCCTTGCCGTCGCCGTTGAAGTCGCCCACAAGCCAGTCCTTCGGACCTGAACCGTAGCCGGTCCAAGATCCGCTCGGAACAAAAAACCCGTTCTTGGAGAGGTAAACTTGGTTTGGAGATCCTTTGAGGGGATCGGCAGCAAGGATGTCGTCCTTGCCATCACCGTCGAAATCACCGACGGTCCAAGGCTTCGACTTTGTGCCGATATAGGCCCAGATGCCTTTCGACCGCACGACGCCATCGCCGATAAGGACATCGGCTCCGGCACCGCCGTCGATGACATCTCGCGATTCGTGCCCTCCGAGCGAACTCAGCGCCTGTCCGCGCTCCCAAAAAGCTGTGTCCTGGGGCGTTCCCCAATGGAGCTTGCCATGGATGTCTCTATAGCTGGCCACCTGCTCCGGACTGTCGTACCAGGCCAGGAGATCACCGCCGCGCGTCGTTCCCTTATCTAGGGTATCGATCACTCTCGCACGCAAATCCATGCTTTCCGGGCGCCAGGCGAATGAGCGCTGAGCGCTCATGCCTACAGCCTCCCCGGCTGTCAGAGAGTTGTAGCCATCAACAAGGGCGAGATGGCCTACGGTTGGGTCCACGAGCAGGCCCCCCCGCTTATCAGAGATCAGCAATTGGCTATGGTGACCGGTCGCACCCCCATTCCATTCGACCATCGCCACATCGGCACTTGAGGAGGGCGAAAGAACGTTGAACAGACGCCATGCCAGTAAGGAATGGCTTTGATCGTCCAAGGTTTCGGCTTGCAGCAGAGAGTCGAGGCCACTGGCGCTTCCGCCTCCCAGGGGCTTCGCGTCGTAGGCGAACACGGACGTGAAAGCGAGGCGGATCTTGTCCTCGGACAAAGCACTGAAGCGCGATCCAACGGTCGCAAGAAAATCTCCCCGTCGCGCAGCATAAATGTCATTGATCGCGCCTGCATTCGCGACGACGGCGGCGATTTCGGAGTCGGTGAAGAAAGCCGATGTTCTCTTGGCCGCGTCATTGTCATCGAACCGTGCGCCTTTGGACGCAAGAGAGCCCCCTATGACTAGGTCTTCTCCTGCGCCTCCCTTCAGGCGGTCTCCAGCTGCGCGTCCGATCAGCGTGTCGCCCTTACCCGCCCCTATGATGACATTGACGTCCTTTGCGCGCGCCAGGGCCGAGTCGATTGCGTATCGGCCCGTAGCGCTCGTCTTTACAAAGCTCTCGCGCTGCGGCGTCGGCGCAGATGTCTGACTGATATAGAACGGATCGTAATCCGTGACCTCATACCAGTTGACAAACTGACCGGCACGGAAATTGCCGTGCTCGAGAGTATCAAGAAGCTTCGTGTTGAATTCTGCCAATTCCGACCGGAACCGGAAGGACGCAATGTGCTGCGGTGGAATCTCCTCGCCTGCCATAATCGAGTTGAGTCCGCCGGTACGGATGATGAGACCTGCGGTCGGATCGAGCAGAAAGGCATCCTTCCCAGGAACCCCGACCATGACTTGTTGATGAGACGCGATAGGCCCGCCGCGCCAGCCTACCATCGCAACGTCCAGCTTCGAATTCGGTGCGAGCGCGTCGAAGATGAAGCGGGTTAGCAGGGAGTAGTTGCCGCAATGCAAGCCTGACGATTGCATCAGCCCCTTTAGGTCAGTTGCCGTACTCGCTCCATAAGGCTTTAGTTCATGCGCAATGATGGCGCTGAATGCCGCCTTGTAATAATCGGTAGGCAATCCCTTCAATCCTGATCCAAGCTTGTGGATGAAGGCATAACCCTTCAACTTATAGAGTCGCTGCAGGGCGGCACTGTTGAAATCAATGACATTGCCCGCTCCGTCTCGAACAACAATGCGGTTCAATTCGGCCTGTGAAAAAAAGCCCGACAAAGCAACCTCCAAATTTTAAAACTCGTCACGGTCAATGCGAAGGATCGATAGGCATGAAGGAGCTATCGACGGGTACCTCGCCCGCTAACGGTATGATATTACATTTATATGAATGATGCTTTATAATATTACTTACGCGACGTAAAGCCTGCCGACCCCTTAGGGATGGAACATTCTTAAGTTCTGACTCTGTCCCCTGAGACCAGTCCGCTCTTGCAAGAGCTCCAACGGAACAGCCCTAAATTGGGCCTCACGAAATAGCGCTTTCCGAAGGGGACTTGATCCAAGGTACCAACGAGCAGCCGACCTCCTCACAGGTTAGGAAATATGGCGGGAGGCTCTTGGCTCTCCGGCAGCCAAGGCGGTTTGTCTGGCTTAAAATCTCGGCTGATGCGTTAGCGCCGGTTTCGAAGGGCTATCCAAAGCGCCTCAAAAAACTTGCCGAGGAAAGGGAACGTCTGCCCGCGTGGTGAGCCCGACATTTCGTCGAGCGTCGAGTAAGGCATTGATAAAGCGCGTCTGGTTGTCTCAGTAATAGAACCTAGCTACGCACGGCCGCGATCTGAGAGCTCAAGAAGGCGGCGAATGCTACTTCCTTGTCTAGCCCTGTCGCGTCTAGAGGGCCTGCAGGCCTCGTTCTGGCATCAAGCGCATGGGATTCCTCAAACGCCCGGACTGGTACCCAAACCGATTCAGGAAGCACGGGGGATCGCAGGATACGGGGGAGTCCTATGGACTCGATGAACCGCAACTGTGACAGAACGCCGAAGATCGGCCGGGCCATCGCGACTGCCACACGTCGCCATCCTCGAAGCTGTTGCACCTTTGCCCACCGCAAGCGCGCATCCCAGCCAATAACGAATTGGCGGAGGTCCTCCGGCATCAGGCGCACCAGTTCGACTCTGCGGATACACTGAGTGTAAAAGACCTCCAATGCCTCTAGGGGAGCCAAAACTTCACGCAATAAATTCACGTAGCGATCGAGCGCTTTGGCCTCACTGAGACCCTCGGCGTCAGTCTCATTCGCCACAAGTGCCTGGATTCGCTTCATTTGAGCCACGCCCTCTTCCTGAAGAACCAGGAAGGATCCGAATTGCTCTATTTCGGAAACCGTCGCATAGGCTTGCAGCTCCTCGGGCGGGATAACGGCGGCCAGTGCGCGATACGCCTCTCGATACTGTCGGCAGAACCGATTGAATTGACGCCTACTGTCGAGGAGAAGACTTTCCAGCCGAACAGCTTCCACCTGCAAGTCGAAATGCTTGAGAGCGCCGACCCACTTTTCGACAAAAGCAGAGGTCTGTCGCACGAGCTCCATGCAGAGCTGCGTCTTGCTTCTCGCCTCGCTCAAATCCTCGAGCTTGTCCTCGCCTCTGGAGAGCCGCTCTCGAAGCGATCCTATGCCAGATAGAAACTCGCGGTTTTCGTCGCTTTTACGTTCTCCTGTGCCGGAGATGGCATCAATAGCGCTTTTGGCAGCCTCGATCATCTCCGGACGAACGAAAGAAGCCTGCCTCACGGCCGCTTTTGTTCGCGATGGTTTTGACGCCATCCGTAGACGAGAGCTGACTTTGAGATCACCAACTGCGCGGGTCAATCGCTCCAGCTCATTGGCATAAAGCGACAGCTCCTCGCTCCAGAATGTAAAACGACTCTTTATCACGTCGGGATGGATCGCTGTACCTCGGTCGTCGATCCAGGAGAAATCCATCTCACGATGCATATCTGCGGGCCGCTGAGCTAAACTCCTTGCCTCTTCCAAGAGCGAGGCGCTAATTCCGGCCCAGTTGAAGGTCGTCTCGAAATAGCGACGGCCATTTGCCCCAAAAAGCGCGCGCTCACTGTCATCGTTCGCAAGGCGATGGATCGAAGCGAGTAAGTCTGCCTCTCGGTCGAAATCGACTGATAGACCGCATTGTGCCTTCCGAATCTGATCGGCCACATAAATCAGATCATTCGCAAGGATTGGCAGTCCCGCAGCCATGTACTGCGACAGCTTGTTAGGACAACAGAAGATATGATTCTTTGTTTTCGGCTCATATGAAATGAGACCGACATCTGCCGCCATTGCAGCCTGTACCAGCTCGGTTTCTTTTACGGCGTCCGGAAAAATAATCCTTCTATCGAGGAGGCCTGTCGCCCTGGCCCTTTCAATCAACTCTTCCTTATAGGAACTGTCTGGGCCACGGAGGTGTAGGATGCAGTGCTCGTCCGTCTTGGGCCAGACGTCGATTAGTAGTTCGATCCCGCGGAGTTCGGCAAATCCGCCCTGGTAAAGAAAGACGATCTCTTTACCGTCCTTGGGCACCGGAGCTGCATCAAAGAACTCACCTTCGGAAAGCGGCACCGCATTCGGGACAGAATGGAACGGAACACCATACTCGTGGCCTAAAGCCTCGGCTAAGGGATCAGATACTGTGATACGGTAAGCCGCCTCCCTCATATAGAGTCGCTCGAATGCAGACCATGCCTCGATTTCCCAAGGAGCGAACTTCGGGAAGGCGTGTGGCCAGAACTCGTGGGCGTCATAGATGAAAGGGCAGTCGGCGATCTTGGCTAATGCTGCCGCTGCCGGAACTGTATCGAGATCACAGGCAACAATGAGATCGGCGCCACCGACATTCCGAGCGGCCTCAAGGAGCGCGAGGTTTGTGTTATAAAGATACTTTGCCAAATCTCTGAAGCGTTGAACTCCATCCTCTTCGATCTGACCTCCGACACTTTCAATGACGGTTCGGGGTGCTGCTGAGCAAAGATACTGCAGATAAAGCAGACCGCTGACAGCAGGGGTTGAGTTTATCTGAGAGGCGCCGATCAGCCGCCCAACATCGCTTCGATGAAAGTTCCGATGCACGCGCACCTGCGTTCGATAAGGCGCAACCTGTGTCACCAGTGGAAGTTCGCGATGCGCTGACGGTTCGTAAATTCCTACTTCACAGACATTAAAGTCGCCTGCAAGGGAAGCAGCGAGCCAGCCTATACGCGGATCCCTGTCGGGATCGTGGCCAGCCAGAATAATAGCATTACGGCGCATGAATTTCTCTGAAAGACTTAACAACCAGGCCGAGTCCGAAATGCCTTATTAGCAAGGGGAAGTTTTCGCAACTAACGTTCAGGCAGCGAAGTCCGGCGAGTGCAATTTTGTTATAACATTTTAATATCTAAATCAAGTGTGTTTCTACCAATCTGGAGGGCTTCCCGGAAAAACCGACCTTAAGGATCCGCCCAAGGCCAAAACGACCTCTGTAGTGCATTTTGAAAGAGTCATATATCGGGTTGCAACGGCTCACCGCGATCTAGGCCGCTGACACAGGCTCGAACGGAAAATGTGGAGTCAAACGGCCTAGGGCTAGCCCGCGTTTAACGCTGTTCTTAAGCGCTCGGCGTAGCCAGCAAGAACGTCCGGAGATTCCAATTTGGTTGTGTGAGGTAGAAGGTCCACACCTTCGAAGCGCGGAATAACATGTATATGCATGTGGAAGACTACCTGCCCACCGGCGCTTTCGTTAGACTGAATTATGGAGATACCATCGGCCTCAAAAGTCCGCATCGACGCAACAGCAATTCGCTGCACAGCTTCCATGACCATGTTCAGATCGTTAGAAGAAACGTCAAAAAGGTTTCGCACCTTTGCTTTGGGGATCACAAGAACATGCCCCTTGCTGCGTGGCATTACATCCATAAATGCCAGCACGGCTTCGGTCTCATATACCTTATGGCACGGCAACTCCCCACGCAGAATCCGCGCGAAGACATTATGATCATCATAGGGCATTGCCGGTCTTTCCTATTTTCGGCAGCCAGGGGCGTGGAGAATTCAATTAACCTTTGCCGCTCTATTCGTATATATTGCAACATATTAAAGAATCGCAGGCTAAAATCTCTTTCCACGTAGAGTATTTGACACCGCTTAAACCTTGAACTCAAACGGCCGCGTGCTCAGTGCAATGCGCGCCGATGCTTAAGCTCCCTAGGCAACCTCACGGAACTCACGTTCGGCTCGATCAAGCCGCGCACGGTATTCAGACGCGCGGTCGTGGAACATTTGATGCCAAAGTTCAAGGCTGAGCAGCCCCCAAGTTTTACGCGAGAACCTCTCGCCCTTATCGAAATTCGCCAGAATCGCATCCGAGTTCATATAGGCCCTATGCCGATTCCGCTGGGTCTGGAAAATGTCCGAGACGAAATCCTTCAACTCACCCGAGAACCACTCCTTCAGTGGCACAGGAAAGCCCATCTTATCGCGGCGATGGGTGATCTTGTCAGGTAGAGCATCGGCAAATGCAGACTTTAAAAAGTGCTTCATTTGCCCGCCGGTAAACTTGATGTTCGCCGGAATGGTGGCAGCAAACTCGACAATGCGGTGATCGAGCAAAGGCACCCGCGACTCGAGTCCATGAGCCATGGACATGCGGTCCTCGACTTGCAGCAGCGCTGGAAGCAAGCACTTGAAGTCGAAATGAGTCATCGAGTCAAAATACGCCTCCTTGCGGACATTGCGCTCAGAGTTGAAGATCCCTTTGAAACGTTCGAAGACAGCGTTCTGGTCAATAGCCGACCAGTCAATTTCATCCTCCATGTCCGCCGCCCGATCAATGAGCCGGAAATACCGCTCATCGAGAGCGCCAAACAATCCTTTAGAGAAGAACTGACGGATGAGAGGCTTGTACTCCTGAAGGACCGTGAGGTGTGGAATAATTGACTCTGGCGTTACGACAAAACTGCCGTTCTTATGCGTCCCCTCGATAGCCGCCTTGAGAGACTGCTCAAGATATGCGATCAGATAGCGCGCATATCCCCCGAAGATTTCGTCCCCGCCTTGGCCGCCTAGAACCACCTTCACGTGGCGCGCAGCAAGTTCGGAGACCATGAACTGTGGGAACGATCCCGGCCCTGCGACCGGTTGGTCGAGATGGTAGATAACCCGCCCAAGATTATCCCTGAAATCAGCTGCAGTAATTTCCATCTGATGCAGCTCGATCTCGGCACTTCGTGCCGCTTCGAGTGCAAAATCGCTTTCATCGTAACCCGGAAAGTCGACGAACTTTCCATGGAATCCAACGCCACCAGCGGCCTCTCGGCCAGACGCCAGAATAGCAATCAGACTTGAGTCGATACCACCCGAAATATAGGCGCCGACCGGAACGTCCGACCGCAAATGAACATCGATGGAGTCGTGGAGGATCTCACGCATACGGTTCTCGAACCAGCGCGGCGTGTGATCCATATCTACGTTGTAATGGACGTCCCAGTAGCGGTGCGTTCGGACCTCGCCCTTCTCTATGATAATGGCGTGTCCAGGCAGAAGGACGTGAATGCCCTTGAAGAGGCTCTTTTCGCCGATCGTGTACTGGAATGTAATGTACTCCGCCAACGCGTCCGGATCGGTTGCGATCTCAGGAAGAAAGGGAAGTAACGCCTTGATCTCTGAAGCGAAGTAGAAAACACCGTCAACAACGGTATAGTAGAGTGGTTTGATGCCAAAACGATCACGAGCTGCAAAGAGCCGTTCGCCATCATAGATGGCAAAGGCGAACATGCCGCGGAGATGGCTGAGACAATCAACCCCCCATTTTGCATAGGCGGCCAGAAGCGTCTCGGAATCGGACCGCGATCTAAAGTGCCAGAAGCCCGATAATTCGGCCATCAACTCCTGGTAGTTGTAAATCTCGCCGTTGAATGTGAGTACATGGCCACTCTGGCCGACCATCGGCTGATGTCCGGAAGGCGAGAGATCGATAATCGCTAAACGTCGATGGGCCAAACCACAGACACTGTCTGAAGAAGCCCAAATCCCCTCGCCGTCTGGCCCGCGGTGCGCGATGAGTTCGTTCATCGTGGCAAGTGCAGGCTTCAGCCTCGGAATTGCTTTGCGGTCAATTGAAATCGCGCCGGCTATCCCACACATTTAAATAACCTATTCTTTAAAGCATAGACCTAGTCTAGGTTACTTTCCCTAGACACGATGGTCCATATAACAGTGCTTACAGTTCTTGTCAGCTGTTGAGTTCTGTAGAGGAAGACCGCCTACAGGCTGACACCGAAGCGCTCACCCCAGACCCCTAGGTTGACGATCCGCCACAGGGTGAAATCAACACTGCGACGGCCATCGAGCATATCCGCCATGAGAGCGCGTGTCCCTTTTGGCTCTAGTAGATCCGGATAGCGCCGGATCGTTGCTTCGACGCCATCCTGAATAAGATGACGCAGAGGCCCTCTGAACCAAGCCTCCTCAGGAGTCGAAAAGCCTAGCTTGTCGCGTCGCTCTCGAACAGCCTCAGGTAGAGTATGGCTCATCGCCTTGCGTAATACACGTTTGGTGTCCGACCGGACAATCTTGTGTGCATTGCCCAGTGCTAAGTTAAACTCTACGAGTCGATGGTCCAAAAAGGGTACACGCGCTTCAATGGAATGTGCCATCGAATTTCGGTCCTCCCAGTGAAGAAGCATCTGGAGATTGGACGCAAAGGTCAGGACAACGCAAAGAGATGCAATGTCTGTAACCGGCGAAAGGCCGTTAACTTGAATGGCTTTCTCGAAGGCCGAAGGCTCTGCCTGCAAAGATCGGAGTACATCAGATCCCATCCAGTCATGGTTAATAATGGCTTGGCGCTGGCGGAGGAGAAAGCCTCGTACCTGCGATGGCAGGACAGGCCCAATGAATCGCTTGAACTGGTCAATGAAGGAAACTCCGTGGACCCGGTCACGCTCGATCATCGTCCGCAATAATGTAATATAATCCCTGCGCCGGATGAGGTCCGACATGTAATAGGAATAGGAGGAATGATAGCCGGCAAGTTGCTCGTCGGCCCCCTGACCGTCGAGCATTACCTTGATGCCCGCGCGCTTGGCCTCTTCGAATACACACCATTGAGAGAAGATCGAGGTCGACCCGAAGGGTTCGTCCTGATGCCAAGTGATATCACTTGCTCGGGCGAAGACGTCCTCCCCTCGTGGGAAGATGTAATGAGGATGGGCGCCGGTCCGAGCAACCACTGCCTCCATGAAGGGCTTCTCGTCGACACTCTTCTCCGCATAGCAGGCAGAGACGGTATTCACCTTCGCGCCTCGGCCCTCGGCATCAAGCATGTCAGACATCAAGCAGACGATCGAGGAAGAGTCCAGACCGCCAGATAGGCAAGACCCGACAGGAACATCGGACCGGAGATGCATGCGGACGGAATCGGTCAGGAGCTCGCGGAACCGTTCTGCAGCCTCAGCCTCGGAAATGTTCAGGGTAGAGTGAGCAGGAAGCTGATACCAACGCCTCGGCTTGCAATAGCCACTCCAGGGCTGAGAGGCGTCGATGGTCACACAACAACCGGCTTGGAGTTGCACAACTCCCTCGAACATCGTCTCTGGCGTGTGATCGCTGATGCCCGAGGCTAGAAAATCCCGGACGCGGGCTAGGTTCATCCGGTTTTCGATACCTCGGAGTCCTAGCAGCTGCTTGATCTCCGAACCGAAGGCAACCCCATGGGAATTGACCACCATGTACATCGGCTTGATGCCGAACCGGTCCCTTGCGGCAAACAAACGCTGTTCCCGAGCGTCCCAGATGAGGAATGCGAACATACCCATCAGACGGTTGAGGCATTCATCGCCCCATTCCCGGTACGAGGCGAGCAGGACCTCACTGTCGCTGTCGGACTTAAAGAAATGCCCCTTATGGCGCAACTCTTCACGCAACTCTAGATAGTTGTATATTTCGCCGTTGAACACTAACCAGAAGCGGCCCGTCTCGTCTGCCATAGGCTGGAGGCCGGCATCGCTTACGTCGATGATGGCAAGACGTCGATGCCCAAGAGCGACAGGTCCCGCCTTGGAAGGAAATTCACGCCACCCTGACCCATCGGGTCCGCGATGTGCGATGATATCGATACGCTGGCGCTCGGGGTCAAAGCCGATGGACGTATAGATCCCGCACATGGTTCATTACCTTCCGTTAGTCGCCAGATGGGTGCAGGCGGACACGAGTCTCTCGCTCTCTTTCTGCCAATTGAGTTCGCGCGCGGCATCAAGCGAACGGCGCTTGTATTGCTCAATCACCACATGGTCGAGAGAATTGATGGTCGCAGCAATCACAGATGGGTCCATACCCGTGAACAGCCGGCCGTGATCAAACGTCTTGATGAGTCGCGCCATTTCCGGAAGGTCGGAGACGCAAAGTGCGAGTCCTGCCATAGTATACTCGAAGAACTTATTGGGCAGAGCAAAGCGATTGTGCAGGGAATGGTTCGGCAGAGCAAATAAACCTACGTCGAAGGCATTTGCCTCGCGCACAAGGTCGACCATCGGAACCGCCGGCACCAAGGACACACGGTCCTGGACGCCAACCTCGAACATGAGACGGTTCAAGGCGTCATAATACTCAGCCAAGGCCGGCCCTCTGATTGTCAGATTGAATTCCGGACGCCAAAGAGAGACGCTACGTATGCATTCCTCAAGCCCCCGTCCCGGGGCAACGATGCCATGATAGAGTACTTTTATGATCTCACCGGTCCCTCGGAAAGGCATTTCCTGATAGGATGGCGTGTTACGGATGACGACCGGCCGCTCCCTTAGCTCATAGAGCTCCATGAGGCGGTCTGCGATTCCATCCGATACACAAGTGACTAAAGCGGCCTCTTTTATGCACTCCCGCTCGATCGCCACGGTGACAGGCCGATGGAGCAGGCGCCACCTCAATTTCTCCGTATACTCATCAGCGGCCAACTCATGAGTATCATAGACGAGGACTGCCCCACTTTCCTGGGCGAGGCGTCGAGCAATTGGCAGAGCAGTCCAGTCATTGGCCAGCCAGACATCCGGCCTCTGCATTTTTCCAAGGCTGTACAGGTCTCCGAACCTGGAATTTAACAGCCAAAAGGTACGCTCCGCAGATTTCGGCCAGAGGCGCGGTGCCTGCATACGGGTAACATAACGGATCTGCCCAAGACGTCGAAAGGCTTGGCGCTTGATCCAACCTAGTCCAGCGTATCGGGCGGCAATCCTACATGTATTTTCAGCGACCTCCCAAGCTCGTCTCCTGCTATCGGAACCATCCTTCTTAGACTCTCGGGCTGATTGTTTAGGCGCAGCCGTACCCGAACGGCTCCTCTCATCTGTCGCCCATAAGGGTGCAATCGGATCAGCGAGCGATGCCCCGATCAGGGCACCTCCCCCCTGCAGTGAAACGAGATTGCTCTCGTCAAGCAATGGCCAGTCGGGCGGCGGTGATTGCGATCCAGCGAGACCAATCCCGACGACATCCCACCCAGCCCTGGAGAAAGCGTCGCCCTGTCGGCGCACCCGAGGGTCGTCCGGGATCTGAGAGAGCGCAACTATGCCAACCGAAAGACGCCTGCCCGGCACGACTTCGCCTGTTTCTGATAAAAGCCTGGGATCATTCATGAATGAGTTAATTTCACTGCAACAGCACTCGCGGGCAAAACCTGCCATAAATTCCCCGCACGCAATATAAGACAGGCTTACCTGAGTCCAGCAATCCAGGCGGATATCATTGCATATAACAGGGCTTACTGCTCCCCCAACCCGCGCCTAGGCAAGCAACTGATCGAGGTCAATCATTGCTTTGGGAGGCTCTGATAGGCCTCTATAGCGCTCGGGAAGCGGCAACCGTGCATAGATTTCCTTCAACTTCGCAGCTTCCACCGGCCACTCCCAAGCGGATCCCCTACGTTCCAATGCTTCACGAGCCTTTTGAAGAACCTGATCCTGAGGGTCAAACGCACGGTTGATCGCCTGGGCGATTTCTGCAGCATTTGACATTGAATGGACGAGGCCAAAACCCTCGCCTTCCACAACCTGACGGAGAAACGGAAGGTCATTACAGATGATAGGCAACCTCGCCGCGATAAACTCAAAGAGCTTGTTAGGCGAGCAGACACGATGATTAAAATCGACAGGTTGATAAGGAATTATTCCCGCATCGGCTTCTGAAGACCAAGATACTAGCTCGTCCCAAGGCACAGGCGGCAGAATATGCACCCTCCGAGCGACCCCAGCTTCCCGAGCCAACCGATGAAACTTATCGACGTCGCCATACCCCATCATGACAAGGTGGACCTCTGGACGAACTGCCGCAAAGGCGCTGACCAGCTCCGTTAACCCTCGACCGACATCAGCGATCCATCCCTGATACATCAAGATCTTAGCGCCTTGTCCAAGCCGCAATTTCCGACGCAATCTACCCTTGAAGCCTCCCCTGAAGCCTGCCAAGGCGTCACCGCCAGTAGCGTTCATGATAATGTCAAAAGGTTTGCAGTCGTAACAATACTCCATAAGACGGGAACAGTACGGATTCACCGTGATCGTGGCGTCGCAGTACTTGAGAAGAAGCTGCTCTTTGGAGTGGAGGAAACGCGTTTCAGCATCCGTCAAAGTTGAAATTTGCGGATAGACCTCATGGGCATCATAAATAAGAGGAACTCCAAGGACCCTTTTAGCGTAGACGCCCGCGAGAAGTTGCGGCAGATCATGCACATGAATCACATCAGGATCTAAATAAAGAGTCCGGTAAAATAAAGCACGCTCCCAGAGATTGACTTCGGGAAGGTCTGCGAGCAGTTCAGGATCCAAAGTCGGCGCCTGCGCGAGTTTCTCCGCCGTCCCTGCCCAGAACTGCTTGATGTACCGCAACTTGAACTCCTTCAAACGAAGGCGAAACTTTGACCTAAACCTATGGAGGCCGCTTTTGAGTTCAGCTCCGCGCCTTTCCTGTTCAAGGTCAAGCTCATTTGTCATGCGAGCAATGCCGAGCTTCACCATCAACGCACGAAGCTTCGCAAATCGAGGCCCAGACAGACCCGCGCTTCCCTCCTGCCCCGCAAGGTCAAAACCCAAATCATCGAAAGCACCTTCCAGATAGCCAAGGTCCAGATCAATCCACATGACCTTAACCCTACCCAGCCGGTCACCTGCAGGGGCCTTGCCATCCTGACGAGCGACGACGATAACCTCGTGCCCCTCGTCAATCAGTGATTCTGCTTCAAGAAGGATTCGCCGGTCGACGGATTTTCCATCGTCTGTGAGCATGACGATACGCATTGGTCTTTTCGCTTTTGCTAGAAATCCGAACTCGCGAAGCCCATTTCAACTGGACAGTCTTAACCGGCAGTTTGGCAGGAATGCAGAGAGTGGACCCATAGAGCCTAAGCGCCGCTTTCGCAAGCACTGCACGCCTCTCCCAAACATGCTCTAGCTACGCAGGACCTTCAGCAACCGGCACTCTCATGGCACATCCATTGACTAGCGCGTCTAGCAGACGCGCCGATAAAGCCACATAGAAAAAGCAACATCTAAGCAAACTATGATAATAATGCGCCTGCAATTAACATTGTCACCCAAAGAATAAGATGCCAACCTACAATTTAAAATGAACATCAATATATAAAGATAAGCTTCATCATATAAACTCCACCGCTTTATTCGCGCGGAAATTAACCATTGCATCCATCTAATGCCCTATGCGTAATTCCAACAAATATATACAAAATAGGTAGCGCAAACAAAAAAATACCTCATATGAAAGCGATTTTTGCGCCTAAACCAAAGTACAAATAATCCCCAACGCTATTGCAATAACCCCAAGCCAAAACAAAGGCGCCACGCGTTCTTTAAAGAAAATTTTGCCGCCCAGGGGAACCAATATATAAGCTCCGGCCGCAAAAGGTATAAGCTGTGAGAGCCTAACTGTTTGTAGAACCCAAACGGACACGACCGATGAAAGCAGCATCAGACATGCACTGATCGCGAGGAGACCGAACCCAGAAAACGAAACTGGCTGCGAAGCCGCAGCCTTTACGCATAGTTGCGCGATACTGCTGCCTAACACCGCCGCGATACAAAGACTGAATTCAAGAAGAGACATTAGCCGGAACTGCGTTTCGCGTAGTTAGAAAGATACCGAAACAGATAAAAGCCATACCAATTACATATTTCAAGCTTATAATATCGTTGAAAATTAGAACACTGGCGACGGGTGTCAGTACATATATGGACGCCGTCCATGGATACGCCTGCGAGAGCGGCAATCGTCTCAGCGCGAGCACCCAGGCCACCGTCCCGATAAACATAAAGATAGCGGCGAACGCTAGCCAGGGATTGAAGAGCCACCCTTTCTGTAGCTCCGGGTGAATTGTAGAATATATAGCTGCTGCCTTAAACAGAACCTGCACAGAGGTCATGCAGCCGACCATTATACCGACTGCTCCCCACGCAATTCGTATATCCATGGATACACCCTATTCGCCCATTGATATGGCCGCACACATGAACAATCGGCCATTCATCAACTTCAGCTTGCCGCTACTGCTTCGAGGCTATAATTAAACATTGCCCACAAGCAACCGCATTAATAACGGGGATCTTTTCCACGAAAGGTTCAACCGATTTACAAGCTCTTGCCAACCAATCTGGACAGAACATAGGAACTAGATTAACGTGTTGAACTGCTTTTACTTGAAAATCTGCGGCTTTAATCCAGGCCCTTAATGTCGGCGACAGAAACGACTGCTCCTCATGCTCGATATGGTAGCGAGAGACCCGCTCTAGGATCTTTAAGATCGGATTAAACCCGTTAGGCTCTAGGATGATCATTGTGTCGGCTAACGCTGCCGCACAGGCAACTGCCCGCTGAGGGTCAGGAAGGTGGTGGAGGACACCACGCAAGACGACACAGTCAAATGGGGGACGCCCTCTTAGGAGATTTGGATCATAGATGTTTCCTACTTCGAAATGAGCCCGATCTGAAACACCCGCCTCCAGAGCTCGTTTAGTTGCAGCATCCGTGGCGGCTGAAGCTGGATCGATTCCCAAAACCTCCTCTGCTCCTAGCGTGAGGAATTCGAGGCTATATGCTCCATCTCCGCAGCCGAGATCTAGAACGCGCTTCGATTTGAACGCATAAATATCAGCAATACTCTTACTGATCCGCGCGTTCGCAAGCCGAGACGAAATCTTCTCGGCCGTATAAACATACGATCCAGTACGCTTCACATCGTCATCGAAGCGGCTGACATTGGTCTTTACTAGGTTTCGATTGTTACTCATTTGGAACTGCCAATCGCTTTTTGTCCGACAGCTAGTAGGTTTCCAACGTTTAGAGGTATTCTGACCTCCGCCGCCCCAAAGCGTTTTAAAACGTTCTCAACCCTATTCTTCAGTTTATCGTGCATTGGCGTCAACCTGAGCCAATAGCGCAACGGGTAAGTATTTGTAATCGTCTGAACCCGGATGTGATCGAACCCAGCCTCTCGTAGCAATGTACTGACAGACTCGGGGCTAAAGAGTTGCAGGTGTTCGATATCGATAATCGGCGAACGCATGCCCAAGGCTCGGTTCAATAATCCCCGCCAATTATGAACGACTACAGCAACTAGCCCGCCTGGCTCGAGGAGCTCATAAACCGTCCTCATGAGCTGGCCAGGTTCGGAGACGTGTTCAAGCGTCATAAAGCTGCAGACGAGCGAGGGACGAACGTCGGCCACGATCTCGGCAGAGAACATCCCTTCTCGAAGCAAAGGGCGGATCTCTTCTGGGGCCGCGTCAATTGCAGCCTTGGAAGGTTCAACACCTATTGCCTTGCCGAAGCCCCAACGCAAAAACCAACTCAGCAGATACCCGTTTCCAGCACCGATATCGATCGCCGCAGTTCGGGAGGTAAGTTCGGATACATACGGAGCCAGAGCGTTGGCATAACTTTCTGCAGCGCATCTCGCCTCTTCGGCGGAATCATATGCTGCCTCGGCATAAGCACTTGTAAGGAAAGACAGGTCGGGCGGTGCAGGAGCATAGATCAAGTTACAGCTTGTGCAGCGAACGAGCCGATGGCACATGAATTCTGGCTGCTTCCTAGATGCATAAGTATAATCCGTTACTCTCGTGTTATCGAGACGCTCATCAGCGAAATGAACGCTTTCTCGCGCTCCACATGCAGGGCAGACACGCTCGTTTATTTTTTTTGGATCAGACAAGTGTATTCCCCTCGCCTGCAATATGAAGCTGCGCTTGTTTTACCTCGCCACGCACAATGATATTCTTTCTAATGAAAGCCGGTCTTCCCTTCGTCTCCTCAAGAATCTTACCAATATACTCTCCAAGCAACCCCAGGCCGAGAATTGTCGCAGAGCCGAAGAACATAATTAACAGTGACAGAAACGTAATCCCCTTCGGGACAGAGTCTGGAGCTGCGATCCGGACGATGATGGCAACTAGAGCCAATAGAGAAGTACCAGCAAACGCGAGACCGCCAAAAGCACTCAGAAGGTGGAGGGGCATGCGAGAAAAGGAGAAGATAGCTTTTTTAGCCCATCCGATATTCCGAATCCAGTTATTGGTGCTGACTCCAAACATCCTTTCAGGCCGGACGTAATCGACTCCCATTTGATTAAAGCCGACGAATGCCCGCAACCCCCGCAGGAACGCGTCGTGCTCACGACATTGTAACATCCAATGCACGACGGTTCGATCGAGCAATGAGAAATCGCCTGCATCTTTTGGGATAGGCACGTCACTCATAGCCGCCAACAATCTATAGAAACCTCTGTAGCAGGCCTCGAGCCAAGCAGGCATCTCGCGTTTAACACGACGCCCGTAAACAACGTCAGCCCCTTCCCGCCACTTCGTAATGAACTCTTCTATGATTTCAGGTGGATCCTGTAGATCTCCGTCAAGAAGCACGCAGGCTTCCTTACTAGCGAGCTCCATGCCACTTCGAAATGCGGACTGAGATCCAAAGTTGCGCGAATGACTTATACCAATCACGTGCGGATCTTGCGCAGTAATCTCCCGGATGACTTCAGCAGAATTATCAGGTGAATTATCGTTGACAAATATTATTTCGTAATCGACCCGAGCTCTATTAAATGCCTTTACTAGGCGTTCATGCATTATAGGAATCGCCTGTTCGTCGCGATAACATGCGACAACAGCCGAGATGGAGTTCTTCTCTTTACGTAGCTGTGGTTTCTTTGTGAGCTTCCCAAACTCGGCATGGGTAAGAAAATCACGCCACCAGTCACGTGTGGTGAGTAGTCCGTTCTCTAAGGAAAGTCGGGCCCTCCATCCGAGAAGCTCGAGTGCCTTACTCGGATCCGCATACCAAGCGTCGACGTCCCAAGCGCGTCCAACAGCACTGTCGAACTCGGGAATGGCATCGATATCGAAAGTACGACGCGCCAAGTCCGCCAGCTCTCCAAGGGACGTCTGAACACCTGTGCCTATATTGATCGACTCGCCTGCCAATTGGGGGCCCATCGCTGTCGCGGCATCGACGAAAGCGTGCACAACGTCGTCAACATGCACAAAATCCCGAGCGATCTCCGGCCTCGCAAATTGTGGAAGCTCTCCATGGAGAGACTTCTCGCATAGAACGGGAATTAGGCGCGACGTATCCTCATAAGGACCATACACAGAATAGAGCCGGAGGTTCACAACAGGAACGCTACGAACCTTTCCATAGTAAGCGACTGCGTGACTTGTCGCGGCTTTACTGACGGCATAGTGGCTATTGGGAAGAAGTCTTCCATCCTCCGTCGGCCCAGCTGCATTCAGTCCATACTCCGAAGAGCTCCCAGCATGAACGAACGCTGCTAGTTCCAACCCGGAAACAGCCTCCATGAGCTGTATAAAGCTCAGGTAGTTGGTCGCATGAATTCGTTCAAAATTCTGCTCGAAAGAGTATGCACCGAAGGATGAGCAATCGAAAATTGTCCTCGGCGCCACCTTAGCGAGGGCCGAATGAACCGTTACGGGATCCTCAAGGTTAAGGAAGTTTAGGTTAGCGGCTGGGATACCGTCTAAACGCCAGGAATCTCCTGAAAAAAAAGTTCCGACGACATCCTCTCGCTCGCTCAGGAGCGCACGAAGCAAGTTTGCCCCGATGAAACCGCTCGCACCGATAATCAGAATCGGACCGTGGAGCTTTCGGATTTTTGTCGAAATGCTCATTGAGCGAAGGGTCATGAACTCGCCTCTCCACCGGTCACGAAGGCCAGAATAGCCTCTTGATCCAAGCCAGATATTCTCCGGTGATACGCCTGAGAGCCAAAACGCTCGGTAGGATATCCGTGAGCGTAGCGATGAACGAAGCGCCGGATGGGCTTATTGTGAGTCGCCAAAAAGTGACTAAATTGCATTCCTAGTCCACCAGCGGCTACATGCTCTTCAACGACGATCACGGGCCGCCCATCACGAGCGTGCTTAAGGATGTCATCTGGAACGGATGTCAGAGGCAGTTCAGATACAGCCCAGACTGCTGGCCGCTTGGATCGCTCAATCCTCTCGAGGGCCCCCCATGCGAGGCCGGCGAGTGGCCCAAGGGCAACGATAGCACCGCGATCCCCATCAAGGACAAGGCGCCACGGCTCGTAAGTAGGAACTGCGGTGCCTTTAGGACGAGCATCGTAGCCCAACCGCAAGTATGTTGGCCCGCCAATAAATCTCAGCATGGCCGGAATGTCTTCGTCGAAGGCTGGGACTAGTACCCGGACGCCAAGAGCTGTCATGGCCGCGCAATCTTCCAGCGCATGATGGGTCGGTCCCATATGACCGTAGGCGTAGCCGCCACCATTTCCGACCAAACAGACTGGCAGGCGGCCGAGGCAAATGTCATTGCGGATTTGCTCGAACGGGCGTGCGTAGCAGAACGGCGCGATGCTGTACACGAAGGCCTTTAAACCTTCACGGACAAGCCCGGCGGCGACCCCGACCATATTTTGTTCTGCAACGCCCATGTTGATGAAACGTTGGCCAAAGGCAGCGCGGACCCCCTCCAATGCCATGAACCCTAGATCGCCTGTCAGGAAGAACTGGTCCGGGTGATTGCATTGCTCGATCAGTGTTGAAGCAAAAGCGTTCCTCATCGCGATCCCTCGGTGCTCGCGCCCCTAGCATCCACATTAAAGTCGTCTGGCAGCGGCAAATAGTGCGAATCCAGCCGATCCTCGTAATGCAAACCGCGCCCCTTCACCGTCTTTAGAACGACGATGTGCGGCCTGTTAGCCTGGCCTGCGCCGAGCCCCCCCATGATCGCCGCTATATCGTGGCCGTCGACTGACACAACGGAACCTCCAAAAGATTCCAGGCGCGACGTTAGATCATTAAACGACACCACCTCCTCTGTCCGACCGAAACCCTGCCATCCGTTCTGATCAATCAGGATTGTTAGATTGTCCAAGCGTTGATGGACAGCAAAGGTTAGCGCCTCCCAACATGCTCCCTCCTGCCATTCACCATCAGAACACAAGCAGAAAACCCGCTTACCACTTCCCTTATGTCGGGCAGCCAAGGCAAGACCCGCGGAAAGCGAGGGCCCATGCCCGAGGCTTCCTGTAGAGAAAAGAAGCCCAGGGATGCCAGTGCCCGAAGGGTGCCCGGGAAGAGTGGTATCGTCCCGACAGAAGCTATCCAGCTCTGCGTCGCTTAACTTCCCTACGCTCCAAAGCGCTACATAAAGAGCACCTGCTGAATGCCCCTTGGACAAGACGAATTGGTCCTCGGGCTTCATACCCCAGTGATGAAGTGCGACAATAGCTTCTAAGCAGGAAAGATTCCCCCCGACGTGACCCGCTTTGGCATGCAGATGCATGCAAAGGAGGCGCCTGCGGGCTCTCGAAATTACTTCATCAACAATAGCTTGCTGATCCATAGATGTACTCGGCGTCTTATCCTGGGAGAGCTTCATTCCAGCTCGGGTTGGCAGGAAGCGCTTCATAGCAAAGCCGAACGCCAAGGTCATCCATTCAAGGAAATTTTGTTGCTGCGGCTATTGCGCAACCGACCTTCTTTTCTGTTCACAGCCAAGCCGAGCCTCTTCAGGGGTTCGATTTGGTTTCAGGAGATATTGTTCATAGCTCGTCGGAAATGCTCCTTTAGGAGATGAAAATTTTCCTACACGTACATAGTCCTGATCCAAGCTGATCCCGTAGCGCTGCAGGACATCGTCAGAAATCTTCAGAGGGCCTCCTGGCTCGACAAAAACCCAAGCTCGCGCAATCTCGTCGCAGGACACTCCATCGAGAGCAGACCCAGCAAAAGCCTGACTTCCTGCATAACCGCCCGGCAACCAGGGCTGTCCGATCGCCTTGGCACTCAGAACCACGGCAATCCCTGGATAATGCCCAGATAGATTGATCAAAGGAGTGCGCGGCCTGAAATTCTCCGCCTGCCCAACCTGTCTTAGCGCCGCAAAATACGCTGCAAAATCGCGGGAAACTCTCATCCGAGTCCCCCCCTCTCCGAAGTACACGAGTTCGTTGTTCTGACGCAGGGCCTGAGTCTGCCGATACGGATAGTTCATGCTGATCGATAGAAGTCCAATCACGACAAGCTGAGATGCAACCAGAACCGGCAAAAACAGAGCCCATACCTCAGGCGACGGAGACGCGATTCTTAGAAGCACAAGGCTCGCAGCAACCCAAAAAATTGCAGCCATAGGCCCTGTCATCCAGTAATTATTTGAAGTACCGAACGCGTAGATATATGGAAAGAAGATAAGACATCCGAATAATGCGATTAAACTTCGATTCTCAGAGGCAACAAATCTTGACCTTCCAATAATAACGGCAGCCAACATACCACCGATGGGAGCTGAGAGCAGCAGTGTCGACTGAAAAGTTGTATAGGGATAATCAACAGACACAGCCCCAACTAGAAAACCCACCGTCACCATCGCACCGAAAGCGCAGACTATTATTCCCACCTTTCGAGAAACGAAAACCGCGACTAGGATGAGTACAAGGACCACTACAGCAACAACTTCCATAACATAGGCTATGGTGTCCGTTACAATAAATGTGCCTACGCGGAACATGCTTCCAACAGTATGCCCTGCCTCCAACGTTCCGTAGAGATTTGCAGCCCGGATCAGGCGCTCACCAAAGCCACGGGGCGAGCCATCAATCAGCCAAGCAGATCCGAGCAAAAGCACAGCCGCCGTGGTAACGGACAGAAGAAACAAACGGATGTTCAGTTTCCGTGAAATAGCAAGATACGCGACCACAACAATCGCAAGAGCGACGGCGGATGGCGGCTTCGCCATTAGCACTAACCAACCGGCCGCGCCTATCGTGATCCAACCTATTTTACTTTGCAGCGAAAGCTGCCCTTCGGCGAGGATGACACCTATGCCGGCCAGCAATAATCCCTGGAGCCCCAAGCTGTTATAGTTGGGGGTTGGCAGCCATGGGGCAAATATTGCAAGTGAGGTTGCCGCAAGCGACGCTGCAAGGCCGACGACGACGAAGTTATAAACCGCTGACCGTATACTTAGAAGGGGGCGACATTCGCCCAGAAGTCGGCGAAACAAAAATACACCGAAGATGAAAGCAAGACCGAATGTAATAAATAAGTTCGCTCTTCTTACATAAACGACATCACCAGAAAGCAAAACATACAATATGTGATAAATGAACCCGAATTGAGTGGCAGATTCTGTATAATCCCATGGCCGCGCCATCCATAATACGTAATAACTCTCATCAGTTAAATCTATTCCATAATTGCTTTTAGCTAAAATGAACCCAAAAACGGCACTGCTTCCAATAAGTATAGCAAGCATCGACAAGCACAGAGCAAGCGGATAGGCAGATCGCCCGCTCCCACCCTCCAAGATTTGGCTAGAATCGCGCATTACCATCTCATAATCTGCCCTATACGAGGAACATTTGCAGAATCGGAAAATCTACCTTGGTGCCGGAGAAAATAAACCAAGGCGCGGCGCAGATATCATCAAAATTCTCATCCCGCCATATGAGCGCCTTTGCAGGATCAGATCCTACCGTGCCACTTCGATCCCCACACATGAGCACTTCCAGATTTCTGCCTGCGGCCCCTCAATGCGAAATGCCTCTCATCGGCCATTGATTTGCGACCACGCATCAGGCTCTGCCGCACATTATTTCCCGGAGCCGGCAAGTCGTTAAGAACAGTCGAACTCGTTCGATCGCCCCAAGCGACAAAACCGTTTTCGCCATGGTGTTTCCTGTCGCCCTCCGTGAACCGCACCTTGAGACACGAATTAGCCTTCCGGGAGCATTTGCTCAGGCGATCCAAAATTGCTATAGGCTCCTCGCCGACGGACCGCGATATAGTCGCTTCGGCACGTCTCTTCTCTTGAATCAAAACCAGGAAAAGTTCGAGGTAAGACACTGGAGGCCCGCATGGTGAATGCATGTGAATTCTTATAAGAACTGAATTATCGCTAGAATCTTTGATACAAAAACCTTAAAACGGCAACCCGCCATCGGTGCTAAATAGTCTCATGCTTTCCTTACCTTACCGAATCCTGTGGTCCAACCGCCAGCGCATATTCGCTCTATCAGTACTAGAGTTGTCTTCCCGGTATGCCAGCAGTGTTCTTGGGGCACTATGGATAGTAGTATTTCCTCTATTCTTTCTTTCGATCTATGCTTATGTCTATCTATTTGTGTTTAAGGTTCAGGCTGCTAATGTCGACTCTTTGACACTTATCCTCATTATTTTCGGCGCCCTTGTTCCTTTCATTAGCTTTCAAGAAACCCTGAGCGTTGGGGCTATGACGATCGTGAGCAACAAGCCGCTCGTAAATGGAACCTTGTTTCCAATCGAAATCCTTCCTCCGCGTGTTGCCTTGTCGAGCTTCCCGGTGCTCTTCGTTGGTCTTGCTCTCGTGATCGTTACACGAATTTTTCAAGGACAAGCTTCACTGACTTTACTACTTCTTCCAGTAGCCATTGCTCTACAGTTCTTATTTCTGTGTGGCATTGCGTGGCTGGTCTCCACAATGACTGTTTTCTTCCGAGACTTCGGCCAGATCGTCGGGCTACTCTCAGTCGTTTTGATGCTCTTGTCTCCCATTGGATATTCGAGAGAGCAGGTTCCTGATACGTTGGGTTGGATTTCACTCATCAACCCACTCTTCTATATGATCGAGTTCTATCGGGACATTCTCATCCGGGGTGACATTGATCCTAAGATTGCCGTCACCTGGGTCATCACCGCTTTCGGGACTTTCCATATCGGATTTTTTCTCTTCGAGCGCCTAAAACTGTTGTTTGCTGACTATGTCTGATCCCATCATCGAACTAAAGCATGTCTCCCGCGTGTTCCGGATGAGTTCCGGAACCAAGTGGCAGCGCATCATGACGAGCCTGGGGCTCATAAACAACTCCGAGAATATTCAGGAGTTCTGGGCGCTTCGAGATATCAATCTCCAGATCGCGCCGGGCCATCGCCTCGGTATTATCGGCAGGAACGGTGCTGGTAAAAGCACTTTGTTGCGAATTATTGCTGGACTGCTGCAGCCTAGCGAAGGGTCCGTATTGGTTCGCGGAAATGTCGAGACCATGATGCATCTTGGCACCGGATTTCATCCAGATCTAACGGGCCGTCAGAATGTAAAGGCAGCCCTTGCACATAAGGGGATTTTTGGGAAGGAAGCAGCTGATACTCTTGAAGAGATCATCGACTTCACCGAACTCGATGAGTTTTTTGACATGCCTCTGCGAACCTACTCAAGCGGTATGAATGCGCGGCTTGGGTTTGCAACGGCAACGGCTGTTAAGCCTGAGGTACTCATCATTGACGAGGTTCTGGGAGCCGGTGACGCCTATTTTGCGAGCAAAAGCTACGAGCGCATGCGCCGCCTAACTTCATCGGGCGCTACTGTTTTGTTCGTATCACACGATATGAGTGCGGTGGAACAGCTTTGCGACGACGCAATCTGGCTCGAGCGCGGCCAACTCAAGTCGTCAGGCTCCACGATAGATATCTCTCGTGCTTATGCAGCTAGCGTACGGCGGGAAGAGCAGCTCCGTATGAAGCTCCGGAACAGCATGCTCGGCGCAAAGAACTTCTCCGCACTGAAAAACCGGCTGGATCATCCATTCCAACTTATCGTCCGCATCTTCGTCGAAGAGGGCAATCTCGACGTATCTGAAGCCACCCTGCTGTCTGGGGAAGATGAGATTGGATCGGTGGTGGTTGGAGCGCCTCAGGACAGCAATTATCGCGAGATCGCCTTCGCTCTCGTAGACAATGAACTTGGGCGCTGGAGCAAACCCAAGCAAGACCAGGATGGAAGGTTCTTTCGCTCTATCAGTTCTAAGAGTGCAGCGCCCGGATCCGGCGCCATCGTTTATAACCTCGACTTTATTGATATTGATCAAGAGTGGTCATTTACCGCCCTCGTACGGGAAGGTAAGGGACAGATACAGGTTTGGGACGGCAAGACTTATACTTCAATTGCCGACTTCAAAGCTGGAAGCGAGTTTTGCCCTGTAGAAATCTCCATTCCTAAGGCGATCTTAGCGTCATTCCTCGCCTCCGAGGGAATCGATGTTCCTAGCCAGACACTGCCCCCTTCAAGCGTCCCCGATATGGAAACCAATCCTCCTGTCGAGACCTTGAGCACAACGGGCGAGATTGAGGTCGCAACACAGACCGAGATTGCCGCCTTAGAAGGGTCAGCAGATCAAGCTGCTCGTAGCAGAATGCTTGAACTGGATGTTAAGTCATCCATGATCACGATCACTGATGTTCTCTTGGAGGATGCATCGGGGGACGAACAGACCCACTTCCTCTCTTTGCAGCCGATGCGCATCCGCATTCGGTACAATGCCATGGCGGAGGTCGAAAGGCCGGAGTTTGCCGTTACTTTCTATCGTGAAGGGGTGTGCGCCCTCCAGGTACTTTCGGGCGACGTTCCAAGTAATCCAGGAGTCATTTCTGCCGGATCAAAAGGGGAGGCCGTGATTGAGTTTCCGTCGCTTCCCATCGGCCGTGGAAGCTATATGGTGTCGGTTGCTATCTTCCCGCAGTCCGTCCGCACCGACCGAAGTGGCGACCATATCGCCTATGCCTTGCTCGACCGCCGTTTCCAGATCAAGGTTGCTCAACCCGAAGATGATCTTATCGATCGAGGTATTGCACGGGGTCCCAGCATGTGGTCGTTTTCGGGAACATAGACTTGTAATTCTATGAGCGTAGCCACGGGTTCAGTTCTGGGCTGGGGTAACCGCACACATGCATAGTCACCCTCGCCGTGATTGCCTTCAAGGCTAGCATTCGTTATGTAGCAGTTCCCCGTTCCGACCTCACGGCACATCATGTCAGCTCGCATCCATCCATCGGCCGAAGTTCACACACTCGCTAAAATTGGCGAGGGTTCTCAGGTGTGGCACCAAGCTCAAATCAGAGAACGTGCAGAACTTGGGGACAACTGCATTGTTGGAAAGAACGTCTATGTTGATTTCGAAGTCTGCATTGGCAACAACTGCAAACTTCAGAACAACGTAAGCATCTTCCACGGCGCGCGATTAGAAGATGGCGTTTTCGTTGGCCCGCACGCGGTCCTGCTAAATGACAAACTTCCCCGTGCCATCAACCCGGATGGCACGCCAAAATCTGCGGCTGACTGGATTGTAAGTGGGGTCACGGTTGGATATGGCGCTTCCATCGGCGGTAGAGCTGTTATTCTGCCTGGTGTCACCATCGGGCGATGGGCTATGGTCGGGGCTGGAGCAGTCGTAACCAAGGACGTTCCAGACAATGCACTGGTTTATGGAAACCCTGCCCGTGTTCATGGGTATGTGGACAGCGCAGGAAACAGGATGGATCCCGGGTAAAGAGCAGTCTGCCATTCGTTCAACCTGTTTCTCGATTGGAAGTACGTGGCACTAAGATTGTTTAATAGAGCCGGTCTGAGTGCGTTAAGCTCAAGACTTGTTAATTGAGGTAGAAGGCGGCGACAGCCGCGAGGCAGATAGCCGAGAACAAGGTGTGAGCGCAGCGGTCATAGCGGGTGGCAATCCGGCGCCAGTCCTTGAGCTTGGCGGACATGTTCTCGACCTTGTGCCGTTGCCGATACAGAGCTCTGTCGGAGGCTATCGGCACCTTGTTCCTGGTCGACGGAATGCATAGTGTGATGTCCTTCTCGACAAGAGCCTCCCGGAGCCAGTTGCTGTCATAACCCTGATCTGCAATCAGCGTAGAGCCCGACGGCAGCACGCTGAGCACGAGCCGAGCGCCCCTGTGGTCACTCATCTGGCCCCCCGACAGCAAGATAATCCGCTTGCCGGCGCCATCGCAGACAGCGTGGAGCTCAGCTCACCTTTGTGTGCCCGATACGCCGGGGAACATCCCCTTTTTGAGCAGGCCTGCCGCGGCCCGGTGCGCCTTCAACTGGGTGGCGTCGATCATGATCCGCTCCGGCTTTGGACCTTCACCGGCCAGGGCCGCGAAGATCCGGTCGAACACGCCCAACCTGCTCCAGCGCGAACCTGTTGCAGAGTGTCTTGTGCGGCCTGTACTCCTTCGGCGCGTCCTTCCGCTGCAGGCCGTTGCGGATCACGTAGACGATCCCACTGACCACCCGTCGGTCATCGACCCGTGGGACCCTATGAGCCAACGGGAAGTACGGGGAGATCCGCGCCAACGGGCGCTCGCTGAGCAGAAACAGATCGCTCTCATCGCTGCCTCCATTACGGAGGCACTGAATCACTCCTCAGGCCAAACTAATAGATCTTGACCCTAGAAGCCCAAGCACGAGAAGCGCCCCCCTGCGGCCCAGATTCACCACCCGTACAAGGGCCTCATCCTACAGATCCTGGCCGACCCGGACGGGCCAGTCAGTTGGACTGACGATATCCATGGGGTGACAGATCCGCTCTAGCTTGCTCGCCGGCGGATCCCGCAGGAGTTGATCCGAAATCCGGCACCAAAGCGCAGTGAATGAGACTAGCCGAGGAGCCGGGAAGCTCCCCCTACAGTCCACAATTTCTCGAATCCCACCCAACTCTGTGGCAGCCCATCTCAAGGCCTCAAGGAGAAGGTGGTTCTCCGAAGCATAAAGCCAGCCTACTTCAAGCGCGCACACTTATCACAAATACATTCTTCATAATTTCTCATAGTATTCGACAAGTTTTTTAGCAACAACCAAACCTTGATGAAAATTTTCAGCATATGAGACTGATCTTGCTCCAATTTCCTTCCATTTCCTTCGATCCTCGATGATCTTCAGCAGATCTTCTTCGAGACGATCAATCCGGCAATTCACGATAGGGAGCTCGGGCGGAAAGCACTCCCGCAAATCATCGCGGATATACGCGAGGGTAGGCTTACCAAGTGCCATGGCTTCGACGGCCAAGACCCCATACGCACCAACAAGAAGCTGATCAACAACGAGATCTGCTTCTCTCAATGATGCCATAACCACATCATGACCTACGCCGGACAGGAAGACGAGTTCGACCTTGACACCAGCCCTCTTTAGGTTCTGGACGGCATCTTCTAAAAAGCGCGATCCTTTGAGGCGTGAGGCAGACGGAGCGTGCACAATATAAACGGTATCATCAGCCTTATTACCCCGCACATTGGTTTTGCGCCGGAATGCCGGCGTTGCCGAAGCAGCTAATTTACGCACGTGAGCAAGGTCAACAGCCTGCGGCAGCCAAATAGCCCGAGGCTCAAACTCAAGGAGATCGGGTGTCGTTACCGTGATCAGATCTGACATTTCGCGCCGGATTTCCCGGCTAACAGTTCGGTTGGCACTGCAGGAGATTGGCCAACACTCGGCACAAGCGCTAATTCGATGGCGCTCTAAAACTAGCTTAGAATCACGGATATCACATCCGTGATAATGAAGGATCACTTTCTTTCCTGCACTCTTAAGTATCTCCAAATCTCCAAGTGATTGTCCAAATAAGGAAGAACCAAAATGGAAATTAAATATGTCGAAGTTATCTAAATAATACCTGATTCTATCAGAAGGGTCATAGTTTACCACTTCGGAAATGCGCTCTGATTGAAACGTATTCCCGAAACAAACCGCCTTTGAGTCTAGCCCAAGAGCGCGCTCATATGCTGCAAGACTGGCAGGAACACCAGCAATATTATGTAACCCATGGAATACACGATGCTTCAATACCATTACGTCACCCGGACCATGTCCTAACATTCGTTTCTAATAATTAATAGGAACCGAACATCTTTTGCTCTGCAGTCCGCGCCAACCTGCACTGCTGCGCTTACAGAACCTATCAAGCCTCAATGCCCTATCTGCTTGTTGATGGCAACAGTCCTATCTGAGGCTTCGTTTTATAACTCTACTATGAACCTCGCCACCAGGCTTGCAATGCTCGAATTCACCTTGCCTTGAACAAGAGAGAAAACGCATCAGTCTAGGCTGCTTATCGCAATCCGTGCCATCGACCATATCAGCCCCAATGCCCGCCCTGTACATTTCCGACAGTGTTAGTGTATGAGTGCCCGAAATGGCAGCTTATTGTATAGGGTAACGGGGAAATGGACCTGAGCACTTTGAGGGTTGGTGTCATCGGCGTTGGCATCATGGGTCAAAATCATGTGCGCGTCCTATCTGAGATGACGGCGATAGAGCTGGTTGCGATTTCAGACCCGAATACTGAGGCATTTTCGAAACTTCGACTCCCTCCCCAGACACGCACTTATTCCGATTACAGTGAACTGTTGGCCCATGATCTTGATGCCGTTGTCGTGGCCGTTCCTACCGTCCACCACCATTCCATAGTCATGAAGGCCCTTGAGAGAGGGATCAACGTACTCGTCGAAAAACCGATTGCAAGCACCATTGCCCAAGCTGAGGAAATGGTGGCGCTGGCAGACGATCGCCAACTCGTGCTCATGGTCGGGCACATTGAGCGCTTCAACCCGGCGGTACAAGCAGTCAAGACGGCCCTTACACATGAGCGACCCATCTCCATTTCCATTACCCGGGTTGGACCGTTCCCGCCCCGCATCGCGGATGTAGGGATCATAGTCGATCTCGGGGTGCATGATATCGACCTCATCCGGTATCTGTCAGATTCCGACATTGTCGATGTTCAGGTTCAAAAAGAAAAGACGAGAGGATTGAGAGAGGATATTGCTCTCATGCAGTTCAGGACTCAAAATAATATTCTAGCACAAATTAACACGAATTGGCTTACTCCTTTTAAGGAACGCAGAATTGAGGTTTCCGGTCGAGAGCAATTCATAAGCTGCGATATGCTCACACGGAGTGTGGTGACTTATTCCGACTATAAGACGGATGGCAGTTTCGTCACGCGCCACCTAAGTGTTGCGCAAATCGAGCCTCTCCGAGCCGAGCTTCTCGCATTTAGCGCGGCCGTCAGAAAGAATTCAACTCCTCCTGTCACAGGTCGAGATGGGCTTCAGGCACTCAAAGCGGCCCTTGCCTGCTTAGAGGAGGCTTAAGCGGAATTTCTTGCTTGCGCGCCTCAGTTTTGATACTTTATATATCGCCGCTCGAGGCAGAAATTATGTCAATCGCCATCAGCCGTATTATAGAGTTTTATTTACGTTTCGACCAAAAACCAAAAGAAATTATAAGTATGATCAATACGTTGGGACTTCGCGTTGCCCGCGCAGCACTTTACGCCGTTACAGTTTATGCATTACTGCTGAATCAGAATTACTATGATCTCAACTTATTTATATTGTCCCTCTCGATATTCGGAATTGCCTTATTTAACGACATGTATGGCGTTCTACGTGTGCTAATAGTATTTTTGCTCATTATCGTCTTCCTTCCTGAAAAAGCATCTCTGATTCAGCTTTTCTCCCAACTGTTCTGACAAGGCTATCGAAACTCCGATTAAGCAACCCCCTCCCTGCTCGTCTGATTTTCAAAGCGGACTTGTCGGCAGGGCGCCATGGAACGCGGATGTCTCAGGTCGTTAATCACTATGTCAGGCATTGCTATGAATTGCAGAGTCAGCATCATGCCAAATGCAGCGAACCGATGGAGACAGCACCGTTTTACATCTCAGAAGAACAGTTGACTGAGACGGCTCAAGGGGAGTCACTTGGGTACACGGCCGAAGGCCGGGGATCAGGCGCTGAAGATCTCCACTCGCTACGGGAGTCGCACAGTCGCTGTGGCAGAGGCAGTCGAATAGCAAATTCGACACGCAGTCTCTGACGTTATGGTCGTCAGCAAGGCCGACCGACCCACAGACATGGCTAGGCGGTCGGCTTGGCTGACTTCCTCAATTGTCACAGATTCACAGCTATAGGCGAGCGTGATCCGCCCTGAAGGTGTCGGAGTAACGAATCCAAAGGCTAGCTTCGTTTAAAAGACAGCACTTTACGCGCGCACCTGCTGCGTCAAACCGACGTTAATGGCCCCACAACAGTTAACCCGCTCAATTAGCCATCCGGGAGGGGAAAGACTCGTTGGTCGATGGCGGTTTCGTAGCCCCCCTGCCCTACACTATTCCCGACCCCTATCTCAAATCTCGGCAGCATGAAGCCCCCATTAAACGTCAGCTTGGACGCCGGAGGTCGTGCCCTGGCCACGGTCCTGCTGCCAGATGAGATCCGGAGCTGACCAGAGGCGCTCGTCCCGAATGCCCTTGGCTAATACGGCAGCATGAATTCCAAGGAAGCGCTCTCCTTTCTCCCGGCTGGCCGGGCGCGGGTCGCCCCAGGTACCCGTGATCGGAGCTCGTTCAGAGAACGAATAGAACCGTGAGAAGCCTTGTGGTGCCTCGGTGCGCATGGGTGCTTGCTGCACGGCCTCGTCGAATTTGTCGACACGCACGATGTCACCGGCAATCGCCATCATCACCGAGGTTTCGCCCTCACAGGCATGTCTCGGCATTTCCGTTTCGGCTATCGCAGCGATCTCATCATGCGCCATCATCCATGGCGTGGTCGCGACGATAGGCATGGCAAATGTCACCGCGAGTTCTCGTATGGCAACCGCCAGCGGGTCGATGTTGCCGCCATGGCCATTGACGATGAGGAGGCGCTTGAACCCAAGAGCCTTCAATGAGCGTACGATCGAGCGGAGAATGCCGTAATACGCCCCATAGTCGAGACTGATCGTGCCGCCGAATGGGAGGTGATGTTCGCTCATGCCGAGCCAGAGGCCCGGTAGCACGGCCACGGGAGTTTCGTCCGCCACCAGGCGCGCTGCCTGGATTGCAGCCGCACTGGCGCTGGCCGTATCGGTGATCACCGGAAGGTGGGGACCATGCTGCTCGAGGGAGCCTACCGGGAGAATCGCCAGAGCGTTCGAACGTGCTGCCAGAGCCCTGAGATCCGGGGCCGTCATTCGGGCCCATTCCACTTCAATCGTCATAGATTTCCTACTGTCCTTCCTCGTTGCCAATCAAGCAGCTCAACACCCTGACCTTCTCGAACCCCTCCCCATCTTGGTCCGTGGGATATGTGAAGTGATTTTCCGCGTAGCTATTTCTTGAGCGATACGCCGTAGAAAGGCTGGCCTCCGAAGAAATGCATCTTGTATCCAGAGACTTCCTTGCGAACCGGCGTAAAGGCCTGGGCATTGGCGAAGAGTATTGCCGGCGTATCGTCATGGAAGATTTTCTGGAGGTCGACATAGATCTTAGCACGCTCGGCCTGATCGCTGATGGAGTTCGCGCGAGCAAGCTTTTCGGAAAACTCTTTGTTGCACCAACGGGCTCGGTTGCCTCCCGTGGCGACCGCATCGCAACTCCAACTCAGGGACAGAAGCTGGCTGGGATCCGGGTAGTCCCACGTGCTGCCGCTCATCGCGACTTCGTGCTCGCCCTGACGGGTGCGCTTAAGGTATTCGCCCCACTCGAATGACATGATTTCGGCCTGGACTCCGACTTTGGCCCAGTCTGCCTGGATCAGTTCAGCCGCACGACGTCCATTCGGCATGTAAGCCCTAACGACCGGAATGGCCCATAGAGTCGTCTTGAATCCATTGGGATAACCGGCCTCTGCGAGGAGCTTCTTAGCCTTCTCGGGATCATACTCGCGAAGCTTGAGATCGTCATTATGACCCCACAAGGTCGGCGGGATTAGAGCTGCTGTTGGCGTACCGGTGCCCTGGTACACAGCTTGGACGAGAGCGGGCACATTCGTGGCATAGGCCAGGGCCTCACGAACACGACGATCGTCGAACGGCTTCTTCTGATTGTTGAAGGCCAGGTAACTCATGTCCGCGATGGTACCGGACTGAACGTTCAGGTTGGGATCAGCCTTCATATCGGCCAAATCGCCCGGGTTCGGATAGCGACCGATATGGCACTCGCCGGTTTTGACTTTAGCGTAACGTACGCTCGGGTCGGACGTGATCACGAACACAAGGTCGCTCACCTGCGCAGCTCGGTCTGACAGACCAGCGGCCTCACCCCAGTATTGGGGGAAGCGCTTGAAGCGTACGGTGGCATCCTTTTGATAGGCCACGAAGCTGAAGGGGCCCGTCCCGACAGGCACCTGATCAACCTGGTCCGGCGTACCAGCCTTCTGCATGGCATCAGCATACTCGGCTGACAGGATGGACATCGGCTCGACCGAAAGCGCACCGAGGAGCGCAGCCTCAGGTCTTTTGAGCACGAACCGGACGGTATAGTCGTCGACCTTTTCGACAGCCTTCAGAAAAGGAGCTACGAGCCCTTCGTAGTATTCGTAGCTTCCCCTTCCGATCTTATGGAACGGATGCTTCTCATCCATCATCCGTTGAAACGAGAAGACAACGTCATCAGCGTTGAATTCCCGGGATGGCTTGAATGTCCGGCTCGATTGCCAGTTCACGCTTTTCCTTAGCTTGAAGGTATATTCAAGGCCGTCATCAGAGACGCTCCATGACTCAGCGAGGCCCGGAACGATCTTGGAGCCTCCACGCTCGACACTGACGAGCCTGTCGTAAATCTGGGCGGCAACATCGAATGCCGTGTTGGCGGTCGAGAATTGAGGATTAAGAAAATCCGGGCTGGCCTCCGTACACACCACTAAGGTTTCAGCAGAGGCAATGCTCATCATGGTAAGGAACGCGAAGCTGGCGGCGGCGGTGCGGCAGAGCATTGGGTTCTCCAGGATAGCGGATCTAATCAGATCTTAACCCGACATGAGCCGACGGCAAGGTCGCAGGCTAGCTTGGCCCCATGAAGATCCCCCATGAGAATTCTCTTGTCGATCGATGTTAAATGTCTCGTGTGATCTCATTCTAATATTACACGAGCAAGTACGTCTCATCAGGACATATTGGCAGAGGCCTCAACTGCCTGCAGCGGAAGCTGTCCTCAAGTTCGCGAGCGCAGCCACAGATAGATTATTGCAACATATTTACAACTTTCCAGGGGAGTGATTATGTTCACACCCTCGGCACTGCATACAAAAACCCTTTAAAAACTTGTCGTTAGGTTATGATTGATGCTCTCGCCCGCCTGCCTGCTGCTGCAATCGCTTACATATCTGAGCCCGCTAATAATGTCCTCATCGTCTCCGCAGATGAGGTCCCAGGCGCCTTGCTTGCGGGGGGAGAGGGCGTTGATACCCTTCGGCTGAACGAGGGCGGGACCTTCGACCTGAGGCTTGCCGCAGTCTTCGACAGCATCGAGACCGTGCAAGGCTCCGAGGGGCACGATACCATCGTCCTCGATGAGGCGCGCTTTGCCGGCATCATGACCTTCGACGGCGGTGCTGCTGCGGCAACTCACTGGGATGAGCTGGTCCTCTTCGGCCAGGCCTTCGACTTCACCGCCCGGACCCTGAACGGTATCGACCGGATTTCGCTCCAGACCGACAAGGCGGTCCTGACGGTGGTGGATCATGACACTGCCCTGCTCGCCTCCGGCCTCGTCAGCCAGAACGACAGGCTGGTCGCGGCGAGCGTCACCTTCACGCCCGCGGAGCTGACGCGGCTGCACCGGCAGGGCCTCGACACCATCGTCGATGCGGCCGGCACTCATGTGAATACGGCTCCCCTCATCCAGGCACTCGCCGGAGACCGGGTCGAGACGAAGGCCGGCCGCACGGTCTTCATCGATGCCGGCCGCAATGCCGTCGTGTCCGACGATGACGGAGCCTATGCGCTTTTGAACATCAGGGCCCCGCAGGGGCTCGATGCGCCGGGACGGCTCGGGATCGACACGACCGGAGCGGTTGCCCTTTCGGCAGGATATGCGGCCGGCAGCCTCGTCATGGTCGGCGGTGTCGAGGTCGGCATGCTGTGGGAGGCGGGCGATGCCGGTCTCAGCATCGCCTTCAACAACCTCAACGCCACCTCGGCCCGGGTGCAGGAGCTCATCCGGGCCGTGACCTTCACGAGCGCCGCCCTGCCGCCGCAGGCGAGCACCGAGCAGCCCGTGACGGTGACGCTCACGGATGCGGGCGGGCGCCACTCCACCGCCAGCCTAGTCATCTGGCAGGACGTGCCGGTCGTGCCACCGCACCTGACGCTCAGTCACGCCAGCGTGCCGGAGTTGTCCGGCCCCGGCACGCTGGTCGGCCTGCTGACGGCGGAGGTGCTGGGCAAGGGCGACAGCTTCACCTACACGCTCCTCGACGATGCGGGCCATCGCTTCACGCTCGAAGGCGACCGCCTGCTGGTCGCGAGCAACGCCCGGCTCAATTACGAGGAAAAAACCTCCCATCGTGTGGTGGTGCGCGCCACCGCCCCCGACGGCACCCATCTCGACCAGGCCTTCACGATCGTGGTCAGGGACGTGGCGGATGAGATCGTCTACGGCACGCCGCGCAACGACGGCATGCGCACGGCGACCGGCACGGACGGGAACGACACCCTGATCGGCGGCAGCGGCCGGGACACGCTCTCCGGCGGCCTCGGCAACGACACGCTCATTGGACGCCTCGGCAAAGACGTGCTGATCGGCGGCGAGGGACGGGACCTGTTTGTGTTCGACACCAAGCCGAACCCGCGCACCAACGTGGACAAGATCGTCGATTTCTCGGTCCGTGACGACACGGTGGCGCTCGACAACGGGATCTTCAAGGCGCTCGGGACGAAAGGCACCTTGAACAAGCCGGCGAAGCTGAATCCAAAGATGTTCTGGAAGGGCGCTAAGGCGCACGATGCCGACGACCGCGTCATCTACAACCCGAAGACCGGAGCGCTGTTCTACGACGCGGACGGAACCGGGACGATGGCAGCCGTGAAGATCACTGTGTTGGCGAAGGGGCTGAAGGCCATGTCGTACAAAGATTTCTTCGTGATTTAGCGTGCACCCATGACAGCAAAGTTCATCCGCGCTCTGCGCAACGATTGGAAATACATCAACAATTGGCGCGGCTTCGCGAACCCGTCGGATGGCGAAGGTGTCGTCATCACCTACAACTTCATGACCAAGGTACCCGACGAACCGCGGGTCGATCCGTTGCCGGAGATCAACACGAGCTTCACCCGCTACAGCATTACCGAACAGAAGGTCGTGCGGGCAGCGCTGAAGATCTGGTCGGCCTATGCCAACATCAAGTTCGTCAAGGTCGACACTCAGGATGCCGGCATCATGTTCGGTCAGCACCGGATGTATGATCCTGTCGAGGGGTTCGCGGGGACGCTACTCTACGATCCGGCCAAACAGGCGATGCGCCCGACCGATGTCTGGCTGAAATCGAAGGGGTTCACGGACGGTTTCCTCACCACCCATCGCGGCCTCGAAGTGACACTTCACGAGATCGGTCATGCGCTCGGGCTCAAGCACCCCTTCGCCGGGAAGGCGCGGCTCACCGGCGACGATCGCGATTCCTCGATCATGTCCCAGGACTATAGCGGGCCGTACAACAAGCCCGGGATCTATGACATCGCGGCGCTCCAGTCGATCTACGGGCCACCGCACAAGCGCATGAGCACGAACACCTACAAGATCGGCAGTGACAAGCTGATCTGGGACGGCGGCGGCATCGACACCGTTTCAGCCGCATCCGCCAAGGCAAAGGCCTACATCGACATGAACGACGGCTCCTGGAGCTGGGTCGGCAAAAAGGCAAAGTCCCTGCTCGATGACGGGCAGAGCTGGACCGGACACTTCACGCAGATCGAGAAGGCGATCGGATCCCGCTACGACGACAAGATTGTCGGCAACGAACTCGACAACACCATCCAGGGCGGCAAGGGCAATGACACCATCACCGGAGGCGGCGGAGCTGACAGGCTCTTTGGTGGCGCAGGTAGGGACACCTTCGTGTTCAAGAGCTATGCCGACATGGGCACGCTCGAACATCACGACGAAATTATGGATCTCCAGCCCGGTGACAAGATCGATCTGCGAGCACTTCACACCACGTTCCTTGGAACCGGTGCCTCCGACGCTCTGCTGAGCTCAGGCGTGGCTGGGCAGGCTTATTTCAATTGGAGCACGCAGGAGCTGAGATTGGACGCAGATGGGAATGGGACCGCCGATTTTGCAATCTCCATGCATCGAAATGCGATCGATCCAGGAGCTCTAGTAATGATTTGAAAGATCATGTGTTCAAACGATGCTGTTGGTCGAGAACTCTAACTTGCAAGCTCGCATATACGGGTTTTTCGAGTCTGCATTGATTACGTAGGGGGAGTAAATGAAATTTGTTGCTTTGCTACTGTCGTTCATCTTTGGGGGATTGCCGGGGTGATGTTTTATAGTTTTTCACACCCTTATAATCAGATTCTAACGATATTAGAGAGTCCTATAAACCATCCCGGCTCACTGATTATCTGCAGAATGGACGAGCATACTAGGCTTAAGGATTATCTATTGTCTAATGATCAGAACCTCGACGTTATTCGTACTCGCGACAGCGAAAATGCGGTGGTTCTAATTGAGAGCGGTACTCTTATTGCAATTACATTTTCTACATCGAAGTCCAGACTGCCAAGCTACGGTTGCTTTGAGCGGTCCTAGAGAGAATCTTGGGAGCAAAAATGTCAGTAACAGTCCTTGAGGGCAAATCTCTCGAATTGCAGTTTCAGCAATTCAAAGAGTACGCAAAAGACATTACGGAGTGGTCCAGGTCGCAATACAATGAAATTGTAGATAAGGCGGCAGCTCCCCTTGAGGCAGCAATGGATGAGCATGGCATTCCTCGAGAACAGGGGCTTGCACGGAACGCTATTGCGCACGCTCTAGCTGCTGCTCTTGTATCTTATGACCAAGGGTTTGTCGCCGCGCATGCACTCGCGATAGGAAAGGAGATTGCTCAAACAATAGTTAATGATAATGATCTGCAAGATTTTAAGAAAGATATGTATAATAATTGGATTGGAAGCACTATAGCGGGTTATGCTATAGCCAATAATCTCACTAGAGAAGAAATTAAAGAAAAAGTCTTTCAAGCATACTATTCTGGGGAATTAATTGTAGGTTTGCGAGATCCTCGAATTGATCATTTCTTTTCAATTAAATCGAATTTATCGAAATTTGCCGATGATCTCTATAACAAGATCGATGGTTCGCTAAGTCATTGCTTCCCATCTGGAACGCTAATCTCACTCGGGCATAATCGGCACAGCCTAATAGAGGATCTTGCCGTTGGTCATACGGTTCTAGCCTATGACGATTTGAGCGTTCGGGCAAAGAAAATTACTCGAATCTTTCGTGGAATAACAACGGAATGGCTCATTCTATCATGTGGTCTTACAGTAACGCCCGGCCATCGTTTCATTAATGAGTACGGCACATTCGAGCGCATTGAAGACATCGTCGGAAGGGCGGGCCAAATTGTCCGAGAGGATGGGTCATTAGAGTATGTAACTGCTAGGCGGATTGAATATTCACATGAAACTCGGCATCTCTACGAGGAGGCTGAGGAGTATATTTCAGTTAGTTCAAGCGGGAATGCATTGCAATCTCAATTCCGCCGGGGCTGGCGAACCTACAATTTTGAAGTGGAAGATCTTCATACGTATATTGCAGGGGGAGTGAGAGTTCACAACGACTCTCTCCAAGATTATCTTGATCTCTCCGTCATGATGAAGAATGAGTCGTACGTGGCGGCGGCGTATGGTGCGATGATGGATCGTGGATGGGGCGTCCATGCTTTCGCATCCGCAGCTTGGGCCGATGCATCGTTCATGTCACAAGACTTCGCCGGCCATTTGAACGATATGGTCGGAGCGTACAAGGATGCGGTGAATGCCAAGGACTTCAAAACCGCTGAAGCCATCCGCGAGGGTCTTGAGAACCTCCGGGCGACTGGAATTGAGCCTAGTCTTGCCGAGCACCAGCGAGGACTGGCTGAAAACCTAAATTCCGCATCGCGCGACGCATATCCAGGTCGGATTGCAGGAAGCGAGAATGCTCTAAAGGGAACTGACAAGGCCCTCGGTGAAATGCGTGGCTATACCGGTGACGGCACGAATCCAAGCGTTGCCGGCCCAGCCGCGCCGACTGGGGATCCGATGGCGGACTCGGCTCCACATAGTGGTGGCGAAGGTGGCTTGTCCTTGAATGCAAGGACCACTGATAGCGAGTCAACAGCTCCAGTCATCACGGTCAATGGATCGACTACTCTAGCAGAGCTTCCCGATGGCACGAAGTTCGTGGAGACGACTGGCCCAGGGAAGGAAAGCGCGGCTGTAATGAAGGGCGATGATGTCCTCGCGCTCAGCAGCACAATAAAGTTGGCTGATGGTACGAAACGTGAAGAGGTCTATACCGCTATACCTGGTGGAGGGTTCCAGTCAGGTGTAACCGTCTATTCGTCCGAAGGCGATGTACTCTCGTACACGATGAGTGTGAATCGTCTCGTCGTATCTGAATACCGGCGCTCTAACGACAAGTCCCAGACTTGGCATCTCTATGCTGACGGGGGATTTTGCGGCAAAATGTTTTTGTCGATGCGGAGGGAGGTGGTTGGGTTTGGGAGTATGACCTTAACCGAACGATGCCGTGGCTGACGAGAAAAACCTGGTATTCGCCAAAGCAGATCAGCCATGTTCTCCTTGCCAATGACAAGGGCCCGAAGGAGATCCAAAGCTACATCGCGAATTTCACGCTTCCGAGCGATGTGAACAAACTCACCCTCATGGATCGTGCCAGGAATGGTACAGGCAATTCTCGTAATAATCTCCTGACAGGAAACGATCTCGCCAACAAGCTTAGTGGTGCTGGGAGCAATGATACCCTCAAAGGCGGCGGTGGCGATGACACGCTGCGAGGCGGTGATGGTAACGACAGCCTCTACGGCGAAGCGGGCCGCGACGTGCTGCGCGGCGATGACGGCAACGACGCGCTCTACGGCGGCATCGGCGACGACACGCTCTACGGTGGCTTGGGGAACGACAATCTCTCCGGCGAAGGTTGGGACGACAAGCTGTTCGGGGAGGATGGCGACGACACGTTGTCCGGTGGCGAAGGCTACGATGCGCTTTATGGCGGAGCCGGCAACGATCGTCTCGATGGCGGCACGCAGGGTGACATTCTCGATGGCGGTGAGGGCGACGACACGCTCTCCGGCGGCAGCGAGGGGGACGAGCTCTATGGCGGCAGCGGCAATGACCTGCTCGACGGCGGCTCCGGATCCGACCGCCTCTTCGGCGATGCCGGCAACGACAGCCTGCTCGGCGGCGAGGGTTCGGATGAGCTCTATGGCGGTGATGGCGACGACACGCTGAACGGCGGCATTGGCCACGACTTCCTCGTCGGCGGTGCGGGCGACGATTGGCTCGTCGGTGGCGACGGTCGTGACGATCTGCGCGGCGGTGACGGCAACGACCGTCTCGAGGGCGATGCGGATGACGACGAAGCCTCGGGCGGCGACGGCAACGACACGCTTCATGGCGGCGACGGCAACGACCGCCTGCGCGGCGATGCGGGCGACGATATCCTCTATGGCGACGATGGCCGCGACGATCTCGATGGCGGCGCGGGCAACGATCTTCTCTTTGGCGGAGCCGACAATGACGCGCTGCTCGGCTCCGGTGGTAACGACACGCTCTATGGCGGCACCGGCCATGACGGCCTGGTCGGCGATGCCGGCGACGATGCGCTGTATGGCGAAGCCGGAGACGATGTCCTCAAGGGCGGCGCGGGCGCGGACCTCCTCGCCGGAGCCATTGGGGCCGATACGCTCTATGGTGGTGCCGGGATGGACAGCCTGTCGGGTGGCGAAGGCAACGATCAGCTCTATGGCGATGCGGAGGCCGACAGCCTCGACGGCGGCGCGGGTGACGACAAGCTGTGGGGCGGCGACGGCCGTGACGCACTCGACGGCGGCGACGGTAACGACGTGCTCACGGGCGAAGCCGATGACGACACCCTGCGCGGCGGGCTCGGCGACGACATGCTCTCGGGCGGGGCCGGCAACGACAGTCTCGACGGCGGCGGCGGGCGCGATCAACTTTTCGGCGGTGAAGGCAACGATATATTGATTGGGGGGCCTGAGGTCGACTACATCGACGGCGGCGAGGGCACCGACACCCTGGTGCTCACCGGCCTGCATTCCGACTACAAGATCCGCTTCAACGAGGCGATCAGCCGCTTTTCGATCGTCGACCTGCGCGCCAGCTCTCCGGACGGCACGGACCTTGCGGCCATCGAGCTGTTCCAGTTCAGCGACGGCACTTTTACCAAGGCCGAGCTCGATTACGTGATCGGGACGGACCGGGACATCGCCTGGGACGTGGACAACAGCGACGGTTCGAGGAGCACGCTCGGCTGGCGCCCCTGGGCGGTGAACCCGGCGCAGTTCGAGATCTTCATCCAGCACCGCACCATCGCCAACGTGCTGATGAGCGAGACCGTCTTCCATCCGGACGGTTCGCGGTTGGCCTCTGCGTGGGACACGAGCGCGGACGGCAAGGGAGAGGCATGGGCCTCCTACGTCCAAACCTACGACACGCAGGCCCGGCTGACCAAGCAGCAATACGAGAACGACGACACGACGCGCCTGATCGAGGAGTGGGACTACGACGGCGCGCAGGCCTGGAGTCACCGCGCAACGTGGTCGATGAATGTCGCCGGGACGTACGAGGACTACCACCAGATCGACACGCTGCACGAACCGGATCCCGGGCCGGATCCAAGCATCGTCGATGTGATCGAACGCCTGAAGGATCCGGCGAACCAGGCGCCTTGGGACGTGATCGTCCGCGAATACGATATCTACAGCCCGAACTCCGATCATTGGCTGACGGAGGACACGAAATACGACGATGGGTCGCGCATCCTGAAGGGCAAGGATTATGCGCTGGATACGAAGAACCACGGCTCGCCGCCGGCTCCGTATGCACGGGATGAGTGGCAGAACTTCGAGGAGCGCTACGATACGAGCGCCCGGAAGTACTATGAATCCTATACCTATTACGGCGCGACCGAGACCGACCAGACCCACACCGTCATCAAGGAATGGGACTACAACGGCCAGAACTGGGCGGATTCCACGCTCTACATCGAGGGGACGGACCGAAAGGTCTGGCAGGAGATCAACTACGACACCGACCCGACCTACTCCAAGATCCGCTGGGACTGGCACTACAGCCCAGGCGATTGGTCGGAGCAGGTGACCTACTGGAACAAGGCCGGACAGGATGTGTGGCTGGAGCAGATCTGGCGCAACGGCGACGGAACGGTCGACCGTGGCAAGGTGATTCAGAAGGACTGGACCACCGAGGTGAAGTGGCAGCGCTACGAATACGACTATAAGCACGATACCAGCCAGATCACGCAGGAGCGCGTTCTTTACGACGACACAACCTATGAGGTGATCGACCACGATCTTGAGGGGCAGCACCCTGACTATAATGTCAAAACGGTCACCTACACGAGCGAGGCGCAGACGACACGCTTGTCCGAGCGGATCATCCTGGATAGTCCGAATAAGTACGGTGCGATGCTGACGGTCTCGTTGTGGGACGTGACCAATGCCGACCCTGACTGGGCGAGACTTGAGACACACTACCAGCCCGATCCGGAACATGAGGGGCAGGTCCGGCCTGTCCATCAAAAGCAGTATTTCAGCATGTCGAAGGACAATCCCTATTATCTCCGCACGTGGGATTACGGGACAGTCGAGGATTGGCAGTACTCAGTTGAGCTTTACGACAAGAACGGGGATCGCTACGCCCGCAATTACAAGATGGACGACGATACGTGGCGGACCTACGACTACGACCAGAACGGCGAGAAATGGACCAATATCAAGCAGTATCTGCTCGCGGATAAGAAGACGCGCTGGCAGAAGGAAACGCTTTTTGACGACGACCACTTCGTGATCCAGAAATGGGATGTCGATGGCAGCGAGACGTGGAGCTACTATTATATCCGCAAGGAGCATGAAGTCGACAAGAACAGCACCTGGGAGTGGTACATCGACGACAATGGCCAGACGCATTATAAAGTCGGTGATGCGAGCGGCCCTGCCGAGGAGATTCCTGATCCACCATTGCATACCAATCCTGATGACGGGGTCTTAGGCCCGCCGCTCAGCAAGGTGGCATTCGTATCATATGTATCTGAACCTCACTTTCTTTAGGGTTATTGCGTACTGCACATCAGATTGACTTATACCCGGCCAGGGAATTGCTGACTCGGATTTGCGTCGGGGTGCCTGACGTGATTCACTCCGGAGCGGGGGCGCTGTTGAGGGGATCAGCATGGCCGCTCTCCGGATCCGGCAGGACTATTCACCATCCGACTTACGCCAACGGGCTGCTCGCGAGAGGGACGCCGGGGCCAGCCTGCGGTTGCTGGCGATCACCAATGCGCTGGAGGGTATGACCCGGGCCGAAGCCGCTCGGCTGGCTGGCATGGAGCGTCAGGCTCTGCACGATGCCATCCAGCGCTTCAACACTGAGACCTGACGGTCTGCATGACCGCCCCCGAACCGGCCGCCCGGAGAAGCTCAGCCCTGGTCAGCAGGTGGCGCTCAAGGCCCATATCCTGCGCGGGCCGGAGCCCAAGCGCGATGGAGTGAGCGCCTGGCGTCTGGTCGACCTGTGCGAGCATGTCGAGCGGACCTATGGCGTGAGCTACAGTGAGTGGGGGCTCTCGTGCCTGCTCAAGCGGCTGAACCTGTCGCGTCAGAAGACCCGGCCCTCGCACCCGAAGGGCAATCCGGCCGCGCAGGCGGCGTTCAAAAAAGGAATTCCCGTCAAAGCTGCAGGGCCTCGCGGCCCAGCACCCTGAGGCGCGTCTTCAACTCTGGTATCAGGACGAAGCGCGCTTTGGCCAGAAGGGCCGGACGACACGCGTCTGGTATGAGCGTGGGGCGCGTCCACCGGGTGTGGTCGATCAGCGCTTCGAGAGCTTGTATCTGTTTGCCTCCTGGCACGGACGAGACCTTCGCGTTGGCGCGGCCGCGGGTGAACGCCGACGCCATGACGATCTTTCTGGAGCAGTTTGCCCAGCAACTCGAACCCGGTGCACACGCGGTGCTCGTGCTGGATCAGGCCGGCTGGCACGACGCGCGGGCTTTGCACATGCCAGAGACGATCACGCTGTTGCCCTTGCCGCCGGCCTCACCCGCGCTGAACCCGGTGGAACGCGTCTGGCTCTACCTGCGCGAGCGCTAACTCTCGCATCGCATGCTCAACGATTATAAAGCGGTGTTGGACGCGGTCTGCCGCGCCTGGAACCGGCTCCTCGACGAGACCGGCCGTTTCACAACATTGACGGCCTACCCGTATCTCACTGCGTCAGGAATTCCATGAGCGGGTATTAGTATCTATGGTTGGCTGGCTGGATTGTTTCAGGCACAAATCCGACTTCGCAGATCCATCGAATAATCTGTTAGAGTGTCTGAGGATAACTCCAAGAGTATCCTTGGAGTTGCGATGTGTCATGGATGGCTGAGATAGGTCACAATAGCCGCCGAACCGGACTGGTATCGATAACCGCTCGATGAATTAGTTTATCTGCGTCGACAAAGCACTTTGCGCCCTTCATTCATGACCGGGATGATAAAGGCGTCACTTAGCGCAGAAGAGACAACACAGGCACCTTGGCGAAGGACTATGGGATAGAGCCCCCTGACAAAGTCGATGCTCGCTATTCACAATGCTGCGAATTTTATCCTCGTCTCGTAAGAATATCGCGGACGCTCCATTAAAGTAGTCATGATCACAAAGCTTTATGACGCAAAGCTTCGCATGGCGCGTAGAGGGTACTAAAATTGGACAGTTCTGCTCTGTTACGTATATTCAAATAATTTTTACAAAAAAACAGAGGAATATTATGAAAAAGTTTGTTCCACTCGTAACCGTTATGGATCCACCACCCGCGTTATGCTGAGAGCGCCCAATGTCCCTTGGTGGGGCGGCCGAAATTTCATCTGCAGAAATCAAAGTCGCTACATTGAAGGCCGCGACTACGAACCGACGAACCTCAGTGATTTGATCACCACTGCAGGTCATCGCTTCTTGCCATCCTACCCTGCAGGTCTGGCGCACCTTTAGGATTCTGCTCCCGGGCCTGATCGACCCTGCCGGGAGCGACGGAAGAGCTTGCAATCCACCGCAGAGCGAGCCGCTCTGCAAAATCGACCGGGACATCAAGGCCCTAACTGATCTCTAGAGCAGGCTTCACCTCACACGGGACCAGATGCCGGCCACCACGCCGCATCACCGGCGCGAGGAATGGGTTGACTTTAAATTAGAAGTCACTAAATAAGACTTATCTAAATTAAAGACCTGTTCCACATTCCCCATGTCAGAGGTGACCATGTCCCTTCCCGTCCTCACACCTGCCGAAGCCAAGCTTAGGCTCGACCAGGGCGCCGTTCTCGTCGACATTCGCGAGACGGACGAACACGCTCGTGAGAAGATTCCCGGCGCCCACCTGATGGCCCTATCCCGCCTGGACGAGGCCAACCTGGGCCAATGGGACGGGAAACCCATGATCTTCCACTGCAAGAGCGGAGCCCGCACCAAAGCCAATGTCGGCCGTCTGTCAGCCAAGGTTGGCGGCGCCTGCGAGGCCTTTATCATTGACGGAGGCATCGACGCCTGGAAGACGGCCGGCCTGCCCGTCACGGTCGATCGCCGCCAACCGCTGGAGTTGCAGCGCCAGGTGCAGATCGGGGCCGGCAGCATGGCGTTCCTCGGAACCCTCCTGGGCGTTCTGGTGTCGTCCTGGTTCCTCTTCGTTCCGGCTTTGGTGGGCGCGGGTCTGATGGTGGCCGGCATCACCGGGTTCTGTGGCATGGCACGGATCCTGATAAAGGCCCCCTGGAACCGGAGGGTCTACGCTCCGACCCAGAAGGCTTCCATGGCCTAAGGACATCATGATGGACCTGTCCCTCACCCAAAGCGTCCTTGGCCTGGCCTCGGGCTCGCTTGTCGGCTTCACGCTCGGCCTCGTGGGCGGGGGCGGCTCGATCCTGGCGGTGCCGCTGCTGGTCTATCTCGTCGGCGTGTCCAACCCGCATCTGGCCATCGGCACGAGCGCGATTGCGGTGGCGGCAAATGCCGCCGCCAACCTCGCCAACCATGCTCGCGCCGGGAACGTGAAGTGGCGCTGCGCACTCGTCTTCTCCGTCGCCGGCGTGATCGGGGCCTTCGGCGGCTCGACGCTGGGCAAGATGGTCGACGGGCAGCAGCTGCTGGCGCTCTTTGCTGTGCTGATGCTGGCGGTCGGAGCCCTGATGCTGCGCAAGCGCTCGGCCGGTGGCGAGCCGGCCGTGCAACTCAGTCGTGAGAACTTTCCTAAGCTCGTCGCCATCGGAATGGCGACAGGAGCGCTGTCCGGCTTCTTCGGCATCGGCGGCGGCTTCCTGATCGTGCCAGGTCTGATCCTGGCGACCGGCATGCCGATCCTGTTCGCCGTGGGCTCCTCTCTTGTGGCCGTGACGGCCTTTGGGCTCACGACCGCCTCCAACTATGCCCTCTCGGGCCTCGTGGATTGGACCTTGGCGGCGTTATTCATTGCAGGCGGCGTGCTCGGAGGGCTCCTCGGTGCCCGGTCGGCAAAACACCTCTCCGCGAAAAGGGGCGCCCTTAACACGGTGTTCGCCGGCCTGATCTTTGTAGTGGCGATCTATATGCTGGTGCGTAGCCTCAACCTGCTCTGAAACTGGAAACAGGAGGTGCCCGTGGAACAGACACTGCAGCAACGGCCAGGTGAAGCCGCACGACGACCATCAGAGGGCGATGGTTTGGTCCGATGGATTCGCCAATTTCGCTGCCCCTCATGATCCAGCTCTTCCGTTCTCAGTTCCTTGAAAGGAAACAACACCATGAAGGTCTCTAAGTTGACGCCCAATATTTCGGTCGCGCACCAACTGGTCGAGAAGGATCTCGAGGAGGCTGCGGCAGCCGGATTCAAGGCAATTATCAACAACCGCCCCGACGGTGAGGCTCCGGATCAGCCCCGAAGCGAGGAGCTTTCGGCGACCGCGAAACGCCTTGGACTCGTGTACCATCACATCCCGGTCGTTCCGGGCCAGATCTCAACCGATCAGGTCGAAGCATTCAGGACAGCCCTCGGCAACGCGGACAAGCCTGCCCTCGCCTTCTGCCGCACGGGGACCCGCTCGGCCACTTTGTGGGCGCTCGCCGCCAGCGACAGGCTCTCGCCGAACGAAATCCTGCAGACGACCTCGGAAGCAGGGTACGACCTGGAGGCATTGAGGCCTCGCCTCGAAGCAGCCGTTGCGGCGAATTCACAACCCCTTGATGATGGAGGAGCATAATGGCCTACTATTTGGCGAAAAGCGTTTCCATGCCGTTCGACGAGGCGGTTGCGCGTACCACCGAGGCCCTGAAGCAGGAGGGCTTCGGCATCATCACCGAGATCGACATCCGGGACACGCTCAAACGCAAGATCAACGTGGATTTCCGCCCCTATAGGATTCTCGGAGCCTGCAACCCGGCCCTCGCCCATGAGGCGCTGCAGACCGAAGACAAGGTTGGCACGATGCTCCCATGCAACGTCATCGTGCAGGAGCTCGCACCCGGCCGGGTCGAGGTCGCGGCAGTCGACCCTGTCGCATCGATGCAAGCGATCGACAATCCTAAGCTGACGGAAAAGGCGCGAATCGTTCGTTCGAAATTGGAGGGTGCAATCTCCCGGATCTGACGCCCCCTCGATGCTCTCGTGCTCGCCATTGTGAAATCGAGTGAGTAAACGCCTAGTCCATAGGGGCGCTTTGCCGGTTTCACTCAGATCGGTAAAATGGCCCACTAGGAACCTGGCGCCCAACGCCCCGTTGACTTCGTTGTTGCAGGAAGCCGCTTTATGATGGCGATCCTGTCGGATGGCCACGCAATGCACGAGCGAATCCGTCAACCGGCCGGTCCTGAGCCAGAAAGCAGAGATCGTCTGCTGGCCCGACTGCTTGACCGGCCGCGGCATACTGGCAACACGTCTCTCGGCGATCCAACAGCAGCCCGAGCGACGATCTTGGACGACAGTGACCAAAGCGACTGAGGCTATGCGGTCCCGGATGGGCCGCCTCCAACTGGAGAACATGCCATGAAGACTTCCCTTCTCGCTGCCACTCTGATCACCTTCGCTGGCTCCGCATTGGCACAAGTGCCATCGACGGCTCCTGTGCAACCCCAGACGCCAGGGGCCCAATCCGAGACACGAATGCCGATGGGCCCAATGATGCAAGGCCGGGGCATGCCCGGCAGCATGATGGGCGGTCCCGGTCGACGCATGATGGGCTGGTTCTCGCCTGAGGACATGAACGCCTTTATCGATGCCCACATCGCTGCCATTCATGCGGGGCTGAAGCTGAATGCCGATCAGGAAAAGCTCTGGCCTCCCGTCGAGAGCGCCATGCGCAATCTCGCGACCCTTCACCTCGGCCATATGCAGGCCATGCGCGAGACCCCTCGCATGATGACGGGCGATCCGGTCGGCATGCTCCGCGCGGTGGCTGATCGGATGAGCCAAGGGGCAGATGCCATGCGCAAGCTCGCTGACGCCGCCTCGCCGCTTTATGCGACGCTCGATGAAGCCCAGAAACGACGTCTCCAGGTTCTCGTGCGCATGGGCTCCCGAGCTATGATGGGCCGCAGAATGATGGGGCCTGGCATGATGGGTTCTGGCGGCGGGATGATGGACGACGACGATGAAGACAGCCCTTGAGTCCCGGCCAAGCCGATATCCATCTACAGTTTCGCACATATTACCCGAGCGCAGCGATGCCTGGATGATCAGGCGAGGGCTTTAGACCAGCCCTATATGATGTATTCTTGCTGCTCGGGTGCTCGGCATCCTTGAGAGTCCGGCGACGGACGACAGGTGCCCCTCGCCCGTACGCCAAGCAGGTGCCAATCATGGCCAAGGTCGACAGCGACGATCCTGAAGGGCCAAGCCCTACCATCCCGGCGACCAAACCCCGCCTGCTGCAGGTGCTTGGCCCGGGCCTGATTACGGGAGCCTCTGATGATGATCCGAGCGGCATCGCTACTTACAGCCAAGCGGGAGCGCAATTCGGTTATGGTCTGACCTGGGCCATGCTGTTCACCTACCCGCTGATGTCCGCCGTGCAGATCATCAGCGCACGGGTGGGTCGTACGACCGGGCACGGGATCGCCGGCGTCCTGCGGCAACACTATCCCAACTGGCTCCTGCAAACCATCGTGGTGCTGCTCCTGGTCGCCAACACCATCAATCTTGGAGCCGATCTCGGCGCCATGGCGGACGCGGTCGCCCTGCTTCTGCCCGGCCCGAACTGGGCCTACATCCTCGTCTTCTCGGGTGTGTGCATCTACATGCAGGTGTTCCTGCAATACACCCAGTACGTGGCGATTCTGAAATGGCTGACCGTAGCCCTCTTCGCCTATTTTGCCGCGTTTGTCACAATCCACGTCGAGTGGGGCAGCCTTGCCCGTTACCTTTTCGTCCCCCACCTTGAGTGGCGAAAGGAATATCTCACAACCGTCGTGGCGGTCCTTGGCACCACGATCAGCCCCTATCTGTTTTTCTGGCAGGCTGCCGAGGAGGTCGAGGATATCCACGCCTACCCGCGCCGCAAGTCCCTGCGGAAGGCTCCGCGGCAGGGCAAGGCAGCCCTGCATCGTATCGAGCTCGATACGATGGTCGGCATGGCGTTCTCCAACCTCGTGGCCCTCGCCATCATGGTCACGACGGCAGCGACGCTTAATCTGAACGGCATCACCGACATCCAGACATCGGCACAGGCGGCCGAGGCGCTGAGGCCCTTTGCGGGAGAATTCGCTTTTGTCGTGTTCTCTCTTGGCATCATCGGCACCGGGATGCTGGCCGTGCCCGTGCTCGCCGGTTCTGCCGCTTATGCCATCGGCGAGGCGCGCAAGTGGCCCGTGGGGTTTTCTCGCCGCCCGCAGGAAGCCAAGGCGTTCTACGGCACGATCGCGCTCGCGACGCTGATCGGCATGGCGATGAGCCTCACCACGATCAACCCGATCAAGGCGCTCTACTGGGCAGCCGTGCTCAATGGCGTCATCGCCGTTCCGGTGATGGTCATCATGATGTTGATGGCCTCCCGTTCTGATATCATGGGCCGCTTCCCGGTCCGAGGCGGCCTCCGGATCCTCGGCTGGGGCTCTACTGGCGTTATGGCCGCCGCCGTGATCGCCATGCTGGCCACTTCACTATAATTGACTCCAACGGCCCATCACTCCCCATTTCAGGTGCGTGACTATCTCAAAGCTACGTCTCCTGATTTCGCTAGCTCTTCCCGCACGCAATCAGCTCAAATGTGAGACCAAGGCTGGAGTATTAAACAAGAAGGTGGGAGAGCAAGGCCAATCGCAGATCCGTTGAGGCCTTTAAAGGGAAGCGGGCAAATGCCTGAACTGGCATGTCTGCGTTCGAGGAAGTCCCAACAAACGGAATAAGGCAGGGATGACAATGACAGGTATCGCCCGGAGCCGGCTCAAATGATGTTTTAGTTCGGAATATTGCCCGTTTTTATTTGTGCACTTGCTTTCTATACGCCAACTAGTTACCCGCCGCGTAAGTCTCTTCATTCCGGAAAACCGGATCCGCCAGAATTACCCCGGAACTCGACCAAGGTCAGAGACCCGCGCTCCTGCGGATAAAGGATCGTATTTCTGATGTAAGGCATTATGCTTTGACACCAAGAAAGCTGCCGTGCCTATACGTCCAGATTCGATATTTCCGGCGCTGCCGCCTTGCACCCTGGCGCCAAATATATGAGGCGCCAAGGTCAAAGTGTCAGCCACCTGATAATTGATTGACCTTCTCTTTTCACCCCTGGCCGGGTGCCATAGCAAGGGTTAGCCCAAGCCTGATTAGGAACAATTCAGACTTTGAGCGTCATGACTCGATATGGCCCCTGAGGTTGCGTGAAACATCGGTCGCTGCGTGATTTTCGGAAGATGCAAAGTGCTGCGCAACGAACGTATGCCGCCGTTCACTACCGATGCTTAGACAGATGGCGCACTCAATGTAATCTGAAATCTCCTGAATGAAATCACTGGGGCGCATTACCAACCACTTTCTCTCGGAATGATTGGCGGCCGTAGAAGGATTCTGACTGACTAACCATGTCTCTGCCACCCAAGGCCCGGCTTGTATGAATACTCACACCGCACGTGAATACAGGACGAACCGCCTCTCTCCTGCCATGCTCAGTTGGTCAGCTTTCATCGTGACATAAGGCCCTGATTCAGTCAGGCGTGCGGGCGCCGCTTCTAAGCACATGGATCGGCCAAGTCTGAGCCATGTCAGCGGGTCCACTTATTGCTACAACGGAGAATTTCGGAAGGGTCAGCTTTGTGTCAGGACCGGACCTTGCCCAGCTAGTGAGGCTATCGAGATGTGACTTAACCCCTTCAGGACCCTCTCGGCGTCTTGCCTGGCATCACTCCTGATCTGGCGCTGCTGTCGTCATCGGGCTTTGTAGGCGTGGGTGTCGCGTCCTCGGCATGCCGCTTCTGGCGTTCACGGATCTCTGTCAGGTCGATCTCCAGAAAATAGTTGAGGAATGTCCGGATCACGGCGATCGCCGCAAGACGCCCTATCGCTTCCCAGCTCTCGGTGATCGAGGTCTCGACGATGTCGGCGGCGAGTTGGAAGGTCAGGGCCGCCACGAGCCAGCGCCCATACCGCAGCCAGGTTTTCCGCGCTCCGTAGCCCGACGGCGAGGATAGCATCGCGCTTAGCCCTTTGGCGAAGGCCTCGACCGTGCCGATGACGATCATCACGAGCGCCAGCGCATCGATAATGATGATGATGGGTTCGCTGACAGTGACAAGCCATCCCTTCATCGGCGCCCCCGGCTGCATCTGGACGAGGCGTGGCCTTCCGCAATCGTTGCAGAGCCTCCCGGGAAGACGGTCCTCCAAACGCCCATCCTGCCGGCGCCGCCGATCCTGTACGCATGAGCCTTATCGATTGTCTCGACGAGAGGGTTCGCCCTGAGCTCCCAACTACAGGTGAAGAAGAACTGGTTCAGCAAGGGCTGCTCCCAGAACAAGATACGCTCCTTGTCGAAGTAGTGACGTACTGACGAACTGACAGAAAGTTCGGTCTGCTCGGCGTCGTCACCCGCACGACGACGTCAGGAATTGCGTATTTCGACGGATCGTCGCGCCTGGATGAATGGGCATCATGCTCCATGCATGGTTCTCCCGCCCGCAGATTACTCCACGCTGGACGATGTCTCTCCCGGCTCGAAGCGGGGCACTGGCCCGTTTCCGCTTACGGCCTCCGACATCTGTGCCAGGACATCTTCGGCGATGAGGCTGATCAGCCTCTAAATATTTGATATGCTTGGCCATTCGCGCGCCGGCAAGAGACAGATGGGCCGGAACAAGGGGCGTGACGCAACGTTGGAGGGGTCTGGTACCCAGCCGAACGTCAGCCTGCGGCAGCCTTGCCGCAGGCACGGGTGGCCTGTGACAAGTTTGGAGAGTTGCGTGTTCCTTGATGACAAGTTTCCTTATGGCGGCGGGCCGAGTGGCCCATCGTGCCAAGCCTGCAAGCGGATGATCCTGCCAAGCGACCGCACGAAGCGGGTGGTGTTCCGGAATGATCCCGACGGATCCCAGGGGCTCACCGGCGACTATCACCTGGCTTGCAGCCGGCGGTTCGAGTCGCTGGCGCACGTGATCAATCTGACCCCATGGTGCGGATTCTAGACGCCTCATAAGCCTAAGGGCCCCAATCCGAGCTGGAATAGCGTCTGCTCTGGGTTGCCGTTCCATGGCTGGCATTCTGGGCGCTGAGTGTCGCGATCAAAGGCTCCTCCCTCTCAATTGAAGGGACCGATTTGGAAGATCATGCTGACGATCGCCGTGATGCCGGTAACCAGCAGGAGAATGGCTGTGATCAGGGTCAAGGACACCGGGAAGCGGCTCTCGCCGTGGATCAGATGATCGGCAGCCATATCCTTACGTTGCGCGCGCAGGCCAAGCATGTACTGGCTGTGATAGACGATACCGCCGATCAGCATAAGGATGCCGAGCGCGACCAGTGTGATGCCGAAGTTCCGAGCGGAGCCAGCGTGTGTCAGCGTGCCGGCTTCGCGCAGTCTCTGGAAGAACTGGAAGATCGTAAATCCGAAGCCGATGAGCGACAGCGATGTCCGGATCACGGCCATCAGGGTCCGGTCGGCGCTCATGCGGGTGCGCTGAAACGACATGCCGGTCCGGCGTGCGGACAATTCCACAGCAACGTCATCGCTTACAAGGCGTCTCGGTTTAGGATCAGCCGTCATCAGGATCATCCTCGTTCGGAACGACCACAGTCGAGAACGACGCCCGCCGCCGGCTCGTATAAACCGTGGCGCTCTGCTGCCGTCGATGTCCGCGGCCCATGGCGGTCAGGTCCTCCCTCGCAAACCGCTCCAGCAGGACTTGGAAGGTTCAGTGGTGCCCCCCTCCGGCGGTCTCCGTGATCTTCTCCATAACCTGATCAATGCCGAAGCTCGCCGCCTTCTGACGCGGCGGAAATTCCTTAAACGTCGCAAGAAATTCCGCCACGCCTGCCTGTGCGGGAACGAGCATGAAGGCGTGGTCCAGCAGCCAATCGTAATAGGTGTTGGAGGTGATGTCCGCGCGCTCATAAGGATCGGTGCGCAGATTGAAGATCTTGGGCACCCGCAGGGTCACCATCGGCTCGGCCCAGATCTGGAGCGTGCCGCGGGCCCGCTGCTCCATGAAGGCGAATTTCCAGTTATCGAAGCGAAGGCAGGCGAGATCGCCGTCATCCGTGAAGTAGAAGAACCCCTTTCGCTCGTGTCGTTTGGCCTTTCCGGTGAGGTAGGGCATGAGGCTGAAGCCATCGACGTGAACCTTGAAGGTCTTGCCGTTCGCCTTGTAGCCACCTTTCTTGAGCTTCTCCTTGATGTCCGGGTCTCCAGCCGCTTCGACGATGGTCGGCAGCCAGTCGAGATGACTGACGATCTCGTTGCAGACCGTCCCAGGCTTGATCACGCCCGGCCAACGCACGAGGCATGGCACGCGGTATGCACCTTCCCACATCGAGTTCTTCTCGTTGCGGAATGGCGTCATGCCGGCATCCGGCCAGGAGTTCATGTGTGGACCGTTGTCGGTCGAGTACATGACCATCGTGTTGTCGGCGATGCCGAGCTCGTCGAGCAGGTCGAGCATCTGTCCGATGTGCTTGTCGTGCTCGATCATGCAATCGTGATACTCGGACTGCCAGCGTCCAGCTTGGCCGCGGATGCGCTCCTCGATGTGGGTTCGGAAGTGCATGTGCGTGGTATTGAACCAGACGAAGAAGGGCTTGCCATCCTTCGCGGCCTTCCTGATGAAATCCTGTGCGGCCTTGAGGAACTCGGTGTCGACGGTCTCCATGCGCTTCCTGGTGAGCGGGCCCGTATTCTCGATCTTTTGCCCGCCCTTGCCGTCCGACCAGCAGTGCAGCACGCCCCGCGGACCGAAGTTCTTCCTGAAGTCGGGGAAGTCCTTTTCACTCGGGTAGTCGGGAAGCTCCGGTTCCTCCTCGGCGTTGAGGTGATAGAGATTGCCGAAGAACTCGTCGAAGCCGTGCATTGTCGGCAGGTGCTCGTCACGGTCGCCGAAATGGTTCTTCCCGAACTGACCGGTCGCGTACCCCAAAGGCTTCAGCAGTTCAGGGATGTTCGGGTCCTCGGCCCGCATGCCGAGCGCAGCGCCCGGCAGTCCGACCTTGGTCAGGCCGGTCCGCAGCCCGCACTGGCCGGTGATGAAGGATGCACGTCCCGCCGTGCAGCTCTGTTCGCCGTAATAGTCGGTGAAGAGCGCGCCCTCCTCCCCGATGCGGTCGATGTTTGAAGTGCGATAGCCCATCAACCCTCTCGTGAAGATGCTCAGGTTCGATTGGCCGATATCGTCACCCCACAGAATCAGGAAGTTCGGTTTCTTCGCCATTGCACGGCTCCTCTAGGTCATCCTGGCTGGACGAAACACGCAAACGCATTGGCTGGTCGCCCTGCGTCGCGTCCATTTCTCTTGAGGGACACGGCAGCGCAGCAGCTCATCACGGCATTCAGTGCGATGATGGAGGGGTGTGGAAGCGGAGCGGCCCACATGATGCATGTCTCACGATGCCGGACCGGCGGACCGACGGCGGATCCACCACCCGGCCAGACGGCTGAACGGCCCGCGCAAGAGAACGTAAGGAAGAAAGGCGAGCAGGATCGCAATGAGCACCGTCTCGGCTGGGTAGAACGCATCCAGCACGACCGCCTGGTAAATCCGATCCATGAGGAAACCCAGCAGAATGATGCGCGCTGTCGCGATCACGCCCTCGCGCAGGCGCCCAGTGCTCTCGTTCCGGTCTGTGAGCAGGCCCCACAGGTATGGCGAACGGTTTAGGCGCGCGTCCTTTGTCCCATCGTGGAAGGCCACGATGGCCGCCATGGCCGGCTGAAGGATGAAGCGGAAGGTCATGGGTCCCGCGGGCCGCTCGACGATGTTTCGCCCGATCCGCCCCAGGACCTCGGTCGAGAGCCCGTACCAGAACAGGCCAAGCCCGACGAGGACCGCGGCAATGATGACCACAAGGCGAGCCAGCAGCAACTGGTTGGCAGTGACGGTGTCGGCCATCACGTCCCCCTTGCACCAGTGGCCTCACGCACCACGCATCGGAAGCCGACATGGCTGGTGGAGGTGTCGACCGGCTCAGGATGACGCGCGGCGGGACGGTAGCGGCGGCAATAGCTCGGGGCGCAAAGATGCGAGCCGCCCTTGAGCACTTTGCGCGGAATCCGGATCTCCGGCTGGCATGGATCGTAGCTCGCCTCCTCGCGTCCGCCGCGCGGGTTCTGCGGGATGCAGCACGGCTTCGTCGCATCATTCGGGTGCTTTGGTGCGTAGAAATCCGACGTCCATTCCCAGACATTGCCGATCATGTCATAGAGCCCATAGCCGTTCGGCAGATATGCTCCGACTGGTGAGGTGCGCTCGTAGCCGTCCTCGCGCGTGTTCCGGAACGGGAACTCACCCTGCCAGGTGTTGGCCATGTGCCGCCCGCCCGGTGTGAGTTCGTCGCCCCAGGCGAACTCGGCGCCATCGAGGCCACCGCGGGCCGCGTACTCCCACTCCGCCTCTGTCGGCAATTCCTTGCCGGCCCAGCGGGCATAAGCCTCGGCATCGGCGCAGGTGACATGCACCACCGGGTGATCGTCCAAGCCTTTGATCGAGGAGCCCGGTCCGTACGGCCGGCGCCAGTTCGCCCCGAATACGAACGACCACCATTGACTCCAGTCGTTCAGGTTAATCGGGTAATCCGGCGGGCTGAACACGAGCGAGCCGGCCTTGAGCATGTGCGGCAGGGCGCCCGGGTAATCCTTGGGGTCGGGCCGCTTCTCGGCAAAGGTGACGTGCCCGGTCGCGCGAACGAACTCGCGAAACTGCCGGTTGGTGACCGGTGTCGTATCCATCCAGAGGCTGTCGACGGCAACGCGATGGACCGGCGCCTCCTCAGGATAGTGCTTGTCCGAGCCCATGCGGAATGTCCCGCCCGGGATCCAGACCATTCCGGGATGCGGCAGGCTCCGGCACTGAGTTCTATCGACGAACGCGCTGATGGTGGACACGGACCATTTCGACTCCGGCTGATCCGAAAATCTCACACGGATCGCGTGCAGTCGCTTGACCGGAGTGGACAATCCGTTGACCGGACAGGACAGTGGGCGTGTGCCCGAAATAAAACCAGCCGCTTGTCCAGTTTTGTCAAGCGAATGTCCGGCCCGATCAAGCATGAAGGGTAAAGCTGCCTAGACTTCCTGCAGCGGCTAGGCTCCCGCTGCTGAGGCGTGTCTGCCGCTACACCTATCGGAACCCTTAGTGCGCTGCGGTCGTCAGGAGGGAGAGCCGAATGTCCCAAGCAAGCCTCACCCCTCTCGACGGCACGGGTGTCAGCGCTTCGCTGGCCCAAAGCCATAGGTCGCTCTATGCCGTCGGCATCCTGCTCATTGTAGCCGGCTTGGCTGCACTCGCACTCCCGTTATTCGTCGGCCTGGCCGTGGAGGCGGTGGTCGGCTGGGCCTTTGTGATCGCAGGCGTCTCCCAGCTCCTTTATGTCTTCAGAGCCAAGGGCTGGGGCGGGTTCGCCTGGCAACTCCTGATCGGCGCGGTCTTTCTGCTCGGCGGCATTACCCTCCTCGCCAATCCGGTAGCCGGCCTGATCAGCCTGACACTCGTGATCATAGCCACCTTCATGGTCAGCGGCGCCCTCAAGATCCTCGTCGGCTTCCGGCTCAGACCCATGGATGGCTGGGGCTGGTTCGTGCTGCTCGGCCTCCTGTCGCTGGCTGTCGGCCTGCTGATCTGGAACCGATTGCCGAGCTCGGCGGCCTGGAGCCTGGGTCTGCTCGTCGGCATCGACTTCCTGTCGACGGGTCTCGTGTTCCTGCGCTTCGGCTATCTGGCGGGTCAGACCGCGCGCATGACCGGCGCACCGGCCTGATACGGCCGATGATGGTTTTGCCTGGTCCCGACCCCGTCGCGCCGCATGGACTCGAAGTCATGGCTTCGCGATCACATGCGGGCGCGGATCCTGAGGGACGCGCCCAGCCGCGTCTAGCGGGCAGGGACTCTCGTGAGCGGCTTGCACACGCCGCCGACCATTTGCTCGCCTCGCTTGCAATGCCTGCTTGAGGGAGTTGCCCGTGCCGAAGCCGCTCGGGTCGTGCTACCGGTGGTGCGAGGGCCGCTGTAATATCCTTCATGCTTGGGAGATGCTCTCGTGAGCGGCTTGCACACGCCACCGACCATTTGCTCTCCCCGCTTGCAGGGCCTGCTCGAGGGAGTTGACTGTGCCGGGGCTGGTCCACTGAGAGCGACAAGTAAGGCAGCCGCCGATATCAGTCCGAACAGAGTTTTCATAAGAGCCTCCTCATAGGGTTTCCGAAGAAGCGAAGTGCGCCTACATGAGCGATAACGCTGACGTCCCCATCGTTCGACGCCGCTTGGACGCGTCGCTGCCGAAAATGCAGCCCTCAGCGCGCCCGCTTCTCAAAAGGGGCGGATGCACCGCATCCTTCCTTGAGCGCTCCATTCTGATCATATCGGTCCAGACCGCTCTTGATCCACTTGGACAATTCCTGAACATTTCTGGACAGCGATCGGCAGATCGCGCTCAAAAACCTGTTCAATATTGTCGCATCTAACGGAGCGGACGATACGATCCGTCCCTTGCCATGCGCTACGTTCGCTTGAGGCCAAGTATGCCCTCCGAAGGTATATGCCCCGCGAAAGTCCCCTCCTCGCATTATGCGCCATGGGCCGCTGATCTGCCTCTCGATCAATGGCGCTCACTCAATACGATCGCATGAGTGCCCGCCATGCGTCCGTGGGGTGCCGATCCGCTCTGACATGGCGTTCAGGTCCAGGATGGGCACTCCAGAAGGGGAACCGCGCCTAATCGTCATTGACGATATGCTGCCTTTCGGATGAGCATCCGAGGCGGTACTGCCCCTCGCTGGCGTCGCGGCCGGCCCATGTTCGAATGTGACACGCGCCCTCACGGGCGTGTGGCGTTCCTGAGATCATGGACAACTTTCGAGGAGGTTCACATGGGACGCTCTCAAGCCATCCTGCTGGGCGCTGCCGCGTCGCTGGCGGCGCTGCCCAACATGGTCCTGGCGCAGGGGCTGCGGGCCGGCATGACCCTTCTCTTCCCAAAATGAACGGACAGCTCCCATGCGCCATCGCCTGCGCCGCCTGCGTTACGGCCTTTTCGTCCCCTTCGGCTTCCTGACCGCGATGGGCGGAACGGCACTCGCGGCCGACCTTGCGCCCGCTCCCGCGGCTGCCGTCGAAGCTCCAGTCGCAGCGCCTCCCGCATGGAGCTTCCGCTTCACGCCCTATGGCTGGATCATCTCGCTGAATGGCACCCAGACGGTGCGCGGGCGCTCCGAACGCGTGAATGCGAGTTTCCTCGACATCCTCGAGAAGAGCGACAGCCTGGTCGCCCTCATGGGCGACGTAGAATTGCGCAATGGTCCCCTGGCTCTCTTTGGTGACGTGGTCTGGACCAAGATCGGTTTGGACCGGAGCACGGTCCGGTCGCGCACGCTGGCGCCCGGTGTGCCGGGAACTCTCGGCGCCGCCCTCAACCTGGATGTCGAGATGGCCATCGTCGAGGCCGGTGCATCCTATGAGGTGGCCCGCTCGGGGCCGCTGGCTTTCGACGTCCTCGGGGGAGTCCGCTACTGGCATCAGACCGCCGACCTCTCGCTGGGCATCGCCGCCGGTGTGCAGACCGCCGATCTCGTGATTGCCGGGGCACGGGCCATCGCCCGGTCCGGTTCGGTCGACTGGCTCGATCCGCTCGTCGGGGCACGCATCCGCTACGCAGTGGCGCCGGGGCACGAACTCTTCCTGCGCGGCGACATCGGCGGCTTCGGCGTGGGGAGCGACTTCTCCTGGCAGGCTTTCGGCGGCTACAGCTTCGACTTCGGCACCTACAACGGCATCACGTTCTCGGGCGTGATCGGCTACCGGGCATTGTCCGTCGACTATGCGCAGGGCGAGGGCCGGCAGCGTTACGGGTTCGACATGCTCGTGCATGGCCCAGTGCTCGGCATCAGCGCCAGGTTCTGATCACCGACAGGGATTTCAAGTGGCGGGTTATGGACCGTGCCCCGCCGTACATCGACACTCACTTCGGCGTCCGAAAACGTCAAACGAATGTCCACATCGATCAAGCAGTTCAGCTCCTAAGGTCCACAATGGTCGGCAGTTCTGCCGTGACCGGCGCGAGAGGAGCCTCTCCCATGACCCGCTTACGTTTGTCCCAGACCGCTGCGGCGGCCCTGATGGCAGCCGCCCTTACGTCTCTCGGGGGAAACACTTCCTGGGGGCAGCCGGTCGAGGCAAGCCCCCGCCTGTCCGCCACGAGCCTGAAGGAGCAGGAGGCGTTCGCCATCGCCAAGGATGCCTATGTCTACGGTTACCCGCTGGTCACCATGGAGATGACCCGCCGTGTCACCACCAATGTCGCCCAGCCGGGCGGAAACCGCGCGCCGATGGGTCAACTCGTCAGCCTGCGCGAGTACCCGACATCCGCCTTCCGGGATATCACCGCGCCGAACGCCGACACCCTCTACACCTCCGGCTTCATGGATGTCGGCCGGGAGCCCTATGTTCTCTCCCTGCCCGATATGAACGGGCGCTACTTCCTGTTCCCGATCCTGTCCGCTTGGACCAACGTCATCGCCAGCCCGGGCAAGCGCACCACCGGCACCGGGCCGCAGACCTATGCCATCACTGGCCCGAACTGGAAGGGCACGCTGCCGGACGGTGTGAAGGAGATCAAATCGCCGACCGATATGGTCTGGATCCTCGGCCGCATCTATTCCACCGGCACACCGGAGGACTACAAGGCCGTCTGGGCGCTCCAGGATCAGGTCAAGCTCGTGCCGTTAAGCGCCTACGGCAAGCCCTATACGCCGGCGGCCGGCAAGATCGACGACGCCATCGACATGAAGACAGCCGTGCGCAAGCAGGTCAACCGCCTCGAGCCTGGACCGTTCTTCAACCTGCTGGCGCAACTCATGACAGACAACCCGCCTCCGGCGGAAGACGCCCCGATGCTCGCCCGCATGGCCAAGATCGGCATTGTGCCAGGTCACGCCTTCGACACGAGCCAGCTCGATCCGGAGATTGCCAAGGGGGCCGAGCGCGCGCACCGGGCCGGCTGGGAGGAAATCGCCGGCGGCGTCCGCACCATGGGATCCCTCGAAAACGGCTGGATGGTCGCCAGGACCTTGGGGCGCTACGGGACCGACTACGCGAAGCGCGCCACGGTGGCGGCCTTCGGGCTGGGTGCCAACCTGCCCCAGGATGCGGTCTATCCCACGACCAGTGTCGACGCCTCCGGTCGTAAGCTCACGGGAGCCGAGAAGTACGTGATCCACTTTGAGAAGGGGCAACTGCCGCCGGTCGAGGCGTTCTGGTCGCTGACCATGTATGACGCCAACTTCTTCTTCGTCGCTAATCCCATGAACCGCTACACCCTGAGCCAGCGCAACCAGTTCACGTCGAACCCCGACGGGTCCATCGACCTCTACCTCCAGAACGAGTCGCCCGGGGCCGGCAAGGAGGCCAACTGGCTGCCGGCCCCAAAGGGCGACATGAATTTGATGCTGCGCCTCTATTGGCCGAAGGAGACCGACCCATCGATCCTGACCGGCACCTGGAAGCCGCCGAAAGTGGAACGGGCTGACGAACGTCCGGCGGCGGACCAAGCCAGCCTCGTGTCGACGCCGAACAGCGCCTCGATTACGTCCGGCCCCAGTACGACCGGCAGCGCCGGGGTCGGTCCGGTGGCAGGCTCATCGACGGTCGGCGTTGCGGCGGTGGACGTGCGCACCCTCTACGGCGGCTTCAGCGTGAAAGATCAGATCCTCGGGCGCCAGGTCTACAACAACAACGGCGAGCGGGTCGGTCATGTGGTGGACCTGATTGTGGCGCCCGACAAGACGGCCACCTACGCCATCGTCGGAACGGGCGGCGTCCTCGAACTCGGTGAGCATCTGACGGCGGTGCCCGTCAGCCAGTTCACCCTGAAGGACGGTCAGATCATGCTGCCTAACGCCACCCGGCAGTCACTGGAGGCGATGCCTCGGTTCGTGCGGGCGAGCAATGAGTAGGTGATGTCGTGAAGAGGAGAGGCATCATGATCAGGTTTATCGCCGCTCTCGGTCTTGTTCTTGTCACGACGGGCGCATTCGCGCAGGTCGGGCCATCGACGACAGGTCGGCCCTGCGCCGCCGACCGCGCTTTGGTGAGCGCCCGAGGGGCGGTCGTTCTAAGCACCGGCCAGTACACCTATGGCCGCTTCGTGCGGGATTCACGCTACTGCCAGGTCGACCAATATGCAGAGCCCGCCTATGTGCCGAGCGACGATACGGCCCAATGCTTCGTTGGCTATCGCTGCGCGGACGGGCCGGACGACGATTTCTGATCGACGGAGTGCGCTCCTCGACAGGAGGCGGTCATGGCTTATCTGCCAACACGGCCACTTGATTGCCCTGCTGACTCGTTATGAGCGTCACGTCCACGACAGCGACGTCAATGTCCGGTCGGGGTTCGAACCGATCTCTGTTGAGCCACTCCTCGGAGCCTGGAAAATGCAGGTTTCGTGGAGAAGAAAAATGCCGGCTGAAGAAACGTACAGAAATTGCTCAATCGCCGAGAACCGGGGCAGCGAGACAGCCCCTATCCAGCTGAACCATTGAAAAACGTCGCCGTCTCTGGCCGCCTGGAAATTCAGCGATTTTCTTAGAGAAATGGTGGGTGTGCAAGGATTCGAACCTTGGACCCGCTGATTAAGAGTCAGCTGCTCTACCAACTGAGCTACACACCCGTCGCCGAAGCGAATTCGGCGCCGCGTTGTTCGCCGAAGAGGCCGTGCGTGTAACAAACGACACGGCCCCTGTCTACCCCATTCAGAGAGGTTTTTGCACGATCAGGCGGCGGATTTCGCTTTGGCCGCGTGATAGCTCCCGTCTCCCTGTGCAAGAACGTCGTCCTCAGGCTGGAGGTCGCCAGGCTTGATGTCGTCCTGGCCCTCGAGGTGCTGCCAAAGTGGGATCAGCCGATCGAGATCGAGGCTCGGCCAGGCCTCAACTCCGTCGAGGACGAAATAGGTCTCCTGATAGTCGTCGATGCGATAAAGGGTGCGCATCACGCGCCCCAGATCGAACCTGACCCGGTTGGGTGACTGGCTCTCAAGTGCGAATATAGTCTCGCCCGGCGAGGAGGCGATTCCCGCTCCCACGATCCGCAGGCCATCCGGGGTTTGGGCAAGGCCGAACTCCACCGTGTACCAATAGAGCCGCGCCAGACGCTTCAGGGCCCCGTGCTCGGCGGCCACGAGCCCCGCCTTGCCGTAGGCCTCCAGGTAATCCGCATAGACCGGCTGCATGATCAGCGGCACATGGCCGAACACATCATGGAAGATGTCGGGTTCCTCGATATAGTCGATCTGCTCCGGCTTGCGGATCCAGAAGCCTGCCGGGAATTTCCGGTCAGCTAGGAGACGGAAGAACGCGAGGTCCGGAATGAGCCCGGGCACCGCCACCACCTCCCAGCCGGTCGCCTCGCGCAAGCGCCGGTTCATGACCCGGAAATCCGGAATGCCCTCCTGGCCGATTCCGAGCCGATCCAGCCCCTCCAGGAACTGGTTGGCGATACGGCCTTTCAGGATCTCGCGCTGGCGTGTCGCGAGGGTCCGCCAAGTGGCGTGGTCGGTCTCGGTATAATTTTCGAAGCTCTGCTCGACGAGGTAGTCGCGCGGATCGTCGCTTCCGGTGGCACTGTTCATGGACGTTTCCTCCATCCCATGAAAGCAAGGATATCACCCGACCAGGGTCATTTTCCGCCCATGACGCCCTGGATCTGCGCCCATGAGGTCATAAAATGACCTGAGGATCGCAAAGTGAGACAACCATGCCCCGCCATCTCTCTCCCTCCGACAGGCGCATCCTTCGCGTGCTCCAGCGCGAGGGCCGCATCACCAATGCGGCCCTGGCCGACAAGGTGGGGCTTGCCCCCTCCCCCTGCCTGCGGCGACTCAAAGCGCTTGAAGATGACGGCGTGATCGAAGGCTACCGGGCGATCGTCAGCCGCAAGACTCTGGGCTTCGAGGTGGAGGCCTTCGTGTTCATCAAGCTCGAGCAATCGGAACCGGGCTGGCGGACCCGCCTGGTGGAGCGGCTCAAGGACTATGAAGAGGTGATCGCCTGCCATGCGCTCGCTGGCGAAGTCGACCTGATCGTCCACGCGGTCGCAAAGGACATCGAGAGTTTTGGGGAGTTCACCATGAACCGGCTGCTTACCCTGCCGGGTGTCGCCGATGTGCGATCGAGCTTCGTCCTGTCGAGCATCAAGCCGAATGCTCCGGTGCCAGTGCCGGAGCATTCCTAGCACCGAGGCTGCGATCTGTATGGTCGGCTTGCTGTATGGTCGACTTGGCCCCCGTCTGCTCTCCGCATAAGGCGACTTAGTCAGTGCCGGCGAGAGTATTGGAGATGGACCTCAGGCGCTCCCGAGATCCGAAAGGAGAGGTGGGTCCTGATATCCTGGAGACGTGGCGATGCCACGACCCCAGCCCGAAGGACGCCCCCGGGAGGATGGGACGCCCATCGACCCGCCCTGCCTTGGCTCTCAGACGAAGAAGAAGTCCTTGTAGGTCATCTTGAGGCCCTTCTTAAGTGTGGCGATCTCAATAGCCTTGTGGCTGCCAGAGCCATCGGAGTCATAATAGAGCACTCCCTTCTTCCGGTCATAGATGACGAAATCGTCCTTGTCCTTCGCCTTGTCGAGGCTGAAGAACTTGCTCGCCATCTTCAACGGCTTGGCCTCCGTACCCTTCTTGATCGCCGTGTAGAGTGCCTTGTTGGACTTAAAGAGTGCATTGTCGAGCCAGATCGAGTCGTCTGCGACAGAAAAATCCGTGATCGTGTCGAAGTTGCTCTTCTTGTCGAATTTGGTCGTGAACACGAACACGTCCTTGCCGGCTCCGCCGGTGAGCATATCCTTGCCGGCTCCGCCGTCGAGCCGATCGTCCCCGGCCTCACCTTGAAGAATATCGTCGCCAGCAAGGCCCTGGATCACATCATTCCCGGCCTCTCCCGTAAGTGAGTCCACGCCTGCTGTACCGATCAGGGTCAGGGGATTGGTTTCGACCACATTGGTGACTGCAAGCGACAGGCTCTGAGTGGCCGCAAGGCCGTAAGGATCATGAGCCGTGACCGTAAAGTCGAAATGTCGCAACCCGGCCTCATAGTCGAGCGGCTTGACGAGCACGAGAGAGGTTCCATCGAGGCGGAAAGTACCGGTTGGATCGACGAGTGTGTAGGTAAGCGCATCGCCATCGGCATCGTGGGCGGAGAGGCTCGCCACCACCGTGTTCATCTGCGCCGTCTCCGCCACAACAGAGGTTGATAGCTTCACGCTATCTGGAGCGGAGTTGATGAGGACGACAGTCGAGTTGTCACCGTTGAACTTTGCAAACCTGACGTTCTTGAGGGTGTCGCTGCCGTCCTGCCCGGCGCGCTTGTCGACGATGGTCGTCACGGCGCCAACGGTGCTTATGTCGTAGTCCACACGAGAGCCGGAATAGACCGCAACGTCGTTGCCGCCACCTCCGTCGATGGTATCGTCACCGGCACCGCCCAGGAAGGCTTCAAATCCTCCTCCACCATAGGCGCGGTCGCTTCCGCCGCTGAGAGAGATGACGCCGGTCACGCTGCCGCCACGACCGTCATAGACATCGTCTCCGTTACCGAAGGTTGCGTTCCCAAGAAGACGGCCGTGGTTGGTGAGCATGGCCGCAGCTGTCCCATCGGCAACCTCGAAAGCGCCCTGGTCGCCGCCGACAATCGTCCCACTGTTTGCAACCGAGACGAAGCCCGTCATTGCGCTCACGAAAATGCCAGCGTGACTTCCCTGGATAACGCCGCTGTTGTTCAGGGAGACGCCGCTTCCAGCGATCCAGACTCCGTGGCCGTTTCGGCCAACCATCGAACCTTCGTTGAAAATCAGCGAAGGACCATCCGTGCGGATAGCGCTGTCGGCGACGACCGAACCGAGATTCTGAAGAGCGTTATCGCCCGCCATAAAGTAGATGCCATACCGGGCTGCAACAGCCAGGCTGCCCGCATTCAAGGTCGCGGTTCCACTCCCCCCGAATGAGATCGCGTCCGACAAACTGCTGACGACCCGGGCACTGGCGCCCAGAGTTGCGTGACCAGCACCAGCTGCATGCAGTCCGGCCGCACCGGCACCTCCCGCTGCAACTGTCACCCCCGCCGATACGGTGACTGCATCGCCATCGGGAATATCGTATCCATGGGCCAAATCGCCGGTCGCAGAGATGTTTGTCGAAATGATAGCCATGACTGTTCCTGTAATGATATTACAGGTCCAATAATCAACGTTTGCCTTTTAGGCAAGAAGCTTACTTGAGCAAGCTACGGAAGCTGCGTACCTGCTGCCAGAATTGCGCAAAGGTCCTTGGCAAGACATGACCTCAAAGAAATAATCTTTTAGTATCAGTTACTTCTATAGCCTCAGCCCTGAAGTATCAGTTTCCGGTAGCGCATCCAACCGCTGCGTACCAAGAGACAATCTGCTGAGCGTGCGCATCAGAGCAGCGCTTTGCCACAGGATCAGCAGCGTCAGCCTTCCAAAATGAGAACTCGCGACGTTCCGCTACCGCCGCGTCATGGTCAGGTAGACGATGAAGCCGCCGATGCCGAGGGCGAGGACGGCCAGGACGATCTCGCGGGTCTCGCCCGTGAAGGCCGCGTCCCGGTAGGCCTGGGTCAGGGCGGCGGATCTCTGGGGATCTTGCGAGACGAGCATCGTCAGGAACGCGCTGAAAACCAGAAGACCGATGATGATGTAGGTGATCCGCATGGCAGTCTCCCCTCACCGGCCCTCGAAGGCCGGCGCGCGTTTCTCGCGGAAGGCCCGGATGCCTTCCATGAAGTCCCGGCTGAAGCCCGCCTCCCGTTGCAGTTCCGCCTCGAGGGCGAGTTGGGCTTCCAGATCGTTCGAGAGGCTCTGCGCGAGGGCCTGCTTGGTCAGCCGGTAAGCAAGCGCAGGACCACGGGCGAGAGCGGCCGCGAAGACCGCGACATCCTCCCGGAAGGTCGCATCATCGAAGACCTTGAACACGAGGCCCATGGCCTTGGCGTCCTCGGCAGAGACCTGCTCCGCCGTAAGCATCAGCGCCAGCGCCCGTTTCGGGCCCACGAGACGCGGCAGGATCCAGGTGCCGCCTGCGTCCGGCACGAGGGCGATCCTGGAAAAAGCCTCCTGGAGATAGGCGGAGCGTGCCGCCACGACGATGTCGCAGGCGAGCGCGATGTTCATGGAGGCGCCCACCGCGGGACCGTTGAGAGCCGCGATTGTGAGCTTGGGATAATTCGCGAGCCTGAGGACCAGAGGATTGTAGTCGCGTGCGAGAGGCGGCCCGAGATCGACCCGGCCCTTCTCGTCGCGGGGCAGGTCCTCGGTCAGGTCCTGGCCGGACGAAAAGGCGCGTCCCTCCCCGGTGAGCACCACGACCTTGACGGCGTCATCCTCGGCGAACCGTGCGAGCACGTCGCGCAGCTCCGCGTGCTTTGTGGCGTTGAGGGCATTCAGCTTGTCGGGCCGTGCGAGCATCACGGTGGCGACGGGTCCGTCCGTGGTCACGCGCAAGGTGGTCAGGCTCATGCGGCAGGCTCCTTTTCGTCGCGCGCGAGCATAGAGCGGACTTCGTCGCGAAGCACGGGCAAAAGCTCGGCCTCGAACCAGGGATTCTTCCTGAGCCAGCCGTTGTTGCGCCAGGAGGGATGCGGCAGCGGCAGGATGCGCGGATGCTGTGGAGCCGAGAGAATCTCGCGCCAGCGCCGCACGGTCTGCGTGAGCCCGTCACGGAAATTCTCGCCCAGATGCCAGGCCTGGGCGTATTGCCCGATCAGCAGGACGAGTTCGAGGTTCGGCAGCGCCGCGAAGATCGGCGCGCGCCACGTTTCGGCGCATTCCCGGCGCGGGGGCAGGTCGCCGCCCTTCGCGTCCTGGCCCGGAAAGCACGCGCCCATGGGCACAATGGCGACCTGGGCAGGGTCGTAGAAGGCCTGCGGATCGAGGCCGAGCCACTCTCGCAGGCGCGCCCCGGACCGGTCCGAGAAGGGGATGCCGCTGGCATGGGCCCGGGTCCCCGGTGCCTGGCTCGCGATGCAGAGGCGCGCCGTGGGGCTGCCCTGGAGGATCGGGCGCGGCTCATGGGGAAGCGCCGGGCCGTGACGGGGCGCATCGCGGCAGATGCGGCAGGCTTCGAGCTTGCGGGCGAGAGCATGAAAATCGTCGGCATGAAAATCGTCGGGAGGGGGCATTCCAGGCAGATGGGAATCGAAACCGCCTCGGTGAAGGCGTCAGGCGAGGACACGAGGTCGCGCAGGCCCGTCAATAGAGATGGCTTCGCCGCCATTCCTGGGGTCGGTCGAAAGTGGTGGACCAGATCCCCTTCCCCTGCAGGCGCGCCTTCGCCTCGAGGATACGGTAATCGCCATAGGCGACCGCAAAGCCATCGGACACCATGCGCGCCCCGATATCCTCCCCGTCCACGAAACAGCGGGCAAGCAGGCGCTGGTAGCGGTCGCGCCCGGAGACCCGGCATTCCACGTGACGGTTGAGGATCATGCCGAGCAGGGTATCGCGGGCCTTCTCGCCGCACAGGATCGGAGTTCCGTTCCGCATGCAGGATTGATTGAGCTCAGGCGCATCGATCCCCTTGAGGCGGATCCGGTTCTCGCCGATCCGGATCGTGTCCCCGTCCAGCGCGAAGGCGCGGCCCGAAACCTCCCGCCCGCTCGGCTCGAACAGGATCCGGGCGCAGGCGGCCAGGAGGATCGCAAAAACCAGGGACGTGAGCCCGAGATAGGGTCGGGAGGGTCTGAGACGTCGGCGAACGAAACGTGAGGGCATTCAGGGCAACCGCTCCGATACACCGGCTTGGCTGAAAGTGGCCATATCACGATGTATCGTAGCGGCAGTTTTGACAATCCCCATGGCGAGCGCAGCCCCGCTACCCTCCCCGAGGCGCATCCCCAAGGCCAGGAGCGGGATTTTGCCCAGGCGCTCCAGCACGTCCCTGTGGGCGCCCTCGGCCGAGAGGTGGCCGGCGACGCAATGGTCGATGGTCGCTGGGTGGATGGCGTGGAGGATCGCGGCCGCGGCGGTGGACACGTAGCCGTCGAGGATCACCGGGATGTGCTGCAGGCGGGCGGCCAGGATCGCGCCCGCCATGGCGGCGATCTCGCGCCCGCCGAGGCGGCGCAGGATCTCGAGCGGATCCTTCAGGTGATCGCGATGGAACGCGACCGCCTCCTCCACGGCCACAACCTTGCGGGCGAGCCCCTCATCATCGACACCGCTGCCGCGCCCGACCCAGTGGGCGGCCTCGCCCCCATAGAGGGCCGTATAGATCGCCGCCGCCGTGGTGGTGTTGCCGATGCCGAGTTCGCCCACGGCGAGCAGGTCCGTGCCGCCCGCAATGGCCTCCATGCCGAACGCCATGGTGGCGACGCAGGCCTTCTCGTCCATGGCGGGCTCGACCACGATGTCCCCGGTCGGCATGTCCACCGCGAGATCGAAAACCTTGAAGCCGAGGCCGAGGCCGGCGCAGATCTGGTTGATGGCGGCGCCGCCTGCCGAGAAGTTTTCCAGCATCTGCCGGTTCACGGAGGACGGATAGGCCGAGACGCCCCGTCCGGCCACGCCGTGGCTGCCGGCGAAGACGCAGACGAGGGGCCGGTCCACGGTGGGACGCGGCTTGCCCTGCCAGGCGGCGAGCCATTCGTTGAGCCATTCGAGACGGCCGAGGCTTCCGGCCGGCTTCGTCAGCTGCGCCTCCCGCTCCCGCACGGCCGCGACCGCGGCCTCGTCAGGCCCCGGCATGGTGGTAATCAGGCGCCGGATATCGTCGAACGGGGAGGTCTCAGGGGCACTCATGGGGGCTCCGGCCCGAATGGGCGTTGCGGAAGACGAGATGGCGTGACCTATAACGGCCAAGCCGTGGAGGGTGAAGCTATGTCCGACCAATTGCAGCAGGCTGATGGCATTTCGCCGAAACCTTGGCAGGAATTTTTCACCGATCTGGCGCGAGCCCTGCGCTTCTATTCCCGCCTGCCGGTGCCCGTCCTGCCTTGGGAGGCCGACCCGCACACGCTCCCGGATTTCGGACGAATCATCCGGGTGCTGCCCCTGGCAGGCCTCGTGCTCGGAATCCTGCCCGCCCTCGCCTTCGCGGCCGCCCTTGGCCTTGGCCTCGGCCCCTGGCTCGCAGCGATCCTCTCGGTCGCGGCCGCAACGGTCACGACGGGCGCCTTCCACGAAGACGGGCTCGCCGACACGGCCGACAGCTTCGGCGGCTCAACCCGGGAGCGGCGGCTCGCCATCATGAAGGACAGCCTGATCGGTTCCTTCGGCGCCTGCGCCCTGGTGCTGGACCTTGCCCTGCGCATCGCTGCGCTAGCGACCCTCGCCGAGCGCGTGGAGCTTTCCGCCGCCATGGGGGCGATTCTCCTCACGGCCGCCCTGTCCCGCGTGGCGGGGCTCGTGCCCCTGGTGTTTCTGCCGCCTGCCCGGCCCGACGGCGCCGCCCAGGCGGTAGGCCGCCTCGGCCGGGAGAGCTTTTGGCTCGCGGCAGCACTCGCGGCAGGGTTTGCGCTCCTCCTCGGCCTCGCCGCCGGGCTACCAGCGGCCGGAATCGCCGCCATGGTCCTTGCAGCAGCTCTCGCGGGCATCGCGTTAGCGGGTTTGGCCAAGCGCCATATCCAAGGGCAGACCGGCGACATCGCGGGCGCCGCCCAGCAGGTCGCCGAGATCGCTGCGCTGATCGGCCTCTTGATCGCGCTTCGTCCGTAACGACATGATGATCAGATCATGAGCCGCGTCTCCAGCCCCTGCATCCGCGTCTGCACCCTCGATCCCGAAACCGGCCTGTGCGAGGGCTGCGGCCGCACGCGCGACGAGATCGGGCACTGGTATCGCCTCACCGAGGACGAGCGGCTGCGCATCATGGCGGAGCTGCCCGAGCGCATGCGCCGGGCCTTCGCGCTCGACGGGAGCGAGCGCGAGTGACGATGCCGGGCATCCGCGTCCTGGGCAGCGCCCTCCTGGCCGCGGCCTTCCTGACCGGCACCATGGGCGAGGCGCCCCTGGCGGAGCTCAGCCCGGGCCAGACCGCCCTGCTCCTCGCTTTCGCGGGCTGCTCCCTGTTGATGGCGGCCGCCATCGTGGACGGCTTCTCACGGCACTGGACCCACGGAATCGAGGCGGTGGCAATCAGCGGTGGGCTGATCGTGGCGGCGCTTGTCACCTATGCGGCGCGGGACGATCTGCAGATGGTTCTGGACCGGGCCATCGGCGACATCGCGGATGGGCGCGCGGTGGTGACCGACAAGGGCGAGGTGGTGGCGGCGCGGCGGACCGACGGGAGCTTCATCCTGAACGGCAAGGTCAACGGGCGCGAGGCCCGCTTCGTCTTCGACACTGGCGCGAGCACCGTGGTCCTACGGGCCGAGCATGCGGCCGATTTCGGCTTCAGCGAAGAGGAGCTGCGCTTCTCGGTTCCGGTCGCGACTGCCAACGGCTCCGCCCTGGCGGCGCCCGTCACGCTCCGCGCGCTCACGATCGGCTCCATCACGGAACATGACGTGCCGGCCCTCGTGACCCGCTCGGGCGCGCTCCATGCCAACCTGCTCGGCATGAGCTTTCTGGAGCGGCTCACGTCCTACGAGGTCCGCGGCAACCGGCTGATCCTGCGGCCGAAGGACGTTACGCCAGCAGGCTGACGAAGAAGCGGGCGCAGACCGTCAGCAGGAAGATCCCGAAAGCGATCTCCAGCTTGCGCTTCGACAGGCGATGGGCGAGCCGCGCGCCGACCGGCGCCAGCCAGGCGCTGGTGGGGATGAACAGCAGGAAGCCGACGAGCGAGATGTAACCCAGCGCCAGGGGCGGCTGGAGGGCGACCACGTCGGGATAATCCGCCATGCGCGGCCAGCCCGCATAGATGTAGCCGATGGCGCCGGGGATCGAGATCAGGATGCCGAGCCCCGACGAGGTCGCCACCGCCTGGTGGATGGGCCGGTTGTAGAAGGTCATGAACAGGTTCGAGAGCTGCCCGCCGCCGATGCCCATGAGGGCCGACAGGACGCCAATGATCCAGCCATAGACGACCATGACGGGCTTCCCGGGCAACTCTGTGCCGAAGCGCCACGAATCCTTGCCGAAGAGAAGCCGGATTGCCGAGATTCCGGCCACCACGACGAAGACGGTCTTGAACAGGTCGGCCGGCGCGTAGCGGGCGATCACGCTGCCCATGATCACGCCGACGACCACCGGCACCGCCCAGACCCGCAGGATCGACATGTCGACCGCGCCCTTGGCCTGATGGGCCCTGAAGGAGCGGATCGAGGTCGGAATGATGATCGCGAGCGAAGTGCCGACGCAGAGCGGCATCCGCACTTCCTCGGGAACACCGACGAAGCGGAACAACTCGTAGAGGATCGGCACCGCGACCGCCCCGCCCCCGACGCCGAACACTCCTGCCAGAAGCCCGGTAACCGCCCCTGCGCCGAGCAGGGCGACGATCAGCCATGAAAGGTCGAAAAGGGAGATACCGAGCATTGCGGGGAGCTTTCCAGACGAAGGACGTCGATATGTGACGGAGATCGGCCAACAGGGCAAGCATATCGGTGGTGCGCCTCTCCCCGTGTGAGAGGTCGCGCAAACCTGGGATGATGCACCACGTGCTCCCCTCCCCCTTGTGGGGAGGGTTAGGGTGGGGGTGTGAGCGCTGAGCTGAATCCAGGCCGGCGCTCACACCCCCCTCTCCAACTCTCCCCCACAAGGGGGGAGAGGGCAGGCTAGCGCTTCCCGAGTCACTCGAAATACTCGGTAGATGCACTCAATGTGCAGCCGAGCGGTTGAAGAGCAGCGCGCGCGGGTCGGCCCGCATGGCAGCCTCGGTGCAGGATTCCGGACCGAGATGCCCGGCGAGGCGGGGATAGCGCTCCGCCAGGGCCGTGAGGGAAACGTTCTCGGGGATCCGCGGATGCGCGACGCAGAGGGCGCCGTCGGGGCCCCAGGCGGCCTCGAAGGACAGGGACGGGTTCGGCTCTGAAACCTGGATGTCGAAGCGGTCGTAGATGTCGACGAGGGTGCCGTCGCGGGTGGTCGGCCGGTCGTCGCCGCCGTAATCGGCGCGCAGCATGTGGATGCAGGCGCGGTGGAGGTCCTGGAGAGGGACGCCATCCCGCGTTTCCCAGGGCCGGTAGCCCATGAGCACGCATTTGCCCTCGGCGCCGCTGGTGCACGTGAAGGTGAAGCCGCCATTGCGGTCGGGCAGCGCGAGGGCGAGTTGCCGCCCCTTCGGGTCCGGCCGGCAAATGTTTGCAGGCGGCTCTCCGGGCCGGTGTGTGGAAAGGCTGAAGAGCGGGATGGGCCCGCTCGGTGCAGCCTCCTCCACCACGACGGAGTCGATGCGGACTTGGGCCTCCCCGGCTGGACCTGCGAGGTTCAAGGTCAGCCCGGCCAGCGCTTCCCGCCGCAGAACGCGGCCATCGTCGAGGCTCAGCACGGGGTCCGCCCCTTCCATGCGCAACTGGCCGTCGACCGCAAGGCAGCTGCCGGAGAAGCCGAGACCCAAAAAGAGAGACAGAAGGAATGTGGCCAGGCTTCGCATGGAAGGCTCCGCAGCAGGAATGGAGCCTCCGACAGGAGGCTCCGGAGATGCGCCTAGCGCAGGCGGACGACCGAACCGTCCTGCAGCGTGAGGGAGGCGGGCTGCACGGCGCTTGCTCCAGCGGCCAGACCCTTGGCCTCCTGGCCGTTCACGCTGAGCCCATTGACGCTCAAGCCGTTGACGCTCAAGCCGTTCACGCTCAGACCGTTAACGCTGAGGCCATTGACGCTCAGCCCATTCACGCTGAGGCCATTCACACTGAGCCCATTTACACTGAGGCCGTTCACGCTCAGGCCGTTAGCCGTCTCGTGGGCCATGGCGCCTGTTGCCGAAAGGGCGATGGCGGCACCGAGCGTCAGGATATGAAAGCGCGTAAACATGATCTTCTCCATGAAAGGATTTGGGAATGGACTTTGCCGGCGCAGCCCCATGGCGACGCTGACGGAGAGGAATATTTATTGAATAACGTTACAGTCAAGCTACATTATTGCACGAAATGGCAATATAGTTTCGAAACCTTTGAAGCGCAGTGGTAGGCCATGTTGTCGGCGGGCCTGGCGAACATAAAATGCGAGCCATTCCGCAGCACCCTAAGGATTAACTACCTATTAACTCTAGGGCTCCTTCGACACGAACTCAGGGTCACGCGCGCCGGTGCACATGCCACCTTCCAGGCACCCGAAGCGTCCCCCGGACACGGGCTGATCCTGCCCTGCCGGTGACGGAGACCTCCAAACGCAAAAGGCCCTCCCGCCGGAGCGGGAGGGCCCGTTGGACCGATATAAGGTCGGTTCTTACTTCAGGGAAACGGACGATCCATCCTGCAGGACGATCCCCTTCACGCGGACCGTACCGGCCTTCGTGCCATTGGTGGCGAGACCGTTGGCCGACAGTCCGTTCGCGGAGAGCCCGTTTGTCGCGAGCCCGTTCGCCGAAAGGCCATTCATAGCCAAGCCGTTCATAGCCAAGCCGTTCATGGCCAAGCCATTGGCCGAAAGGCCATTTTGGGCCAAGCCGTTGGCCGTGAACGTCGCCCCCGCTTCCGTCGCCAGAAACAAACCGGCGGCGGCCGCGAGGATCGCGGCACTGGTGGAAAGACGCATGGTGATACTCCCTTTTGCAAGTGACGAAGGCCTCGCAAAGCGCGACCTTCATGCGGGAGTCATCATAAAGCGAATAATGTTACAGGAAAGACTTCCCGACCTTCGAAACGGTCGCGAATGGATTTCTACTGTGCAATAACGCACCTGTACTATATCTATAGTTGTAAAATACAACCCTTGGGCACAACCAGTTCATTGAGGCCCCGGCCTCAGCTCTCCAGCTAGGCCGGAATCGAATCCATAGCAGCCTGTCGCTCCACGGCACGGGACACATGGGCGACGGCCTCCCGCAGGGTCTCGAGGCCGGCGCCCGGCTTCAGCGCCTCAGTCGCAAGGTGCCGGCGGTAGGCCCTGGCGCCCGGGCGTCCGGTGAAGAGGCCGAGCATGTGCCGGGTCATGGAATGGAGGCGCTCGCCCTCCGCGAGCCGGGCGGCCACATAGGGCTCATAGGCCTCGACCGCCTCGAAGGCATCGGCCACCTGGGGAACCTCTCCATAAACCTCGCGGTCCACAGCCAGAAGAATCTCCGGCTCCTGATAGGCCGTCCGTCCCACCATCACGCCGTCCACGTGCTGCAGATGCGTCTGCACCTCCGCCATGGTCTTGATGCCGCCGTTGATCGCGATGGTCAGGCCCGGGCGGGCCTTCTTCAGCCGGTACACCCGGTCGTAATCGAGAGGCGGAACATCCCGGTTCTCCTTGGGCGACAGGCCCTGGAGCCAGGCCTTGCGGGCATGGACCGTCAGCTCGTCGCAACCGGCGGCCACCACCGCATCGGTCAGCCGGTCGAGGGCCTCTTCCGGGTCCTGCTCGTCCACGCCGATGCGGCACTTGACCGTCACGGGCAGCGCGACCGCGGCCTTCATGGCGGCGACGCATTCGCCCACCAGCTCAGGCTCCTGCATGAGGCAGGCGCCGAAGCGCCCGTTCTGCACCCGGTCGGAGGGGCAGCCCACATTCAGGTTGATCTCGTTATAACCGAATTCGGCGCAGATCCGGGCGGCCTTCGCCAGCTCCGCCGGATCCGAGCCGCCGAGCTGCACCGCGACCGGATGCTCCGACGGGTCGAAGCCGAGCAGCCGCTCCCGCGGCCCGAAGATCACGGCGCCCGTCGTCACCATCTCGGTATAGAGCCGCGCCCGGCGCGACAGGACGCGATGGAACGCCCGGCAATTCCGGTCAGTCCATTCCATCATGGGCGCAACGGTGAAGAATTTCTGCATCATCTCAAGCAAGGGTCGGCCGATCTCGTCAGCGGGCCTTTTCCAATATGGCGACGGCGAGCACAAGGAAAATAGGCGCGAGTCGGTGTCACAGGGCAAATCTGCCCGCATCCTCCGAAGTTTTCGGCGAAAAAGTTCCCACTTGCGACAGTATAAATCCAATGCCCGGCAAAGCTGGAACTACAGAACGAAGCATACGTTCCTCGAATCTCATGTGCATCAGCGCCGAAGGAGTGCAGACGTGAAGAAGATCGTTGGACTTTCCTGTGCCGCAGCCCTGCTGCTGGCAGTTCCAGCCGCCAGCTATGCACAATCCACTGGCGCAGGCACCAATAGCAACCCGAACAGCGCAAGGCAGTATGCGCCAGGACAGCAGGACCGGAGCAAGCTGACGCGCCCGGGTGTCTCGAGCGTCTCGCCTGGCCACAAGATGCAAACCGACACGACAGGGTCGGTCACCGAGCCGGGTGCGTCCGGCTATGCGCCCGGTCACGAGAAAAAGCTGCCTCTGAATAAAACCAACTCCTCCTCGCATCGTAAATAGCCGCAGCCGGCTTTAGGCAGCGATGTCGCGACGAACGCGGAAGGGCCTGCCCTTCCGCGAGCGCCCGAAAAGCAGGCCTTCAGGAGTTCTCGGCGACCACCGCCGCGACTTTCGCGCCAAGTACCTGCACTGCGTCTCCGGGCTGGAGCCGAACCTGAAGTCCGCGCTGGCCGCCGTTGATGAAGACAGTCTCGTAAGCCAGCGCCGCCTCGTCCAGCACGGTCGGCACGCGCTTCTTCTGCCCGAACGGGCTGATGCCGCCCACGTGGTAGCCGGTCAGGCGCTCTGCGTCGGCGGGCTTCATCATCTGGGCGGATTTCGCGCCGAGCACCGCCGCGAGTTTCTTCAGGTTCACCTCCCGGTCGGAGGGGACGATGGCGCAGGCCGGTTTCCCGTCGACCGTCACCATGAGGGTCTTGAGCACGCCGCCAGGCTCCACGCCCAGAGCCTCCGCGGCCTGCAGGCCGATCCGCTCCGCCTGGGGATCGTAATCGTAAGCATGCACCGTGAATGGAACGCCCGCTCCCTGCAGGGCGAGCGTGGCGCGGGTGGTCTTCGACATGCTGGGTTCAGTGCCGCGCAGGCCGGTCAGTGATCGTGCTTGTGGCCATGGTCGTGGTGATGGTGGCCACATCCGCAGCCGGGACCATGCTCGTGATGAGCATGCTCATGCTTATGTTCGTGGCCGTGATGATCATGGGCGTGCCCATGATCATGATGGTCATGACCATGGTGATGATGGTGGTCGTGGTCGCAATGGTGGGCGCTCTGTTCCGGCCGGAAGGCGCGCTTCACCGGGGTCGCGACGCAGCCCTGCCCGCGGGCGAGCTCGGCCAGGGCCGGGGTGTTCTCCACATAGAGGGCATCTGCCGTGATCTCCGCAAGGCCGTGCTGACTGCCGAGATGCCAGGCGAGGCGCATAAGGCGCAAGGGATTCTCGGCCCGCACCTCGAGAAGGTCCTCGGCAGCGGCCTTCACCTGCACGAGGCGGCCGTCCTCGAGCCGCAGGGCGTCCCCGTCGTTGATCACCGTCTCCATGTCGAGGTCGAGATGGATCTCGGTGCCGGCCTCGGCCTTCAGATGCGCATGGCGGCGGCTGCGGGCCGCTTGGTCCAGGACGATCGTGTCGACGACCCGGTCGGACTTCACGGCAGGCTTGCGGACGAGGGTGGTGGCGCGCGGCATGGGAACTCTCGAAAGGCTCTGATCGGAAACCGATAGATAGGATGGGTGGGAGCGGTTGCTAATAGGTGACCTTGTCGGGCTTTTCGGCCCAGGCATCGAACACCGCCCTCGCCTCCAGGCTGGGCACGTGGTCCATGGCGATGATCCGCTCGGAGGCGGGCTTCGGGATCTCCTCGTAGATGAGGCTGTCGTCGAAACCGATCTCGGCCGCATCCTCGCGGGTATTGGCATAGACGATGCGCGAGACCCGCGCCCAATAGGCCGAGGCCAGGCACATGGGGCACGGCTCGCAGCTGGTATAGATGGTCGCGCCCTGGAGCGAGAAATCGCCCACTGCCTCGCAAGCGCGGCGGATGGCCACCACCTCCGCGTGGGCGGTCGGATCCTTCGCGGACGTAACTTGGTTCCAGCCCTCGCCCAGAACCTTGCCGTCACGCACCACCACGGCCCCGAACGGGCCGCCAGCCCCATTGTTCATGTGGTCCCGGGACAGCGCGATGGCGCGGGCCAGGAAACGCTGATCTTCACTCTTGATATCGCTCATGGGGTGGTTTTACCGCCTGGGCCATGCGGAAGCGAGAGTTTTTGGAAGGACCCTCACCGTGGAGCATGGTCCGTCATTCCGGGGCGCCGCAGGCGAGCCCGGAACCCATAACCACCAGCGATTTAGGATAAAGAGCGATGGATGCCGTCGCTTTCTATCTTCCATCGTCAGTGATTATGGGTTCCGGGCTCTCGCTCTGCTCGCCCCGGAATGACGGGAGATGTCCCCGAAACGACCGTGCCCGCGACCCTCTCACGCGCCTGGAGGAGCTGGGCGGTCACCGAGGCGGCGATCACGGCGGGGTCTTTGCCGGTGATGCCGGGCAGCCCGATGGGGCAGACGAGATCGTGCAGGCGCTCCTCCCCAAGGCCGAGTTCCCGGAAACGCTTCTCGAACCGTGCCCGCTTCGTGGCGCTGCCGATGAGGCCCACATAGGGAAAGCCCCGGCTTAGGGCCGCGGCCGTGATCGCCATGTCGAGGGGATGGTCGTGGGTCATGACCAGGATGAAGGCATTGGCTGGCGCCGCGGCGATCTCCGCCTGCGGGTCCTTCAGAAGGACCGGTACGGCATGGGCCGGAATGTGGGCCGGAAAAGCGTCCTGACGCGGATCGAGCCAGCGGACCGCGAAGGGAAGCGGCGCCAGGGCCAGGACGAGCGCCCGCCCCACGTGGCCCGCGCCGAAGAGGAGAACAGGTGTGCGCTCCTCTCCATGGGTCTCGCGCCACCGGGTCCAGGAATCGTCGCCGACCGCCGACGAGACCTCGCGCCGGACGCGGCCCGCCTCGTCGAAACGGCATTCCGTCGTGAACAATCCGCCCGCGGTCTCCGCCTGCGCCAGGGCTTCGAGATCCGCCATGTCCCGCCGGTCGAAGGTCTCGACGAGGATCTTCACCCGCCCGCCGCAGCACTGGCCGAGATCCGGGCCGAGGGCCTGGTCCAGGACCCGCGCCGGCCCGCGCCCCTCGCCCAGCATCTCCTGCGCGACGGCGAGCATCTTCATCTCGAGATGGCCGCCGCCGATGGTGCCCGAAAAGCCGCCGTCAGGGCGCACGACCATATGCGCATCCGTTTCCCGCGGCGCGGAGCCCTTCACCTCGTGGACGCTGACCAGGGCCGCCGTGCCATGCACGCTCACGAAATCGACCAGACGGCGCCAGGTGTTCACCCCGGGTTCCTCACCCCAACGCCCTCCCCCGCAGGGCCTCGCAGGCGCGCAGGATCGCCTCCGGAGTCGCGGGAGCATCGAGAGGAACGGGCCGTGACGGATCGAGGGCGTGGACCGCGTCCGCAAGGGCGCAGAACACGCTGTTGGCCAGCATGATCGGCGGCTCGCCGACCGCCTTCGAGCGGTAGACCGTCTCCTCCGGGTTCGCGTTGGGATGGAGCGCCACGCGGAAATCGGCCGGCACGTCGGAGGCAACCGGGATCTTGTAGGTGGACGGCGCGTGGGTGAGCAGGCGCCCCTCCCGGTCGAAGACCAGCTCCTCGGTGGTCATCCACCCCATGCCCTGCACGAAGCCGCCCTCGATCTGGCCGATGTCGATGGCCGGGTTGAGGGAGCGGCCCACGTCGTGGAGGATGTCAGCCCGCAGAAGCCGGTTCTCGCCCGTCAGCGTATCGACGACGACCTCGGAGCACGCCGCTCCATAGGCGAAGTAGAAGAACGGCCGGCCAGTGGCCTTTTCCCGATCCCAGGTGATCTTCGGCGTCTTGTAATGACCCGCCTCGGAGAGCGCCACGCGGGCGAGCACGCATTTCTTGGCGAGCTCCGTGAAGGTGAGGCTCTCGTTGCCGGCGAAGACCCGGTCGTCCCGGAACTCCACCTGCTCCACGGGTACACCGTAAAGCTCCGCCGCATGGGCCGCCATGCGCTGCCGGATCGCGCCCGCCGCGATGCGTGCCGCCATGCCGTTAAGGTCGGAGCCCGAGGACGCGGCTGTGGGCGAGGTGTTGGGCACCTTCGCGGTCGTCGTGGCCGTGATGCGCACCCGCTCCATCGCGATGCCGAATTCCTCGGCGACCACCTGCGCGACCTTGACGTAGAGCCCCTGCCCCATCTCGGTGCCGCCGTGATTCAGGTGAACGGAGCCGTCCTGATAGACATGCACCAGCGCGCCTGCCTGGTTGAGATGGGTGAGCGTGAAGCTGATGCCGAATTTTACGGGCGTGAGCGCGATGCCGCGCTTCATGATCGGTGAGGAAGCGTTGAAGGCTGCAATCTCTTCGCGTCGTGCACGGTAAGCGGAGGTCTCCTCCAACTGGCGCACCAGCTCCACGAGCGTGTCGGTTTCCTCCACCTCCATGCCATAGGGCGTGAGGTTGCGGCCCGGCGCGTAGAAATTGGCGTAGCGCACATCGAGAGGGTCACGCCCCGTCGCCCAGGCGATCTGGTCCATCACATGCTCGACGGCGAGCATGCCCTGCGGACCGCCGAAGCCGCGGAAGGCCGTGTTCGAGACCGTGTTGGTCTTGAGCCGCCTGGAGGCGATCCGCGCGGCGGGCATCCAATAGGCATTGTCCGCATGGAACATGGCACGGTCGACGACACCGCCGGACAGGTCCGCCGAATAGCCGCAGCGCGCCAGGAGATCGACCGCATAGCCGGCGATGCGGCCGTCATGGTCGAAACCAACCTGCCAGTCGCAGCGGAAATCGTGCCGCTTGCCCGTGAGGACGAAATCGTCGTCCCGGTCGAGCCGTAGCTTGCACGGGCGGCCAGTGACCCGCGCGGCGAGCGCTGCCGTGACGGCCCATTGCGTCGCCTGGCTCTCCTTGCCGCCGAAACCGCCGCCCATGCGGCGTGTCTCGCAGGTCACGTAAGCGTCCGGCAGGTCGAGCACGCGGGCAACCACGTGCTGTACCTCTGTCGGATGCTGCGTGGAGGAATAGACGTGGACGTCACCGTCCTCTCCGGGCACGGCGAGCGCCACCTGGCCTTCGAGGTAGAAATGCTCCTGCCCACCGACGCGGAACTGCCCTTCCAGGCGATGCTCCGCCTGCGCGATGGCGGCCTCAGCATCGCCCCGGCCAAAAGCATAATCCGGCAGTACCGTCTCGCCGCGCTCAAGCGCATCCTCGACCGTGATGCTCGGCGCCTCGGCCTCGATCTCCACCACGGCATGGCGCACGGCACGGCGCGCCGCCTCGCGGGTCGTGGCGACGACCGCAAAGAGGGCCTGGCCGTGGAAGCTGACTTCGCTTTCGACGAAGAGCGGATCGTCCCCGAAGGCGGGCGAGACATCGTTCTTGCCCGGCACGTCCTTCGCGGTCAGGACCGTCACGACACCTGCCTGCGCGAAGACCTGCGTCAGGTCCAGCGACACGAGCCGCCCCCGCGCCTTCGGCGACTGGCCGATGGCGATGTGCAGCGTCCCGTCCGGCTCGCGGATGTCGTCGATATATTGGGCGAGGCCCTGGACATGCTTGAAACCGGAATCGTGCGGCAGCGGCCGATGGACGTGGCGGAGAGGCTCGGCCTGCTCTCCTCCCCCTTGTGGGGAGGAGTTGGAGGTGAGGGTGTGAGCGCCACGTTCTGAGAGTTCAGCGCCGACACCCCCACCCTGACCCTCCCCACAAGGGGGAGGGGAATCCGTCGCGCTCGTTTTCAATCTTTCACCCATCACCCTACTCCGCCGCCTCGAGCGCCTCGCGAATGCCGACGATCCGCGTGGCGCGGGTCTCGCCGGAGGCGATTTCGCTCAGGGCCTTGAAGAGGAGGTTGCGAGCCACCGTCGTGCGGTAGGCCGCGGAGGCCCGGTGGTCGGTCATCGGCTGGTAGTCGCTCGACAGGGCCGCCATTGCGTCGCCCCAGGAGGCGGGCTCGTCGAGGGAGATTCCGACAAGCGCTTGCTCGGTCTTGGCAGCCCGCTTAGGCGTGCCGGCCATGCCGCCGAAGGCAATGCGCGCGGATGCGATGCGGCGGCCGTCGAGGGTGAGGCGGAAGGCGCCCATGACGGCCGAGATGTCCTCGTCGAACCTTTTCGAGACCTTGAGGGCGCGGAAGGCCTCGTTCGGCCGGATCTTGGGCACGAGCACGCGGCGCACGAATTCGCCGGGCGCCCGGTCCTGCCGGCGATAGGCGATGAAGAAATCTTCGAGCGGAAGGACGCGGATCGTCTCGCGGCCACGCAGTTCGAGGCTCGCTCCGAGAGCGATCAGCGCCGGCGGAAGGTCGCCGATGGGCGACCCGTTGGCGATGTTGCCGCCGACCGTTCCCGAAGCGCGAATCTGCGCGGAGCCGAAGCGCCGCACGAGCTCGCCGAGGTCGGGATCGATGCGCGCGAGCGACGCATGCGCGGCCCCATGGGTCACGGTCGCGCCGATCGCGAGCAATTCGGAATCGTCCTCGATCCGGTCGAGCCCGGCCACGCGACCGAGCCAGATGATCCTATCGAGATCCGCCATCGCCTTGTTGATCCAGAGGCCCACATCAGTGTTGCCCGCGACCAACGTCGCGTCCGGATGGCGGGCATAGAGCGCCGCAAGCGAATCCTCCGTGGCGGGAGCTGCGAAGAAACGCGTCTCATCACCCACGAACACGTCCTGCGTGTCGGACAGGGCCGCAAGCCCCTCGGCAATGCGCGCGCCCTCGGCCGCGAAGGCATCGGCGGGCGTGCCGTCGCAGGCCTTCAGGGCCGCATCGACAATGGGACGGTAGCCGGTGCAGCGGCAGAGATTGCCCGCGAGCACATCGTTGACGCTCTCCCGGGTCACGGGGCGCTCTGCCCCGTGGTAGAGCGTGAAGAGGCTCATGACGATGCCAGGCGTGCAGAAGCCGCATTGGGAGCCGTGGCCCTCGGCCATCGCGGCCTGGACGGGGTGAAGCTCCCTGCCGGCCGCGAGATCCTCCACGGTCACTACCTCGGCGCCGTCTACCTGGCCCAAGAGCAAGATGCAGGCATTGACCGGCTCGTAATGCACTCGCCCGCCGCGGATGCGGCCGAGCGCAACCGTGCAGGCGCCGCAATCCCCCTCGGCGCAGCCCTCTTTCGTTCCGACGTGGCGCTGCTGCAGTCTCAGATAGTCCAGAAGCGTGGTGCGGGGGTGGAAATCGGCAACCTCGACCGGCCGCCCATGCCGCCAAAAGCGGATCGCTTCTCGTGTCACGATGATCCTCCGCCGGAAAAGCCCGGCTCGCCATGGTGAGCCGGGTCGCGGGACGGAGCAAGGCCTTTTCGTGGGGCTCCGGGCTGAAGGACCCGGAGGCCCTCCGGCTGCAGGTTAGGCTACCAGGTGCCCGTATTGGGCATGGAAGCCCAGGGCTCCTGCGGCGGCTTGGGTTCCCCACGCTGGAGCAGCTCGATGGAGATGTTGTCGGGGGTCCGGATGAAGGCCATGTTGCCGTCGCGGGGCGGCCTGTTGATGGTCACGCCTGCATCCATCAGCTTCTGGCAGGTGGCGTAGATATCGTCCACCCGATAGGCGAGATGGCCGAAATTGCGGCCGCCCGAATATTCATGCTCGTCCCAGTTGTAGGTGAGCTCCAGCAGGGGCGCCCGGGATTCCTTGGCCTTCTCGACATCGGCAGGAGCCGCCAGGAAGACCAGGGTATAGCGCCCTTTCTCGTTATCCATCCGGCGGACCTCGACGAGGCCGAACTTGTTGCAGAAGAAGTCCAGGGATTGCTCGAGGTTCGACACGCGAACCATCGTGTGCAGGTACTCCATATTCGTCTCTCCGTTCGATCGCGGCTAGGTGATGGCGCATTTGGGCGCGAGATCAAGTCCCGGCCTTTCGGATCGGCCAAGGAAGCTTCATTATTCATACATCGTTTACCTATCCCTGCCTTCCCTGCATGAAGCTTGCAAGGTCCGGCCGGGACCATGTTTCGCAACCCAGTTTCACCCAGGTGAGTCCGCATGCGCCCCGACGAGTCCCAGATCATCCAGCTGAAGGATTACCGGCCCAGCGATTTCCTGATCGACCGGGTCGTTCTGGATGTGCGGCTCGACCCGCGCGCCACCCGCGTCATTGCCACGCTGACCATGCGGCCGAACCCGGAGGGCCGTGCGGATGCGCCCCTCGTCCTCGACGGGGACGACCTGAACCTACGGGCCGTGAGCCTCGATGGGCGCGCCCTGCCGGGCGGTGAGTACGAATCGGGGCCGCAATCCCTGACGATCAGCCAGCCGCCGCGCGGGCCCTTCACCCTGACAGTCGAGACGGAGATCGACCCCACGGCGAACACCAAGCTCATGGGGCTCTATCGCTCCGGCGGCAATTACTGCACGCAATGCGAGGCCGACGGCTTTCGCCGCATTACCTATTTCCTCGACCGGCCGGACGTGCTGTCCGTCTACACCACCCGCATCGAGGCGGACCGGGACGAGGCACCGGTGCTGCTCGGCAATGGCAACCCGGTGGAGAGCGGAGCGATCGAGGGCACCAACCGGCACTATGCCGTATGGCACGACCCGCATCCGAAGCCGTCCTATCTCTTCGCTCTCGTGGGCGGGCGGCTCGGCCATGTGGGCAAGGCTTTTACGACCATGGGCGGGCGCAAGGTCGCGCTCAAGGTCTATGTGGAGCCCGGGAAGGAGGAGCGCGCCGGCTATGCGCTCGATGCCCTGGAGCGCTCCATGCGCTGGGACGAGAGAGTCTTCGGGCGGGAATACGATCTCGACGAGTTCAACATCGTAGCCGTGTCGGATTTCAACATGGGCGCCATGGAGAACAAGGGGCTCAACATCTTCAACGACAAATACGTGCTGGCGAGCCCCGAGACCGCGACCGACGCGGACTACGCCAATATCGAGGCGATCATCGCGCACGAATATTTCCACAACTGGTCGGGTAACCGCGTCACCTGCCGGGACTGGTTCCAGCTTTGCCTCAAGGAAGGCCTGACGGTTTTCCGCGACCAGGAATTCTCGTCCGACGAGCGTTCCCGCCCCGTCCACCGTATCGCCGAGGTGAAGACCCTGCGTGCTCGGCAATTCGCCGAGGATGCGAGCCCCCTCGCGCATCCCGTGCGGCCGCAGCAATACCGCGAGATCAACAATTTCTACACCGCGACGGTCTACGAGAAGGGCGCCGAGATCGTGCGCATGCTCAAGACCCTGATCGGGGACGAGGATTTCCGGCGTGGGATGGATCTCTATTTCGAGCGCTGCGACGGCACTGCCGCGACGGTAGAGGACTTTCTCGATGCCTTCGCGACCGTCACAGGCCGCGACCTGTCGCATTTCGCGCGATGGTATGCGCAGGCCGGGACGCCAAGAGTCACCGTGCGCGGCGTCTATGATGCAACGGCGCAGACCTATCGCCTCGACTTCACGCAGGCGACACCGCCCACGCCCGGACAGCCGCAGAAGGAACCCATGGCCATTCCGGTCCGGCTTGGCCTCGTCGCCCGCGACGGGACCGCGCTTGCGGCCCATTGCGAGCGCGTGAGCCCGCAGAACGTCTTCCTGTTCGACAAGGCGCAGGACAGTCTCGTGTTCACCGGTGTCACCTCTGCGCCCGTCCCGTCCCTGTTCCGGGACTTCTCGGCGCCGGTGCGCACCACCCTCGAACTCACGAACGAAGACCTCCTCATTCTTCTGCGGCACGACACGGATGCGTTCAACCGGTGGCAGGCTGGCCAGACGGTGGCCATGCGCCTCCTCGTCGGCCTCGCAACCGGCACTGTCGCGCCCGATGGAGATTTCGACGCCCTGGCTTTCGCGCTCCACGATTTCCTGGCCCGCGACGCCGAACGCGACCCAGCCTTCGCGGCGCTGGTCCTGACGCTGCCGGGAGAGGCGGACGTGGCGCAGGAGATCGGGACCGATGTGGACCCGGATGCGATCCATCGCGCACGTCTGGAACTACGCCGTATTCTCGGCACCACATGCCGTGAGGCTCTGCATGGGATTTATGTGCGCCTCGCCGAAAGCGGGCCCTACAGCCCCGATGCCGCAAGCGCCGGGCGCCGTGCCCTGCGCAATGTGGCGCTCGATCTTCTGGCCGCTGCGGATCCGGATCTGGGAGAGCAACTCGCGAGCGCGCAATTCTCGGCCGCAAGCAACATGACCGACCGGCTAGCCTCGCTCAGCGTGCTGACGACGCTTCCGGGAGAAGCGCGCGAGAACGCGCTTGCCACCTTCGGCGAGCGCTACGCGACGGAACCCCTGGTGCTCGACAAGTGGTTCACGCTCCAGGCCGCGATCCAGGAGGAGGACACGCTGCGGCGCGTCAGGAGCCTGATGGAGCATCCCGCCTTCTCGATCGGAAACCCCAACCGCGTGCGCTCCCTGGTGGGCAGCTTCGCGATGCTCAATCCGACCCAATTCAACCGACCCGACGGACAGGGCTACGATTTCGTGGCCGACATGGTCCTGCGCGTCGATCCACTGAATCCACAGCTGGCATCCCGCCTGCTCACCGCTTTCGGCTCCTGGCGGATCATGGAAAAAGAGCGCCGAAACCGTGCTCGCAGCGCACTTCTTCGTATTGCCGAAAACGCGAGTCTTTCCCGTGACGTAGGGGATATCGTGCACCGTTCGCTCGAAGAAGCACAGAACAGGTAAGCTTTTGAAAAGAGACAAATTTCGACAAAAGTCGAAAACCGCCATCTTCCCTAACGGAGTATTAAAAATTTTGGCCTAATGAGTCCTCGCATAGCTGGACAAATCACTCGGCGATGATTCTATTGTTAGTGATTCGGGAAGATGCGGCACGTCCTACCGAATAGGGACATTGAGGGATTCCGGAGGGAGATCGCATGGCGGGGGCGGCGACCGCATGCGTACCCGCGCGTGCGGGTACAATTCTAGGGGTGACGCGAACCGACGCGCATCCGACCTATCGTCGGCTTGAGCAATATGAGCCCCTGCTCCGCTTGGCCGTGCCTGCTCTGCTCGCTCTCTTTCTCATCACGCTCGCTGCAAGCGCCTGGATCCAGGTGCGCAATGGCCGCGAGGAGACCCTTCTCGACGCCGTCGGCGACATTGACATCATCGCATCCCTGTCGGCCGCGAAACTCGGCCCGCACAAGGCACCGACGAATGCGGCGGATGCTGCTGCACGGATGCAGGCCCTCGTGAAGGGCATGCCGGCGAGCGCCCTGTCACGCAGCCGCATGCTGCTGCTCGCAGATGCCTCGGGTCTTGTGATCGCGGTTCACCCGGCGATCCAGGATGCGCCGAAGTCTCTCAACGAGATCCTGGGCGACGCTCAGCCCCTCACGACTTTCGCGGACCGGGCCGGCGTCATGACCATCCGCCTGGCCTCGGGCCAGCAGGGCATTGCCACGGTTCGGTCGCTGCCCGCTTCCGCAGGCCAGATCGCCGTCGTGCAGCCGCTCCCCCATGTGCTGTCCGGCTGGTGGGCGCGCACTGTCGGGCATGTATCCCTGCTCGGCGCGACCATCGTGGTTCTTTTGGGAATTGGCATTGCCTATGTGATGCAGGCAAACCGCGCCCGCGCTGCCGACGAGGTGTGTGAGAAGGTCCGCGACCGGATCGACTCCGCGCTGAACCGCGGTCGCTGCGGCCTGTGGGACTGGGACATCGGACGCGGACGCCTCTACTGGTCCGATTCCATGTACGAACTCCTCGGCTACGAACGGCAGGACGAGTTCCTGTCCTTCGGCGAGGTGAACGCCATGATCCACCCGGACGATCAGGATCTCTATACGCTCGCCGAGCAGCTCGCCTCAGCCAAAACCTCGTTAGTAGATTATGAGTTTCGCATCCGCAGCGCGGGCGGCGAATGGGTGTGGTTGCGTGCCCGTGCGGAGCTGATGAACGATCCGGACGATGCGGCGAGCCACCTTGTGGGAATCGCCGTGGACGTGACGGAGCAGCGCGGGCTCGAAGAGAAGACCGCCAGGGCCGATGCGCGCCTGCACGATGCCATCGAGGCGATCTCCGAGGCTTTCGTCCTGTGGGACGCCAATAACCGCCTCGTCCTCTGCAACTCGAAATTCCTCAAGCTGCACGAACTCGCTCCGGATGCGGAGATCCAGGGTAAGTCCTATGCGGACGTGATGGCGCAGGGCCGCCCGCCGGAAATCCAGCACCAGTTCATGCGGGCCCAGAAGCAGGACGTGGGCGCACGCAGCTATGAGGCGCGGCTTCAGGATGGCCGCTGGCTGCAGATCAACGAGCGGCGCACCAAGGACGGCGGCTATGTGTCGGTGGGCACGGACATCACGGCCCTCAAGCGCCACGAGCAGCGCCTCGTCGAATCCGAGAAGGAGCTGATCGCGACCGTTCTCGACCTCAAGCAGTCGCGCCAGAAACTGCAGGCGCAGACGCAGCAGCTCGCGGATCTGGCCGAGCGTTATCTCGACCAGAAGGCGCAGGCTGAAAGCGCCAACCGAGCAAAGTCCGAGTTCCTGGCCAACATGAGCCACGAGCTGCGCACGCCCCTCAACGCCATCATCGGCTTTGCCGAGGTGATGCAGAGCGGCATCTTCGGGCAACTCGGCTCCGACAAATACGAGGAATACTGCACGGACATCCGCTCGAGCGGCGAATATCTCCTGTCGGTCATCAACGACATTCTCGACATGTCGCGCATCGAGGCCGGCCGCACCACGCTGACGAAGCAGCCCATTGCCGTGAATGCCTCGATCCAGCGCGCCCTGCGCCTCGTGAACGAACAGATCAAGGCCAAGAACCTGTCCATCACGGTCGACGTCAATCCGGAGGACATCGTCGTCCCGGCAGACGAGCGCGCGATCCACCAGATCCTCGTCAACCTGCTGCAGAACGCCACCAAGTTCACGGGCGACGGCGGATGCATTACGGTTCGCACACGCCATGCGGGCGACGCCGTCAACATCTATGTCGAGGATAACGGCATCGGCATCCCCGCGAGCGCCCTGCACAAGCTCGGCCAACCGTTCGAGCAGGTCGAGACCGAGTTCTCGAAGAGCTACAAGGGCTCAGGTCTCGGACTTGCCATCGCCCGGTCTCTGACCGAACTGCACGGCGGATCCCTGCGCATCCGCAGCCAGGAGGGCGTCGGAACCATCGTGCTGGTCCACCTGCCGCTTGCAGAGAGCAGCAGCGCGGAGATCGCACTGGCGGACGCGGCGGCATAAAAGAACAATTTTACAATAAACAGCTCTCCCCATGACGCCGGCTCATGTTCCGCATACGCGAATAAACGCAGCACCTCGCAGTGCCGCGTTTATCAGGTTCGATGATCCGTCTATGCGTCTTGCTTCAGGCCTTACATTACGTAGAAGTTGGAGGCGCTAAGTTGCGCACCCGCTGCGGACATTGCTGCAAACTTGACAGCCGCCAGCGCTCCTGAGCCGTCTGCATCATAGGATAGATCGCCCGTAGCTTGATTGTAAATGATCCGGTGCTCAGCTGTCGTAGCTCCTACGCCCGCCGTGAAGGCGGCGCTCGATAATACGCCGAGACCAACACTCGTAAATACATGGCGGCTGAGCACAATCTTGTCATTGTCAGAGACAGTGAAGTCTCTGATATCGTCGACGTTGCCGCTTCCAAGAGCTGCCGTGAACGCGAACGTATCGGTTCCGCTGCCACCGACTAGAATATCTGAGCCCCAACCTCCATCGAGCCAATCAGCGCCGCTCCCACCGTAAAGATAGTCACCACCTCCTTTACCAGTCAGGTTGTCAGCTCCGCCTTCTCCATAGAGCTGTACGCCGATGCCGCCACCGCGGTCCACGCCGGTGAGGATGTCGTTGTAATCAGTGCCCTGAAGGACCTCTACATTGAGAACCTGATCGCCCTGAGCGGCACCGCCATTCTCATTCGTCGTCAAATTGACATTTATTCCGCTCGACATACCAAGATATGACGCCACGTCCCAGCCGTTGCCGCCATCAATTGTGTCAGCGCCTTGACCTCCGAACATCCAGTCGTTGTCGTCCCCTCCATAGAGACGATCTGCGCCTTCCTTGCCGATGAGATAATCATTACCGCCTTTACCGGAGAGCTCTACACCGTGTCCGCCCTCTCGCAGTACGCCTGTAATCGTATCCCCATAGTTCGTACCTTCGACGAGTTCGATGTTGAGCAGCCGGTCACCAGTAGCTGCGCCACTGTTCTCATTTGTGGTTAGATTCACAACCACGCCTGAAGTAGAGGAGAGAAGATACGAGACCACATCCCAGCCGGCGCCGCCATCCAGCAGGTCACCACCAGCCCCACCATCGAGCCAGTCATTGCCGTCACCGCCGTTGAGATGGTCCGCCCCGGAGCTGCCAATCAGGGAATCGTGCCCACCTTCTCCGTAGACAAAGCCACCTTTTGTTATGACGTCATTGCCTGTTGTGGCAAAGGTTGCAGTCACGAATAGGGCATGGCTGCCAAGATTGATAAAGACAGTCCCTTCGTGCGTGCTCTGAGCGCCGGAATCGCCTCCGTCAGGGGCCTCATCATCGTCTTCACTCGTAGGATTAGTAGTAAAGTTTGGATTCCAAATCATATCCTGAGTGGCCATGCGAGGCAGGCCATTGTCCCCATAGTAGACGATGCCGCCGTCCGCACGAATGTAAAAAATTACGCCATTGGCGGGAGTAATTGTTTCATAGAGACCGTCATTGTAGGAATGCTGGACCTCTGAACTTGTTATGATTGTGTTGCCCTCGAACTCGCGGGTAACAGAATTATACCGATACGCGCGGATGTTTGACAAACCTGGCAGTCCACCAGGATCAGAGGGAGCACCAACTGTGCCCGCTAGAGGAGTGCCGGCCAGAACCATCTGCTCTGTCCATCTCATTTGGTCCCAGAGATTAAACGCCATCTTTTTCTCCATCGATTGGGTGCGGGTTGGCCAGCGCGATCGTGCCCCTTAAGCCATTAGAGTCCGCAATTTAAGGTTATATCATTGCATTAATGGAGATCAATAGGTGTAGCCTATCCAGTGTTTCGGCAGCGATTTTGCCGTTTGCTTTTGTGTTTGCGAAAGTCAAATCGGAGTGAAACTGGCGATTCGATAGGAGTGTGTAGCTCGTTGAACTACACACTCCTTTGTCACAGCGCCCTCTGTCCTCGTCAAAGGACGAAGATGTTGCTTGCTTCCAGCGCGGTTCCGGCCGTCAGCACCGCAAACTTGATCGCCGCCTGGGCACCGGAGCCGTCCACATCGTAAAACAGCTCGCCCGTGCTCTGGTTGTACAGAATATGCTGCTCCGCCGTGGTCGCCACCGTGCCGAGCTTGAACGCCCCGGACGATAGCGAGCCGGACGCCATGTTGGCGAACGCTCCCCGGCTCAGCACGATCCGATCCCCCTCAGCCGCCGAAAAGTCCTCGATCCGGTCCACATTGCCGGCTCCGAGCGCCGTCAGCATCGCGAAGCTGTCCTGGCCGGCGCCGCCATTCAGGATGTCCGATCCGCCCCCGCCGTCGAGCCAGTCGTTGCCGCTGCCGCCGAACAGGTAATCGCCCCCGCCCTTGCCGGTCAGGTTGTCGTTGCCGCCCTCGCCGTAGAGCTGCACGCCGCTGCCGCCACCACGATCCACGCCCGTGAGATAATCGTTGGCATTTGTGCCCTGCAGCACCTCGATATTGGAGATCCGGTCCCCGGCCGCCGCCCCGCCATTCTGGTTGGTGGTCAGGTCGACCGTGACGCTGCCGTTGGCCGACAGATAGGACACCACGTCCCAGCCCTCGCCGCCGTCAAGGATGTCGCTGCCCGGTCCGCCATCGAGCCAATCGTTGCCGGCGCCGCCATAGAGCGCATCGCCTCCAGCCTTGCCGGTCAGGCCATCGTCGCCACCCTCGCCATAGAGCTGCACACCGTTGCCGTTGCCCCGGTCGACGCCGGTGAGCATGTCGTTGGAGTTTGTGCCCTGCACGACCTCGACATTGGTGATCTGATCGCCGGCTGCCGCTCCGCCATTGGCGTTCGTGGTCAGGTTGACGGTCACCCCGCTGGCAGCACTCTGGTACGAGAGCACGTCCCAGCCCGCACCGCCATCCAGGATGTCGCCGCCGGGCCCGCCATCGAGCCAATCGTTGCCGTCGCCGCCATAGAGCGCATCGCCGCCGCCTTTGCCGATCAGCCCGTCGTCGCCGCCTTCGCCATAGAGCTGGACGCCAGTGCCGCCACCGCGATCCACACCCGTGAGCATGTCGTTGAAGTTCGTACACTGCAGAACCTCAACATCGACGACAACGTCACCGAGGGCAGCGCCGCTATTCTGGTTGGTCGTCAGGTCGACCGTGATGCCGCTCGTGGCGCTTAGATACGACACCACGTCCCAACCGTCGCCGCCATCGAGAATGTCGCTGCCCGCCCCGCCATCGAGCCAGTCGTTGCCGGCCCCGCCGTAGAGAGCATCATCGCTGGCCCTACCAGTGAGACCGTCGTTCCCCTCTTTCGCAAACAGGATTCCCGATCCGGACATGGCATCGTTGCCAGTCGTGCCAAAGGCTGTTTCGACGAGGATGCCCGACGTCGCTGACTTCTGGATGAAGGTATAAGTCGTGTAGTTGCCGGGAATGAAGTCAGGCGGGTCGGCGTCCCACGGATTGTCCAGCAATGTTTCGAGATCGCAACCGAGTCCGTCCTGAAAATTAGCAGGCCCCAGCTGTCTATAGGACGATCCATCTGGGAACCTCACAGTCACCGTATCCCACCACCAGTGAACGCGACCATCGAGCCTCCAATACTCTGCCGGCAGGAGGTGATAGTTGATAGGCGTAGCTGGAGCCTGGTCTAGCCGATGGCTTATCTCGAAAGCGCATTGACCTGGTGAAGGCTCATTTACAAAGGTGATTCCAAGCTCCTGGTCATAAAGGAGATCCATATCGATATAGGGCTCGTCCCCAGAGGAGTTTTGCTCCGTGGCAGGCTCATCGCCAGAGAAGAGTGCATCAAAGACCCCGCCGATGACATGGCCTGTGATGCTTCCGCCGCTTCCTGTCCCGCCATACCAGATACCGGTATAAGCCCTGCCCCCGGCGGCTCCGCCACCGCCGGAGTTGTTCCAGTAGGACTGGAAAGCATCCCAAATCGAATAGGCCATTGTCTTCTCCCCCTTAACTCGCGACCGGAGTGGATCGGCTTGCACCGTTCCGGCCTTTGCTGCCCGTCGCACGATGACGGTTCGGCAGATCCGGTCGTAACCCAGACCGAACGAGGAAGAGATTATATAACTTTATTACATCGACAAGTTACACATCGCACATTCGCTCCGCTCTGACTGTGCGCAGGCCAATGATGCTAGGATCAACGCAACCGTAAGACGCGCCAAAGTTACGCTACGTCTGGCCATGGAGATCCATCAAAACAGCGAATACTTAGCCTATTCTCTAGCTGCACTCGCTCGGCGAAGCCGATGCTTTCAACCTGAAGATGCAACAAGGACAGCCCGAAAAAGCTTGTGCACGTCGCTCCGGACGTCCTTGAGGCGGTCGAGCAGGGCTTGGGGCGTCGGCAGTCCGGCGACCGTCGCGAGCCTCTTCAGAAGCACGGGTGGGACCGAGGCGCCATCGAAGCGGCCCTCGATCATCAGGCGCTGCCACTGGAACAGGTCGCTCATAAGCATGTCGGCGTCTGTGAGGGTGGCCCCGTCGGCTTCTGAAATCAGGCCCGCTATCCGTGCGCGGGCAAGGACTTCCGCGGTCGTCGACCCCGGTATCGCCGGGATCCTGTCCGGATAGGCTAGGATGAGCGCCTGGGCGATGAAATCGAGATCCGTCAGGCCGCCGCGGGCCAGCTTCAGGTCCCAGGGGTCGCTGTCGCCTTTCTCGCGTCCGATCAGGTCACGCATGGCGCGCACCTCGCGAAAGACATGCTTCGGATCCCGCGCCGTCGCCAGGATGGAGGCGATCAGGGTCGAGACCTCCGCGCCGAAATCCTCATCGCCGGCCAGAACCCGGGCCCGGGTGAGGGCCATGTGCTCCCAGAGATCCGCCTCCTCCTTCTGATAGGCGGCAAATCCTCTGATCTGCGAGGCGACGGGGCCCTTACCCCCCTGTGGACGGAGGCGCAGATCCACTTCGTAGAGGCGGCCGCGCCGGGTCGGCACCGTGAGCGCCGCCACGAGGCGTTGGGTGAGGCGTGTGTAGTAGACGACCGCGTCGAGCCTGCGCGGGCCGCTGCTCTCCCGGTCCTCCTCGTTGAAATCGTAGATGACGACGAGGTCGAGATCGGAGCCCGCCGTCAGCTCCCGCGAGCCCAGACGACCGAGGCCGAGGATGGCGATGCGTCCACCCGGCACCGTCCCATGATCGGCCTCGAACAGGGCACGCACCTGATCGAAGGATGCGCGCAGGATCGCCCGCGCAATGGCCGCATAGGCCTGCCCTGCCTGTGTCGGCGAGAGGATACCGGAGAGAAGCCGGGCACCGGTGACAAAGCGCATCTGCCGCGCGGCGTCTCGGGCACGGTCGAGGAAATCCTCATAGTCGCCCGGCTGGCCGATCAGCTGCCTGACCTGCGCCTCGATGGCATCGTCATCGCTCAGCGGCTGACCGAAGGCCGGATCGATCAGCGCATCGAGAACATGAGGCGATTGTGCCACCGTGTCGGCGAGGCGCGGCGCGGTGCCGAGAAGGTCAGCGAAAAGCAGGCGCAGGCGGTCATGGGATTGGAGAATGGTGAGAAGCTCCACGGCTGCGGGCATGCGCCCGAAGGCCCGGTCGAGCGCTGCGAGCGCGCCATCAGGATCGGCGGTTCCGCCCAGGGCGGAAAGCAGCGCCGGGACGAGCTCGGTCAGAACCTCGCGGGCGCGGTTGCTCGTGATCGCAGAGCGGCGGCCGAAATGCCAACCGCGGATCGTCTCGGCGACGCGGGCGGGATCGTGAAAGCCGAGACGCTCCAGGGTCGCCAGGGTGTCCGGGTCGTCGCTCGTGCCCGTGAAGACGAGGTTGCCCACGTCGGAGGCGAGCTCCGGCCCCTCCTCGAACAGAAGCGCGTAATGCCCCTGTACGATGCGCGCCTGCTCGGTGAGCGCATTGGCGAAAGCCTTGAGCGTGGGATAGCCGCAGAACTTCGCGAAACGGGTCAGCTCCTCCTCGTCGGCGGGCAGGCGCTGTGTCTGCTCGTCGGCCACCATCTGAAGGCGATGCTCGATGCCGCGCAGGAAGCGGTAGGCATGGGATAGCTCGTCCCTCGCCTGCTCGGTGATCCAGCCCTCTTCGTGAAGCGCGCGCAGCATGTCGAGGGTGCGGCGTCCCCGCAGGGCCGGGCGGCGCCCGCCGAAAACGAGCTGCTGCGTCTGTACGAAGAACTCGATCTCGCGTATGCCGCCACGCCCGAGCTTGATGTCGTGGCCGGCGACCGCAATCTCGTCATGCCCGCGCACCGCATGGATCTGCCGCTTCATCGCATGCACATCCGCAATGGACGCGAAGTCGAAATACTTGCGCCAGATGAAAGGGCGCAGGTCGTCGAGGAACCGTTCGCCGAGTGCGAGATCGCCCGCCACCGGCCGGGCCTTGATGAGCGCCGCGCGCTCCCAGTTCTGGCCGACCGTTTCGTAATAGGTATAGGCCGAGGGCAGCGACACCGCGGTCGGCGTCGAGCCGGGATCCGGGCGCAGGCGATAATCGACCCGGTGCACGTAGCCATCCGGCGTACGCTCCTGCAGAAGCTTTGCGAGCTGCTGGGCAACGCGGGTGTAGAAGGTCGCGGCTTCCGTATTGTCGGATAGGGCCTCAGTGGCGGAATCGAAGAACACCACGAGGTCGATGTCGCTCGAATAGTTGAGTTCCCCTGCCCCGTGCTTGCCGAGCGCCAGAACCGTGAAGCCCGAGCCTTCGCCCGGCGCATCAGGATCCTTCAGGATAATGCGGCCGAGATCCGCCATCTCGGTGAGAACGAGGTTGACGCCGCCGCTCACTGAGGCATCCGCGAATTCCGACAGGGCCTGCGTGACCTCCTCCACGCTCCAGACCCCGCCGATATCGGCGAGCGCTACGAGCAGCGCATGGGTGTTACGGTTGTGACGGAAGAGGCGCACCACCTCGTCGCGGGGGATTTCGCCCGCCTTGAAGCGGCGGAAGAGATTAGCCTGGTCGTGAACGACGGCGCGGTGGGTTTCCTCAGGAGAGGCTGCCATCAGGGCCGCAAGGCGGGCCGGCTCATTCCGGATCAGCTGCCAGAGAAAGGCGGAATGATCGGCGAGCGACAGGAGCAGGTCGCGCGGGAGCCCCTCCCCCAGAGCGATGGCGTCGGGTGTGTCGGCGACTCGCTCGTTGAAATCCGCCAGCTGGGCCTTGGCCTTCCGGCGGTCCGACACGGGCGGCGCCTGCCTCAGGCGGTCAAGAAGGGAAAGGCTGGGGTCAGACACGGTGGCTCCGGGAAACGCTCATGCCGGGCCAGTCTCCACGGCAGGCGATGGGAGGCAACCGAAATATGTGCTCCCGTCCCGCCCGGGTTTTAGGCAGCTGCCCCCGAACCGAGCAGGGGCACACCGGACGTCCGTAACGGCAGGACGAGCACGGCCCGGAGACCCGGACCGTTATCCTCCAGCCGCAAGACGCCCCCGTGTAACCTTGCGACGGCCGTGGCAAGGCTCAGTCCCAGGCCGAAGCCGGGGCGCGAGCGGGCCGTCTCCAGGCGCACGAACCGTTCGAGCACATGGCCGCGCTCCGCCTCCGGAATACCGGCCCCGCGATCCGCCACCACAACCTCCACCGAGGAGCCGACCCGTCGCGCCGCGACTGCGATGGGCCGAGCCGGACCGCCGTCGTCCGGCGGCGCGCCATATTTCAGGGCATTGTCGAGGAGATTGGCGACAGCCTGCCCCAGGAGTTCGCGGCTGCCGTGGATCGGCAGATCGTCCTCCACCTGGATCTCGAGCGGGATGCCGGCTTCCTCGGCGAGGGCCTCGTAAAGTTCGGCGACATCGCGCACCGCCTCCGCCGCATCGAAATCGGACAGCCCCTCCCGGGCATTGCCGGCCTCCAGCCGTGCGATCATCAGGAGCGCGTTGAAAATCCGGATGAGGTTGTCGCTCTCCTCGATATTGGTTTCGAGCGCGGTCTTGAGTTCCTCGGGTGTCTTGGCGAGGCGCAGGGCCTCGTCGGCCTTGTTGCGCATGCGCGTGAGCGGCGTCTTGAGGTCGTGAGCGATGTTGTCGGACACCTCACGCATGCCGTGCATCAATTCGCCGATGCGATCCAGCATGTTGTTGAGGTTGTTCGCGAGGCGGTCGAGCTCGTCACCGGTCCCGGCCACTCTCAGCCGGCCGCTGAGGTCGCCCGCCATGATGACCCGGGTGGTCTCCGTCATGTCGTCGATGCGCTTGAGAACCCGACGCGTGATGAACCACGCCCCGCCGCAGCCGAGCACGCTGATGAACAGAAGCGAATAGCCGAAAGCGCGGCGGATCACGTTGCGCAGGCGGGCGCTCTCCTCCATGTCGCGCCCTACGAGCAGGCGAAAGCCGCCGGGCAGCAGATAGACCCGCACAAGCGCGTGGCTCGGCGGCGCGTCCGCATCCTCCGTGCGGGCGTAATCGGTCTCGAACTGGCCGGGCTGGTCGATCACACCGGGCGGCAGGGCGCCCACATTGCCGGCGATCTTCTCGCCCGTATTCGTCGTGACGAGGTAAAGGGACGCGCCCGGCGCGCGGGAGCGCCGCTCGACGATGTTGACGAGGCGGCGCAGGCCGCCGATGCGGTATTGCTCGGACAGGCCGTTGATCTCGGCGTCGATGGTGGAGGCGAACTGGTCGGAGAGCAGGCGCTGTGCGTTCCAGGCCACGTAGCCGAGAGCCGCAAACGCGAAGAGCGCGAAAACCAGGAGATACGCGAAGGACAGCTTGAAAGCGGTGGTGCGGAAGAGTGCTCCGAGGGCCGACATCGCGGACGCGGCCCTGGTCATTCCTCACCCTCTGCAGGCCCGACCCGCACCGTGTACCCGGCGCCCCGAATGGTGTGGATGAGCGGCTTGTCGAAGCCCTTGTCGATCTTGGCCCGAAGCCGCGACACGTGAACGTCGATCACGTTGGTCTGCGGATCGAAATGATAGTCCCACACATGCTCCAGGAGCATGGTGCGCGTCACTACCTGATTGGCGTTCTTCATGAGGTATTCGAGCAGACGGAATTCGCGCGGCTGCAGCGCGATTTCCTGCCCTGAGCGCGTCACCCGGTGCGACAGGCGGTCGAGTTCGAGATCCGCGACGCGGTACGTTGTGGGCTCGGCATTCGGCGCCGCGGCCCGGCGACGGGAGAGCACCTCGACCCGGGCGAGAAGCTCCGAGAACGCATAGGGCTTGGGCAAATAATCGTCCCCACCGGCGCGCAGGCCCTTCACCCGGTCGTCGACCTGGCCGAGAGCCGAGAGGATCAGGACGGGGGTCTCGACCTTCTGCTCTCGCAACGAGCGAATGAGCGACAGCCCGTCGAGCTTGGGCAGCATGCGGTCGACCACCAGCACGTCGTAGTCGCCAGCCTCGGCCATGGCATAGCCGTCAAGCCCGTCCGCTGCCTGATCGGCAACGTGGCCCGCTTCCCGAAACGCCTTGACGAGGTAGGAGGCCGCCTCACGGTCGTCCTCTATGATCAGAATCCGCATGGCGATGCTTATAGCAAAAGATGTCGTCAGCAAAAATGAGCCCGGCGGCAGACCGGCCCTGGAGGGGGAGACCGATCTGCCGCGGGCGAAGATGCCGGGCCCGACGCGAGGGACATGCGGCTGGGGGAGAGCCCGGCATCCATCTTGTCGCCTCGGAGCGCGTTACGCACCCTTCGGCTGAGTTGCGACTTCCAGGGTAACGGTCCGTTCCTTGCCGTCCCGGTAGAGGGTGAGGGTCAGGCTCTTGCCCGGGGCGACCTGGGCCACCTTGCGGGAGAGGTCCTTGGCCTCCTTGATGGTCTCGCCGTCGACCGCCACGATGGTGTCGCCGGTCTTGACGCCCGCCTTCTCGGCCGGGCTGCCCTTTACGGTGTCGGCCACGAGGGCGCCCTTGGGCTCCTTCAGGCCGATCGCCTCGGCAATTTCCTTGGTCACCGGCTGCATCTGCACGCCGATGAAGCCGCGGGTGACGGTGCCCTTGTCCTTCAGGGACGCGACCACCTGCTCGACCGTGCTGGCCGGGATCGCGAACGCAATGCCGACGCTGCCGCCGGAGGGCGAGAAGATCGCGGTGTTCACACCCACGACCTCGCCCGCGAGGTTGAAGGTCGGCCCGCCCGAATTGCCCTTGTTCACGGGCGCATCGATCTGGATGAAGTCGTCATAGGGGCCCGCGCCGATGTCGCGGTGCTGGGCCGACACGATACCGGCCGTGACCGTGCCGCCGAGGCCGAACGGATTGCCGACCGCCAGCACCCAGTCGCCGATCCGCGCCTTCTGGGGGGCGAGGCGGACGTACGGGAAGTCGCTGCCGCCATCGACCTTGATCAGGGCGAGGTCGGTCTTCGGGTCGGTGCCGATCACCTTGGCGCTCAGCTCCTTGCCGTCGTCCATGGTCACGGTCACCGAGGAGGCGTTCTCGACCACGTGGTTGTTGGTTACCGCATAGCCGTCAGCCGAGATGAAGAAGCCGGAGCCGAGAGCCTGGCCGAACTGGCGCGGCTGCTGGCCGCGTCCGCGCGGGCCGCCCTGGTTCGGGAACTGGTCAGGAAGCTGGCGGAAGAACTTCTGGATGCCGGGAGGCAGGTCGTGCATGCCGAACTGGTCTTCGTCATCGCCCTGGTCGCGGCTCGCCACGTTCTGGACCTTGACCTTGACGGAGATCACCGCGGGCTTCACCCGGTCGATCACGTCCGCGAAGGACGGCATGCCCTGGACAGGCTGCGCCATCGACCGCAGTTCCGCATGGGCTGGGTTGGGGGCAACGAGGCCGGTCTCGACGGCTCCGCCGGCGATCAGGGCGGCGACAGCGGCGGCACCGAGCCATTTCGTCATGCGCTTGCGGGCAGGCGTGGAAGCTTTGTCCAACATGGTCTGTCTCTCCTCGAAGAACCTTTTGGGTTCGTGATGAGAGCAAACATGGTCCCTCCCCCCTTACGGTACACTCACCTGGGCATGAAATGTTCGTAAGGTTGGGGCGGCCCCCTTCAGTCCCGCTTCAGCAGGGCCTCGAGCGCTCTGCGCTCGTCCTCGTCGAGGGTGGCGCTCGCCCTGGGGCGGCGCCTCAGATGGATGAAAGCGCCGATGGCCCCGCAGATCAGGACCAGGAGCGGCGCCAGCCAGAGCAGGAGGTTGTGGGCGCTGAAGGTCGGCTTCAGGAGCACGAATTCGCCGTAGCGCTGGACGAGGAAATCTCTGACCTGCCGGTCGGTGTCGCCGGCCGCGAGCCGCTCGCGCACGAGGAGTCGCAGGTCCCGGGCGAGCTGGGCGTCGGAATCGTCGATGGACTGGTTCTGGCAGACCATGCAGCGCAGCCCCGCCGAGATCTCGCGGGCGCGATGCTCCAGCACCGGGTCCTTCATCACCTCGTCGGGCTGTACCGCGAGGGCCTGGCCGCAGAGGATGAGGGCCACAAGGAATGCGAGAACGATCCGCATCGTCTACTCCGCCGGAACCGGGGCCACGGGCCCGGTCTTCGCGCGCGCCGGGGCGGCGATCCGCAGGCGGCGGTCCGTCAGCGACAGGGCGCCGCCGAGGGCCATCACGACCGCGCCGAGCCAGATGAGCAGCACGAGCGGCTTGTAGTAGAGCCTTACGCCCAGCGACCCGTCGGGCTGCATCTCACCGAGGCTTACATAGACCTGGCTCAGGCCCGAGGTCAGAATGCCGGCCTCCGTGGTCGGCATGCCGCGGGTCACGTAGAGACGCTTCATGCTCTCCACCGTCCCGACCTCGCGGCCGCTCCGGAACACCCGGAAGAGCGCCGCATCCTCGCGGTAATTGTCCGCCTGACGCGGCACGATGCGCTCCAGGCGCATTTCATAAGGTCCGGCGCCGAGACGATCCCCTGTCTTCAGGGTGCCGAGGGTCTCCACGTCCCAGGCCGTGAACGAGATGCCGAGCACAACGAGGCCGACGCCCGCATGGGCGATCACCGTGCCCCAGGTGGAGCGCGGCAGGCCGCGGGCCTTCGCCCAGGCGATGCTCAGAGGCTTTCCGCGGGTCCACGAGCGGGTGACGATCTCGTTGAGGGAGCCGAGAATCAGGAAGACGCCGAGCCCGATGCCGAACGGCGCTCCGACGGGGCCGCCATGGGTGTAGGCGAGGATGACGAGGACGACGAGAAGCGACAGGCCGAAAGCCGCATAGAGCCGCTGGGCCGTGCCAAGGAAGTTCCCGCGCTTCCAGGCCAGGGTTTGCCCGAAGGGCAGGAGCAGGAGCAGCGGCAGGATGAGGGGCAGGAAGGTGGCGTTGAAGAACGGCGCGCCCACGGAGATCTTATCACCGGTCAGCACCTCGAGCGCGAGGGGATAGAGCGTGCCGATGAAGACCGTCGCACAGGCGCTCGCGAGAAAGAGGTTGTTCACCACCAGCGCGCCTTCCCGCGAGATGGGGGCAAACAGGCCGCCCTGCTGGAGCATCGGTGCCCGCCAGGCGAAGAGCGCGAGCGATCCGCCGATGAAGACGATGAGGATGCCCAGAATGAAGGTGCCGCGGGCCGGATCCACCGCGAAGGAATGAACCGAAGTCAGGACGCCGGAACGCACGAGGAAAGTGCCGAGGAGCGAGAGCGAGAAGGTCAGGATGGCGAGCAGGATCGTCCACACCTTCAGGGCATCGCGCTTCTCCATCACAACGGTGGAATGAAGAAGGGCCGTGCCGGCGAGCCACGGCATGAGGGAGGCGTTCTCGACCGGATCCCAGAACCACCAGCCACCCCAGCCGAGTTCGTAATAGGCCCAGTAGGACCCCATGGCGATGCCGAGCGTCAGGAAGCACCAGGCGGCGAGCGTCCAGGGGCGGACGATCCTGGCCCAGACCGCGTCGATGCGCCCGTCGATCAGGGCCGCGCAGGCGAACGCGAACGAAACCGAGAAGCCCACATAGCCGATGTAGAGAAGCGGCGGGTGGATCGCGAGACCGGGATCTTGCAGGAGCGGGTTGAGGTCCTGCCCCTCAGGTGCCCCCGGCACAAGACGCCGGAAGGGGTTCGAGGTCATGAGGATGAACAGCAGGAACGCCACCGTGATGGCGGCCTGAACCGCCAGGGTGTTGGCCTGGAGCCGCGCCGGGATGCTGTTGCGCGCCAGCGCCACCACGCCTCCGAAGAGGCAGAGGATCAGCACCCACAGGAGCATCGAGCCTTCGTGGTTCCCCCACACGCCGGAGATCTTGTAGATCAGCGGCTTGGTCGAGTGGGAATTCTCGACGACGTTGAGCACCGAGAAGTCGGACGTCACATACGCCATTGTCAGGGCCAGGAACGCGAAGGTCACGCAGCCCAGCACGGCGAGCGCCGAGGACGGTGCTACCGCCATCAGCACAGGATCGTTCGCCCGCGCGCCCCAGAGCGGGACGACGAACTGGATCAGGGACAGGCCCAGCGCTAGCGCGAGCGCGAAATGTCCGGCCTCGACCAACACGGAGGCAACTCCCTAGTTCTGCTGCGTCGGCTCGGACGCCTTCGCTTCACCCTGCCAATGGCCCTGGCGCTTGAGAGCGTCGGCCACCTCGCGGGGCATGTAATTCTCGTCGTGCTTGGCAAGCACCGTGTCGGCCCGGAACACGCCGGACGAGTCCAGGCGCCCTTCGGTGACGACCCCCTGCCCTTCCCGGAACAGGTCCGGAAGAAGGCCCTGGTAATGCACCCGGATCGAGCTCTGGGCGTCCATGACCTCGAAATCCACCTGCTGATTGTCGCTGCGCCGCACGGAGCCCTCCTTCACGAGGCCGCCGAGGCGGAAGCGGGTGCCGGGCGCCACGTTCTTGGCCTGCACGTCGGCAGGCGAGTTGAAGAACACGATGGTGTCGTTCATCGCATAAAGCACGAGGCCGAGCGCGACCGCCAGGACGCAGCCGGCGACGGCGATGATGGTGAGGCGACGGGTCTTTCGAGTTCGGATCTTGCGGGTCATGGTGCGGAATCGGTCAGTTTCAGGTCCTGCGCCAGCGCGTCGATGGTCTGCAGGGCGGGCTTGTCCTGCGCCAGCGCCTCCCGGGCGCGACGCGCGGTAGCCACAGCCTTGTCGCGCTGTCCCAGAACCGCATAGGAGCGGATGAGGCGCCCCCATTCGTCCACGCTGCCGCCCTGCTTCTCCAGACGGTCCGCGAGGCTCTGGACCATGCCGGCGATGGCATCGGCATTGGGGCCCTCTCGCATTGTCTGGCCGGATGCGCCTTGATCTGCATCAATCCGGGTGAGTTGCTCCTGCACGAAGCCGCGCCAGGGCGCATCGGGGGGCGCGGCGGACAGAATGTCCCTGTAGGCGGCCCGGGCCTGGTCGATCTTCCCATCCTGCTCGGCCGCCCGAGCGAGGTAGAGCCGCGCCTTGGCGGAAGCCGGATCGAGGGACAAGGCCTCCTGGAAAGCGGCTTGCGCTTCCGCCGTGACCGTGCCCTCCCGGGCGATCACCAGGGCCTCGCCGTAATTGGCGAGGCGCCCTGCATCGCGACCCAGGTAGCGCAGGGCCGATTCATAAGCTTTTGCGGCATCGTCCGCGCGGCCCATCCGCAGGTAAACGGGAGCCAGAACGTCCCAGCCGCGCCCGTCCTCCGGCTGCTTGGCCAGATGCGCCTCGATCTGCGCGACGGCTGTGCCGACATCGAGCTTGTCCGCCTCGCGCTGCAGCTGGGCGCCGGGCGGCGCGCTTAGGAGATGGGGGGAGCCGTAGGCCCCGTAGATCGCAAGCGCCACGATGGGCAGCACCGACAGGGCAAGCGTCGAGGCTGCGCGCCGGCGGCGCAGGGCCGGCTCGCCGACAGCGACGGCCGCCACGTCCTTCAATCCGCTGGCGCGGAGCAGCCGCCGTGCGGCCTCCGCCTTCGCGGCTTCCGCCTCCTCCGGCAGGAGAACGCCCCTGTCCCGGTCGCGCTCGATCTCGGCAATCTGGTCGCGGTAGAATTGAGTATTGGGATCGGCCTGCCCCGCCAGTGCGCCAGAACGCGACAGCGGCCACAGGACCGCCATCACGGCCGCCGCCGTCATCGCCATGAGAATGACCCAGATCATCATGAGTGCCTACTTACCGCGGGCTTCGCTCAAGCACGACGGTGGCACGGTGTCACGCGCAAATCCTTCCACGGTCAATTTCCGCCCCCAGGCAATTCAAGGATGGCCCTTAGCCCCCCTAGAGGCGAGGCATCGAGCCGCAGAGCTCCACGATAGAGCACCGCGAGGTCGCTGACGATTGAAAGGCCGAGGCCCGAGCCCGGCTTGGTCTCGTCCAGCCGCCGGCCGCGCTTGATCATTTCGGTCCGTGCCGCCTCCGGCAAGCCCGGACCGTCGTCGTCGATCAGGAGGCGGAAACAGGGACGCTCGTCGTCCTCGGGCAGCATCTCGGCCGTCACGGAGATCCGGCTCGCAGCCCATTTGGCCGCGTTGTCGATGAGGTTTCCGGCCATCTCCTCGAGATCCTGGCGCTCGCCCCTGAAGCGCAGGCTGGCGGGAATCGCAACCTCGATGTCCAGGTCCTTGTCCCGGTAGATCTTGGTGAAGGTCCGAGTCAGGCCCTCGATCACCGGCTCGACCTCCGTCAGGGTTCCGAGGGTGCCGGCGAGCGCCGCCGCCCGGGCGCGGTCGAGATAGTAATTCACTTGGTCGCGCATGAGAGCGGCCTGCTCGCGGATCCGGGCCGCCACGTCTTCGGGAGCGTTCTCGGCCTCGTTCACGACGATGCTGAGCGGCGTCTTGAGCGCATGGGCGAGATTGCCGACCTGCGTGCGGGCCCGCTCCAGAATTTCCCGGTTCGTCTCGAGGAGAAGGTTCAGATCCTTGGCGAGGGGCGCAATGTCGCGGGGATATTCGCCCACCACCCGCTCCGCCTCGCCCCGCCGAATGGCCCCGAGGGCATTGCGCAGGTTGGCGAGAGGCCGCAGGCCGAACCGAATCTGTAGAAGTGTCGTGAAGCCGAGGGCCAGGCCCAACAGCGTGAACGTGACCGTGAGTGCGAACAGGAAACGGCGCACATCGTCGACGATCTCGTCCGCCGGACCGGCGACGCGGATGACGAAGCGCCCATCTTCTCCCAGGTCGATGTCCCGCTCGACCATGCGCAGCTCCCGCTCGTCCGGGGCCTTGCCGTAGCCGCGCCGGATCTGGCCGAACACGTCCGTGCCCGGCGGGGCAAGCGCCGGGAGCTGCCCGCCGAAAAGGGATTTCGAGGAGCGCACGTCCCGCGGGGCTGCGTCCGGCCGGCCGACCTGCCAGTACCATCCCGACAGGGGCAGCTCGAAGCGCGGATCGCCCACGGGCCCGAGATCCCGGTCAGGATCGCCGGGCGCCACGAGGTTCGACGCAAGCGTATTGGCATAGACCAGGAGGCGCTGGTCGAAGGCCCGTTCCGTGTTGTCCCGGTAGAGGGTCGACAGGATGAGACCGGAAATCAGGAGAATCGCGAAGCTCCAGAACACCGCCGACATCGCGAGGCGGACGGCGATCGAGCGGCTCGCCAGCCGCTCCAGGAGCGACGATTTCGCCGTCACGTCCCGGTCGTCTGGCCAGTGTCGAGGAGGTAGCCGAGCCCGCGCACCGTCTGGATGATGTCGACGCCGAGCTTCTTGCGCAGTCGGCCGATGAACACCTCGATGGTGTTGGAATCGCGGTCGAAATCCTGGTCGTAGAGGTGCTCGGTGAGCTCCCCGCGCGACACGATGCGGCCCGTATGGTGCATCAGGTAGGACAGGAGCCGGTATTCGTGCGACGTGAGCCGGATCGGGTTTCCGTCCACGGCCACGCGGCCGGAGCGCGTATCGAGCTTGACCGGCCCGCAGGTGATCTCGCTGGTGGCGTGGCCCGTGGCCCGGCGCAGAAGCGCCCGCACCCGCGCCAGCAATTCCTCGATGTGGAAGGGCTTCGTCACGTAATCGTCGGCGCCGGCATCGAAACCCTGGACCTTGTCGCTCCAGCGATCACGGGCCGTCAGGATGATCACCGGCATCTTGCGCCCCTCGCGCCGCCAGGCGTTCAGCACTGAGACGCCGTCCACCTTGGGCAGGCCGAGATCGAGGATCGCGGCATCGTAGGGTTCCGTCTCACCCAGGAACTGCCCCTCCTCCCCGTCGAAGGCGGAGTCGACGGCGTAGCCCGCATGTTCCAGGGCCGTCACGATCTGCTGGTGGAGAGTCCTGTCGTCCTCGACAACGAGAAGGCGCACGCTTCCAACTTCCTCTTAGTGAACCGATTTGACGCGGCCGGACGGGCCGTCGATCGTCACTTGCACGATACGGCCGTTCTTTTGCAAGGCCATGATAACATAAACGAGGGCGTCGTTGCTGCGGCAGAGGCTGGCGCGCACCACGTCGGCATTAGGCACCTGGCGGCGCGCCGTGATCACGGCCGAGGCCGGCGCCACGATGCCCTTGGAGGCGACGGCCTCCTGCATTTCGCGCGGCAGCAGGCAATCGTCATGGGACACCGTCGCACTCTGTGCGTGCGACGCCCCGACGAGGGCCCACAGGGCTATGATCGATAAAACCAGACGCATGAGGGGACTCTGCCGCAACCGCACTGAACGGTTCCTGAATGTAATACTGAAGCGACGCTCCTTCTGAAGCAATCAGCCTGCGACCCGCTTGGTCGCCAGAATCCGGAACACCGTGGAGGCGATAAAGCTTGCGGCCGCAACCAGTTGCACCACGGCCTCGACGAACGGATCCGCATCGAGCGCGGAGGCGTCGAACCCCAGGACGCCGAGGAGGAGTGCCACGAGCCCGACAAGGTTGGCCCAGACGGTGCGGCTGGCAAGGATCGCTTTGGTATCGGTCATGAGAGATCTTCATTTTGTGAAGTCATGAGGGATGATCGAAGCAGGAGAGCCTCCCGCTCGATGGTGAGAACCCGCCTGCGCCAGCCCCGTCCGAAGACGGACCAGCCCGGCAGGCGGGACAGGAAGTCCAGGCGGGCGCGGGACAGACGGCGGACGAGGTCAGCTGCGTCGGCGGCCCGAGCGGCCGCGAGGGTTCGCGGCCCGAGGATGCCGTCCGCCGTGACCCCAAGGGCCTCCTGCAGCAGACGCACGGCCCGGGATGGCCCGGAATGGACAGCCATGTCGAACACCGCGAGGCCGATCCCCGGCGGCAGGGCATCGCCCTGGATCGCGTCCCAATAGAGCCGTCGATAGATCGACGCCGCTTCCGCTCGCGTGAGCCGGCGGACGTCCTCCACGGAAGCGGGCCGGCCGCGGGCCTGAGAGAGGGTTCCGCGCGTGACGCCGAGATTAGTGGCCCCGCCCGGGTCGTCGGGATGGTGGACGAAGCCGCCCTCCTGGATGAGCACCCGGTCAAGGGCCGCCTCGAAGAGTGCGTGCGGGCTGGGTACGGTCATGTCAGATCTCCGCCTGCAGCCCGATATGGGCGGACGCACCGAGATGGAGGCTGCCTACGGCTCCGGCCGAACCGCTGAAGGCTGTGCCCGCCTGGAGGCGGAGGATGGCCGAGGACGGGCTTGCGGCCATGGTCGTGACCGTGACCCCGCCCGACTGGCCGAGCCAAGTCCCCGTTGCACCGTCGAGGAAAGCAAACTGACCGCTGGTCGGCGAGGCCGCGATCCAGCTGAAGGCATTCGTGACGACCGTAGGCGTCGCCCGCATGGGAACCGGCAGGAGCACCGGGCAGTCGATGAGGTTGGTCGCCCGGCGCTGGCCGAGGGCGGGCAGCACGCCCGGTGCCCCGATGGGCGAAAGCCTCTGATAGTAGCGCCGGCACCGCATTTCCTCGATCTCGGCCGGCTCCCGCAGCCAAGGCGTGGGATTTGTGCCGATCTCGAGCTTGATACGCCTGAATGTGGCCGTGCCTCCTGCCACGAGGATCGTCCTGAGATGGCCGGTCTCGCTCATGTCGAGCGTCACCGTGACGGAGGTCCGTCCGGCGCCGGCCGGGAGAACCGCTTCACGCGTGCCGATGGTGACGGCGAGCGGCGCGGAAAGATCCTCGACCGAGAGGGTCAGAGTGCGGCCGCTGAAATCCGGCGCCCCGAGCAGGGTCTCGGCCAGGGTGACGTCAATCGTCTGTTCCAGGCTTCCCTGGAACGTCATCGTGCCATCGGCGCCACGCGACAGCTGGAGGCCGCCGCTTCCCGCCCGCCAGCGGTCGAAGCCGTAGCTCCCGGTGGAAAGCGGGCCGCCCGCATAACCCCGCTGGTTCACCGTGAAGCCGGGATTCATGAAGAGATTGGTACCGAGCGGCACCGTTCCGCACGGGAACGAGACGATTCCGCTCCTGCGGTCGACCATCATCGCGTCCCGCCAGGAAAGTCCGTCGGAGGAGACGCGCAGGCTGAAATCCTCGTTGCCGATCAACCCCGCTTCCGCGCGTCCTCCATAGTCGGTCTGCCAGAGCAGGGAGAGAACATTGCGAATGTCCGGCTTGTTGAGGACGAGGCGCAGATCGTCGGTCCCGCCCTGGTCGGCCCTGCGCGCATCGAGGAGGACTGCGTTGAGCCGCGCCGCGAGACGGTTGAGGTCGTCGGCGTCCGTACCGATGCCGAGGCGGTCGAGCGGCCCGAGGCTGCGCACATAATGGCCGATCTCCTTCCAGTCCGTGCCGCCGAACAGGAGAAACACATCCTCGGCCTCCACATAGGCCCGCCACCCCGGGTGCGGCGCGAAGAAACGCCAGATCCCGAGATCGAACAGGGCGATCTCCCCCCCATGGCCCGCGAAGCCTCCGCTCGCGCCGGTGCCGACGAGATAGCGGTCTCCCTCGGTCGGGTCGGCCGGCGGGCTTTCGCGGTTGCGCTCCCTGACCGAGAGCTGGACGAGTGCATCGAGAAGGGCGATGGCCTCGTTATGAGTCACGTGCTTCTGCGCCTGCGCTGCAGCGAGCAGCGGCAGCGCCAGATGAGGCGTTGTCGACATGCAGGAATCCTGTTGCTGAAAGATGGCCGGCAGGCTCTGCCGGCGAGAGAGCTTGCGAGGGATGGTTGCAGGAGCCCGGCCTCGGGCCTCCTCGCAGAACCGGGCCTGCGCTAGGCCTCGGCGCCCTTGAAGGACGTCACGACGTTCCGCCCCCCGTCCTTCGCCCGGTAGAGGGCGATGTCCGCCTCACGGAGGAGGCGCTCGACCGGAACATTCACGCCCGTCGCGCAGCCCGCACTGACGGTGACGGCGACCTTGGCGCCCTGCGCAATCGTGTTGACGGACGAAAAGGCCCGCCGGATCCGGTCCGCGAGTTCCTCCGCGGCCAAGCCGTCCAAAGGAACCAGTGCGGCGAATTCCTCGCCGCCGAGGCGGGCGAAGACACCCCTTGGGCAATGTTCCGACAGAATCCGACCGAAGATCACCAGGACCTGGTCGCCGACCTCGTGGCCGAAGCGGTCATTGATCGCCTTGAAGTCATCGAGGTCGAACAGGAGGCAACTCACCGGAGCCTTGCGCCGCGCGATCATGACTGCCGCATTCTCGAAGAAGGCCCGCCTGTTCGGGATCCCCGTGAGGGAATCCGCAAAGGCGGCGTGCTTGTACTCCCATTCGAGCTGCTCCTTCGCCATGGACAGGAACACGAAGGCGAGAGTCGGCATGAAGGTCGCCATGGCGAAAGCTACGGGCCCCGGCCAGTTCGGCGTCGGAACATCCACCCAGAAGGCCAGCGCGAGAGAGAAGCCGAGGGTCCCACGAAAGATGTTGAAGACCGCCAGAACGGACAGGAGCACCACTGCGAACGTCTGCGAGGTCAGGGGCTGCCGGGAATACCGCAGAAGCTCCCAGGCCGAGAGCGCCGCATAGGTGGTGCCGATCGCCGACACAATGGCGAGCCGCGCATCCGCATTGTCGAGCACGACCAGGGACGCAAGGCACCATAGAATTACGCCGGTGACGACGGACGGCATCGTGACCGGACGGCCGTTGAAGACCCGGCATCCGGTGTACAGAACACCATAAGAGAGAATGAGAAAGCAGTTCGCGACGAGCAGAAGGTCGGCTGTCTTGTTTCCGCCTGCGAGAAGCACGAGTCCCATGGCGCAAAAGACCAGGAGAAATGTGGCTCCCCACCAGGCAAGCGCCTGAACCCGTCTGTTCAATGTCCAGGAAAACAGAAGCAACGCGCCGAGTACAGCCGTCAATTGGGCAAAGACTGCACTCAAGGTCGGGAGATCGAGCTTCATACCTCCATAGATATACTGACGCTGCGTAATTAAGAGCAAGCGCGTTTTTCTGTATTTCCGTCGTTGGCATCGTCTTATTTGAAGCCAACAAACAGATAACGTAACGTCATTATACTTCGACCGTGACCGCCCGCGCGAAACCGCTTCCCGCCACAGCGCCGACTTGGCTCACGCGCAGGCTCAAGGCACTTTGCGGGGCTCCGAAATCGGCAATCTCCTGATCCGTTCCGTAGAGAACGGAAGGTTCAGCGCTCACAAGCGTGCGCAGCACCGCAGGGCCGGACAAGATATCGACCTCGTAGCGCTCGAACTCCTCACCTAAAGGCACCTCGGCAGCCTCCCAGGAATCCCCGTCGCGACGGGTGCGGCGCAGCCAGGACAGGCGGATGCCGTCGGGCTCCCGCCGTGCCACGACCCGGACCGGGCTGAAGGGCTTGAGGGCCTCGCGGCCCGGCGTCGCGACGATTTCGATGAAGGCCGGGTCCGCATGGTCGCGCCCGGCCGGCCCGATGCGGTAGATCAGTCTCTGGCCGAGATCGCCAACATTGTCCGTGAGCGGCATCACTGCCTCGTCGAGGCGCACGATGGCGGCCCCGGCCGCCACCCCGCGCCCTGTCTCCGCCTCGCTGCCGCCGAGCCCGCGCAGGAACCGCGACAGGCGGAAGCGGCGTTCGCCGATCATCTCAGCCCTCGCGGCCGACAGGATTTCCCAACGTCCGTCCGACCCTCTCACGGCGAACAGGTTGCCGCCCGCGAGAGCCTCCGTATCGTCGATGGCACTGATATTTCCGGACGAGACCTCAATGTCCAGGGTCGCATGCGGGTCCCACCGCCAGATGGGCCCCGGCCCGAGCTCCGACAGCGTGACCCCGACGATGGACGGCAGATCGACGAAACGATGGAGCGCGAAACTCGCACCGTTCGCGGAGCGCCACACCGCAACAGCACCCGGCCAGGGTGAGGCCGCAACCGCGATATATTGCAGAGGCGTCGGGTCGTATGGGCTCACGGGCAGATCGAGAACAACGACATAGGGCTTGCCCGGAACAGGCGGCGGTCGGCGCGGCGGCTTCGGAAAGGAAGCACCCGGCGTCTCGAACACTGCCGGCTCGACGGCCCGCGTTGTCACCCGGCGCGTCGGCCCGTCGGCGATGCGCAGCACCCGATGGAGCTTCGCGCCCGCATCGGTCGGCAATGCGACGACGTCGCCGGGCTCCAGGTCGACACGACGGGGCGACAGCTCGAATTCCGCGCCCTCACGCCCGGCCCAGAGATCCTGCAGCCAGGCATCGGCCAGGCGCTGCGCTTCGGCACGGCGGGTCACGACGGCGCTGTCGGCCCGCGCCTCGCGCCGGCTGACGCCCTCGAGACGGCGGGACGCGACGGCGGCGCGGCGGTAGTCGCCCTCCCCGTCCGTGTAGCCGATCTCCACCTGCTGCGGCAGGTCGGTTTCCTGCGCGCGAGTGAGCTTGAGGGAAGGCTCCCGATCGCCGAGAACGAAATCATCCCGGTCGAGAGTCATGACTGTGCGGCCGCCACGTCCGCGCCAGAGGATGCCGCCGCCGCTCGCCACTGCGTCGACCCCGAAAAGTCGCATCAGCGGTTCGAGGGCGCCCCGTGCCGACATGGGCCGGTCGATCGCATAGCCGTCCACGAACCCATCCACCGGAAGGGACGCCGGAGCCGTAAGGCCGAAATCCTTCAGGATCGCGACGATCAGCCGGTCGAGGGCCGTGCCTTCGATGCGGCCGGTGATCCAATGCCCCGTCTCCCAGTTGCGGCCGTCGCTCCAAACGGAGGTGAAATCCGGAAAGGCCGGAAAGGGCCGTGCATCCCAGGCCCAGACGAACATGCGGCCCGCATCGACCATGCGCCCGCCATAGACGGACGAGACCGGGTTGAACGCGGACGAGAAGCCGTCGAGCGTCGGATCGAAACGCGAGAGGATCGCCTCAAGTCCACGCGCCTGCGCAAGGTCGTCGCGCACGCCGCGGGAAAACGGCGGATAGGCGGATTCCGAGGATTTCGGATCCGGAAAGACGTTGGGGCCGTTCGGACCCTTGTCCACGGCCGGAATGCCGATCTCGGTCAGCCAGATCGGCTTCGACTGCGCCCTCCAGGCCGTGGTGCGCACTTCGACGCCGCCGACGCGCTCCACATGCCGGTTCGACCACCAGGAGACGAGATCCTTGGCGCGGTAGATCCAGGGTTTGCCGTAGGTGCCGTCGGTAATAGGCGTGCGCCTCTGCGCATTGCGGTCCGCCGCGCTCGCATAATACCAGTCGAAAGCCTCGCCGCTCCCGAGCCTGCCGCGAAGATAGGCGACGTCGTAAGGACTGCGCGCGACCGCGAGGTCCGCATGGTCCGGCCCGTCGCGCCAATCGGAGATGGGAGGATAATAGTCGATGCCAACCGCGTCGATGGCGGGATCCGCGAAGAGCGGGTCGAGGGGAAAGCGAACTTCGTCGCCGTCATCGAGCACATGGGCACCGTATTCGGTCCAGTCCGCCGCATAGACGATCTTCGTGCCGCTCCTTAAGGCTGTGCGCACATCCTGCGCGAGAGCCTTCAGGGCATCGACCGCCGGATAGATGCCGGACGCGGCGCGCACGCGCGTGAGACCGACAAGCTCGCTGCCGAGGATGAAACCCTCCACGCCGCCCGCCTCCTCGGCGAGATCCGCATAATGCAGCACCAGGCGGCGAAAGCCCCAGGAACGCTCGAACCATTGTGAGACCTGTGCGGCTGCGGCGGCAGTCCCGTCCGGCGAGCCGGGCTGTCCCGGCGCCGGGTGGCAGGTGATACGCCCGCGCCAGGGATAGGCCGCCTGCCCGGTGCCGCCATAGGGATTCGGCAGGGTATTGCCGATAGGCACATCCATCATCACAAAGGGATAGAGCACCACCTTCAGGCCACGCGCCTTCAGCTCACGAATGAGCCGGAGCACGGTGTCGTCAGACGGGGTGCCGCCATAGGCCGGTGCACTGTCCACCTGCGAAACCGGCTTCGCGTCCTCGCGCGTGAGGCCGGCGACGGACCAGGAGGCCCCGTCCGTCTTCTTCGCGTTCGTATCCACGCGCGGCTCGATGGTGCAGGACCCGGCGCGCAAATCCGTGCCGAACCAGCTCACCACGAGCGAAACGCGCTCCAGATTGGGGCAGAGGGATTGCAGCGCATCGAGCGAGGCATCCACATCCGTCGCACGCTGGAGCTGGTGGCGGTTTTCCGGCTCGGTGGCGCCAAGCCCCAGGACCTTCGCGACCGGCAGGTCGTGGTAGCCGAACTCGGTAGCGCCGGGGATCAGGCAGACGGCTCGCACCATGCGATTCAGCCCACCCACGGGACGCACCACCTCGAAGGAGAATTGCGGTACACGGTTGCCGTAATCGGCGAGCGGCAGACGCTCGAACACCACATAGGCGAGGCCGCGATAGGCGGGCGCGTCGGCGGCGCCCTCCTTGGCGACGATCAGCGGGTCGGGATCCTGGGCCTCACTCCCACCGTGGATGCGCATGACGATGGTGTTGAGGTCGATCTCCCGCCCGTCCGCCCAGACACGCCGGATGAACGCGATGGGACCCTCGCACAGGCCGACCGCCAGATTCGCGTAATAGGAATAGGTCACGCTCTTCGTCTGCGCGCCCTTCTGACCGAGGCTCTTGCCGCCCTGCGCGCCCGAGCGCTCCGTCTTGGTATTCGCCACCTCCTCAAGGCGTGTCGCCCAGATGAGTTGACCGCCGATGCGCACGCGGCCGTAGACGCGGGGGATCGGCGCGCCCTCCGTCGAGGTGAGCCCGTCGATCTCCTTCAGGCGCGGGCCTTCCACCACCTTGCCGCTCTCGGAGGAGCCGAGCAGCGCGTTGTCGATGGCTGCGCCCGCAAGCGCGCCGAGAGCACGGCCGGCAAGCGCGCCGAGCGGGCCCGCAATTGCGCCGCCCACGGCGGAGCCGATGGTTTGAAGAACGAGTGTGGCCATGATGCTTTTCGATGTCAGGCGTTCGGGAACGTGAACACATGGGCGAGATGACGCCGCCACCAGGGGCGGAACGCCACCTCGGCGACGGCGGCGCCGTCATGGGCATGGACCATCGCGTCGGCGGAGGACGCGACGGCGCAGTGCTTGGCCGACAGCCCCTCCCGCCAACGGAACAACAGAACATCCCCCGGCGCGACGGACAGATCATCCCGCGCAACGAGATGGCGCCGCGCCGCCGCGAGCAGCGCCTCGCCACCGGCCTCCGCCCAGTCAGGCGAATAAGGCGGCGGCAGCTCCGGCTCCGTTCCCATCACGTCCCGCCACACGCCGCGCAGCAGGCCGAGACAGTCGCAGCCGATGCCCTTGAGCGAGGCTTGATGGCGATAGGGCGTGCCGATCCACGCACGCGCGGCAGCGACGATGAGAGCGGGAGCGGGCATGTTTAGTATCCGTGGGGGAGAACGGCGCGCGCCACTGTCATTCCGGGGCGCCGTAGGCGAGCCCGGAACCCATAGCCACTGACGATACAGGAAAAAGCACAACGGCTGCCGTCGCTCTCTATCCTCTATCGTTGGTGTTTATGGGTTCCGGGCTCCGCTAACGCGGCCCGGAATGACAAGGTGGGTCACCGGAAGAAGCTGCCGCCATCGAGGCCGGGCTCGCCCTGGCGCGGCACGCGGATGACGAAATCGTTGCCCGGCATGTGAGGAAAGCCGCGAAAATTGACCGCGTTCCGGAACTTGTCGCGGCAGGTCGCGTGGGTCTTGTCGCAACCCGCCGTGACGCGGAACGTATCGCCGACCGCGATGGCCTGCGGTGCCCGCTGCCACAAGTCGAACTCGTCCGTTCCGCCGACGGCGCGGTGGACTTTCACCTCAACGGAGGTCCCGGCATTCGCACCGGTCAGCCATGTGAGGCGCCCGCCTGTGCACCAGCCGTCCGCGAGGCCGATGCGGGACGCAGCAATGGCGAGCGCACCATCCGTGCGGGTTACGGTTCCGGTATCCGCATAGGCGGAGGAAGAAAGGTTCACGCCGCAGCGTGCGTCGCCGAGGTCGGCCGAGCAGGTGGCACGGAACAGGCGTCCGCGCTCCTCGTCGAGACGGTGCATGAGCCCCCTCACCTCCGCGACAAAACTGCCATCCGCACGGCGGATCTCGCCGATGGAGCCGATATCGAGGAGCAGTCGTTGCTCTGCATCGGCCCAGTTGACGAGCCAGGTCTCGACGCTCGCATCGTCATAGAGGCCCGACGCGATGTCGGTCTCCGTCAGGCCGGCGGAGACCAGAGCCCCGGAGACCTCGCCTCCGCCGACTGCGAGGCCGAGCTCCGACGTCGCCTCCGCGGCTTCGAGCCCGGTGCGCGCCGCGAAGACTGTTCCACCGAAGGCAAGGTCGCGGTCATGGTCGGTAAAACCGAGAGTCACGCCGTCGCGGCGGATCAGCCTCCAGCAATGGCACAGGCTTGTCGCGCCCTCAGCCAGATGGGCCGAGAGGTTGGAGGGAATGGTTCGCATGGGACACCGTCCGAATATAATGAAGCTGCGGCTCCCCCCTCTGAGGAGAAGGTCGCGCGATAGCGACGTGGCAAGACATAATCCCCTCCCCCTTGTGGGGAGGGTTAGGGTGGGGGTGTCGGCGCCAACATCTCCAAATGTAGCGCTCACACCCCCACCTCCACCTCCTCCCCACAAGGGGGAGGAGAGCAGGACAGCGCTTCCCGAGAGCACTCAAGATCCGTGGGGAGCGGAACACGTTGGCGTGCCTCACGGCACGATTTCGATGAGCGGGATCTGCGGGATGGCGCCGGCCTCGAAGGCCGACAGGTCGATATCGAGTTCGTCCGTGTCGAAGCGAACCGGAACGTCGAAGGAAAACCCCGCGGTGATTGCCGCACCGGCGGCCGGGGGCGTTGTGAAGGTCACGAGGCCTGTGGTCGGATCGCACGCGAATGCCAGGCCCGGAGCTTGCTCGACCCCGTCGAGCGCAACCCGAACGGTGGTGCCGTCCGGCTTGGCGATGACGCGCCGGTAAGGGTCGTGGCCCGTCCCGTAAGTTTTTACGAGCTGGAACTGACGCGTCGTGCCGTCGCCGGTGCCGATCGGTTGATCGAGCGGCGTCGGCGCCCGCGAGGGCGGGCCGGAGCGCCAGTCAGCCCGGTCGCGGAAGCGGAAGCCGACGAGACGTCCGCGCCGCTCCTCGAAGAAGGCAATGACTGCGTGCAGCGCATCGAGGCTGCGCACGCCCAGACCCGCATCGTAGCGACGGCGGGAATGGGCCCAGCGGCTGTTGCGATGCTCGCGCCCCGAGGCGAGGGTGACGATATCCGTGCGCCGCACCGGCCCGCCCCTGCGGCCGAGGCCGATATCGAGGGGGAAGCGGACCTCATGGAAATCGGATGCCATGACAGGCTCCTTGACGGGAATGAAACGGAACGTGCGTGCGTCGCGTTGTCGTCGCGACGTGCCATAGGGACTGAAGGAGACCCCGCCCGATGACCATGACCCCGAACCTCGCCGACGACTTTCCCGGCAAGGCCGACCGGATCCAGCGGTTGAAGACCAGCAACAACCACTTCGCCCGGCTCTACGACGAGTACGATGAGCTCAACCGCACCATCCAGCGGGTGGAAAGCCGCGTGGAGCCCACCACCGAGGATGTGGAGGAGGAGATGAAGCGCCGGCGCGTCCAGCTCAAGGACGAGATCGCCGCCATGCTGGATGCGGACGGGGCCTGAGATTCCTCACAGGCCGCGCTGGCCGCGCGCGACGGCCCGGGCAAGCGCGGCCGAGACTTGCGCCTCGGATCGCCGGAAGCTCTCCGCATCCGGCGTCGAGACGTTGACCGTCACCGAAAGCGGCCGCCCGCCGCCTCCGGACTGAACGCCGAGGCGCCCATCCGGCCCGCGCGCCAGAGGCATGATCGCCTCCGCGCCTCGCTCGCCCATTACGCCGAGCCCACGCCCCAGCGGAAAGTATGCCGGCGCGCCCACCACGCCCCCTTGGGCGAAGGGCATCACCATCCCGCGTGAGAAGACGCCGCCCTTCGCGAAGGGCGCAGGCGCATCGCCGCCCCCGCCAAAAAGAGAACCGATCCCCTTGAAGAGGCCTCCGAAAAGGCCGCCGAGGCCGTCCGTCGCCGTGGATTTGACGCTCTGGCTCAGGGCCGATTGCAGGGGAGCCAGCGCCAGACGTAACCCTGTTTCCACAAGAGACTGGCGCAGCGACTTCAGAACCCCGTCGAATTTCTTGCCTTCTGCAACATTCTTCGCGAAAGCACGGGACAGGGAGTCACCGAATTTGTCCGAGAGGCCGATGAGTGCCTGGAGCTGACGCTCCCTGTCCTTGTCCGCTTCCGCATGGGGGGCGTTGTCTTTGAAGACATCAACTTGTTCAGCCACGTTGAGGATCCTGTGTGTTGTTGTCCTGCCGTCGACGGTGATGTCAGGCTGCAATTCGGCTCCCCGGCCCGATCTCGTCTTCAACCGCAACGGGCTGTCCAAGGAGGACATGTCCCGCGCGAATGCCGAATGTAATCTCGAAGCCGAGAAAGCCGCGATGCGCGCACGCAATAGCGTGACGGCGGGTGAGAACTGGCGAAAGATCTACTTGCTCTGCATGGAGAGCAAAGGCGCCCGATATCTCGGGACGACCGACCAACATCCTTCATGACCACCGATTTTGCAGCGGCCGTAAGATCACGGCATCGGAGGCCGCTCGCCTACCCGTCCGGAAAGGCGTCCATCAGACGTCTGAGATCGCCACGGCCTGCAGGCTCGGGCGCTTTCCCTCCGCCCAATCCCTCGACCGCGGCCGCGATTTCGCGCGGCGTGGCACGCCAGAAATCCTGAGGGCTCCACCGCAGGAGGCCGAGGCAAAGGCGCATGATGTCCTCCCACGGGAAGGCCTGCGGCCCGCTCATGCCTCCTGCGGCGACCGAGGGTTTTCGGGCAAAGCCTTCCCGCCGAACGTGACGATGAGGAGGTCCGCGATGGCTTGTGCCACGGGCGCGATACCGTCGTGCAGCGGCAGCTCCGCGGCATCCGCGTCGGTCATGGCATGTCCTCCTCCGCGCAGGGCGGCGGCCAGGATCGCCACGAGATCGCGGCTCGACAGGCGGCCGCTGCCGAAGCGCTCCGCCAGAGCCGTCAGGTCCTGCACCCCAAAGGCATCCTCCAGTTCCGCCAGCGCGCCGAGGGTGAGGCAGAGCGTGTAGCGCCGCCCGCCGAGTTCGAGGGCCACCTCGCCCCGTCGTCCATTCGCCATGATGTCGTCCTTCTCGATGTCCTGATGTCGATAGGTTTTGCCGCGTCGGCCATCATAGGACCACGAAGTTCAGCGCCCCGGCGGATTCGAGAGCCATCTCGAACGTGACCTCGCCAGCGTGGTCGCCGCGATATTCGAGGCTCGTGATCTGGAACAGGCCCTCGATACGACCGAAATCCGGTACCACGATCTGGTAGGTGAGAATGTCGCCATCGAAGAAGGCCTGGCGCATGCGCGTATCCGAAGCCTCGTCCTTGAACACGCCGGCTCCCGTGATGCCTGCGCGCCGCACGCCGACACCGGCGAGAAGCTCGCGCCAGCGTCCGGCGGATTCCGCGTTGGTCACATCGACCGTTTCGGCGTTGAAGGCGATCTGGCGCGTGCGCAGTCCCGCCACGGTCACGAAGCCCGAAGCCCCGTCGGAGATCTTGATGAGCAGATCCTTGCCCTTCTGAGCAGGCATGGGAAATCCTTTTGCTGAAAATGTCCGGCCACGACAGGTGGATGAAAATTCACGCCACTTCCGTGAGGGCGCGTAGGCGCAAGGTCGCGCGGGTCTGTTGCGTGTCACGGTCTCGGACGGCCGTGAGTTCCGTCGCCCGTAAGGTGACGAGGCGGTGGCCCTCCAGGGGAATCCGCGCATCGTCGAGAATGTCCGAAAAACGCTCTGCGGCCGCGAGCGCATCGCGGGCGCTGCCACGCTCGCCCCAGACGACGATGCTGAGAACCTGGTCGTGACCGCGATCCGTATCGGTCGACCAATCCTTTGCGGTCACGTCCCCGAAGAGGGCATAGATGGGAGCAGCCGCCCGGGGCGGCTCGTCGTAGAGCCGCAGAGTGCCGCCCATGAGGGACAGGAGTTCCCCGTCTTCGAGCGCACGGTCGAGGATGGCGCGGCGCAAGGCAAGAACAGGGCTCGTCACGGCTTCATCTCCTCTACAAGGCATACGAGGTCACGCCGCGACCCGTCGGGATCGGCGGCGATGCGGATGGCGAAACGGCGCAGGCCCGCGGTCAGGCGCATGGCCCCCGTCACGCCCTCGCGGTAGCGCAGGGTGACGCGGTGGGTGAGCGCCTGCTCCGGCCGGCCGGCCCGGACGCGCTCCGCGCCGGACAGCATCTCGATGGCACCCCAGACCTGCGGACCGGGCGCATAGGAGCGGATCACCCCGCCGAAGCCGTCCGGCCGCTCCAGCGGCAATTCGAGCACGAAACGGCGCGACCGCGCGCCGATGGGAACGGGTTTTGTTTTCATGAGAGGAATGAAGAAGATCGTGTTCTGGAAAGAGCGCTCCGGTCGTTAAAAGGGCTCTCCGCCGTCATTCCGGGGCCGCGCAGCGGAACCCGGAACCCATAACCGCTGACAGTGCAGGAGAAAGCGCAGCGTTTGCCGCTGCTCCTTATTCTGAGCCGCTATTGGTTATGGGTTCCGGGCCCGGCCCTTTGGGCCGTCCCGGAATGACGGAGAGTGCTTTTAGCGACGGCGGCGCTCCGCGATGACGGAAGCGGCTCTAAATCCGGGCCCGCCGGAACGGGGCCACGAGGGGAAGCGCTTCGGGCGGAAGGGCCTGGGGGCCCGCCACGTCGCCGCGGTTCTCGTACCAGCGTGCCACCAGGATCCTGATGGCGAGCCGCAGGGTCGCGGGCACGTCCTCGGGCGTCTCGCCGTAACCCGCCTGCAGATCGATGGCGATGCCGCTCTGCACCCGGCCGGGCTCCGGCATCCGCCGGAACAGGATCCTCGGCGGATCGCTGACGAGATCGCTCTCGTAATCCTCCGGCGAAAGAACCTCCGGCGTGCCGGCCGCATCGTAAACCTGCACGCCCTCCACGGACAGAAGCGGCGAAAGGGGCAGGAGCACGGTCCCGCCCTGTGGCCAGCGATGCAGCATGAGCCGCCAGCGCTGTGCGATCAGGATGCGGCGGGCGCTTGCCTCCACCATGAGCCGTGCGGCCTTGACGAGCCCACCGATCAGGGTGTCCTCCGCATCGTCGTCGACGCGCAGATGGGCCTTCATCTCAGCCAGCGGAACCGGCTCGACGGCGGGGCCTTCGACGAGTATCGGAAACATCGAACGGGAATCCTTCATGTCATGAAATCTGTCATCGTTGCTCTCCCGGCCGTCGCGGCCGCCCTTCTGACGACCGTCTTCGCGACGCAGGCGCGGGCCATCGTGGGCGGAGCGGAGCATGACGGCGCCCTCGCCCAGGCGAGCGTGATGGTGCTGAGTTCGAATGGCGGCGTGTGCAGCGCCGTCGTGGTGGCTCCGGACGTGGTGCTGACCGCCGCCCATTGCGTGACGGGTGCGGCCGAGCACCGGGTCCATTTTCGCGACGAAACCGGGGAGCCGGTGCTGATCACGCCGTCCGCGAAAGCCGTGCATCCGGGCTACGACGCGAAGGCCGTGGAGGCGCGCCGGCGATCCATCGACCTCGCGCTCCTGCGTATTCCGGAAAAACTGCCCGCCCGTTTCCGGACGGCCGTTCTCAGCACGGCGCATCCCCGGGCCGGGGAGCCCGTGACGGTGGGTGGCTTCGGGCTCGCCCGGGAGGGCGACCCCAAGACCACCGGCACGTTCCGCACCGCGGGGCTCACGGTCGTCGAGCCGTACGGAGCAAGCAGCATTCTCCTGTGGACCCAGGGCAAGGGCGCTATGGGCGCTTGTCAGGGCGATTCCGGCGGTCCCATGACGGCAGGCGACGCCGTGGTGGCCGTTACGAGCTGGTCGTCCCCCGCCAAGGGGCAAGGCTGTGGCGGCACCACACAGGGCATTTTGCTCGGCCCGCAAAAAAGCTGGATCGACCGAATCCTCACGGGCTGGAACCGCAAGGCGGGATGGAACGAATAGGTCCGCCGCGGGTCTCATCCACACAGGCTCGCGGCCTTTCGGCGAGTTTCCCTTGCGTCAAATCTGGCCAGATCCCAAAGTCGTTCCATGCGCTTCGAAAATGTCACCGGCGCGATCGCCGGCCTCGTCTCCTTCCTCTTCCTCGCTGCTCCGGCCCAGGCGGTCCTGCAGGGCACGCCGCTCAGGGAGCCGGACGGGCTGCGGCGCTCCGTCGTGGCGGTGGAGAGCGGCGACGGCGAGTTGTGCTCCGGTGCCCTCGTGGCGCCGGATCTCGTCCTCACGGCCGCCCATTGCCTGACGGACCGCGTGGCCTATCGGATTGTGGGGGTCGACCGGGGCTTCCGGAAGCAAACGGTTCGCGTCGCGGCCATTGCGGTCCATCCCACCTTCGTGCCCGGCACGACGCCTCGCACCCAGCCGGGCGTCGATCTCGCGCTGCTGAAGCTCGAGCGACCGCTGGGCGGTGATTTCGGCCCCTTTGATCTGCGCACGGCGGGCGGGATCGCGGAGGGCGAAATGGTGACCGTGGCAGGGTTCGGCGTGTCCTCGGAACGGGTGAAGAGCTCCGCACGCACCCTGCGCCAGGTCCAGCTCCTCGCGGTCGGGAATGTCGAGGTGGCCAACCGGGTAGTGATCGCCACCGACCGCACGCGGCTTGCCGAGACCGCCGGAGCCGGGGCCTGCCGGGGCGATTCCGGCGGGCCGGTCCTTGTCACGTCGCAGGGCGGCTATCGCCTGTCCGGCATCGTGAGCTGGTCTAGCGGGGCGCTGCGCGCCAACGGGCCCAATGCCTGCGGCGGGCTTACGGCCATCACGTCCCTGCGGGAGCACATGAACTGGATCCGGCAGGCGACGAGCAGCCTCGACGGCATGGCGGATTCCTGGGCGCGGCGCTGACCGCGCCCCTTGGAGTTCCTTACGCCGCAAACTTCAAGAGCTTGATGGCCGCGTAGTCCTGAACCCCGCCGCCGACGCGCTTCGTGGTGTAGAACAACACGTAGGGCTTCGCCGAATAGGGATCGCGCAGCACGCGCACGCCCGCCCGGTCGATCACCAGGTAGCCGCGCCGAAAATCGCCGAACGCGACCGCGCAGGCCCCGGCCGCGATATCAGGCATGTCTTCCGCCTCCACGACCGGGAAGCCCATCAGAGTCGCGGCCTGGCCGAGGCTCGCGGGCGGAGCCCAGAGATACTGGCCGTCCGCATCCTTGAAGCGGCGGATCGCGCTCTGTGTCCGGCGGTTCATCACGAAGGAGGCGTTCTGCCGGTAACCGGCCTTGAGGGCATAGACCAGCTCCACCAGCACGTCGGACGGATTGGTGGCGGGAAAGTCCGCGCCGCCCGTCTGCACGGTGCCGAGGCGGCCCCATTCCCAGATCTCGTCCTCGACCGTGTCGACCGCCAGGAAGCCTTTGGGCTTGTTGACCCCGTCACCGTTCACGAAGGCGGCACCTTCCTGCTCGGCGAAGGCGGCCTCGACCTCCTCGGCGATCCAGCGGTCGATATCGACCACCGCATCGTCGAGAAGCGTCTGGGTCGCGGCCGGCATGGCATAGAGCTCCATGGCCGGAAAGCTCATCTCCGAGAGAACCGGCCCGGCAGTCTGCGGACGCGGCGCAGTCTCGCCCACCCAGCCGGAGGCCGGGCCCGTGGCCGAGAAGGCGCGCTTGTACTGGCCGCCGGAGATCACCTTGACGGACGAAATCGCCCGGATCGGCGAGACACTCGCCAGACGTCGCAGCACCTCGCGCTCGACGGTATCGGGCACGAGATAGCCACCGTCGGGACCGCTGCTCGCCGAGAGCGCCTTCTCCTCCAGCCGCTTGAGGCCGGCGGCCTCGCCGCTGCGCATATAGGCCCGGAAGGCCTGCTTGTGCTCGGACAGAAGCGGATCGCGGGTGTCGGCCTCGGCGCCCGCGAGCGGCGGACGGGCCCGATCAAGCGACAGGCGCTCGACGCGCCGCTTGGTCTCGTCGAGGGCGCCCTCGATGCGCATGAGCTTCTCGTCCGTGACGACATCGCTCATCAGGCGGGTCTCGATCTCGCCGAGGCGGGTGTCGTTGGTTTCCTTGAAGGCCTCGAAAGCGCGGGCGAAATCCTCGAATGCGGAAGATACGTTGTCGGAGAGGGATTTGGTTTCTGCAATGGACATTATGAACATCGTGGGGGTTGAGAGACATGAAAAAGCCCGCCGGCGGCGGGCTTTCGGACGATAGGATCTGGCTTCGGTCAGCGGGTCGCGCGCCTGACCTGGCGGGTGACCGTGGGCCCGGTGACGGCGCCGACAGCGCCGCCCGCGACGGCACCGGCGGGACCGGCGACGGCGCCGACGCCGGCACCGACGGCCGCGCCGCCGACCCGTTCCTGCGTCGTGGTGCAGCCAGCCGCCGCGAGGGCGAGAAGGGCCGCGAAAGCAAGTGACTTCATGGCAGGTTCTCCCGAATGAGCGGATGCGGGACAAGGCCCCGCCGGGGCGACCCGCAGCCTCCGCGCCTCCGCGGGCTCCTGTCCAACGCCGGATCCGGGCGCGCGGTTCAGGAAAAAAGGCGTACCGCCGTGGCGCGGATGCATTGCGCGAGATCTTCCCCGGCCTGCTTGACCCGGTCCACCCGTGCGCCGGGGAGCATCGGGAAGGTCACGATCGAGATTTCCCACAGGTCGAGCTTTTCCAGGCGCCGCAGGCCCGTGGGACGCTCGGCGCGGGCACGCTCGACACGGAAGCCGATGGAGAGACCGTCGACAGCCCCCTCCCCCAGCAGGGAATGGATCTCGCGGGCGCGCTCCACCGCCAGGTTGAGCCGGCCGCGCACCTTCAGGCCGCGGCGGTCTTCCACGATGGAAAGCCACCGCCCGATGGGTTCGGACGGATCGTGCTGCCAGAGGAGGCGGATATTGCCCGCACCGCGCTTTTTCAGGCTGTCCGCGAAAGCGCCCGGCATGACCACGTCCTTGCCGAGATCGGCGATGCCGAACAGGCTCGCATAGCCTTCGAAGACGCCCTCCCGGTCGATGGCGCGCACGGGCTCGGCCACGAGCTTCACCTCCCGCACGATGGACGTGGCGCGGCGCATCAGCGGGCTCCTTTCCGGGACGTCTTCCGGCGCCCGGCATCGAGCCGCTCGAGCTGGCGCACGAAATCGCGGAACACGAGAGCCGGAGCATGTGCCACCTCGCGGGCGGCTTTCGGCTGGCGCGGCGCGCGCGGAACGGAGCGGATCATGACGGATCTCCCGATTGACGGCGGTTGAAGAGGGACAGTTCGCGCACGAACGCATCGAAGCGGCGGTTCGCGGCGAACAGATCGCGAAGCGTCATGGCAAGCAGGCCGGAGGCGCCGCTCGCCCAGACGAAAAGGGCAAGGTGAGCGAGATCGCCGCGGCTGATCACAGCCTCGGCGATCCTGTCGAATATGTTCATTGTTTGTTCCTGACAAAAGAGGATGCGAGTCAGGTTTCAGGGGCTGTGAGGGACGCGCAACGGGCGCATCACGCAGGCGTTTGGGTTTATGCAACCCATCTTCCTTCCGTCATCCCCGGGGCGTGCTTGCCCCGGGGATGTGCGCCTTTTCGGCTCTCTGTCAATTGAAGACGGAGATGGTCTGAACACATCAGGTCGCTACAGAACATGAGAGATGTGAGACTTTTCCAGAGAGCGTACGCTCTCCGGAAAAGGAGAAGGCGCCATGTCTCGAACGGTCGCTTCTCATGCGCGAGCGGGATCATGGTTCTGCCTCTGCTCCCGCATCCTAGATGATGACGTAGCGTCCATTCGGCCCAAGGCTGCCGGACAGGGGCGCTCCACTGTCCAGGAAGATATCGTAGGCATTGAAGCTGCTACTCGCCGAGACCGTTGAACACTTTCCACGTATCGAGCAGCCCGAAGCCGCGGTCAGGTTAAGATCACCGCTGACCGTAATGTTGTCGAACAAGCAATCACCGCTGTTCTTCGAGGAAGTTCCCCCGCCACTGAGGTAGAGACTGTTTCCGGTTCCCGTACCCGCATATATGCCTAAGTTGATGACACTGAATTTCTGCGCATTATAGAAGCCTGCACCGAGATACCGGCACCGGAAGATCTGAATGTTCGTCGCATGGCAGACCCTGACGCCCTGAGGCGAAGTGCGGCCTTCGCCGTTGACCAACCAGCCAGTGTGCCACTTGGAAACGCTATCAGCGCTCGTGATATAAAGATCGCTGAACTCCATCTGATCAGGCTGGTGATACTGGCCGTCCCAAACGCCATTCGCGTCCAGCCTCTTCACATTCCCCTGCTGAAGGATGCAGGTGGCGTTGGTATCGCCCAGTCCTGCCTCGATAAGGAGCCCCAGTCCTTTCAATGCACCGCCCGTCGCCGATCCGTTGAACCAGAAAAGCGGTTGCTGTCCGTTCTGGAAGTAGATCTGCGAGGCCTGCGAGCCAAACCCCTCGATGATGTGCCCACCAAGCGTTTGCGGGTCCGGTGGTTGGATGACGGTAAATGCTCCCGGGGGAATCAGCAGTTTCCCCCGCCCGTACCGCGCCCGAAGTGCCGCAAGCGCATCCGTGATAGCGGGCCCGGCATCGGTCCCTGTAACAACGCCGCCCTGCTGTGTCGTCCGATAAGTCCACTGGCCTGCGCCATAGCGCTCATCCATGAAATCCCGCAGATCCGCGATGGGAGATTGGGGCGAAGCCCAGGCCGTTTTCAGAACACCCGCAGTTCCATCAAAGTAAGCTGTTTTACCGTCAACAAAGTTGGTTGTATCAAGCTGAACATCAATCATTATCAAATCCTATGTAACAGCGAATTTCCTATCAATTTTCCAACCGCACCATTTGTATGAACACGGTTGAGCACTCCACCCGTAACATCGCGGCTTTCGCCTATTCCATGATGACCTCCTTCAAGATGCATGCCCCTTCGCCGGTGTGCGAAGATTTGTCAGCCCATACCCCACCGCCTCGCGCTTCTCGTCCTCGCTGAGGAAGGTCGCGGCCGAGACGCGGCGCCAGAGGCTTTCGCGTTCCCCGGACAGGGCCTCGATGGCATCGAGATCGGGTTCGAGGTGGAGCAGCTCGCCATAGGCGGGAGCGAGCCAGTGGGCGAGCGCCTGCGCGGTGCGCTTGACCAACGGGATCACGGTCTGGCGGTAGAAGGCGCGGTTCGCCTCCGCGTAATTGGCGTGGGTGTTGTCGCCCGGCAGGCCGAGCAGCAGGGGTGGTACGCCGAACGCGAGTGCGATCTCGCGGGCGGCCGCCGCCTTCGCCTCGACGAAGTCCATGTCCTTCGGCGTCAGCGAGAGCGGCGTCCATTGCAGGCCGCCTTCGAGGAGCAGCGGCCGGCCCGCATTGGCGGCGCCCTGGTAGTTCGCTTCCAGCTCCTCCTTGAGGCGCGCGAACTGCACATCAGTGAGCAGGTCGCCCCCCGCCACGAGGGCGCCGGAGGGGCGCGCAGCATTGTCGAGCAAGGCCTTGTTCCAGGCTCCCGCCGCATTGTGGATGTCGAGCGCCGTCGCGGCCGCCTCCATGGGCGACAGGCCGTAATGGTCGTCCGACGGATGGAACAGGGTGAGGTGAAGGATCGGCCGCACGGGCTCCGCCCCTTGCGCGAAGCGGATCGTCTGCCCACCCACCGTGTAGTCGTAGGCGGCCGCCCAGCCGTCCTGGCCCGGCACCACGCGCATCCGGTCCGGCCGCAGGGCGTGAAGCTCCCGCGGCGCGCCGTCGACGCTCACCGCCTCCACATAGGCATTGCCCGACACGAGCAGATGGCCGAACACGGTTTCGAGGAAACCCTGCCCGCCGTCCCGCCCGTTAGGATGAGCGAGAAGATCGAGGAGCGGATGCTCCGTCAACTCCGCGCCACGGCGCTTGAGGACGAGCGGCAGGGAAGCGGCGGCCTCGGCCACGAGCCGCACGGCCCGGTGCACGACGGCATTCTTCTGGAACCCCTCCCGGGCCAGGGCCGCATAGTCGCGCGGCGTCCACACGGCCTGCCCGGCCACGTAGAACGCGACAGAGGACGGCGCGCGTGAGGCCTTGGCGTCGGGCGGCCGGAACCAGCGGGTCAGCATCGTCAACATGAAAAGCTCCGTCCGGCCCGGCGGCCGGCAAAGAAGAGTTTGCGCAACACCGTGCGGCGCTGCACATTCGGCGAAGTGCCTGGGTTAAAACATCCGGCCCAGTGCACCGGGAAAGTCATTCGAAAGAAAGTCCGAGCGCCATGCGCGACATGCTTCTGTTGATCGGCCGCATTCTTCTTGCGGCGATATTCGTCATCTCCGGCATCACCAAGTTCTATGCCCTTGGCGCGACGGCCGGTTACATCGCCTCGAAGGGCCTGCCGGTGGCCTGGCTCCTGGCACCCGTGACGGCAATCGTCGAGGTCGCGCTCGGCCTGGCCGTGATCGCCGGCTTCAAGACCCGCTGGGCCGCCGCCGCTTTGGCGTTCTTCAGCCTGCTGACGATCCCGTTCTTCCACGATTTCTGGAACATGGCCGATGCGGAGCGCAACCTGAACCAGATTCAGGCGATGAAGAACATCGCCATGGCGGGCGCCTTCCTGATCCTCATGGCCGCCGGACCGGGACGGCTTGCGATGGAGCGCGACTGACGCGTCACAGGACGCGCACCCGCGGCTGGGCCTTCTCACGCAGCATCAGCTCCGTGAGCGCCCAGACGAGCGCGTCCAGGCGGTCCGGAGATCGGCCGCCGCTCAGGCCGCCCGGGCCGAAATCGCAGAGCTCGTCCTCGAGCTCGGGAAATACGCCCGCATGGCGGACCCGGTCCTGCGCGTAGAGCACCGAGACGGGCTCGGCGCGCAGATACTTTCCGCGCGTCGCGCGCACGCCGACCACCGGCACGCCCGGGTCGATCTCGCGGATCACCTGGAGCGCCATCTCGCCGCCCTGGTTGGTCTCGACCACGAGGGCGTCAGCCTCGAGCCGCCGATAGAGCGCCACGGCCTTCTCGCCCCATTGCGGCGGCTTCAGCCCGGCGGCGGTCTCGTCCGCCAGCACATAGGCCGTGCCGCCCTCGTCGATCCCTGCCGCCACGATGCCGCAGGCATCCGCACGGCGGGAGGACGTGGCCGGCGGATCGACCGCCACGACGATGCGGCCCAAGGGCGGCACCATCGTGCAGCGGTTCAATTCCAGCCCGGCGCGGGTCCACAGGGCGTCCGGACGGTCCTCGACGATCTCGCCGTCGAGTTCCTGGCGTCCGAGCCGGGTTCCTGCATAGCGGCCGACGACCGCCTGCAGGAAGGCCGGCGCAAGGTTGTCGGCATTGTCGGCGGTCCGGGCTCGCGACACCGCCACAAGCGGGTCCGACAGGAAGCGCCGGAGCAGCGGGATCGGACGCGGCGTCGTCGTCACCATCTGGCGCGGATGCGCGCCGAGGCGCAGGCCGAATTGCAGCATGTCCCAAGCCTCGTCCGCATGACGCCACTTGGCGAGCTCGTCCACCCAGGCGGCCTCGAATTGCGGGCCGCGCAAGGAATCCGGATCCTCCGCCGAGAAGACATGCGCCACCGCGCCGTTCGGCCATTCGAGCTTGCGGAGGGAAGGCGACCAGGTGGGCCGCTCCGCGCGTCCATGAATGGCAAGAAGACCGGCAGGCCCCTCCACCATCACGTTGCGCGCATCCGCGAAGGTCTCGCCGACCAGCGCGATGCGGCGTAAAGGGGGCTCGGCGAAATCAGGCTCGCCCAGCGCGATGCCGCGCACCCATTCGGCGCCCGTGCGGGTCTTGCCCGCACCGCGCCCGCCGAGCAGGAGCCAGATCGTCCACGGGTCGCGCAGACGGCATAGGCCCGGCAGGCGCTGCGCATCGCGACAGCGGAGCGGCCAGTGGCGCAGGACGCGCTCGAAATCCTCCTCACACCAGGAGGCCGTCGCGTCCGCGAGCCTCCTCCTCCGCCACAATGCGCTCAAGGTGGCGAGCAAGCTCGTCGCGGAGGTCATGGAGGGAGCGGGCGGGAGCCACATCTTTTCGCTCGCTGACATCGTGGCTGCTGCCTTCCTGCTCCAGGAGCGCCTGCGCGGCCGTCAACGTCCTGGCATAGGACGCGAGGGTGCGGGCGGTCCTGTCGTGGTCGAGGGTTTCGTCAGGGCGGCGCTGCTGTGCCACCAGGGCGTCGATGCGCGCCCGCGTCACTGCCACGAGCGACTGGGCCGCCTCGCGAAGGCCGCCCGGGCTGTTGCTGTCGGAATCCGGAGCGCCGGCCTCCGCCGCACTGGCGAGGGCCTCCGCGCGGGGCGGCCAGGCCCATAGACGGCGCAACCGCCGGAACGTCGTGACGCTTGTGCCCAGAAAGGACGCGATGGACTTCACCGGAACCGAGGGATGATGGACATAATAATCGTAAGCCCGCCGCTTCATGGCGGCGGTGATGGAAACGGATGCTCTCATGAAGATCGTCTGCGGGAGCGGCCCTTGGCCCCGCATGTACAGGGCCTGTCGGGCATCGCTCTCTTAAAAATTCCAACAAAAACCGCCCCGGCACGAAACCGGAGCGGCGATGAACCGACGTGAGCGACGGGGGGCTCTTGTCACTCACACTTTGTCAGTGTTCTCGTTTTGTACCCTAAGAGCGCACCGCTGTCAAGCCTGCTCTTCCGGGTCTCACCGAAAGACCCGGGAATCCTTGCGCGGCCCGCCTCTGTCGAGAACCGACAGGATCAGCACCGTGAAGCCCGCGAGCTTGAGGAAAGTCATGATGATGTGCCCAGTCTCCCAGCGATTCCGGACCGCGAAGAAGTTTTCGGGAATCGGCCCCGGCTGCCAGGTGGCGAGCACCGCATTGGCGGGCGCGACCACGCTCAACCACACGCCGAGACTGACCAGATAGAGAACCGCTCCGGCAACGGCGAGGCGAAACCCTGCCTCCTTCCGCAGCCCGTAGGCGAGCACTCCCGCGAGCAGGATCGCCCCGATGTCGAGAGGCCCGCCCAAAATGCCGAAGAGGCGGTATTGTCCGTTGAAGACCGTGGCCTCCCGCCAGAGCTCCGGAGACCAGACCATCAAACGCGGCGCGGCTTCGAGCAGATGCGCGAACGATCCGCCGAGGCTGAGGGCGCCAATGACCAGCGTAAGGCAGCGCAGAATAAGCCATCCCATCCCGAAACTCCGAAATCGGCTTTCAATCGGGCCGGAGAATCACCCTGCCCGGCCACCGGGCCTCCCGTGCGCTCATCCCGGAACCCGCGGACCCTGTCCATCATTGCATGGTGAGAAAGTGTTCGCTGTTTGTGCCGACCCGCACGGCACCGCGGATAACATTTCGCGATTTCCCGACCGGAACGGGAACACAACGCAAATAAAAAATGAACGAATACGTCACATGAGACGTAATTTCGGGACGATACGCATATTTATAACTTATCGAATACGATCCGTCAAATATGATTACATACCAGGCTGCTTTCGGCCGTTCCGCAGTTGCTTTCATCTGCCTCGCCGGAAAGGCATTCAGGGCTGTTCGAGTGCATCCTCGAAAAAGAACTCGGCCGCAATCATCTCGTGGTCGGAAATCGGCTGCCCTTCGGGATCGAGAGCTGGCAGCACTTCGGGGGCGGCCGCCTTCATGCCGCGCACGACGAACCAGTCGAGCTTGCCGAAGGGCGGCTGCGGCCGGCCGTGCCGCCCCGTGCGCTGCGTCGGCAAAGGCAGGTTGGCGCCGGCCCAGGCGAAGCCCGCATCCGCGAGGTCTCGGAAGAGGGGTTCGTGACGGCCCGGATCGTCGAGGAGATGCTCGGCTTCCGCCGGATCGTAGGACAGGGCCTTGGTATTGAGATCACCGCCGAGGATCCAGGCATCGTCGGGGCCGAGTTGCTCCACGGCCCGGAGCAGGGCCTGGACCTGCGCACGCCGATCTTCCGGATCGGTCTTGCTCTCCAGGTGGAGACTTGCAAGCCAAAGGGGCCGTGGCGCATCCGCCACCCGCGCGACGACGGCCATCCGCCCTCCGATGCGCTGCTCCGATCCCTCGTATCCCGGAAACCAGAATCCGCTCTCCTCCAGCGGGACGATATGCGGATCCGCCAGGGCCAGCCTCGTCACGAGGGCGTTGCCGTGAAAGCCCTGCCGGTTGTGCTCGCCTGCATAGTCGCGCATCTCCTCGGCATTGCCGAGATCAAGCTCCACGAACTCGACGCCGTAGAGATACCCGATGCCCGACGGGTCGGACATTTCCCGCACGGGATGTCGGTTGCCGGATCGCGCCATGCCGAGATCGACCTCGCTGAGGAGGGCCGCGTGGGCGCCGGCGCGGTCGAGGAGCCCGAGCGTCGCTTCCGGAGCCTCCAGGCGTTGCGCATTGAACGCCGCGATGCGCAACCGCCCCGGCCAGGGCTGCGGCACGCGGGGTGCCCGCGCCTCGATGAGGTGGAGCGCCTCCACGTCTCGCAGGAATTCCGAGTGCCGCTCCGGAGTTGCGGGAGACTTGCGCGCAGCATCGAGAAGATCCGCAGGCGGCGCCGGAAGGTCCGGTACCGTCGTGTCGATGAGGGGGCGCATGGGGACTCCGGTAGCAGGCCGCGAAAGGGCGAAGGGGAATCGGAGCATGGGCGAACCCGGACGGGAAGAAAAGCAGCGAAGAAGTGAAAAAATTTTTCGCCGTTAGGAACTTCTTTTGGTATGGGGTGTTTATCGGCGGGACCGAGGATATTGTTGGGGAGAAAGCCCATGCTTACCTGGGCTGGCATCGTTGCGCTCTTAATCGGCGTTGTCACCTATTTCTCCGGCGAAGCCACCGTCATTCTGCGGGGCGCGGCGGAACTCGGTGCTGTCATCGCGCTCTTCATGCTGGTCTGCGCGGCCGAAGCCTTCAACTAAGCAAAACACGCGCCGCCGAAGGCTCAAACCTTCCGCACCATCGCAACCTATCCTGTGCCTTCCCCTGGTTTCCTTTCGCTATCCTTCAAATGTAACGATATAGTATGATACAACAATGAGCGCCGATCCTTTCCGTTCCGCACCGCTCCAGGAATCCTCTCGTCCTGCCGAACGGATATCTGCCGCCGATATGCATGCCCCCTCATCCCTGGCGAGCCAACACGGCGAGATCGACCGGCGGCTCACCTTCGTGCTCGATGAGATCGGCAGCCCGTTCTATGCGCTCGATGCTTCCGGGCGTTTCGTCTCGGTCAACCGCGCTGCTGAAATCTACTACGGGCTTCCGCGCCAGGCGCTTCTCGGACGCGTGATCTGGGATGCCCTTCCGGGCACCGCACAGATGCTGCGCACGGCTTTCGACTCCGTGTTGGCGACTGGCGAGCCGATCCTGATCGAGACAAACCCCGACAATGCGGCCGCCCCGCTTTCGCTCAAGGCCTTCCCGTTTCGCGACGGCGTCGGCGTCAGCTTCAGCGCATGGGACGCACAAAGGCGGGCCGAGGAAGTGCTGCGCGAAAGCCAGGCGCAGCTCGCGGCGCTGGCCGACAACCTACCGCTCGGCGTCGTGTATCAGATGAACGATGCGGTCGGTTTTCAGGAGCGGCGGTTTCTTTATCTGTCGGCAAGCTGCGAGAGGCTCAACGGCATTCCGGCCGAGCGGGCCCTCCACGATCCCTCCCTGCTTTTCGAGCTCATCCTTCCGGAATATCGCGAGGCCATCGCGAAGAAGCAGTTCGAAGCCCATCGCGACCGCGTCCCCTTCGACATCGAGTTTCCGATCCGCCATGCCAGGACGGGCGAGGTCCGCTGGCAACGGATCGTCGACGCGCCGCGGCAATTGCCCAGCGGCGCGTATGTGTGGGACGGGATCCAGATCGACATCACCGAGCACAAACAGGCTGAGGAGCATCTCAGGCTTCTCGTCAACGAACTCAATCATCGGGTGAAGAACACCCTCGCGACGGTCCAATCCCTGGCCGCCCAGAGCTTCGCCCGCGTCAGCGCGGAACCGGACGATCCTGCCGCAAAGGCGCGGCAGGCCTTCGAGGCCCGCCTTTTCGCCCTTGCTCGGGCCCATGACGTGCTCACCCGCGAGAACTGGGAGGGCGCACGGCTCGCCGATGTTGTGCGGGAGGTCTTCGCGCCCTACCAGCGCACCACCGGGGGCCGTGACGCGATCACCGCGACAGGCCCGGACCGGCGGGTGCCGCCCGCGGTCGCGCTCAGCCTTTCCATGGCTCTCCATGAACTATGCACCAACGCGCTCAAATATGGGGCTCTGCGGGAGCCCGGCGGACAGGTGCACATTGCATGGTCGGTCTCGGCAGGCCCGCCGACGGAGCGGCTGACGATGCGATGGACGGAACGGGGCGGCCCGGCTGTCGTACCACCCGCCCAGAAGGGCTTCGGCTCCCGGCTTATCGAAGACGGCCTCCCCCGCGAACTCGACGGCAGCGTCCGTCTCGACTTCGACCCGGATGGGGTGGTCTGCACCATCGACGTCCCCCTTTCCTGACGTCGCCCAGCGACCCCTAGGGCCTACGTCTCAACCATTCGTCGAAACCCGGCCGAATCCGTCTTGCGGGCCGAGACACTTTTGTTGTCAATACCATCACAAGTGACACAGTCACGATTCCAGGGAGAAACGACCTATGAAACGCCGCCAGTTTTTGCAGGCCGCCACACTCGGCGCAGCCTCGACAGCCGTCGCGGCTCCGGCGATCGCGCAGTCGATGCCGGAGATCAAGTGGCGCCTGCAGTCCGGATTTCCGAAGTCCCTCGACACGATCTACGGCGCCGCCGAGGTGATCTCGAAGTTCGTCTCCGAGGCGACGGACGGCAAGTTCCAGATCCAGCCCTTCGCGGCCGGCGAGATCGTCGGCCAGCCGCAGATTGCCGATGCGGTCGGCAACGGCACCGTCGAGGTGGGCCATACCTGCTCGTATTACTATTTCGGCAAGGACCCGACCTTCGCGC